>CAZUHP010000033.1:0-11105 GCA_964620595.1 uncultured Desulfarculaceae bacterium | reverse complement strand
TTTCAGGAAAATGTGCGCTGGTTGCGTGCCGCAACTTCCGTGACGCGGGGGTAGGCGTTTTCCTTGCGGTCGGTGTGGTGTTCGCCCCTCGGTGAAACGCTTTCAGGAAAGCGCGCGAGCAGGCAAAAGGAGGCTTGGCTTCAGGGCCGGCCTCCTTTTTTGCGCGTGCCCAGGCTCAGTCCCCGCCCAACTCCCGGCCCCGTTTGACCGCTGCGGCAATGGCGTCCATGAGGATGCCCTTGAAGCCCTTGGCCTCCAGCACGTGCAGGCCGGCGATAGTGGTGCCTCCTGGCGAGGCCACCTGGTCGGTCAACACCCCGGGGTGCTGGCCGGTGGCCTTCAAAAGCTCGGCCGAGCCAGCCACGGTCTGCACGGCCAAGGTGAGGGCCGTGGCCCGGTCCAGGCCCTGGGCCACGCCCGCATCGGCCAGGCCTTCGATGAACTGGAACACGTAGGCCGGCCCAGAGCCCGAAAGCCCGGTCACCGCGTTCATGAGGGCTTCCTTGACCACCACCACCTCGCCCACCGCGGCAAAGACCTCCCGGGCAATGGCGATGTGTTGGTCCGAGGCGTGGGGACCGGGCGCAATGGCGGTGGCGCCCTTCAGCACCAGGGCCGGGGTGTTGGGCATGGCCCGGATGATGGGCGTTTCTGCGGGCAGGTTTTCCGCCACCGTGGCTATCTTGACCCCGGCGGCGATGGTGATGGCCAGGCCGCCCTTGGCCAGGCAACCGGCCGCGGCCTTTACCGCGCCGGCCAAATCCTGGGGCTTGACCGCGATGATCAGCAGGTCCATGGGGCCCAGGCCGCCGGCCTGGGTCACGGTTTTCAGGCCCAGGCTCTCGGACAGCTCTTGGGCGCGCTGCGCGTCCTTTTCCGCCACCACGATCTGCCCGGCCTGGGCGGCGCCGCCTTGGATGAGCCCCCGCACCAGGGCAGAGCCCATGTTGCCGCCGCCCAACACACCTATGCGGCCCTCTATGGCCATGTCATTCCTCCTCTGGTGTCAGCACCTTGTAACGCCGGCCTCCCCGGCGGCCCATCGCCTCCAGCATGCCCGCCCCGACCAGCGCGCGCAAGAAATTCTTGGCCGTGGAGTCGGAGCAACCCAGGCCCTCGCGCAGGTGCTTGTTGGTCAGCTCACCGCCGGCGGCCGCGGCCAGGATGCGGGCCAAGCCGGGCTCGCGGCGCCGGGGGATGTCCTTGATCTCGGCCAGCCGGCGGCGGAAATAGGCCAGCTTCCGGCCGCCCCCGCCCCCCCCGTCGCCCCCCTCGCCCCCCTCGCCCCCCACGTTCCCCTCGCCCCCGTCGCCCCCCCCGTCGCCCCCCCCGTCGCCGGAGCGGCGGACCTCGGCCGGCAGGAGTTCGGGGCCGATCTCGTATTCCGGCGAGAGCGCCACCACCCGCTGCAACAGGTGGATGAGTTCCCGCACATTGCCCGGCCAGTGATACGCCATCAGCAGCCGCCTGGTTTCAGGGGCCAGCCGCCGGGTGCGCTTGGCCAGCACGCAGGCCTGGGCCAGGAAGTGGTCGATGAGGGCGGGCAGGTCCTCGCGCCGTTGCCGCAAGGGCGGCAGCTCCAAGGGCACCACCAGGATGCGGTACAGGAGCGCCTGGTTGAACTTGCCCTCGCGCGCCGCCTGCTCCAGGTCGCGGTGGCTGGCGGTGACCAGGCGGAAGTCCACTTTCCGTCCCTGGCGGCTGCCCACCGGGGTCACCACCCGGTCCTCCAGCACCCGCAGGAGCCGCACCTGGAACTCGGGCGAGGTTTCGCCGATCTCGTCCAGGAACAAGGTGCCGCCGTGGGCTGCTTGCAGGTAGCCCTCCTTGGCGGTGGTGGCGCCGGTGAAGGCGCCCTTGTCGTGGCCGAACAGCTCGCTTTCCAACAGGCTGCCCGGCAGGGCCGCGCAGTTCACCGGCACAAAGGGGCCCTCCCGCCGGGTGGAGAGATAGTGGAGCCGCCGGGCCAGGAGTTCCTTGCCGGTACCGGTTTCGCCCAAAAGCAGCACCGGCAAATCGGTTTCCGCCACCCGCTCCAGGTCCTTGAGCACCTGGGCAAAGGCCCGCGACTGCCCGCCCACGATCTCCGGAGAGGGCTCCCCGCTGGCTGCGGCGGCCGGCGCCACCTCCATCCCCTGGGCGGCCAGGGCGGCCAGGCGCTCCAGGTTCACCAGGTAGGGCGCCTCGGAGGCCAGGCGGGCCAGCAGGGCCCGCTGGCCGGCCTGGCCCATGCCCCGGGCCATCAGGTGCTTGCGCGCGGCCAACTCGACCGCCTTAGCCAACTGGTTAGCATCCAGCTTTTGGCCCGCCAGGCCGATCACCGCCTCAACCACCTGTTTGGCCAGGGCTTCCAAGACCTCCAGCTCTGCGCCGGTGCCTTCCTCTCCCGAAGGCTGCTCCATGGCCGCCTCTGCCACCAGGGGTTTGGCGGCGCCCAAGGTTCCCCGCCCCATCCTGAAAGCCAACTCGCGGGCAGCGGCTCGTGCAAATCGCTCTAAGGGTTCCAAATCCGTTCCTCCCCCCAGCCGTCCCTCCTTCATACCCCAGGCCCCTGGCCCGAGGCAAGGCCCGGCGCGGGGTCACTATTGCCTTGTCCGGGATGCAATGCTATAACAATACGTTAAAGCCTCCCCCCTTTTTCGTGCGCCACCAAGCGCGGAAAGGCTTTTCAAGCATTATGTTGAAGAATCGCCTGGCCAAGCTCCGCACCCGCCTCAAAAGCGAGGGGTTGGACGGGATCATAGTGAGCCTGCCCGCCAACCGCCGCTATCTCTCCGGGTTTGCGCCCGATGACGGCCAATGGGGTGAAACCTCGGGGTGGCTGCTGATAACTCCTTGTGATGCCGTGCTTTTGACCGACTTCCGCTATGAACTCACCGCCCGGGAGCAAGCCACGCTGTACCAGGTGGTGATCCAGCACCAGGGCTTGGCCAAGGCCCTAAAGCCTTTGCTCGAGGAAAGCCGGGTCCGCCGCCTGGGCTTTGAGGCCGGGGCCCTGTTGGTCTCCCAGCGCGACCGCCTGGCCCAGGAACTGGGCGAGGGGGTTGAACTGGTGGCCACCAGCGGCCTGGTGGAAGGGCTGAGGGCCCGCAAGGACCCGGCCGAGCTGGCGGCGATCCAGGCCAGCTTGGGGCTCATGGAACAGGTGCTGGACCAGGTCTTGGCCGGGGAGCTGGTGGGCAGGAGCGAGCGCGAGCTGGCGCTCATGATCGCCCGGGCAGTGGAGGACGCCGGCGCCGAGGAGGTGGCCTTTCCCCCCATGGTGGCCAGCGGCCCCAACGCGGCCGAGCCCCACGCCGAGCCGGGCGAGCGGATGATCAAGGCCGGCGAGCCGGTGATCTTCGACGTGGGTGCCAAGCTGGGGGGCTATTGCAGCGACATCTCCCGCACCGTGGTGGCTGGCGGACTGGCGCGGGCCGACGCCCGCTTCAAGGAGGTGTACGCCGTGGTGCGCCGGGCCCAACTCGAGGGAATCGCCCAGATACGCCCCGGCCTGACCGGGACCGAGGCGGATGCCATCGCCCGCCGGGTGATAGAGGAGGCCGGCTATGGCGAGCGCTTTGGCCACTCCCTGGGCCACGGCGTGGGCCTGGCCACCCACGAGGCCCCTTCGGTGGGGCCCAACTCCACGGACAAGTTGGAGCCGGGCATGGTTTTCACTGTGGAGCCGGGTATATACCTGCCGGGTTGGGGCGGGGTGCGCCTGGAAGAGATGGTGGTGCTCACCGAGAGCGGCTGCCAACTCCTGAACCGCCTGGACCGGTTCTATGACTTGCCTTGATGCCAGGAGCTTGGCTCGTGGACCTACCTGACCCGCTGGACCAGGGCCTGGACCTGTACCTGACCCACCTGGCCGCCGTGAGGGGGCTCTCCCCCAACACCGTGGCGGCCTATGCCGACGATCTGCGTGATATTGCTGGGTTCATGGCCGGACAGGGCGTCAAGGCCTGGCCCGAGCTGGACTCTCTGCACGTGGTGGCCTACCTGGCTGAAACCAAAAAGCGCGGCCTGGCCGCCCGCACCCGGGCCCGGCGGCTTTCCGCCCTGCGGGGGCTGCTCAAGTTTTTGCTGCAAGAATCCCTGGTGCAGAGCGACCCCCTGGCCGGCCTCAGCGGGCCCAAGGTGTCGGGGGGCTTGCCCCGCTTCTTGTCCCGGCAGGAGGTGGAGCGTTTGCTGGAAGCTCCCCCGGCGGATACGGACCTGGGCCGGCGGGACCGGGCCATGCTGGAGCTGATGTACGCCGCGGGCCTGCGGGCCGGCGAGGTCATAACCCTGGGGGTGGGCGACGTGCAGTTCCAGGTGGGCTGTCTGGTGGTGCGGGGCAAGGGCTCCAAGGAGCGCCTGGTGCCGGTGCATCCCACCGCCCTGGAGGTGCTGCGGGCCTACCTGGAGGGCCCCCGGGAGCGGCTGCGCAAGGGCAAGCAACGGGAGGAGGTGTTCCTGAACGTCCGCGGCGGCCCCCTGAGCCGCATGGGGCTGTGGAAGATACTGCGCAAGCACGTGGTGGCCGCGGGCATCCCGGGCCGGGTGACGCCCCACACCCTGCGCCACACTTTTGCCACCCATCTTCTGGAGGGCGGGGCGGACCTGCGCTCGGTGCAGCTCATGCTGGGCCACGCGGACATCAGCACCACCGAGGTGTACACCCACGTGGACCGCCAGCGGCTGCGCCAGGTGCACAAGCAGTTCCACCCCCGGGGCTGAGGCGGCGGGGCCGGGGGGGGCGGGGGGCGGGGCGACGGGGGGCGACGGGGGCTGGCGACGCCAAAGCCCTCCGGCCTGGGCCGACGGAGCTTCAAGGGCTGGCGGCCAGGTGCGTTTTCCTTTATCTTCATATTTCTGATGCCTTGACAGGCTGGCGGCCGCGAGGGGGGGAAGGGGTGGGCGCGGCATATGGTGCCTGCGGGCATGCAACCCCTGGCCGGGCGGTGTACACTGGCCTGGGGTCGTCCCTTGAACAACCCAGCGTGAGGAATCCAGCCGTTATGAGCCCGGACAAGACAAAGGCAGCCGCGCCGGAACCCCGGCGCGAGGTGGAGGTGATCACCACCCACGTGGGGGCGGACTTCGACGCCTTGGCCAGCATGATGGCCGCGGCCAAGCTCTACCCCGAGGCCATGCTGGTCTTCCCCGGCGCCCAGGAGCGCAACCTGCGCAACTTCTACGTGGAGTCGGTCTGCTATTTCTACAACTTCGTCAAGGTCAAGAACGTGCCCTTCGACCGGGTCAAGCGTCTCATCCTGGTGGACACCCGCCAAAGGGACCGCATCGGCCCCTTGAGCCGCCTGGCCGACGACCCGGCGGTGGAGATTCACGCCTATGACCACCACCCGGACAGCGACACCGATGTGAAGGCCGACTTCCAGTTGGTGGAAAAAGTGGGCGCCACCGTGACCCTGCTCAGCCGCTTGTTGCAGGAAAGGGGGGTGGAGCTGAGCGAGGACGAGGCCACCATCCTGGCCCTGGGCATCTACGAGGACACCGGTTCCTTCACCTTCTCCTCCACCACCCAGGCAGACTACCAGGCCGCGGCCTGGCTCCTGGGCCAGGGCGCCAACCTCAACGTGGTCAGCTCGCTCATCACCCGGGAGCTGACCGCCGAGGAGGTGGGGCTCCTGAACGACCTCATCCGCTCGGCCCAGGAAGTGGTGGTCAACGGCGTGAACGTGGTCATCAGCGAGGTGAGCCGCGAGCGCTACGTGCCGGACTTCGCGGTCCTGGTGCACAAGTTCATGGACATGGACAACCTGAACGTGGTCATGGCCCTGGCCCGCATGGAGGGCCGGGTGTACCTGGTGGCGCGCTCCCGGCTGCCCGAGGTGGACGCCGGGGTGATCGCCAAGGCCCTGGGCGGCGGCGGCCACCCCACCGCGGCCAGCGCCACCATGCGCGACCTGACCCTGGTGGAGGCCCGCGACCGTCTGAAGACCGTGCTCCAGACCCGCATCAACCCCAGCCGCACCGCCGCCGACCTCATGACCAGCCCGGTGGTGTCGGTGGAGGCCGACGCCACCTTGGCCCAGGCCCACGAGGTGCTCACCCGCTACGACCTGGACGTGCTGCCCGTGCTGCGCCAGGGGCAGGTCATCGGCCTGATCCAGCGGCCCAACGTGGAAAAGGCCCTGGTGCACAAGCTGGAGAGCTTCCCGGTCACCGAATACATGGACACCCGGGTGGCCTCCCTGGCGCCCGAGGCCAACCTGGCCCAGGTGGAGCAGGCCCTGGTGGCCGAGCGCCACCGCCTGGTGGCCGTCATGGAGGGGGACCGCCTGGTGGGAGTGGTCACCCGCACCGACCTCTTGAACCACTTCTTTGACCAGCCGCTCATGGACGAGCACCCGGTGCAGGCCGGCGACGAGGCGGGCCCGCCCCGGCACAAGAGCGTCAAGGGCCTGATGCGCGAGCGCTTTCCCAAGAAGGTCATGCGCTTGCTGCAGGAGATGGGCCAGGTGGCCGAGGAAATGGGCTTCTCCGCCTACCTGGTGGGCGGCTCGGTGCGCGACCTCTTCCTGCGCCACGACAACCTGGACCTGGACGTGGTGATAGAGGGCGACGGCGGGGCCTTTGTGAAGCGCTTCGCCCAGGGGCGCGACGACCTCAAGGTGCGGATCCACAAGAAGTTCAACACGGGCAAGCTGATCTGGGACGACGGCCTCATCATAGACGTGGCCACCGCCCGCCTGGAATACTACAAGTCCCCGGCCGCCCTGCCCACGGTGGAGCTTTCCAGCATCAAGCTGGACCTGTACCGCCGCGACTTCACCATCAACACCCTGGCGGTGCGCCTGAACCCCAAGCAGTTCGGCCAGCTCCTGGACTTCTTCGACGGCATGCGCGACCTCAAGGAAAAGTCCATCCGGGTGCTGCACAACCTGTCCTTTGTGGAGGACCCCACCCGGGTGTTCCGGGCGGTGCGCTTTGAGCAGCGTTTCGGCTTCCGCATCGGAAAGTTGACCGAGGGCCTGATCAAAAACGCCATAAAGATAGACGCCTTCCGCCGCCTCTCCGGCAACCGGCTCCTGGGGGAGTTGGTGCAGATATTGGACGAGGAACGGGCCTTGGATTGCATCAAGCGCTTGATGGAGTTGAAGCTTCTACGCGAGTTTCACCCCAACCTCAAGCTGGAGACCAAGGACCTGGGCCTGTGGCAGGAGATGCAGGACGCTTTGGCCTGGTATCAGCTCTCCTTTTTGGACAGGCCGCTCAGGCAGTGGGTCCTGTACTTTTTGGCCCTGGTGGATGGCCTGGACAACCAGGAGCTGGAGCAGATGTGCGCCCGGCTCAACCTGGCGCCCAAGCTGAAGAACGAGATCATCAGCATGCGCCAGGCCGCGCGGGACGCGCTCAACCAGCTCCAGCGCACCCCGCCCGCCGCCTCCACCGTGTACCGCCTCTTGAACGGCCTCAAGCCGGCCTACCAGCTCTACATCATGGCCAAGACCACCCGCGAGTGGGTGAAACGCGCGGTAAGTCAATACCTTACCACCCTGAGCCAGGTGAAGCCCGAACTCACCGGCGCCGACCTCAAGGCCATGGGCTTTGAGCCGGGGCCTATATTCAAGCAAATACTCGATCGCCTCCTGGCCGCCCGCCTGGACGGGGAGGTGATAGACCGTCACGGCGAGGAGGCCCTGGTCCGAGCCGAGTTCGGCCAGAGGATGGAGGCTGCCCACTGATGGAATGGCTAAGCAATTTCGCGCTCAAGGTGTTGCTCCTGGCACCGCCCATCCTGCTGGCGCTCACCCTGCACGAGGTTTCCCACGGCCTGGTGGCCTACAGCCGGGGCGACCCCACCGCCAAGCTGGCCGGGCGCCTTACTCTCAACCCCTTGAAACACCTGGACATGGCCGGCACCATCGTGTTCTTCGTCACCGCCTGGTTCGGGGCGGGCATAGGCTGGGCCAAGCCGGTGCCGGTGGACTACCGCTATTTGAAGAACCCCCGGCGGGACATGATCTGGATCTCCGCGGCCGGGCCGGCGGCCAACCTGCTCTGCGCTTGGCTCTTGGCCCTGGTGCTGAAGCTCCTGATCTCCACCGGCATTTTCCGGGAATACGCGTTCTGGAAGGAGATCCTGGGCCAGATCTTCATCCTGGGGGTGCGCATCAACGTGATCCTGGCCCTGTTCAACCTCTTGCCCCTGCCTCCCCTGGACGGCTCGGGCATCCTCAGCGGCCTCTTGAGCCCCCGGGCCGCGGCCAAGTATCATGGGCTGAGCCGCTACGGGTTTGTTATACTCTTGGCGCTGATCTTCCTGCCCGGGTGGCTGCCGGGCTTTCCGGACGTGATCGGGGTGCTGGTGGTGCAGCCGGCTGGTTACCTGGTTTCCTGGCTCCTGCCCTTGTGAGGGCCGCCAAAGGTGAGTCTGCATGGACGTCGCGGTGAAGCTGGATATCTTCGAAGGTCCCCTGGACCTGCTGCTCCATCTCATCCGCAAGAACGAGGTGGACATCTACGACATCCCCATCGCGATGATCACCAGCCAATACCTGGACTACCTGGAGATGATGCGCGAGCTGAACATCTCGGTGGCCGGCGAGTTCCTGGTCATGGCCAGCACCCTCACCCACATCAAGAGCCGCATGCTCCTGCCCAGCTATGATGCCTCCGACGACCAGGCCGAGGGGGAGGACCCGCGCATCGACCTGGTGCAGCAGCTCAAGGAACACATGCGCTTCAAGGCCGCGGCCGAGGCGTTGGGCCAGCGCCCCCTCTTGGAGCGGGACGTGTTCACCCGCCCCGGCGGGCGCCAGGAGGTGGAGGAGGCCCTGGAGCAGGCCGAGCAGGAGGAGGTGATCCAGGCCGGGGTCTTCGACCTGATCGAAGCCTTCCGCAACCTCCTCAAGAGCCGGGGCGACACCCTCACCCTGGCCATACCCTCGGCCGGCATCAGCATCGAGGACCGCATGACCCAGCTCCTGGAGCTGCTAAGGGTGCAGGACACCGCCACCTTCGAGGAACTCTTTGCCGGCGACCGCACCCGGAGCGATCTGGTGGTCACCTTCCTGGCGCTCCTGGAGCTGACCCGGGTGGGGCTGGTGCGGATATATCAGGACCGCTCGGCTACGGCGGAGGGCGAACGGGCCGCCTGGGGAACCTTGCGCATCTACTTCAACGTGCTGTCCCGCGAGGAGGATGAGGAACTGTGACCACCGACCTGAAGCGCATCGTGGAGGCTCTTCTCTTTGCGGCGGAAGCCCCCCTTTCCCTGGCCCAGATCGCCCAGGTGCTGGAGACCAGCGACAAGGACCGGATCAAGACCGCCCTGGCGGAGCTGGGCCGCGAGTACGACTACCTGGAGCGGGCCTTTGCCCTGGTGGAGGTGGCCGGTGGCTGGCGCCTGCGCACCCGGCCGGAGATGGCCTTTTGGCTGCGCAAGCTCAAGCGCCAATCCGCCACCCGCCTTTCCCGCGCCGCCCTGGAGACCCTGGCCATCATCGCCTACAAGCAGCCCGTGTTGAAGGCCGAGATCGAGCGCATCCGCGGGGTGGAGGTCTCGGGCGTGCTGAGGATGCTCATGGAAAAGGACCTGGTGCGGGTGGTGGGCCGCAAGGACCTGCCCGGCCGGCCTCTCATTTACGGCACCACCAAGCGCTTCCTGGAGGTGTTCGACCTCAAGGACCTTTCCGACCTGCCCACCCTGGAGGAGATGCAGGAACTTTTGGGCGAGCCCGAGGAGGTGAGCGAGGCCGGCGGGGAGGGGCCGGGCGAGGAGGCCCCCCTGTTCAGCCGGGGCATGGCCGGCCAGGACGAGCATGACTCGGCCGGGGAGCAGGAGGCCCAGGAGCAGGGACCGCCCCCGGCCGAGGCTGGGGAGCCCCCTGCCCCTGGGGGCGAGGGCCTGGAGCCCGGGCAAGGGCCGGAGCCTGGGGCAGAGGAAAGAGCCGCCGCCGCGCCCGGCAGCGACCGCGAGGACGCAGAAGGCGACGGGGGGGGCGACGGGGGGGGCGAAGGCAACGGGGGGAGCGCGGCCGACGAGGGGGCCGCGGCTGACGGGGACGAAGGCCAGGGGGAGGCCGCGGGCCGCGAGGATGGCCAGAGACGGCCTGGGGCCTACGGCGGTCCCGTCCTGGTGGAGCCTGGCCAAACCCCGGAGCCGCGCCAGGAGCCGGGCGCTGATTCCCCCGCCCCCACCGGGAGCGATGACAAGGACTCCGGCCCCGAGGCGGCCTGAGGGAGACCCTTTGTCCCACCAGCGCCTGCAAAAGATACTGGCCCAGGCCGGCCTGGCCAGCCGCCGGCAGGCCGAGAAGATGATCCTGGCCGGCCGGGTGGCGGTGGACGGCCGGGTGGTCACCGAGCTGGGCTTCAAGGCCGACCCCGGCCGCCAGCGCATCACCCTGGACGGCAGGCCGGTGCAGGCCGGCGCGGCCAAGGAGTACTGGCTGGTTCACAAGCCCCGGGGCGTGGTTTCCACGGTCAAGGACCCTCAGGGCCGCAAGCGGGTGGTGGACCTGTTGCCGCCCCAGGCCGGCCGGGTGTACCCGGTGGGCCGCCTGGACCGCGACTCCGAGGGCTTGGTGCTGCTCACCAACGACGGCGAGTTGGCCAACCGCCTCATGCACCCGCGCTATGGGGCCACCAAGACCTACAAGGTATGGGTGCAGGGCCAGCCGGACGCCCAGGCCCTGGAGCGGCTCCGCAAGGGGGTGGACATAGGCGATGAGCGGCCCACCGCCCCGGCCCGGGTGCACCTGAAGGCCGCCAACCCCCACCGCAGCAAGCTGAGTTTCACCCTGGGCGAGGGCCGCAAGCGCGAGATACGCCGCATGTGCGAGGCCGTGGGCCACCCGGTGGTGCGCTTGGTGCGGGTGGCCCTGGGGCCGCTCAAGTTGGGCGATCTGCCCCCGGGCGCGGCCCGCCGCCTCAGCCTGTCCGAGCTGCGCCAGCTCCAGCAGGCCCTGGGCTTAATAGACAGTTGCAAACCAGCCGGGCTTAGTGTAAATAAGGCAGCGTTGCGCGGTCGCAAGACCCGGGGCGGCGCGAAGAGGGGGGGGGAGCGCCCCCGGCGGCGGCGCCGCTGAAACGAGCGATGAAAACAGGGCCGTAACTCAGCGGGAGAGTGCCATCCTCACACGGTGGAAGTCACGGGTTCAAATCCCGTC
>CAZUHP010000032.1:0-40524 GCA_964620595.1 uncultured Desulfarculaceae bacterium | reverse complement strand
ACGTTTCCAATTGACCCCCCCACGATCTATACAGGCAGATTGGCGATACACGGGCCACGCACCTGTCAGGCACCTCGTTTATAGCCCGCATACGCCGTAGGCAGGCTTTATTGAAAAGCAATTCATGCTAATAAAAAAAACCCCTATTGTCAATAGGGGTCAGCTATATGATCGGGGTGTTTGGTTTTGCCTGGGTACGAAGGGCGCGCCAGGAAATTCAAGCCTTTGGGCGGCCTCAGCCGAGTCCACCTTCGTGGTTTCAAAAGACGCGGCCGGGGCCAATTCAGCCAGCAGGCTCCTCTCCAGGCTTTCCACCTCCCCGCGGGAGGCCGCGCCCCGGCGCCACCAAAAGCTCAAGCCTCACGTCCATACCAGGCGCCTCCCCACAGGGGGGGCGGGCAAGGCACCGCCCCCCAGGAACCTGTTGCCCGCCATTGCAAAAAACGCCATGATAAACTTGTCTTCTGCCAACCAACAAACAGGATCGCCCGCAAGGCCGTCACGGCAGTCTGACCCGGCGGCCGAAGGCGAGCAGGCCCGGAAAGGGAAAGATCGTGCCGAAAACCACAATAAGCACGGAAGCGGCCCCAGCGGCCATAGGCCCCTACTCCCAGGCAGTGCGGGCCGGGCAGTTCCTGTTCGTATCAGGCCAGATAGCGCTGGACCCGGCCACCGGCGAGTTGAACAGCCCTGGCATAGAAGAGCAAACCACCCGCTGCCTGGAAAACCTGAAGGCCATCCTGGCGGCAGGGGGCAGCAGCCTGGACAAGGTGGTCAAGGTCACGGTGTTCTTGCAGGATCTCGCTGACTTCGAGCGCATGAACCGAGTGTATGCCAGCTACTTTGCCTCCCAGCCCCCGGCCCGGGCCTGCGTGCAGGTGGCCCGGCTTCCCCGGGGGGCGCGCATAGAGATAGAAGCCGTGGCCCTGGCCGAGTAACCGCGCACGGGTAATCACGCGGTCTGCAAGCAATCTCGCATAGATAGGGCCAAGTCCGCGCCTTGTCCACCCACCCAGGCGGCAAGGCGCGGCTTTTGGTTGGCTGCCTGCCGTGCTGGCCGCCAGCCGCCCCCCCCCGCTCCCCGAGGTCAAGTTGTTACCTGAAACATACGTGACGGGCAGCCACGCCCCCCGTCGCGCCCTCCGCGCCCCCCAGCGCCCCCCGTCGCCCCCCGTCGCCCCCTGCTAGGTGGCACAGGGCTTGGCGTCGGGCGAGGTGCCTGACGGGTGGGTGGTGGTGGTAGTGGTGGTGGTGGAAGAGGTGGTGGGGCCCGGCGCAGTGGTGGTGGTGGTGCTGGTAGTGCTGGTGCTGGTAGTGCTGGTGGTGCTGGTAGTGGTGCTGACGGGCACAGTGGTGGTCGTGGTGGTGGTGGTGGTAGTGGTCGTGGTGGTGGTACTGGTGGTGGTCGTGGTGGTGGTGGTAGTGGTGGTGACCAGGCCGCCCCCCAAACCGCCGCCCAGGGTGGTGGTGGGTCCTGCCAGGGTCGTAGTGGGGCCTGCCAAGGTGGTGGTCGTGGTGGTGCCGCCGCCCGGGGTCCCGGCGGGTTCGGTGTCAGCGTCGGTCAGGTGGAAATACTGCTGGAAGCGGCGCAGGATGTCGGGCGTTATGGGCGAGGGATCAGTGGGCGGCAGGTTGGCCCGCACCCAGGTCAGCATCCTGGCCAGCACGGTCACCGGCAGGTTGGGGAATTTCTTGTTGATGACCTCGATGGGGTTATCGAAACCCAAGACCAAGGTTTCCTGTATGGTGGCCAACAGGCCCAACACGGTTCCCCGCACGCCGGCCACCGCGGTGGTGGTTTCGACCTGGAAGCGCTTTTCCTTGTAATCGCTCAGGTCGTTGATAAAGGCCTTCATGACCCCCACCGGCATACTCAACTTGGTGTCGCGCACCTTGTCCTGGGGGTTGAACACGACCTTGTCCAGGCCCAGCTCACTCTCCGCCCCCAGGCGCACCAGGGAGTCGTCCTTCAGCACGATCTTGGCCACCGAGTTCCTGCCGGTGATTATGCGGTCGCCCTGCATCAACTCCAGGCCCTTGACCGCGGCCAGGTCCCTGTGCAGGGCCTGGTTCACCACCCGCACCTCTCCCCTGGCCTCGAAGATGCGTCCCACGGCCTTCCCCTGGGCCCAGGCCGCGCCCGCCAGCGCCCACGCCAACACCACGGCCGCCAAAACGAGGACACCCTGGCGGCGGAAAGCATATCTGGTTCGGGCTCGGCGCATACTAGAAGGTCCAGGTGGAGGTAAAGCTCACAATGCTCTGGCGGAACTCGTACGGGTCGAAGTTCACGTCCTTGGTCACATTAGAACTATTGTCCGTAAAAAAGTAGGCCAAAGCAAGCTGCCAGTTGTCCTTGGGCCTATAAAAAAGTTGCAAGGCAAACCGAAGCTGGCGGTCCCGGCGCACCATGGTGGCCCCGGCCGGGCCCAGATCACCCACCAGGTAGGGCTCGGGCCGCTCGTCAAAGCGGTACCAGCCAAAGGTGAGACCAGCGTCCAGATTCAGCCGCTCGGCCAGGCGGGTATTGCCGCCCAGGCTGATCTCGTAGTACCAAAACCCGTTCTTCTGGTCGTCGGCAATGTCCTGGTCCACCCGGTAGCCCAAGCGCAAGTAGCGGTCCCAGCCCTTGAGCAGCCAGTAGTGCAGCACGCCCAGGCCCCAGCGGTTGATGTTGGACTCGCCGGTGAAGTAGATGCGCCGCTGCAACAAGCCGTACAGTTCGGTACGCAAGACACGGGTCATCTGCCAGTAGAGCGAGGGGCTGAGGGAGTGGGTCTGCACCCTCCGGTTCAGGGAGGAGCCCTCGTAATAGTAGGCCAACTCGTAGGGCAGGCGGAATCCCCAGCGGGCCAAGTCGCGGGCAAAGTAGCCGCCCAGGGACCAGCCCCCGTAAGAGGACTCACCCAGCTCCATCTGGGTCATCTTCAGGACCGAGCCGGTGAGGGCCAGCCGGTCGCCGCCCTGCTGCCAGGGCCGGTATTCCAGGTCCAGCTTGGCGAACAGGGCGAAATCGTCCTTCTTGCGCGGTGGAATCACCGCCGGGTTGTCCTGCAAGGGATCAGTGAACACGTTGTCGTTGTATTGCAGGGCCAGGGTGAAGTGGCCACGCAACCTGCGCTCGGCCCACTGCCGCCGCCGGCCGCCTTCCTGCAGGGAGCGTAGGTTCCGGGCCAAGGCGGGGTCCGGCTTCAGGGCCAAGCCCTCTTGAATGAGAGCCCGGGAGGCGGAGTAGTTGCCCAGGTAGAACTGGGCCTGGGCAGCCAGGTACTTGCTGTGGGCGGTCTGCACGGGCAGGCGCTTCAGCTCGGCCAGGGCCCGTTCATACTGCTTCGCACGCAGGCGCAGGAGGACCTGCTCGGTTATGGCCCGCTGCTTGTCGAGCTGCTCGGCCGCCTTCAACTGGGCCAGGGCCTCGGTCGTGCGCCCGGCCCTGATATAGAGATAGGCCAGTTCAAAACGCAGAAAACCCCATCTTGCGGGGTCCTGCTCCAGCACGCCCTTCACAAAGGCAATGGCCTGGTCCCGCTTGCCGCCGTCCTCCAAGGCCTGGGCCTTCAACAGCACCAGCCGGGGCTCCCCAGGCGCCAGGGCCAGGGCGCGGTCCAGTTTGGCCACTGCCGCGTCGTAGTTCTCGTCCAACAGGTCGAAACGGGCGGCGGTGTAGAGATCAGCCGGACTGGCGGGGGGGGCGGGGGGGGCGGGGGGGGCCTGGGCCAGGGCCGGAGAGGCACACAGCAAAAGCAACATGAAAAGACCGGCCAACAGGCAGCCTGCCCGCCCAGCCGATCTGGTTGACCTCAACCCAAGGAGTATGCTTGCGGCCCCGTAAAGCCTGTTCATCCTAGAATCACTCCGCACCAACGCCACCCCCCTCTTGCCGCAATCGTCCGTAGCCTAGCATACCTTTACCGGGGAATCCTAGAGTCTTTTGGGCCATATCGGCTCACTTGCTGGTCTTGGTCTCCACCCCGTCCCAATCAGGCGCTGGCGGCTCCTTCAAGAAGCGGGTGCAGCGCTCGGCCAGGAGCCGGGCCGGCACATCGCCGGGGTGACGGGCCGAAAGCCGCTCCAGGACCGCCAGGGCGCCGCCGAAGTCGCGGGCCAGATAGCGCTCCAGGGCCTCGGCCATGAGCACCGCCAGCTCGGGCTCCGGTCCCTGGGCCGGCCCCAGGATTTCGTAGATGCGCACCGGCTCCTGCCGGCCCTTGACCCGGATCAGGTCCAGCACCCGGAAGTGGAAGTCCCCGGCGCACAAGTCCCGGGTGGCCTGGCTCACCACGCTGTCCACCCCGTACACCCGGGTCTGGCCCTCCAGGCGGGAGGCCAGGTTCACGTTGTCGCCGATCACGGTGTAGTCGAAGCGCAGGGAGGAGCCCATGTTGCCCACCACCATGGGGCCGGAGTTGACCCCCACCCCCAGGGCCAGGGGCGGCACCCCCCGCCGCTCCCACTCGGGCAGCAACTCGCGGTAGAGCCGGCCCAGGTCCAGGGCCGCGGCGCAGGCCCGGCCGGCGTGATCGGGCTGGGCCACCGGCGCGCCGAACACGGCCATGACCGCGTCGCCGATGTACTTGCCCAAAAGGCCGCCGTGGGCCAGGATGACCTGGGTGACCCGGTCCAGAAAGAGGTTCAGCACCTGGGCCAGGAGTTCGGGCTCCAGCTTCTCGGCCAGGCTGGTGAAGCCGCGTATGTCGGCGAACAGGACGCTCAGGTCCTGCTTGCTGCCGCCCAGCTTGAGCCCGCCGGGATCGGCCAGCATGGCGTCGATCACCTCGGGCGAAAGGTAATACTGGAAAGCCCGCTTCACGAAGCGGCGCTGGCGTTCCTCGCCCAGGTAGCGGTACAGGGTCACCGCCACCCCCACCGCCAAGAGCGCCAGCAGGGGATGCACCAGGTCCAGGAGATAGCCCTCCATGAAAAGGGCGTAACCCAGGCCCACATAGCCCGCCCCCATGAGGAGGGCCAAGCCGCCGCCGGCCAGGGGCGGCAAGAGGGCCAGGGCCAGGGCCGTGCCCAAGCCCAGCACCAGCACCGCGGTGGCGTCCACCACCGTGGTCCAGGCGGTCCGCACCATGAAGTCCCGGGCCAGCACGTTGTCCATGGCCTGGGCGTGTATGTAGCAGCCGGGCAGGCGGGGGTCCAGGGGGGTGGGGCTCAGGTCGAACACGCCGGTGGCGGTCACGCTTATGAGGACCGCCTTGCCCTTCAGGCTGGTGCCCAGCCGGCGGCCGGCCAAGAGGTCGCCGGCCGACACCGTGGGTATCACCGTCTCGCCGCCCAGGTAATTGATGCGCAGGCGCCCCAGGTGATCGGTGGGAATGAAGACATCGCCCAGCACCACCCCGTCCAGGCCGTGTTCCTGGATGTTCAGCCGGGGCAGCGGCAGGCCCTTGTAGCGGGCCAGGGTGGCCAGCACCAGGGAGGGGTAGTAGGCATCGCCCATCTGCAACAGGAGCGGCTGGCGGCGCACCACCCCGTCGCGGTCGGGGATGATGTTGAAGAACCCGGCCCAGCGCGCGGCCGCGGTGATGAGGGGCTGGTTGGGTTCGGGCAGCCAGGCCTGAAGCAAAGGCCGGTCCATGGCCTCGGGGCTGGCAAAACGAACCACCGGAAAGGCGAACTTGGCCAACTGCCGCCGGCGCTTCTTGGCCTCGGCCGGTCCCAGGTGGCCCACCTCCCGCTGGTTCATGTGGAAGAAATAGCCGATCACCACGTCGCAAGGGGCCTCGGCAATGGCCTTGGCCAACAGGTAGTCCGGGTGGAAGCGGGTGATCACCTCCTCCAGGGCCGGGGGCCTCCCCTGCCGGGCCGCCTCCAGTATCTCCACCACTGATTTCACGGCCAGGCGGTTGTCCGGCTCGAAGAACCCCATGTCCAGGCCGATGACCTTGGCGCCCTGGGTGGCCACCGCCCGGATGAGGCGGGCGGTCTTTTCCCGCGGCCAGGGCCAGCGGCCCTCTTGATCCAGGCTCTGCTCGTCCACCGCCACCACGGCCACTGCCCCCGAGGCGGCCGGCCGCGGCCCCCGCGCCAGGAACAAGGCGTCCTGGGCCTTCAGCTCCATCAGGTCCAGGAAAGGCGCACCCAGGGCCATGAGAGCCAGCACCACCAGGCTCAACACCAGGCCCATGACAAGGGGTATGCCCACGCGTTTCATAACTCGTCCAATGCCTTCCAAGCCCAACTGGTGCGCGGGTGGCGCTTGAGCAGGGTCCGCCAGGCCCGCTGCGCCTCCTGCTCCCGGCCGGCCCGGCGCAGGGCCCGGCCAAGCTCGAACCAGGCCTCGGGTGCGGCCCGGGAATCGGGGAAGCGCTGCAACAGCTCCCGCAGCACCCGCACGGCCTGCTGGTGCCTGCCCTGGCGCGCGTAGCAGAAGGCCAGGTCCAGACAGGCGTAGGGCTGGTCCTGCTGCAACTCGGCGCCTGCTATCGCCTCCTGGAGCACCTCGGCGGCCCGGCCCGCCTGGCCCGCCTGGAGAAGCCGGTGCCCGCGCCAGCGCAAGGTGGTGCCGTCCTGGTGCAGGGCCGTCAGGCCCAGCAGGCACACCGCGGCCCCGGCCCAGAACAGCCACCCCGCCCTGCCCTCCAGCGGGCGGCCGGGCTCTCCCGCCGGCACCAGGCCGGGCTTCCAGGCCACCAGCGCCAGCAGGACCAGGCCCAACAGGCTCAGGCCCCCGCCCAGCCAATGGGGCCAGGCCGGCCCCATGACCAGGGTCAGGCTGCGGCCCTGGGGAAAGACTAGCATGAAACCGGGGCTGGCGCGGAAGATGGTTTCGCCGCTGGTGCTGCGCCAGGCCGGGTGCCAGCTCACCTTCACCCACAGGGGGCGGCCGGGGGTGAGGCCGCTGATGACGATGCGCTCGGGCATAAGGCGCACCCGGAGCGTGTCCGGCCGGAGCTTCCGGCAGGGCAGCCCGCCCCGGCGCAAGCGCCGCCAGAGGTCCGGGCCGTCCTTGAACACCGCGGCAAAGCGCTTGTCGCCCGCTTCCGGCGGGCGGCCCAGAAACACCAGGGGCACGCGCAGGTCGCTGAAGCGCAGCCACTCAAAGGCCGCCACCCGGGGATCGGCACTGACCACGGCCACCGGCCGGCAGGCCGGGGTGACCGCGTAGCCGGCCGGCGGCGGCTCCAGGCCGAACACTTGGTAGGGCCCGGCCTGGAACTGGCTGACATAACCGGACAGGTCCTGGGCCCGGGCCTTGGTGGCCGGTTCACTCAATATGACCTGGCCCACGTTGAAAAGCTCCAGCAGGCGGTGGGCGCGGGTCAAGTCCTGGTGGGCGTACACATAGCCCGGAAAGGGTGCGCTGGCGCGGGCGCTGAGCAGGGATTGCAGGTAGTAGATGGCCGGGGCGTTGGGGCTGGCCTGCATGTACAGCCCTTCCAGCACCGCCCGGCCGCTCCAAAGGGGCAGCGTCTCCCAGGCGCGCATGGAGCCCAGGCGGCGCAGGATGGGCGCGTGTTCCCAGGCCACCCGGGGGTCGGACCAGCCGCCCCTCAAGAAACGGGCCACTGCCTGGTAGTGCTGCCAGCCCTGCTTGGCCTCCAGGCCCGAGTTGTTCCAGCGCAGCCAGGAGGGCAGGTACCCGGTATGAAGCCCGGGCCCCAGCAGCCCGGCCGCCAGCACCAGGACGGCCAGCACCTCGGCCCCGGCCAGGCGCCGGGCCAGGAGCGCCAATGCCTGGGCGGCCAGGAGCAGGGCGGCTACCTGGGCAAAGGGACCATAGCGCACGTCAATGGCATTGAGGCGGGGCGCGGCCAGGAACAAGGCCAGGCCGCACACCAGCCAAAAGCCCAGAAAGGCGGCCCGGCGGCGGTCGCCCTGCCCCCCCAGCCAGGGCAGGGCCAAAAGCCCGGCCGCGGCCAGGATGAAACCGGGCAGCAAGAGCGGGGGCAAATACTCCCGCCAGGAGCGCAACACCCACACCTGGCCGAACACCTCGCTGTAGGGGGAGTAGACCAGAAGCGGCACCAGCCAGAACCCCAGCAGCATGAAGCCCAGGCCGTACAGGACCAGGAGCCGTGGGCCCGCCCGGCGCCACCCCCCCGGCTCGCAGAGGAAATAGAGCCCCGCGGCCAGGCAGAAGATGAGCGCATAGGCATGGCTGAGCCCCACCAGGACCAAGAGGAACACCTGGCCGGCCAGGCCGCGCCGGCCGTCGATCCATCCCGGCAGGCGGCCCAGGTACAACAGCGCCAGGCAAAGACCCCAGCCATAGCAGAACTCGCCGGCCAAGAGCGAGGCCAGGTTGCCGCCCCAGACCTGGTTGACCTGCTCCAGCAAAAGGCACAGGCACAGCACCGCGCCCGCGCCGGGCCCGGGAAAACCCAGCCTCAGCCAGCGCAGGCAAAGGAAGGCGCACAAGGGAAGCGCCAGGGCCGGGGCCAAGGACAGGAGCTTGAAGGCGGCCGCAGGCCCCGTGAGCTGGGCCAGGCCGGCCATGGCCAGGAAGGGAAGCGGGAAATAGACCTGGAACAAAGGATAGCCGGCCAGGGCGCCCGGGTCCCAGCCCCAGAGCCGGCCCTGGGGCAAGACCTGGTCGAGGAAGTAGACAAAGGCCGCGTAGTGGGAATGGGCGTCGCCGCCGGTGGGAGTGGAGGGCGAGAGCACCAGGCGCCAGGGCAGGAGCCAGGCCACAAAGGCCGTGGCCCCGGCCAGCATGGCCCACTCTATGGCCCGCCGCCGGCTCAGGATCGCCGCCTCCAGGAGCGCACCTGCATGGCGACCAGCAGGGCGGCCAGTCCGGCCAGCAGGGCCAGCCAGAGCCAGAGGTAGCGGGAGAACAGGTTGGCCTCTGCCCTGAGCCGCACCCGGGTCTCCACCACCTTGGCCGTGTGCAGGCCCCGCACCTGGCTGTTCAGCACCACGAGCACCGGGTAGACCGCGCCGGGCAGGCCGGAGAAGTTGCCCACCGCAAAGGCCAGCTCCGCCTGGCCCCGCGCGGCCAGTTCCAGCTCCTGGCGAAAGGGCTTCAGGTCCAGCTCCTTGGGCCCGTAGGCCAGCACCTCCAGCCGGAAGGGCCGCGGCTCCGGGTTGCGCACCACCAGGCCCAACTCGCCCTCGCCGGCCAGTTCCACGGTTTCGGCCCGGGCGGCCAAGGGCGAGGGCTGGTCGCGGCCCTGGTGGAAGTAGGCGTGGGCCAGGGCGGAGAAGGGGTAGTCATTGGCGTCGGCGAAATCCACCCGCGCCACTGCGGCATGGCGGCCCGGGGCCAGGGCCAGGGCGGGCCAGGTCAGAGCCAGCTCAAGGCTGCGGCCGGGGTCCAGGCGCTCCACCAGGCGGCTGGCTACCGCGCCGGCAGGGGCCAGGGCCCGGGCCTGAAGGCTGAAGGCCGGCTCGTCGCCCTGGTTGCGCACCACCAGGTTCATGGCCAGGCGGCCGTCCCGCAGGGCGGCCGACGCCTCCACCTGGATGACCAGCCGGCCGGCCAGGGCCGAACCGGGCCAGGCCAGGGCCGCCAGGCAAAGGAGCCAGGCTATCTTGGCTGTCATGGGGAACCTCTCCGCCCCGGTCCGCCGGGCCGGCGGCATGCCGTCCCGCAGATGGGCGCGCCCATTATAGGCGCGGCCCCGGCATGGGTTCAAGCCAACAGCCGGGGCAGCGAAAAGGGATCAGGAGGTTGCGTCCCCCTTGGGCTTGGAGCGCCGGCGGCGGCGCTTGCGCGGACGGGGGGGGCGGGGGGGGCGAGGGGGGCGAGAAGCCTTGTCGTCGGAAGCGGCCTTGGCCTGGCGGCCGCCGCTTCCCTTGCCGCCACCTTTGGCGCTACTTTTACCGCCACCCTTGGCGCCCCCCTTGGCGCCCCCCTTGGCCGGGCGGCGCCCGCCCGAACGGCCGCCAGGGGCCCTGCCGGGCGAGCGGCGGCGGGGGCGGTAGTCGGGCGCGGCGTCCTCGCGGAACATGTCGTCGTCAGCCCAGCAGACCGGGATCTTGTCGCCCAGGTACTCCTCCACGTAGGGCAAGTGGGTGGCGTACTCGTCGCAGCACAGGGTGATGGCCTTGCCCACCGCGCCGGCGCGGGCGGTGCGGCCCACCCGGTGCACGTAGTCCTCGGGGTCCGAGGGCACGTCGTAGTTGATCACGTGGCTCACGTCCTCCACGTGCAGCCCCCGGGCCGCCACGTTGGTGGCCACCAGTATCTTCAGCTCGCCGCGCTTGAACTGCTCCATGAGCTGCAAGCGCCGCTTCTGGGAGATATCGCCGGAGATGCCCTCGGCCGGGTAGCCGTTCTTTTGCAGCTTGAAGGCCAGCCAGTCCACCCGGTACTTGGTGTTGGCAAAGACCATGACCCGGGACCATTCCTCCCGGGCCAGCAGGCCCAGGAGCAGGTTCAGCTTCTCGCGGCTGGAGCAGTGGTACAGCTCCTGGGTGACCTGCTCCACGGTGCGGGTGTCCCGCTGCACGGCCACCTGGCGGGGCAGGTTCATGAACTCGTAGGTCAGCTCCAGCACCCGCCAGCCCAGGGTGGCGGAAAACAGCATGGACTGGCGCTGGCGGTAGTCGGGCAGGCGGCGCAGTATCCAGCGCAGGTCCTGCACGAAGCCCATGTCGAACAGGCGGTCGGCCTCGTCCACCACCAGGTAGCGGATGTTCCGGGGGTCGAAGATGCGCTGCTTGGCGTAGTCGATGAGCCGGCCCGGCGTGGCCACCACGATATCCACCCCGCGCCGCAGGGCCTCGGCCTGCTTCTTGTAGTCCACCCCTCCGAACACGGCCACCATCTTGAAACCGCAGTAGCGGCCGATGGCCTCGGCGTCCTGCATGATCTGCAGGGCCAGCTCCCGGGTGGGGCTGATGATCAGGCAGCAGGGCTTGCCGGGCTCGCGCTTCTCGTCGCGCAGCATGTGGTTGAAGATGGGCACCAGAAAGGCCGCGGTCTTGCCGGTGCCGGTCTGGGCCTCGCCGGCCACGTCGTGGCCCTCCAGGCCCAGGGGGATGGCCTGCTCCTGGATGGGGGTGCAGTTGTAATAGCCGGCTTCGTGCAACCCCCGGAGAAGGGGCTCGGGCAGGTCGAACTCGGCAAAGGGCTTGCCGCTGGCCAGGGCCGGTACGCTCTGCGGGGTTGGGGCTGGTTCTTCTTTGGATGCTTGACTCATGGTTTCGATCGCGGTCGTATCCTCTCTGGCTCAGCCGCGCTGGGGCTGATTCATTCGCGGCAGGTATTGCCTGCCACCTTGTCCTTGTGAATGGTGCAGATTGCGGGCGAGGTGCAATCAAACCCCCGGCCGGCGAACACCATGAAGCCGTCCAGGAAATAGACCCAATGGGGCTTGGCCTTGGCATGGGTCCAGGCCACCTCGCTCAAGCCCAGGGTGGCGATGCCGGTGATGGTGCGGGCGGCGCCCTCGCTGGGGCAGACCGGCATTGCGGCCGGAATCATCTCGTATTGCCATACCAGGTAGTCGCGCTCATAGGAGGGGAAACGCACGCACATCACGGCCTCGGGCTTGCCTATGGCCCTTTCCACCTCTGCCTGGGTCATGCCCTCTTGGAGCTTGGCCAACTGTTCCTCGGCCCGTACTGCGCAACCGGCGGCCAGGAGCAAAAGCCCCATGAGCAGCCACCAGAACCTCTTGTCCATGTCCTGACTTTCCTCCCCATTCCGGGTCGCGGTACTTGCAACCCTGTAACTATACCACCAGGCGCGAAGGTTTTCCCGGGGCTTGTCAAGCCGCCGGCTCCAGGGGCTCCAGCCGCCCCCAGCGCAGCCTGCCCGCCAGGACCCGCAGCCGCTCCAGTCCCCGCTCCGCGGCCACGGCGGTCACCTCGCGGCCCAGGGCAGCCACCAGCGGCGGGGAGGCGGTGTCCACCTGGTTGACCACCAGGGTCAGGTCCGCGGCGGGCGGCGCTTCGCGGAAGGGTCCCTCCGGCCCCAGCAGCACCCGGGCCAAGGCGGCGGGGGTTATGGGCTGGCCCGGCTCCAGGCCCGCGGCCCGGGCGAAACGCCGGGCGCGGTGGACCAGCTCCGGGCTCAAGGGCCGGCCCAGCCCCCTGGCTCCCGCCACCACCAGGCGCGGGCCTTCCCCCTCGGGCCAGGCCGGCTCGTGGGGCGCCCAGGCCTTGAGCGGCTTGCGGGCAGCGCCGTCCGCCTCCACCAGCACCCAGGCCGCGCTGTCCCCCGCCCCGGCCAGGGCGGCCACCTGCCCCGGGCCCAGGCCCCGCAGCTTGCCCTGGAGGTCCATCTCCGCGGCCACGGCCAGGACCCGGCCGGGCCGCAGCCGCTCCCCTATTTCCCGGGGGGTGGGGATGCCCTCCCCCCAGAGCCAGGCCGGACCGCACAGAGAGGCAGGGGGAGGATAGATGCGGGTGGTGGGGGCGATCGCCACCGCGGCGCCAGCGGCGGCCAGCTCCGCGGCCAGGGCCTCCACCAGGGTGGTCTTGCCGCCGCTGCCCGCCACCGCCACCACCCCCGGGACATCGAGCCCCAGGGTGCTGGCCAACTGGCTGGGATGGGAGGTGCTCATGGTTCAAGCCGAAAAGCCGGCCTCCCCTTTCAGGCCCGCGCCCGGGCGCGCACCACCAGCACCGGGCAGGGCGCCTTGCGCAGCAGCCTGGCGGCCACCGAACCCAACAGCGGCCGGTCCTGGCCGCCGGCGCCAACAGCGCCCAGGACCAGCAGGTCCACGCCGCGCTCCCGGACAAGGTCCACCAGCCCCCTGACCACCTTGCCTTCCAGGTACACGCCCTCGGCGCGGGTGCTGCCGGCCCGGGAGAGGTAGCGGCGTTCCAGCTCCTGCCGGCTGGCCTCCTTCAGGCGCTCGGCCACGCCGCGCAGGGCCTTTTCGGTTTCGCGGCCGGACACCTTCTCCCACAGGGGCGAGGAGTTGACCACCGGCGGAAACACGTGCGCCACCAGGAGCCGGGCCCCGCGACGCTCGGCCAGGGCCAGGGCCCGTGCCACCGCCTGGTCGGCGCTGGGGGAAAAATCGGTGGCCGCGGCGATGAGCCTGGTCTGCATGGCGCCGTCCCTAGGGCTTGGGCGTGTTGGTCATGAGGAACTTGAGGTCGTCGTCGTAGAAGTTCAGGCCCGCGCCCAGGAAGAAGTTGTCGTGGTCGTATTCGCTCAGCATGTCGTACCAGCCGGTGGTGACGTAGAAGTACTTCCAGAAGCGGTAGTCCACCCCGAACTTGAGGTGGGGGTTCTCGTCCTCCCGAAAGTCGAACGCCTCGAAGGTGAGGGTGAGCTTGTCGTCAAAGAGATGATAATCCAGCCCGATGCCGCCGGTGCTCTCGAACAGGCCGGCGCGGGCGGTGAGGTCGTAGAAGCGCTTGCCGATCTGGGCGTTGAAGGTGAGCTCGTCCTTGTCTACGGTCACCACCTTCTCGCGCTCCTGCCAACTGGCGCCGCCCTGGTAGTGGGTTACCGTGGTCTCCTTTTCGGTGCGCCGGCCGATGGGGTCGGTGGTGATGCCCAGGATGTAGAACTTGTCCGCCTTGGGTTGCAGGCGCACGTTGAGGGTGCTCCGCAAGGCGCCCTCGCGCATGAGGTACTCGCCGCGGTAGTCGATGTAGGTGCGCCAGGCGTCGGCCCGCCCCAGGTAGTCGTTGATGCCGGTGAGCGCCTCGTCGATCTTGGTCACCGTGGTGTCGTCGTTGACCAGCTTGCCCAGGGTGCCCTTGCCCTCGTTGATCTTGCGGGCCACCTCCTTGAGGGAGGCCAGGGTCTGGTTCAGGTTGTCTATGGTCTCGCGCTCGTTGACCAGGGCGCCGATGGTGCCCTTGCCCTGGTCTATCTTCTCGGCCACCGAGGTCAGCGCCGCGATGGTGCGGTCCAACTGTCCGCTTATGGTGCGGAAGTTCCGGATGGTCTCGGCCAGGGCCTCCTTGTTGCCGCTGCTGAACTGGCTGAGGTCCTTGCTGAAGGACTCCAGGTTCACGATCACGTTGTTGAGGCGCTGCTGGTTGTCGGCCACCACCTCCTTGAGCTCGCTGGTGATGGCGTTGAGGTTGGCCAGGGACTGCTGGATGTTGCGCTGGCTCTCGGGCGAGGCCAGGCTGACCCGCAGGGAGGCGGTCAGGTCCTTCACGTCCCGGGCGATGGAGCCCACCTGGGACATCACCTCGTCCAGGTCGGTGGGCACCTGGGCCTTTACGATCTCCTGCCCGTTCTTCAAAAGGGGCGCGCCCGGGCTGCCGGCCCGGATGGACACGTACTTGTCGCCCAAGACTCCGCGGGTACGCAGGTAGGCGGTGCTGTCGGCCGGCAGCCCGACCCCCTTGGAGATACGCAGGGCCACCCTGGCCTTGTGGCCGTAGAGGCCGATCCGGCTCACGGTGCCGATCTGGATGCCGGCCATCTCCACCGGCGCGCCCTTCTTGAGGCCGGTCACGTGGTCGAACACCGTCCACACCTCGTAGCCCTCGGGCTCGCCGAACTTGAAATCGCCCAGACGCATGGTCATGTAGGCCAACAGGGCAATGCCCACCAAAACCAAAAAGCCTACCTTGACTTCCGTGGATACTGACGGCACTAACGCCTCCGCGCCTGATGGTACTCGCCCACAGTATAACCCATGGCCTGCCCCGCGCCAGGGGATTGTTGCCCCCCGGCGGAAGGACTCAAATCACCTCGATGGGCCCTTCGGCCCGGCCGTGAATGAACTGCTGCACCACCTCGTCCTGGCTGTCCCGGATCTCCTCGGGCGGTCCCTGGGCAATGATCCGGCCGTCATAGAGCATGGCGATGCGCTGGCCCACCTCATAGGCCCCGGCGATGTCGTGGCTGATCACCACCCCGGTCACCCCCAGCCGCTCCTGGGTCTCCACGATGAGCCGGTTGATGGCGGCGGAGAGGGGCGGGTCCAGGCCGGTGGTGGGCTCGTCGTACAGGATTATCTCCGGCTCCAGGGCGATGGCCCGGGCCAGGCCCACCCGCTTGCGCATGCCCCCGGAGAGCTCGCTGGGCATCTTGTGCTCCACGTTGACCAGGCCCACCATCTTCAGCTTCTCGATCACGGTCTCCTCTATCTGCTCGGCCGAGAGGTTGGTGTGCTCCCGCAAGGGGAAGGCCACGTTCTGGCCCACGGTCATGGAGTCGAACAGGGCCGCGTCCTGGAACAGCATGCCGAAGCGCCGGCGCACCCGGTTGATCTGGCGGTCGTCCAGGCGGTTCAGGTCCTGGCCATCCACCAGCACCCGTCCCCGGTCGGGCCGGATGAGCCCGATCATGTGCTTGAGGATGACGCTCTTGCCCCCGCCCGAACGCCCGATGATCACCGTGGTGAGCCCCCGCGGCACCTGCAGGTTCACCCCCTTGAGCACCTGCTGGGGCCCAAACGACTTGTGCACCTCCTGCAGCTCGATGATATGTTCGCGCTGGCCGGCCATGGCTAGAACATGATCGCCGTGAGCACGTAGTCCGCGGCCAGGATGGACACGCTGGCCAGGACCACGGCCCGGGTGGTGGCGCGGCCCACGCCCTCGGCCCCGCCGCTGGCGTAAAAGCCCTTGTAGCAGCCGATCAGGGAGAGGATGAGGCCGAAGAAGGAGGACTTGACCAGGCCCATGCCGATGTCGGCGAAATCCAGGTACTCGATGATCTTGGCCATGAAGATGCCCTCGTTTATGCCCAGCATCTTCACCCCCACCACATAGCCTCCCCAGATGCCCACGAAGTCACAGATGACGGTAAGCACCGGCAGCATGCACACCGCGGCCACCACCCGGGGCAACACCAGGTACTGGATGGGACTCACCGCCATGACGTAGAGCGCGTCTATCTGTTCGGTCACCCGCATGGTGCCCAGCTCGGCGGCCATGGCGCTGCCCGCCCGGCCGGTCACCATGAGCGAGGTCAGCACCGGCCCCAACTCGCGGGTGAGGGCCAGGGCCACGGTGGAGCCCACCAGGCTCTCGGCGCCGAACATGGAAAAGCCGTGATAGGTCTGCAAGGCGAACACGCCGCCGGTGAACAGACCGGTGAGCAGCACCACGTTCAGGGACTTGACCCCCACGAACTCCATCTGCTTGAAGACCTGGCGCAGGCGAAAGGGGGGCCGCAGCATCCAGAGGAAGGTCTGGATCAGAAGCAGGATGATCTCGCCCGCTTCCTCCAGAAAGCTGATGGTGAGGCGGCCGGTGTAAGCCAGCGGGCTGGTCCAGGTCATGGCTGCAACCTCGAGAATGCGGAAAGGTGGCTCCTCCCGCCGCGGAAACCGACTTGTCACGGCGCCGGCCCATCCGGGGCGAAGCGGCTGTCACCCACTATAAGAGAGAGCGATGGATATCGTCAAGTTAACGATTTGACACGCCCTTCAAGCTCCGGCCGCGTTGACTAACCCGGCGGGGCCTGATACCTTTATGGCGCCTGGGGGTGCCCGACAAGGGCTGAGAGCCCCGCGGCAAGGCTCGAGGGGGGAGGTAGGCTCCCCGGGCCGCGAAGCGGGGCAACCCCTTGAACCTGATCCGGGTAATACCGGCGTAGGGACAGGTCCTCAAAACCCACCCCTAAGCCCGCCTGGGCCTCCCTGGCAAGCGTTTTCCCAAACCTTTTAGGCAGGGAGCATTGTCACATGACCATGCCCAGGGTCCTGATCATCGCCGGCTCGGACTCCGGCGGCGGGGCCGGCATCCAGGCAGACCTCAAGGCCGTGGCCGCCCTGGGCGCCCACGGCATGACCGCCATAACCGCCCTGACCGCCCAGAACACCCTGGGGGTGCAGGCCGTGCACCCGGTGCCCCTGGAGTTCGTGCGCGCCCAGTTCCGGGCGGTGGCCGATGACATCGGCCTGGACGCGGTCAAGACCGGCATGCTGCACTCGGCCGAACTGGTGGAACTGGTGGCCGAGTTGGTGACCGGCCTGGAGGTGCCGGTGGTGGTGGACCCGGTGATGGTGGCCAAGGGCGGCGACCGGCTGCTGGCGGCCGAGGCGGTGGCCGCCTTGCGGGAGGAGCTGCTTCCCCGGGCCAGCCTCATCACCCCCAACCTGGACGAGGCCGGCGAACTCCTGGGACGGCCGGTGAAGAACCGGGCCGAGATGGCCCAGGCCGCCCGGGACCTGGTGGCCCTGGGTGCCAAGGCCGCCCTGGTCAAGGGCGGGCACCTGGCCGAGGACCCCTGCGACGTGCTGTTCGACGGCCGGGAGCTTACCGAGTTCGCCGCGCCGCGCATAGACACCCCCCACACCCATGGCACCGGCTGCACCCTGGCCTCGGCCTGCGCCGCGCTGCTGGCCGCGGGCTGGGACCTGGCCCCGGCCGTGGCCCGGGCCCGGCTCCTGGTGCGGCGGGCCATCGGGGGCGGCCTGGCCCTGGGTTCGGGGCACGGCCCGGTGAACGCCCTGGCCGACCTGGAGCCCCGGCTTTGCCTGGGCCAGTGCCTGGCCGAGATGGAGGCCGCCCTGGCCCGGCTGGAGGCAGTGCCCGGCCTGGCGGAGATGATACCCGAGGTGCGCGGCCAGATGGGCTACGCCTTGCCCGGCGCGGCCTCTTTCGAGGAAGTAATCGCGGTGCCCGGACGCATCACCCACCTGGGCGACCGCCTGAAGGCGGTGGGCGTGCCCCGGCCGGGCGCCAGCCGCCACGTGGCCAAGATAGTGCTCACCGCCTGCGCCGCAGACCCCCAAAGGCGGGCGGCCATGGCCCTGCGTTTCAGCGAGGAGCTGGTGGAGCGGGCGCGGGGGCTGGGCTGGCTGGTGGGCGAATTTTCCCGGGCCGAGGAGCCGCCCGAGGTCAAGGCCCGGGAGGGCTCCAGCCTGGAGTGGGGCACGGCCAGCGTGATCGCCAAGCTGGGCCGGGTGCCGGACGCCATCTTCGACCGGGGCGAGGTGGGCAAAGAGCCGGTGCTGCGCATCCTGGGCAGAAATCCCGACGAGTTGGTCAACATGGTGCTGGCCCTGGCCGGCAAGGAGGAATAGGTCATGAGCCAGACCCAACTGGAGGCGGCCCGCGCCGGCAAGATAACCGAGGCCATGGCCGCAGTGGCGGCGGAAGAGGGGCTGGAGCCCGAACGCCTGCGCGAGCTGGTGGCCGCCGGCCGGGTGGCCATCCCGGCCAACCCGGCCCACGCCAACCTGAAGCCCAAGGGAGTGGGCGAAGGACTCACCGTCAAGGTGAACGCCAACCTGGGCACCAGCCCGGACCGGGCCGACCCGGAGGAGGAAAAGGCCAAGCTGGCCGCGGCCCTGGAGGCCGGGGCCGACGCGGTGATGGACCTCTCCACCGGCGGCGACCTCAAGGCCCTGCGGGCCCAGGTGCTGGCCGGCTCCCCGGTGCCGGTGGGCACGGTGCCCATCTACCAGGCCGCGGTCAAGGTGACCGGCCAGGACCGGGGCATCGTGGACATGACCCCGGACGAGATGTTCGCGGTGATCGAGGAGCAGGCGGCCGAGGGCGTGGACTTCATGACCGTGCACTGCGGGGTCACCCTGGGCGCCCTGGAGCGGCTGCGCAGCGAGGGCCGGGTCACGGACATCGTGAGCCGGGGCGGCTCCTTTCTGGCCTGCTGGATGGTGGCCAACCACAAGGAGAACCCCTTTTACGAGCAGTACGACCGCCTGCTGGAGATCCTGCGCGCCCACGACGTGACCATCTCCCTGGGCGATGGCCTGCGCCCCGGCTGCCTGGCCGATGCCACCGACCGCGCCCAGGTCAGTGAGCTGATCACCCTGGGCGAACTCACCCAGCGGGCCTGGGACGCGGGTGTGCAGGTGATGATAGAGGGGCCGGGCCACGTGCCCCTGGACCAGGTGGAGGCCAACATCAAGCTGCAAAAGCGGCTCTGCCACAACGCGCCCTTCTACGTGCTGGGCCCCCTGGTCACCGACATCGCCGCCGGCCACGACCACGTGGCCTGCGCCATCGGCGGCGCCCTGGCCGCCTGGGCCGGGGCGGACTTCCTGTGCTACGTTACCCCCAGCGAACACCTGGCCCTGCCCGGGCCGGAGGAAGTGTACGAGGGGGTGGTCACCACCCGCATCGCGGCCCACGCCGCGGACATCGCCCGGGGACGCAAGGCCAGCATCCAGCGCGACCGGCAGATGGCCAAGGCCCGGCGGCGCATGGACTGGGACCAGATGATGGCCCTGTGCCTGGACCCCAAGACCGCCCGCGCCATACGCTCGGGCAGCCGTCCCACCGAGGACGAGGTGTGCACCATGTGCGGCAAGTATTGCGCGGTGCGCCTCATGCGGGACTACTTCCGGCCCCGGGAGTCCGCCTAGGGACCGCCGGCGGAAGACGCTTACAGCCAAGCCTGTGGGAACAGACCCGAGGAGGTATGGCCATGGGACTTGTCATCTTCAGCGACCTGGACGGCACGCTCCTGGACCATGCGGACTACTCCTACCAGCCCGCCCTGCCCGCCCTCCAGGCCCTGCGGGAGCGCGGGGTGCCCCTGGTGCTCTGCTCCAGCAAGACGCGGGCCGAGATGCAAAACATCTGGTACGGCCTGCGCCTGCAAGCGCCTTTCATCACCGAAAACGGCGGCGGCATGTTCATCCCCAAGGAGCACCTCCTGGCCGGCGAGCCGGGCTGGAAGCCGGCCGGCCCGGGCTGGCGCCAGCGCGCCCTGGGCCTGCCCATCCAAGAGGTGCGCAGCCGCTTTGCCCGCTTCAAGGAACGCTTCGGGGCCAAGGGCTTCGGCGACCTGAGCGACCAGGAGGTGGCCGAGCTGACCGGCCTGCCCCAGGCCCAGGCCGCCCTGGCCCGGCAGCGCGACTTCGACGAGCCGGTGTGGCTGCCCCGGGCGGAAGAGCAGGCCGAGGAGTTCAGCCAGGCCGCCCGGGAAGCCGGCCTGGAGGTCACCCGGGGTGGGCGTTTCTTCCATCTCCTGTCCGGCGGCGACAAGGGCAAGGCCGTGGAGCTGGCGGCCGGCCTCTACCGCCTCTACGACCCCGAGCTGGTGACCATGGCCCTGGGCGACGCGCCCAATGACGCGCCCATGCTGGCCGCGGTGGAGCGGCCGGTGCTGGTGGCCCGGCCCGACGGCAGCCACGCGGAACTGGACCTCCCCGGGCTCATCCGCCAGCCCGAGCCGGGGCCCAGGGGCTGGAACGCAGCGGTGCTGGCGGCCCTGGAGGAGACGGCCTGATGCACACCCCCTCCCGCCCGGCCCAGGTGCTGCGCCTCCTGCTGGAGGCGGACGGCCCCCGCTCGGGCGAGGAGATGGGCGAGGTGCTGGGCTGCTCCCGGGCCGCGGTGGGCAAGGCGGTGGCCGCCCTGCGGCAGCAGGGCTTTTCCATCTCGGCCCGTTCCAACCAGGGCTACCAACTGGTTTCCGAGCCCGGCTCGGTGCTGCCGGTGCGGGTGGAGGCCCGCCTGGAGCCGGGCAGCCTGGGCCTGCCCCTGTACCACTTCGAAACCATCGACTCCACCAACCTGGAGGCCCGCCGCCGGGCCGAGGCCGGCGCGCCCCATGGCGCCTGCCTGGTGGCCGAGCACCAGAGCGCGGGCCGGGGCCGGCTGGACCGGCGCTGGCTGGCGCCCAAGGGCTCCTGCCTGCTCTTCAGCCTCATCCTGCGGCCCCGCCTGCACCTGGAGCAGGTCTTCGGCCTCACCAACCTGGCGGCGGTGGCCATCTGCCGGGCGGTGGAGGGAATGAGCCCGCTCGAGCCCCGCATCAAGTGGCCCAACGACGTGTTCCTGCAGGGCGCCAAGCTGGCCGGCATCCTCACCGAGTTCACCAGCCGAGCCGAGCAGGTGGAGTTCGTGGTGGTGGGGGTGGGGCTGAACGTGAACCTCACTCCCGGCCAACTGGCCAAGCTGCCCGCCCCGGCCGCCTCCCTCAAGGCGGCCACCAAAAGGCCCTGGGACCGGGCCCTGCTCCTGGCCCGCATCCTGGCCGAGGCCCACGCCCTGTACACCCGGGCCGCGGCCGGGGATTGGCAGGCCCTGGCCGCGGAGTATGCCGCGCGTTCACTCCTTTGCGGCCGCCGGGTCACGGTGCGCGACGGCGAAACCATACGCACGGGCATCGCCCGGGGCATCGACCCGCGCGGCGCCCTGCTCCTGGAAGAAGGCCCCGGCCGGGTGAGCCCCATCAGTCACGGCGACGTCAGCCTGCTCGCCATGGAATAAGCCTCCCGCCCTTTCGGCAAGCCCCTCCCGCCGGCGCGGCCCGGGTTGCGCCCAGGGGCGACTGGTGATAGATTGTCAACCCGTACGGCATAATGGTTGACAATCCACCAAGAGGTCACCCATGAACCAGTTCGAGCAAGCCGCGGACCAGGCCCTGGCCGGCAAGCCCCTTTCCCTGGAACAGGCCGCCGCCTGGTTGCAGCCAAGAGACCTGGCCGAACTCGGCGCGCTCATGGCCGCGGCCGGCCGGGTGCGGCACCAGGCCCTGGGCGAAGCGGTGGAGTTCTGCGCCATTGTCAACGCGCGCTCGGGCCGCTGCTCCGAGGACTGCGCCTTTTGCGCCCAGAGCGCCCATCACCAGGGCGGTGCCCAGGTGTACCCCCTGCTCTCGGTGGAGGAGATGGTTGAGCGGGGCAAGCGCGCCGCGGCCGACGGGGTGCGCCGCTTCTCCATCGTGACCAGCGGCCGGGCCTGCCCCTCGGGCCGGGAACTGGACGACATCTGCCGGGCGGTGGAGCGCCTGCGAAAAGAGGCCGGGGTGTTGCCCTGCGCCTCCCTGGGCCTGCTCAGCGGGGAGCAGGCGCGGCGCCTGGCCGGGGCCGGGCTCTGCCGCTACCACCACAACCTGGAGGCCGGGCCCACCCACTTCGCCCGCATCTGCACCACCCACGCCTTTGAGGACCGGGTGGAGACGGTGCGCCTGGCCCAAGAGGCGGGCCTGGAGGTCTGCGTGGGCGGCATCGTGGGCCTGGGCGAGAGCCCCTGGGAGCGGGCCGAGCTGGCCCAGGCCGTGGCCGAGCTGGACCCGGAAAGCGTGCCACTCAATTTCCTCAACCCCATACCCGGCACCCCCCTGGGGCACCTGGCCAAGCTCACCCCCCTGGAGGCCCTGGCCGCGGTGGCGGTGTTCCGCCTGTTCGCCCCCCGCGCCCACCTGCGCTGCTGCGGGGGCCGGGCCCAGGTGCTGGGACGCCTGGCGCCCCTCATGTACCTGGCCGGGGCCAGCGCCACCATGACCGGCGACTACCTCACCACCGAGGGCTGCACCCCGGCCGAGGACGCGGCCGAGGTGGCCGCCCTGGGGCTCAACCTGATGACCGCAAGCAACGCGAGCGCCTAGCCATGCAATCCACCGAAGATCTCATCAGCACAGACGTGGCCCATCTCTGGCACCCCTTCACCCAGATGAAGATCTGGCCCGAGGAGCCGCCGCTCATCATCGAGCGCGCCGAGGGCAACTGGCTCCTGGACAGCCGGGGCCGGCGCTTCTTCGACGGGGTCAGCTCCCTGTGGGTCACGGTGCACGGCCACAACCACCCGCGCATCAACCAGGCCATCCGCGACCAGTTGGACCGGCTGGACCACTCCACCCTGCTGGGCCTTTCCCATCCGCCCGCGGTGCGCCTGGCCGCGGAACTGGTCCGCATCACCCCCAGCGGCCTGGACCACGTGTTCTACTCCGAGAGCGGCTCCACCGCAGTGGAGATAGCCCTCAAGATCGCCTACCAGTACTGGCAGCAGAGCGGCAACCCCCGCAAAAAGACCTTCGTGGCCCTGGGGGAGGCCTACCACGGCGACACCCTGGGCGCGGTGAGCGTGGGCGGTATCGAGCTTTTCCACCAGGTGTACGGCCCCCTGCTCTTTCCGGTGCACCGCCTGCCCCAGCCCTTTTGCCGGCGCTGCCCCCTGGGCCTGCGCCACCCGGACTGCGACCTGGCCTGCGCCCAGGCCTTGGAACCGCTGCTGGCCGAACACGGCGAGGAGATATGCGCCCTGATCGTGGAGCCCCGGGTGCAGGGCGCGGCCGGCATGATCGTGCAGCCCGAGGGCTACCTCCGCCGGCTGTGGGAGATCGCCCGGCGGCACGACATCCTTTTCATCGCCGACGAGGTGGCCACCGGCTTCGGCCGCACGGGCAAGCTGTTCGCCTGCGAGTGGGAGGGGGTGGAGCCGGACCTCATGGCCCTGGGCAAGGGCCTCACCGGCGGGGTGCTGCCCCTGGCCGCCACCCTGGCCAGCGAGCGGGTGTACCAGGCGTTCCTGGGCGAATACGCCGAGTTCAAGACCTTCTTCCACGGCCACACCTATACTGGCAATCCCCTCGCCTGCGCCGCGGCCCTGGCCAACCTGGAGCTGATCGCCGAGACCGGCCTCATCGCCGGCCTGACCCTCAAGGTCGAGCACCTGCGCCGGGGCCTGGAGCGCCTGGCCGAGCTGCCCCACGTGGTCCAGGTGCGCCAGCAGGGCCTGATGGCGGGCATAGAGCTGTGCCAGGACAAGGCCACGGACACACCCTACCCGCCCGAGGCGCGCATGGGCCACCAGGCCATCATGGCCGCCCGCAAGTACGGGGTCATAGTGCGGCCCCTGGGGGACACGGTGGTGCTCATGCCTCCCCTGTCCTCCAGCCTGGAGGAGCTGGACCTCCTGCTGGATGCAGTGGGCAAGGGTATCCAGGACGCCACCGGAGGCTGAGGCCATGGCCGCGCCCGCTGACAAGAAGATGCCGGCCGTGCCCTTGCCCGCGCCCGCTCTGGAGACCCTGGCCCAAAGGCTGGAACAAACCGCGGCCGCGGGCCTCACCCGCCGCCTGCGCCCCGTGGGGCCGGCGAACGGCCCCCGCATCGTCATAGACGGGCGGGATTGCCTGCTCATGGCCTCCAACGACTACCTGGGCCTCACCCGCCACCCCCGCCTGGCCGAAGCCGCCCTGGAGGCGTCGCTCACCGAAGGCACCGGCAGCGGCGCCAGCCGGCTCATCTCCGGCACCCTGGACGCCCACGCCGAGCTGGAAAAAGCCATCGCCGAGTTCAAGCACGCCGAGGCCGCGCTCTTCATGGCCACCGGCTACATGACCAACCTTTCGGTGATCACCGGCCTCGCCGGCCCGGGCGACCTGATCGTGAGCGACAGTCTCAACCACGCCAGCATCATCGACGCCTGCCGCCTCTCCCGGGCCCAGGTCATGGTCTACCCCCACGGCGAGGTGGAAGCGGCCGCGCGGCTCCTGGCCCAAAGCGAGGCGCGGCTCAAGCTCCTGGTGACCGACGGCGTGTTTTCCATGGACGGCGATCTGGCCCCCCTGCCCCGGCTCCTGGCCGTGGCCCGGGAAACCGGGGCGCTCCTGGTGGTGGACGATGCCCACGGCACCGGCGTGTGGGGCCCGACCGGCCGGGGCACGGTGGAGCACTTTGGCATAGACCCGCCGCCGGAGTTGGTCATGGTGGGCACCTTCTCCAAGGCCCTGGGCGGCATGGGCGGCTTTGTGGCCGGGGCCCGACCGGTGATCGACACCCTGGTCAACCGGGCGCGGCCGTTCCTCTACAGCACCGCCCCGCCGCCGGCCCAGGTCGCCACCGCCCGGGCCGGCCTGGCCCTGGTGGACCAGGAGCCCGAGCTGCGCTCCCGCCTGCACGCCCTGTGCGCCCGCCTGCGCGCGGGCCTGGCGGAGATCGGCCTGCAGGTGACCTCCAGCCAAGGCCCCATCGTGCCGGTGCTGGTGGGCGAAACCCGGGCCGCCCTGGACCTGGCCGCCGCGCTGCTGGCCCGGGGGGTCTATGCCCCGGCCATACGGCCGCCCACCGTGCCCCAGGGCACCTGCCGCCTGAGGCTCACCGTGACCGCGGCCCACAGCGAGGCCGAGGTGGACCAGGCCCTGGAGGCCCTGGCCCAGGCAGCGCGGGAGGTGGGGCTGTGAGCGCGGAACGCGCCATATCCAGGGGCGTGTTCGTGGCCGGCACGGACACCGAGGTGGGCAAGACCTTTGTCTCGGCCGCGCTGGTGGCCGGGCTCAGGGCCCGGGGGGTGGAGGCGGGCTACCTGAAGCCGGTCTCCACCGACGGCCAAGAGCAGGACGGCCGGCTGGTCAGCCCGGACGCCCTGTGGGTGGGCCGGGTGTGCGGCCTGGCGGACGCCTACCACCGTTTGAACCCCATCTGCCTGGCCCATGCCCTGAGCCCCCTGGCCGCGGCCCGGCTGGAGGGGGTGGAGCTGGCCTGGCCGGAGCTGGTGCGCCGGGTGCGCGACTCGCTCGCGGGCCAGCGTTTTTGGGTGTGCGAGGGCGTGGGCGGGGTGCTGGTGCCGCTCTGCCCGGGGCGCACCGCCCTGGACCTCATGGCCGAGTTGGACCTGCCGGTGGTGGTGGCCGCCCGGCCGGGCCTGGGCACCATCAACCACACCCTGCTCACTATAGAGGCACTGAGGGCGCGGGACCTGGCAGTGGTGGGTTTCGTGTTCTCCGGCCAGGAGGAGGGGCCGGCCAGCCAGAGCAGCCAGGCCAGCAACAGCCGGCTCATCGAGGAATTTTCCGGCGCGCGCTTCTTGGGCGCCCTGCCCTGGCTGGACGAGCCCGGGGCCCGCAGCCTGGCCCGGGCCGCAGGCGACTGCCTGGACCTGGAGCCCCTGCTGGCCCTGGACCGCTGAGCCCGGCACTCCCGCCCCCCGGCCGGGCCCTTGCCTGCACCCCGAGAAGCAGCGCCGGGCTCAGCGCCGCCAGAACTCCGGCACCAGGAGCACCAGCACGGTGTAGACCTCCAGCCGCCCCACGATCATCACCGCACTCAGGAGCCACTTGGCCGCCACCGGCAGGTGGGCGTAGTTGCCCGCCGGTCCCACGCTGCCCAGGCCGGGGCCGATGTTGCCCAGGCAGGCGATGGAGGCGCTGAAGGCATCCACCAAATCCAGGCCCATGACGGTGAGCAAAAGGCCGGTGACCACGAAAACGCCCAGATACAGCCCCATGAAGGAGTAGACCGAGCTGACCACCTGGCGGTCCACCGTGTGCCGGTTGAGCCGCACCGGCGCCACCAGCCGGGGGTGCACCAGGCGGCGGAACTCGCTCAGGGACTGCTTGAGCACCACCAGCACCCGCATGACCTTGGGGCCGCCGCCGGTGGAGCCAGCCGAGCCGCCCACGAACATGAGAGGGATCAAGAGCCCCAGGCAAAGGGCCGGCCACAGGGAGTAGTCGGTGGTGGCGAAACCAGTGGTGGTGAGGATGGTGGCCACCTGGAAGGCGGCCAGGCGCAAGGAATCCAAGGTGCCGGCATCGGCCAGGAACCACAGGCCCAGGGCGATGGCAAGGCTGAGGCCCACCCACAGGAGCATGTACAGGCGCCACTCCTCGTCCCGCCAGAAGACGTTCCAGCGGCCGCGCAACACCCAGAAGTGCAGGGTGAAGTTCATGCCGGCCAGGACCATGAACACGGTGACCACCCACTCCACGTAGGCGCTGTTGAAGCCGGCGATGGAGGCGTTGCGGGTGGAGAAGCCGCCGGTGGCCATGGTGGCGAAGGCCTGGCACACCGCCTCGAACCAGTCCAGGCCGCCGGCCATGAGCAGCAGCACCTCGGCCGCGGTGATCACGGCGTAGACCTTCCACAGGAGCCCGGCGGTGTCGGCGATGCGAGGGGCCAGGCGGTCCGGGGTGGGGCTGGGCACCTCGGCCTTGAACAATTGCATGCCGCCCACCCCCGCCAGGGGCAGGATGGCCAGGGACAGCACCACAAAGCCCATGCCGCCCAGCCAATGGGTCAGCGCCCGCCAGAAGAGCACTCCCTTGCCGGCCCTCTCCACCTCGGTCAGCACGCTGGCCCCGGTGGTGGTGAAGCCGCTCACCGCCTCGAACACCCCGTCGGTGTAGGTGAGGAAGTCGCCGGAAAAATACAGGGGCACCCCGCCCAGCAGGCCGGCCACCGCCCAGGAGATGCCCACGATGGCCATGCCCTCGCGGTGGGTGAGTTCGTGCTGGCCGGGCGCGCGAAAGAGCCAGAAGAGGATGGCGCCCAACAGGGCGGACACCAGCGATCCGCCCAGGAAGGCGTGCCAGGCCGGATCGCCGTAGAGAAGGCACACGCCCATGGGCGCCAGCATCAGCGCCCCCAGGCCCATGCTGAGCAACCCCACCAGTGATAGCACGTAGGCCGGACCCACTGTCCCTTGCTCCTAGAAGTATTCCAGGCTGACCGTGAGCAGCTTCTCCACCTTGCGCAGCACCTTGCGCAAGAGGAATATCACCAGGTGGTCGCCCGGCTGCACCACGGTGGTGCCGCCCGGGATGAACACCTTGCCCTCGCGCACCACCGCCGCCACCAGGGCGCCCGCCGGCATCTTGACCTCGGCCAGGGGCCTGCCCACCAGGGCCGAGGTCTCCTGGGCCTCAACCTCGATGACCTCGGCACCCTCGTCCTTCAGGGCCGCCACCGAAAGCACCTTGCCCCGGCGCAGGTGGCGCAGGATGGCGCCCACCGCGGCGAAGCGGGGGCTCACCACCAGATCCAGGCCCAAGGTGCTGACCAGGGGCACGTAGCCCATGTGGGCCACCCGGGCGATGGTGCGCTTGGCGCCCATCTTGCGGCCCAGGAGCGCGATGAGCACGTTCTCCTCCTCGTCGTCGGTGACCGCGGCGAAGACATCGGCCGCGCCCACGTTCTCCTCTTCCAGCAAGCTGAGATCGGTACCGTCGCCGTGCAGCACCATCACGTCGTCGAGCTGCTCCACCAGGGCCTCGCAGCGGGCCTCGCTGCGCTCGATGACCCGCACCTTGATGCCCCGCCGGGCCGCCCCGGCCGCCACCAGGCGGCCGATGGCCCCGCCGCCCACCACCACCAGGTTGCGCACCTGGTGGCTGTGCAGGCCGAAGTGGGCCATCACGTCGTCGGTGGCCGTCTCCCGGGCCACCACGTAGGCCACGTCGTCGGGCAGGAGCACGTCGCTGCCGCGGGGAATCACGGTCTGGCCGGAGCGCTCGATGGCCGCCACCAAGAAAGGCGGCCCGCCCTTCAGGTGCAGCTCGGCCATGGGGCGGCCCACCAGGGGGCTGGTGGCCGGCACCTTGAGCCCCACCAGCTTCACCCGGCCCTCGGCAAAGTCGGCCACCGAGGAGGCCGCGGGGACCGCGATGAACTGGAGTATCTGGGCGGCCAGCTCGCGCTCGGGGTTGATGACCGTATCCAGGTCCAGGGTCTTGGCGCCCACCTCCTCGAAAAAGGCGAGGTAGTCCTCGGAACGGATGCGGGCGACCCGGGTGGCGGCCGGGGCCAACAGCCGCGCGAAACGGCAGGCCTGGAGGTTTATCTCGTCGCTGTCAGTGACCGCCACCAGCATGTCCGCCTCGTCCACCCCGGCCTCGCGCAGCACCAGCGGGCTGGAGCCCGCCCCCACCAGGGTCTGCACATCCATGTGTTCATCGACCATGCGGATGGCCTCGGCGCTGCTGTCCACCACCACCACCTTGTGGCCTTCGCGCGAGAGCCTGAGCGCGGTGTGGTAGCCCACTTCGCCGGCGCCGATGATGATGATCTGCATGGAGCCTCCCCGTTCACGGTAAGCACCAAGGGCCGCCTAGCACGGGCGACCCTCGCTAGAAAAGCCTAGCACCCCCCTCAGGTCTGGTCAACGGCCGGGCCGGGCCAACACCTCCCGCAGGAAGGCGCTCATGCGCTCCAGGAACACCGCAGTGTCGAAACCCGCTGCATGGGCGGCCAGGGCCTGGGGGTCGAAGCGGTCCAGCTCGGCCTCCAGCGCCTCCAGGGCGGCGGCCAGGGCGTCCACCTCCTGCTCAAGGAAGAAACGGCCCGTGGGCGCGCGGCCCGACTCGTCGTCCGGACCCACCACCGTCTCCAAGGCGCCGCCCCGGCCATAGGCCACCACCGGCCGGCCCGCGGCCATGGCCTCCACCGGGGTTATGCCGAAGTCCTCCTCGCCGGGGAAGATGAAGGCGCGGGCATGGGCGTACAGCCCGGGCAGGGCCTCGTCCGGCTGCCAGCCCAGGAACTCCACCGTGGGGCCGGCCAGGTTCTTGAGCCGTCCCTCCTCGGGCCCGGTGCCCACCACCTTCAGCCTGCGGCCCAAGGCGGTGCAGGCCGCCACCGCCAGGTCCACCCGCTTGTAGGGCACCAGGGCGCTGACCACCAGGTAGTAATCTCCCGGGCGCTCGGCCGGGGTGAAGCGGGCGGTGTCCACCGGCGGGTGGATCACCGTGGCCCGGCGGCCGTAGTGGCGCTGGATGCGCTCTGCCACGTGGGCCGAGTTGGCCACGAAGTGGTCCACCCGCTCCGCGGTGCGCACGTCCCAGCGCTGCAAGCGGCCCCGCAGCAGGGGCATCACCCAGCGGGCCAGGCCGCCGCGGCCCGGGCCGAAATAGGCGTCGTACAGGTCCCACACGTAGCGCATGGGGGTGTGCAGGTAGCTCACGTGCACCGCCCCCGGCGGGACCCGCACCCCCTTGGCCACGCAATGGCTGGAGCTGAGCACCAGCTCCGCCGCGGGCAGGGCCAGCGACTCCGCGGCCCGGGGAAACAGGGGCAGGTAGTGGCGGTAGTAAGCAGCCGCCAGGGGCATGCGCTGAATAAAGGAGGTGCGGATGGGATGGCCCTCGATGAGGGGGCTCACCTTGCCCGCCAGGTGCAGCAGGGTGTAGATGGGCGCCCCGGGAAACAAGCGGCAGAAAGACTCCAGCACCTTCTCGCCGCCACGCATGCCGGTGAGCCAGTCGTGCACCAGCACGGCGCGCACGCCGGCCAGGCCCTGTTGGGCCTTGGTGCTCATTGGGGCGCCTCTCCCCGGGCCACCCGGCGGTAGACCTCCAGGGTGGCCTCCGCGGTCCGGCGCCAGGAAAAGCGCGCGGCCTGCTCCGGCCCCTGCCGGCGCAAGCGCCGGCGCAACTGCTGGTCGGCCAACACCCGGCCCAGGGCCTGGGCCAGGGCCTGGGGCTCGGGCTCGGTGAGCAAGCCGGCCTGGCCCACCACCTCGGGCAGGGAGGCGCAACGGCTGGCCACCAGGGGCGCGCCACAGGCCAGGGCCTCCAGGGCAGGCAGGCCGAAGCCCTCGTACAGGGAAGGGATGCACACCACCTGGGCCGCGCCATAGGCCCGGGCCAGGTCCGCATCCTCCAACTGATCCTTGACCACCACTTGGTCTTCGCCCCTGACCCCGGCCTCCTTGGGCTGCTTCAAGCCCACCAGCACCAGGGGCGGGGTGTCTGGATTCTGGGCGCGCAGCAAGCGGTGGGCCTCCACCAGGGCGGCCAGGTTCTTGTGGGGCTTGGGGTTGCCCACGCCCAGGATGTAGCGCTCGGGCAGGCCCAACTCCCCGGGCGCGGCGGCCCCTTCTGCCTCCTCCGGCGGCCGGAAGGCCCGGCCCACCCCATTGGGCGTGACCACCACCTTGTCCGGGTCCACGCCCAGAAGCTCCACCAGGTCCTTCTTGCTGTGCCGGCTCACCGTGAACACGGCCCGGGCCCGCTGCACGGCCGGAGCCACCACCCAGCGGTAGAAGAAACGGTGCCTGGCGCCGTAATGCTTGGGAAAACGCAGGTGAATGAGATCGTGCACCGTGACCACCATGGGGCCGTCGAAGTAGCCCGGCGCAGCGTAGAACGGGCAATGGTAGACCTCGGGCCGCAGCCCGGTCAGCAGCCAGGGCAGGCGGAGCTGGGAGATGGGGCCATAGGGCGCCAGGTTGCAGACGATGGCCAGCACCCGCTCGTCCCGGGGCAGGAGCCGGGCGTCCTGGGGGCGGCGCACCAGCACGCCTATGCCAAGCTCCTCGCCGGTGTCCAAAAGGGCCTGGAGCAGCTCCAGGCCATAGCGGGCCATGCCGTGCATGCGGCCGGTCAATATCCGCAGATCGTATATCAGCTTCATGCGCCCCTCTTTTCCTCCTGGGCCTGGCGGTACACGGCCAGGGTCTCGCGGGCGGCTCGCTCCCAGGAAAAGCGGCGGGCCTGGGCCAGGCCCTCCCGGGCGAGCCGCTGGCGCAACTCATCGTCAACCAGCACCCGCTCTATGCCATTGGCGATGGACTCCACACTCTCCGGGTCCACCAGAACCGCGGCCGTGCCCACGATCTCGGGCAATGAGCTGATGTTACTGGTAACCACCGGGATGCCGCAACTCATGGCCTCCAGGGCGGGCAACCCGAACCCCTCGTACAGGGAGGGGAACACGAAGGCCTCGGCCGCGTTCATCAAAAGCGGCAGGTCGGTGCGCGGCACGTAGCCGGTGAACACCACCTCCTTGCCCAAATCCAGGCCCTCCAGCTCGCGGAAGAGCATACTGGTCAGCCAGCCCTTCTGCCCGGTGATCACCAGGCGCACGTCCAGGCCGCTGCGCCCGCGCATGAGCAGGAAGGCCTTGACCAGGCGCACCAGGTTCTTGCGCGGCTCTATGTTGCCCACGTGGTAGAGATAGGGGCCCTCCAGGTTGTAGCGCCGGCGCACCCAGGCCAGCTTGGTCTGGTCGCGGATGGGCTGGTAGCCCGGGGGCGCGGCCTCGTACACCACGTTGATCTTGGCCGGGTCCACTCCCAGCACCCGCATGAGATCATGCTTGGTGTTGTGGCTCACGCTGATTATGCGGTCGGCCTCCCTGACCACCTGCTTGATGAGCCAGCGCATGTAGAGCGCGTACTTGCGGGGGATGGTCTCGGAAAACAGAAACGCCACCAGGTCGTGGATGGTGACCACCCGGGCAAAGCCGGTGCTGCGCAGGGGCATGAGGGTGGCCGGCCCGTGGAACACGTCCACCTGGTAGCGGGCCAAGGTGCGCGGCAGGATAAAGTGCTCCCACAGGTCGCCCAGGGGATGGCTCTCGTGGGAGAGGCGGGTGGTGTGAAACAGGCCGGTGGGCAGGTTCCAGCCGATGGCCTCCAGGTTCCGGCTCTGGCCCAGGAGAAAGAACTCCTGATGAGGCGCGACCCAGCGCAGCCCCTCCAGCAGGTTGAGCACGTAGTTGCCCACCCCGGAGCGCACCGGGGTGACGGTTCTCACGTCGATGCCTATCTTCACCACGCCTCCTCGCGGGCGTATCCCCCGCTGCTCCCGGCCCCAAGCTGGCAGCATGATACCGCCCGCGCCGGCCCAGGGAAAGCCCGCGCCGCCGGCTCAGCCCGCCCCGCCCTCCTGCGGAGGCCGGCGCAGGAGCTGCCACAGGTCCTTGAGCTCGGCCAGGGTGAGGCCGCCCAAGGCCAAGAGCGCGGCCGCGTACACCACCATCCCCACCCCGATCAGGGCCCACAGGGGCCAGGCGCCCAGCCAATGCAGGGCCAGGCCCATGAGGGCCGCGGCCAGGGCCGGCCGCCACGCCTGGCGCAGGAGCCCGCTGGGGCCCAGGCGGCGGCGGATGAACCAGGCGCACAAGGCGAACAGCACCGCCTCGGTGACCAGGGTGGCCGCGGCCGCGCCCATGAAGCCGTAGGCCGGTATGAACCAGAGGTTGAGCCCCAGGTTCACCACCACGCACAGGCCGGTGGCCAGGGCGCAGGACTTCTGGCGGCCCAGGGCGATGAGGGCGCCCAGTTGCAGGAAGTTCACGAACAAAAAGACCAGTACCGGCGCCAGCCACCAGAAGGCCCGGGCGGTCTCCCCGAACTCCGGGCCGAAGATGAGCAAGGCGGCCTGCTGCCGCACCGCCCACAGGCCCATGGCCGCGGGCAGCCCCAGGATGACGAGCAGGCGCTGTCCCTGGCGGAAGAGCTTGCCCAGGGCCTCGGGGTCGCGCCCGGCCAGGCTGGCCAACACCGGCAGGCTGGCCCCGGCCACCAGGGCCGGCACGATGCCCACCGCGTCGATCACCCGCACCCCGGCCGCGTACCAGCCTATCTCCTCGAAGGAGCGGCCCATGAACTCCAGCATGACCATGTCCACCCGCACGAAGACCAGGATGAACACGTTGGTGAGTGCCAGGGGCAGGGACTCCCGGGCCAGGTAGGCCAGGAAGCGGCGCTCCAGGCGCAGGCGGAAGCCGGCCCGGCGCCGCAGGAACCAGAGGCTGAGGCCCGCGGCCAAGGCATTGGCCATGATGAGCCCGGCCACCAGGCCCCACAGGCCGGCCCCGGCCAGGAGCAGCCCCCCGGCCAGGAGCAGGGCGGCCAGGCGGGCGCTGCTCTTGACCAGGGCCTCCTGGTCCATGCGCTCCAGGGCGTTGAGGCCGGCCACGCCCAGCTCGCTGAAGCCCCAGAGCACCTGCACCAGGGCCACGGCCAGGATCAGCCAGGTCTGGGAGGGGTCGTGGCCCAGGGCCAGGCAGAACCAAAGCAACAGGAGCATGACCAGGCCGGCCAGGAGCGCCTTGATCAAAAGGAGGGTGCCGGCGTAGTCCGCCACCTCTGCCGGGCGCTGGGCGCCGTCGCGCACGAACAGGGTGTTCAGGCCCAGGTCCATGCCGATCAGGGCCAGGGCGGCCAGGGAGGCGGCATAGGAGTAGCGGCCATAGCCCCCGGCCCCCAGCACCCGCGCCGCGTAGATGAAGAGCAGGAAAAAAGAGAGCCGTGCCAGGACCTCGCCCGCGGTCTTCAGGGCGAGGTTGCGTCCGGCCCGGGCCAGGGGATGCATGGCGCTAGCCGGGCTCAAGCGCAACCACGGCCCTTTTCGCGGTTCAGGACCTGGCGCACGGTGTAGATGGGCTTGTCCTGGGTTTCGTAGTAGATGCGCATCTGCATCTCGCCCAGCAGCCCGATGCTGATGAGCTGCACGCCCACGAACATGAGCAGCACCGCCAGGATGAGGCCCGGCTTGCCCCACAGGGGCTCGGCAAAGAACAAGCGCTGGACCGTGTAGTACAGGGCCAGCAAAAAGCCCGCCCCACCCGCGGCCAGCCCCCACTTGCCGAATATCTGGATGGGCCGGGTGGCGTAGGAGAGCAGGAACTTGACCGTGATGAGGTCCAAGAGCACCCGGGGGGTGCGGCCCAGGCCGTACTTGCTCTTGCCCGCCCGGCGGGGGCGGTGGTTCACCGGCACCTCGGCGATGGACACCCCCATCCAGGAGGCGATGGCCGGGATGAAGCGGTGCATCTCGCCGTAGAGGCGGATGTTCTGGATCACGGAACGGCGGAAGGCCTTGAGGGTGCAGCCGTAGTCGTGCAGCTTGACCTTGGTGATGAGGCTGATCAGGCCGTTGGCCAGGCGGGAGGGCAGCTTGCGGGTGAGGAAGGGGTCCTGGCGGTCAAAGCGCCAGCCGGCCGCGATGTCGTAGCCCTCGTTGAGCTTGGCCAATAGCTTGGCGATGTCCCGGGGATCGTTCTGCAGGTCCCCGTCCATGGTCACCACCACCTTGCCCCGGGAGTAGTCGAACCCGGCGCTCATGGCCGCGGTCTGGCCGAAGTTCTTGCGCAGCCGCACCCCCACCACCCGGGGGTCCTGGGCGGCCAGCTTCTCCAGAATGGCGTAGGTGGCGTCCGAGGAGCCGTCGTCCACGTACACCGCCTCCCACTCCAAGTCCAACTGGTCCAGCGCCGCCACGATCTCGGCGTGCAGGGCCTCCAGGTTGGCTTCCTCGTTGTAGAGCGGAACCACCACCGAAAGATCCACGGCCATCCCTCGCTTTTCGTCTAGCCGGCCGGCCGGCGCCGCAGCCGCCACCAGGTGAGGAGCGCGGCAGGAGGTCCCAACAGCACCACCTCCCAGCCGGCGGCCTTTATATCATGCCACAGGGTGGCCCATACCAGGGGGCGGCGCCGCACATCGGCCAGCCAAGGGTTGTCGGCCAGCACGTATTCGCTGCTGATGGGCCACCACAGGGGCACCCCGTAGGGAAAGCTGGTGTCAACGGTCATCACGTCCAGGAGCACCTGGGCGAAGTATATCAGGCCGCCGGCCAAACCCCAGCGCCAGGCCGGTATCCCCCTCCCCCGGCGAAGGCCCCACCAGGCCATGAGCCCGCCAAAGAGCACCGCCGCGCCCAGCGAGTGGGTGAGGCCATGGTGAAAGGCCTCGGGCCGGCCGATGACCAGGCCGGGCAGGAAATCCAAATCCGGGGCCATGGCCAGGGCCGCGAAAAAGGCCAGGTCGCGCCAGGGCCCGAACCAGGGCTCCGGCCCCCTGAGGGCAGAGCCCAGCCCCACTCCGCACAGGGCGTGGCCCAGGGGGGTGGCCATGCCGTCCCCGCCCTAGGCCGCCCGCCCGGGCCGCTGGGCCAGGGCGCGCTGGAAGACCTCTTCGTACACCCGGCCGCCGGCCTCCCAGGAAAACTTCTCCTCCACCCGCCTGCGGGCCGCGGCGCCCTTGGCCGCCCGGGCCTCGGGGTCGGCCAGCAGCTCCAATATGGCCTGGGCCAGGCCCTGGGGGGTGGGTTCGGGGGCAAAGGCGCCCGTGTCGCCCAAAAAGGTGCGGTTGTTCACGTTGTCAAAGCAGGCCACCGGCAGGCCGGCGCCCATGTAGTTTATGATCTTGCCGCTGGCCTCGCCCGCGGCCTCCACCTTGGGGTCCACGGCCACGTCGGCTATCTTGAGGTAATCGGGCAGCTCGAAGTAGTCCACCCGCCCCACGAAGAGCACCTGCTGGCTCACCCCCAGGCGCTCCACCAGGGCCTGGCTCTCCTCCACCGGGTAGCCCACCACCAGGAAGAAGGTCTCCGGCTCCTGGGCCAGCACGTGGGGTATGGCCTCAAAGAAATTGTCCACCCCCTTGCTGGCCAGCAAGGCGCCGGTGTAGGTGACCACCGGCCGGTCCGGGGGGATGCCCAGGGTTTCCTTGAGGTCCTGGCGGCCGGTGCCGTCGAAAAAGCCCATGTGTACCCCGTCGATGACCGTGGTGACCCGGCTGGGGGGCAGGCCCATCTCCTTTTGCAGGAACTCGCTCACCGCCAGGTTGGAGCCCACCGACTGCTCGGACCAGCGGGTGATGATCTTTTCCACCGCGCGGAACATGGGCCGCACAAAGGGCACCCGGTCCAGCCAGCCGTAGGAGTCCAGCTCCTTGGTCAGGCTGCCCTGCACGTCGAACACCACCGGCGCCCGGGAGCCGGCCAGGCGCCGGGCCATGAGCCCGATGAAGGCGCCCTCGTGCAGGTGGCCGTGGATCACCTCGGGCCGGAAGCTTTTTATGGCTTCGATGGTCTTTAGCCAGAGCAGCCAGTCCAGGTAGAACTTGCCCAGGGCCGGGCCGGCCTCCAGCTTCTGGTACCACTTCACTTCCTTGGTGCGCAGGGTGGGCACCCCCTCGATGTCGCGTCCCAGGTGGTAGGTGACCAGAAGCACCTGGTGGCCGCGGCGCTGGAGGGCCTGGATCTCGCCCAGGATGCGCATGTGGCAGCCGCGGTCGGCAAAAAAGGGCGTGGGCGCTATGCCTAGTATCCTCATGTTCGCTCAATCGTCTAGCGGGGCTCCCGCCCCCGGTTCTTGGCCGCTAAGTGCCCGGGACCTCCAAATATAGACTCCACGAAGAAGTTATGCAAATGCTCGTAGGGAAGGCCCAGGACCGTGGGCCGGCGCACCCGGTCGCAGGCCCGGCACAGGGGGTATTCCGAAAAGTCCCCGGCCCGGTGGGCCTGGCGCAGCCTGCGGGACGCCCTGCCCTGCCAGATCTCCATGAGGCTCTGCTCGGCCGCGTGGCCCAGGGTCAGGCGACCGAAAAAATCCTGGGGACAGGGAGTCACCCGGCCGTCGCTGAGCACGGCCAGGCCGTACCAGGGAAAGGTGCAGGCGTGCACCCGGCCGGCCGGAGCCGGGCCCAGGACCCCGGCCCAGTTGTGGGGCGCGCGCCACACCACCCGGTCCAGGCCCAGGGCCTGGAGCCGCTGCAAGCGTTCCTCGGCCCCGGGCCCCCGGCGCTGGCGCCCCATGAGCAACAGGCTCACCCGGGGCAAGCGCAGGCCCCAGCGGCGGCGCTGGGCCAGGAGAAGCTCCAGCCCGGCCAGAGTGCGCGCCAACTCCGCGCCGACCCGGGCGGCGGCATAGTCCGCCGGGTGCAGGCTGTCCACCGACAGGGTGAGCAGATCGAGGCCCGCGTCCAGGAGCATCTCCACCCGTTCCTGGTCCAAGAGGGTGGCGTTGGTATGCACCCGCACCAGGGCCCCGGCCTGTTTGAAGCGGGCCACCCACTGGCCCAGCCGGGGATGGAGCAGCGGCTCGCCGCGATGAAACAGGTTCACCTCCCGGGCCGCGCCCGCGGCTACCTGGTCCACCAGGGAGGCCAGGACAGCCGGGTCCAGGTCTTGCCGCTGGTCAGGGGGCAGGAGGCGCTGGGGGCAGGCCGCGCATCTCAGGTTGCAGCGGGAGGTGATGTCCACCCACAGGCGGAAGGGGCCGGCCCGGGGGCGGGGCCGGCGCAGGATGAAATCCCGGAGTTGCACGGCCAGGCGAAGGAAGCCCCGCATCACTTCCTTTCCAGGCGGCGGATCACCCGGGCCGGCACCCCGGCCGCCAGGCAGTCGGCCGGTATGGAGCCGCGCACCACCGCTCCCGCGCCGATCACCGCGTTGTCGCCGATGCGCGAGCCGTCGGCCACCACCACGTGGGCCGCGATCCACACGTTGGCGCCCACCCGGGTCTCGCCCCGGCTCACGTCGCCAGCCTGCTCGGCCAGGGGGGTGAGCGAGGCGTAGTCGTACTCGCCGCCGGAGAGCAAATAGGAATAGGCCGCGATCACCGTGCCCGCGCCCACGTAGAGCTTGTTGCCGGAGAACAGCTCGCAGTTGGCGCTCAGGTTCACCTTTTCGGCCAGCTCGATGTCGCCGTCCTTGGTGTAGACGATGCTGCCCCGGCCGATGTACACCCCGTCGGCCATAGTGATGCCGGCGTTGCCCTGGCCCTTGGCGTCGATCAGGGCGTGGTCGTCGATTATCACCCCCGCGCCCAGGCGTATCTTGCGGGGATGGCGGAAGCCCACGCCCCGGCCGAACAGGCAGCCCGGCCCGCAGGCGCCCAGCAGCCGGGGGTAGAGCTTCTTGCGGAGCCAAAGGCCCAGGGCGCCGGGGCAGTTCTGGGCGCAGAGCATGATGATCTCGTGCTTGAGCAGGAACCACAGCGAGCGGGTGCCCAGCACCAAATCCTGGTAGGCCCGCAGCCCGCCGCCCCCGGACAGGCCGCCGGATATCTTGTAGGCCTTGCTCATGGCCTGCCCCGGGCCGGTCTATTTGGGTGGATCGATCGGCAGTACTTCATTCTTCTCATCCAGCTCGGGTTGCTTGTCGAACCAATTGGCAAAATCCAAGACCGCCAAGGCGGTGGCCAGGACCGTAAAGAGTGCATAATACATCAAGGCCAGGCCGGGCAAGGCCCAGACTACCCCTTCCGCGCCCAGTAAATCCACCAAAGCCGAAAAAAACAAGACCACGAACTGCACCACGATGAAGTGCACGAACATGCCGTTGAGCTTCATGTACAAAGAGGGGGTGCCGTCAGGGTCCGGTCCCCGCAGGGCCTGGAGAAAGCGCCGGTCCCCAAAGCCGACCATGATGGCATACCCTCCCAGGGTGAAGCCCAGCACATCGGGGAAGATGTTGATGGCCGTCTCAGACCAGACCTTGACCGCCCGGTCGCTGACCAGAACGGTGATCACGGCCAAGGCAAAGGCAGCCGCCAGAAAGGGCGAACCCACCAGGGCCTTGATCCCGCCGTAGGATTGCCAATAGACCCCCAGGGATCGCTTCAATGCCGAGAGGGACCGCCTGAAATAGCCTGTCATCGCTAGTTCCGGTGGGTGAAGCGGGGCAAGTAGGTCCGGGCCAGATAAACTATTTTATCAATAAGCTTTTCCTGGTGGGGAATGTATTTCCCCTGTATCAGGTAGGGGTGGTCGGCCGTGCTCTCGATTATCTTGGCGCCGCCCGCATAACCCTCCGCCTCGATACGGCCGTTGGAGGTGGCCAGCCGCATGAAGGCCCTGGTCTCCCGGTCCGGCTTCAGGCCCGCCCCCGGCCTTCCCTGCATCTGTATGCGGTGCTTCTTGGCGTTTTGCACCCTCAGGCGCTCCAGGGCCCTTTGCACGTCCCTGTCGCTGAACACGTCGTCGTTGGGAAGGGTCACGAAAATCATGAGCTTGGTGAGAGAGGGCATCATCAGGACCTGCTCCACGGTCTCCTCTTTGCTCTCGATGGTGACCGCCACCTCGCCGAAGCGCTCTTGCAGGTCCGGCCGGTTCAAGAGAAGGCGCAGCGCCTTGGCGGTATGGGCGGGATTGAAGCGCCCGGCGCCTTCAGAGGCGCAAAAGAACAGGCGGTGCCCCCGGGGCAGGAAGACAAAGGGAGTGCTCTTGAACCTGGCCCGCACCTCCGGCGGGATGGGGGGCGCATCCCCGGGGTCCGGCTCCCGCGGGGCGCGGAGGCTGCCCCCGGTGCCGCCGCCCAACTCCAGGCCCCGGTACAGCCAGCCATACAAGCCGGATAGGCAGTCAGGCGGGGCGCAAGGATGGACCGCGGGCAGCACCATTTGTTCGTGCCCGCGGCAGCGCAGGTCTTGGGCAGGGGTGGCCGCCCGCTGGAACAGCTCTACATAACGTTCGGGAGAATGGGGGTGCATCGTGATATTGATGACCGCCACCTCGAATCTTCTCGACCTGGGCATGGTTCCCCCCCCGTGGAACCCGGGTCATGTTCCCCCGACCAAATAGGCGCACCTCGCCAGGGCTGGCGACAGGCCCAAAGGCCTCCCCTGGCAGGCGACCGGCGCCTGTTTCTTTTCAGGAAATGGACATTTCGGGGGCTTAGGCATATAGCCAGTAATTTCAGATGGTTGGTTCGCGCCTAAATGGCAGAGGCACCCTTGAAGTAAATATGAAGTAATTTGCCTTGGACTGAACCACCCCGCTTTTTCCGAAAAATTGTTCGATTGAGTCCAGTCTGCTCGGCCGGTGCCTGTTGAGATTGATATAGTATACCATTTTAGAACTCTGCTGGTGGTGTACCCCCCCTCATTTAGTGCCAGTCAAGAGTAGAGAACTTCGGGTGAATTTAGAGCGAGGTATTCGGCTGGGGTCAAGTTGCCGAGGGACTCATGGGGGCGTTCCTCGTTGTACTCCTTGAGCCAGCGATCCGTATTTTCCGCTCTGTTATATTCCGTAGGCTTCATCATGAGGTCCGAGCAGAACAAACTTGATGGTCTTGTCCGGTGTTTCCCGACAATCCGAGCAGGCCACGACGGCATTGTCGCCTTTTTTTCGGCACACTTCGCAATACAGATAGATGATGATGAAATTGCGTTTCACCGGACATGAATAAAACCCCTGCCAGTTACCCTTCAGCGGTTCGCCAACGGCAATCGGGTTTTCAATGATCATGTCGACCTTTTTCTTGACCAGTTTTTTTATCGAGGCGTGCTTTTTAACGGCCTTCAGAAAAGCGGTTTCGAATCTGGTTTCCATTAGTCCCCGAAGACCTCATTGTATGAATGCCACTGTGCGGTTCCGGCGCGCAGTTTGGCCTGAGCGTCTTTCATGGCCTGATGAAAGGCCGGATGGGCGAGAATTTTTTCCATATATTCGCCCTCGACACGCCGCTTTAGAGCCAGCAGGTATTGCGTGACTATATCCGCAACCGACGTGCGATTTTCAGCGGCAAAGAGCTTGGCGAACTCGGCAAGATCCTGATCGAGACTTATGTTGAGACGGGTTTTGGGCATATAAACCTCCTTAACGTGTGTTCCCATTATACACACAACGGGAACGAGTGTCAAGCATGATAAGCGCGCTATAGTCGAAAGTTGACGGGGCGGCAAAAAGTCCAAATCGATTTTGGCCTTCTGAACCGCCCCGGTTTTTGCGGAGGGTTGTTTGGTTGAGTCCGGCCTGGATGGC
>CAZUHP010000031.1:15894-40623 GCA_964620595.1 uncultured Desulfarculaceae bacterium | reverse complement strand
GGTGGCCGGCCTGGGCGACCTGAACGGCGACGGCAAGGCGGACGTGGTGTGGCAGCATGCCGCCAGCGGCCGGGTGGCGGTGTGGCTCATGGACGGCTCGGTCATCACCGCGGTCAACGAGTACACCGCCCAGAACGCGGGCGACTGGCGCATCGCCTGCCTGGGAGACCTGGATGGCGACGGCAAGGCGGACCTGGTGTGGCAGAACCAGTCCAACGGCGCGGTCAAGGCCTGGCTCATGGACCCGGACGGCAAGATCAAGTCGCAGTGCGGCATAGGCTTGGGCACGGACGATCCATCCTGGCAGGTCAAGGCCGTGGGTGATTTTGGCGGCAGCAACTGCGCCGACCTCCTTTGCAAGCACCAGAACACGGGCCAGGCCCGGGCGGTCACCCTGAGCGGTGAAGTCTATGAACTAGCCGCTCCATAAGCACAAGCGCGGCCCCGGGAGGGCTGGGGAGCCCCCCGGTCGGGTGTTCTCCCCCCCGGCCAGGGATTCTCCAGCTCTCCCCTGGGCCCCTACCTTGGAGCCGGCCGGGAGGAGACGCCCCAGGGGGCGGTCATTCCTGGTCCAGGCCCATGCGGCGATAGAACTCGGGCAGCTTGCCAGGCTCATAGGGTGGCACCTCGGCCACCACTTGGCGGCTGACCTCGGGCGGCACCGGCCAATGCTCGGGCCGGCGCTGGGCCAGGTTGGGCGCGGCCGCGTTGGCATAGCAGACCAGGCCGGGCCGCCGGAAGAGCCCGCTCATCCGGCGCCAGATGCGCTCCAGGGGCTCATCCTTGATGTTCCCCAGGCTCATCATGGTGAAGTCGCAGGGACAGGCATTGCCCTGGGAGTCGATGAAAAGATAGTTGTATCCCGCGCCGCAGCCGTACAGGGACTTGTCCTCGAAATAGTCATAGGCGAACACCCCGGGGTAGCCCGGGGTGCGGGTGCATTTGCGCTGCACCTGCCACACCGTGGCCACCTGCTCGGGGCTGAGCAGCTCCTCGGGGTGGGCAGTGAGCTTGCCGGCCAGGATGGGCGAGGTGAGGCGCATGTCGTTCACGCCCAGCTCCTTGAAGAACTCGATGACCTTGAACATCTCGCCGGGCTGGTCCACCAGCTCCCGGCTGGGCACGAACGACACGGCCACGTAAAAGCCCTCCTCCCGGAACAGGCGGATGGCCTGGAGGGCATGGTCGAACATGCCCTTCACGTTGCGCCCCCGGTCGTGGATCTCGGGCTTGTAATGGTCCAGGCTTATCACCGGGATGCCCAGGCCGGCCTCCTTCAGGGCCCGCACCCGCTCCCGCTCCAGGCGAAAGCCGGTGGTGAACAGAAGCGGCATGGAGCGGGGCCCGATGGCGGCGATGATGTCCTCCAGGTCGTCCCGCAGCAGGGGCTCGCCGCCGGTGATGCCGATCACCGCCGCGCCCAGGTCCTGCACCTGGCGGATGGCGCCTTGGAGTTCACCCAGGCTCAGCTCGTCCCGGCGGGAGCGGTCGGCAAAGGAGCAATGCCAGCAGTTGCAGCAGCAGCGCGGGGTCACCGCGAAGTTGCAGATCAGGGGAGTGGGCTCGCCCCGGCCCACGGCCAGCACGCCCCGCAGGAAGCGATCATAGGCCCGGGAGGGGTAGTAGGGGGCAAAGGTGTTGGAGTAGAGGCGGCCGTCGAGCCGGGTGAGCTTGCTCTTGCTGCCCACGAAGTTCAGGGCCAGGCGCTTCTTGAGGCCCACCCCCTTTAGGGCCGGATGCCGGCCCATGCCCAGGGTGGCCCAGAGCCGCCGCAGCCCGTACAGTTGCACGCCGTTCATCGCCCTACCCGTGAAAAGGGACAAGATTCAGGCTGTCTTTTCCAGGGGAAACGATGCTTGGCACCCCAGGGGCGTTCCTGCCGCAAGCGCGCCAGCCCGGCCCCGGTCATGCCTGGTTCCAGGGTTGATATCGTTTTCCCCGGAAAAGACAGATGCTCGATCATCCTCATATTGGCTTGGCCCTGTCAAGGCCAATAGCCCTGGGGGCGGCCCTTTGGGCCAGCCTTGACAGGGCCAAGCCAACATGACTACCTGCAGGTCCACCCCAGACCTTGCAGAAGGTATTTCCGCCAGGCGCTTCCTCCGGGGCCGGGGCCGGCCTACTTGTTCAGCCGGTCCAGCGCCTCCCGGGCCAGTTCGCCCACCCTCGCCCGCTTGAGTTCGCGGCCATTGAACAGGTCCAGCTCCGCCTGGTCGGCCACCAGCCTGGCCAGGCGGTCACCGGCCTCGTCGCCGCCCCCCTCGCCGCCCCCGTCGCCGCCCCCCTCGCCCCCCCCGTCGCCCAGGTGGCCCAGGGCCCAGGCGGCCAAGCCGCGTACCTGGGGCGCGGGGTCGTCCAACAGGGCCAGCAGGGGATATGAGGCGCGGCGCTCCTGCATGAGCCGGGGCCGGGCCTGGCACAGCCGGCCCAGGCCCCACACCGCCCCGGCCTTTAGAGGGGGAAAATCCAGGGCCAGGGGGCCGCCGGGCACCAGGTAGGCCAGGAGCAGGTTGGCGAACTCCTGGGCCATGCGCCGGGAGCGCGCCATTATCTCGCCCATGGCCTCGGGCGCTCCCCAGGCCACGGCGCCGGATTCCTCGTTCAGGCCCCAGACGAGGCGGCGCATCACCTCGCGGCCGGCCTCGGGGTCAGCCTCGGCCCGCAGCGCCACCAGGCCCCCCAAAACAATGACCGCCCGCCAGCGGACAATATCCTGCCCGCTGGACAGGGCGGCCAAAAGAGCGGTGACTGCCTGCTGAGTAGGCTCTGCGGCCAGCTCGCCAGGGAGACGCTCCCAGTCCGGCGAGGCCAGGGCCTGGCGCAGCCTGCGTTTGAGTGCCCTGCCCCCCACGCTGCCTGTCCTTTCCGGCAGGGAACCCACGCCCCCGCCCGCGCCCGCGCCTACGCCCCCCGTCGCCCCCCCGGCCTTTGGTGCCTAGCCGGCCTTGGCGGCCTGGCCCAGCTTCTGGCCCAACTCGCGGCAGAGCTTCAGGGCCTCGTGGGTGGGCACATACTGCCAGCGCACGCCCTCCAGGACCTCCAACTTGAGCTGGCCCAGGATGGCGTTTATCTCCTTGACCGCCTCGCCGCTCCAGCCATAGGAGCCAAAGGCGGCGGCCACCTTGCCCGCCGGCTTGAGGCCCTTCATGTACTGCATGAAGTCCGCCACCATGGGCAGCATGCCGTTGTTGAGGGTGGCCGAGCCCAGGGCCAGGGCCTTGGCCTCCAGCACCTCGGTCATCACGTCCGAGCGGTGGCACACGCCCAGGTTCATCAGCTTGACCGAGAGCCCCTGGTCCATGAGCCCGTCGGCCACGGCCTTGGCCATCACCTCGGTGCTGTGCCACATGGTGCCATAGGCCACCACCGCCTTGTCCTTGGCCTCCTGGCGGGACCAGCGGTCATAGGCCTGGATGATCTTCATGGGATCTCCGCGCCAGATCACGCCGTGGTCCGGGCAGATCACGTCTATCTCCAGGCCCATCTCCTGCACCTTGGCCAGAAGCTTCTGCACCAAAGGCGAGTAGAGCAGGAGGATGTTGGCGTAGTACTTGGCACAGTGCTGCATGAGCTCGGACGGGTCCACCTGGTCGTCGAAGCGCTCGCTGGTGGCCCAGTGGTGGCCAAAGGCGTCCGAGGAGATGAGCACCTTGTCCTCGGCCAGGTAGGAGAACATGCTGTCCGGCCAGTGGAGCATGCGGGTTTCCAGGAAGTGCACGGTGCGGGAGCCCAGGCTGAGGGTATCTCCCGACTTGACCACCTCCACCGGCCAGCCGTCGTAGTGGTAGTGGGCCTTCATGGCCTTCTCGCCCATGGGCGAGCAGAAGACCTTGTCCGGCTTGATGCGCTCGATCAGCTCGGGCAGGGAACCGGAATGGTCCGGCTCCAGGTGGTTGACCACCAGGTAGTCGATGTCCTCCGGCTTTATGCCCAGGTTGTGCACCCGGTGCAAGAGGTCCTGGGCAAAGCCTTTCTTGATGGCGTCGAACAGGACGATCTTCTCGTCCTTGACCAGGTAGGAGTTGTAGGTGGTGCCCTTGTAGGTGGTGTAGCCGTGGAAGTCCCGGATGTCCCAGTCCACCGCGCCTACCCAATAGATATCCTTTTTCACTTCAACCGGCTGCATGGCGTCCCCTCGAAAGAATCGGCGGCGCAGGCTCGCCCGGGAAACGGGCCCTCCTCCACCTGCCGTGAAAAGTTCCGGCCCCTCTTAACAGGTCCGCGCTTGCAGCACCACCGGAGCGGCACTGCAAACGCGGATATTATACCTTACCAAGGCGCGGCACAGGGAAAGGCCTTGACCGGAGGCAAAGGATTTCCCCCGCGCGCCGCGCTCAGTCCTCTGGCTCGAACTGGTCCTTGGAGGCGCCGCAGACCGGACAGGTCCAGTCGTCGGGCAGGTCCTCAAAAGCGGTGCCCGGCGGGATGTTTCCTTCGGAATCGCCTTTTTCCGGGTCGTACACGTAGCCGCACACGCCACACACGTACTTCTTCATGGAGCGTCTCCCTTGCTCATATCAAGTTGGCGACTGCCTGGTCCTTTTCCTAGGATACCGGGATCAGCCCTGGGCTTTCCAGTGCCCGTGCAGGTTGCAGTATTCGCGGGCGGTTATGCTGGCAGCCTCGATCTTGAACACCGCCTCGGGCGCGGCGCCGGGCTTGAGGAACTCCATGTAGGCCTTGCCGTCGGCAATGACCTCGATCCACTGGATGTAGTGCTTCTCCTCCATGGGGTGGGGCACCGAGCCCACCTTGACCTTGAAGCCGCCGTCGATCTTCTCGATCACCGGCACGTGCTTCTCCTGGGCCGCGTCCACCGAGTTCTCGGCCTGGAGCTTCATGGGCTCGCCGCAGCAGACCAGCTCGCCCACGCTGGCGTGGAGCATCTCCACGATGTTACCGCACTTGTCGCACTTGTATACCTGCAGTCTCTGGTTATCGGCCATGTTCCCATCCTCCTTGGGTTCGTGATTTGGTTCGGGGGAGCTTGAGGCGGCAGCCGAAGGCAGGCTACCAGTTCTCCCCCTTGAGTTCGAAATAGGCCTGGGGGTGGGCGCAGGCCGGACACTTGTCCGGCGCGGCCTCGCCCTCGTGCAGGTAGCCGCAGTTGCGGCAGCGCCACACGGTGGGCTTGTCGCGCTTGAACACGCGGCCGGCCTCGATATTGGCGGCCAGGGCGTTGTAGCGCTTCTCGTGGAAGCGCTCGGCCACGGCGATGGCCTCGAACACCTTGGCGATGTCCTCGAAGCCTTCCTCGCGGGCCACCTTGGCGAAGCCGGGGTACATCTCGCTCTGCTCGTAATGCTCGCCCGCGGCAGCGGCCTTGAGGTTCTCCAAGGTGGAGCCGATCACCCCGGCCGGGAAGGCGGCGGTTATCTCTACCTCGCCGCCCTGCAGGAACTTGAAGAAGCGCTTGGCGTGCTCTTTTTCCTGGTTGGCGGTTTCTTCGAAGATGGCGGCTATCTGTACATAGCCTTCCTTCTTGGCCTGGCTGGCCCAGTAGGTGTAGCGGTTGCGCGCCTGGGACTCACCGGCAAAGGCGGTGAGCAGGTTCTTTTCGGTCTGGGTGCCTGCACACTTGGACATATCCTTGAGTATCCTCCCCGTGGTCCGGGTTTGGGGTTGGCCCGCGGAGCCCGCCTATTTCAGCTCGGCCAGCCCCGCCTGGGTGATTGCGTACTTGCAGCGGACCGGGCTTTCCACCAGGCCCTGCTTCTTGAGCTTGCTCATGGCGCTGGACACGGCCTTGGTATCCAGGCCCGCCTTTTCGGCGATCTGCTTGTTGGCCCAAGGCCCGCCCTCCTGGCTCAGGGCCTGGAGAACTTTCTTGGCCTGTGCGTCCACCTTGCCGGCTTTGGCTGTCACTTGTGGTTCCTCCATAGATGATGAATCAGGGCCGCCGGCTCAATTGGTGGCCGCGGCCTGCTTGCACTGGGGGCACAGCCCAACGAACTCCAAGCGGTGGGACAAAACCTGAAAACCATTGGTTCCGTCCACTTGCTGCTCCAGGCCGGGAATCACCTCCATCTCCACGTCGTCCACCCGGCCGCAGCCCAGGCAACGCAAATGGTAGTGGTTATCGGTGTTACCGTCGAAGCGCATCTCGGTGCCGCCCACGTCCAACTTCTGGATGATGCCCTGGCGGGAGAGTATCTCCAGGTTGCGGTAGACCGTGCCCAGGCTTATGCGGGGCAAACGCTTGCGCACGATCCGGCAAAGCTCGCCGGCCGTGGGGTGCGACTTCAGCTTGTTCAATTCCTCCAGGATAACCTGCCGCTGGGTGGTCATCCTGAGCCTGACATTGGGCTGCATGACCCGACTCCTGATATAGTAATCATTCTTAAAGTTAGCACCCGAACGCCAACCTGTCAAACCATGACTCGGCGCGCATTGGCAAGCGCATGTTTCAACAGGCAATAACCTTCTCCGCTGCCAGGTGGCCCTACCTATCTGGTAGTAATTGCCGTGCGGTCAGCAGTTGATGCATATATGCTTACAATATTGTTTTCTTTTCAGTATAGAGTAACGCCTTACCCTGCCTGCGGCAAGATTTAATCAAACGCTCCCACTTGCGGCTCAAGCGGGTCGCGCACGGCCACTGGGCGTGGCCGCGGCCGCCAGGATGGGCTATACTGGCAGCCGCGAGAGGAAGAGCGCATGGCCCCAGAACGACCCAAAGCCGTGGTGCTGCTCAGCGGCGGACTGGACTCCACCACCTGCCTGGCCATTGCCCGGGACCAGGGCTTTGCCACCCACGCCCTGAGCTTCGACTATGGCCAGCGCCACCGGGTAGAGCTGGAGGCCGCCCAGCGGGTGGCCCGGGCCCTGGGGGCGGCCCAACACCTGATCCTGCCCCTGGACCTCAGGCCCATCGGTGGATCGGCCCTGACCGCGGACATCCCGGTGCCCAAGGGCCGCGCGCCCGAGGCCATGGGCCAGGGCGTGCCCGTGACCTATGTGCCCGCGCGCAACACCCTGTTTCTCTCCCTGGCCCTGGCCTGGGCCGAGACCCTGGCCTGCACCCATATCTTCATCGGAGTCAACGCCCTGGACTACTCGGGCTATCCTGACTGCCGGCCCGAGTTCATCCGGGCCTTTGAAAAGCTGGCCAAGCTGGCCACCCGCCTGGGCACGGAGCAGGGCGCGGAGTTTCGGGTGCACACCCCGCTCATCCAGATGACCAAGGCCCAGATCATCCAAAAGGGGCTGGAATTGGGCGTGGACTACGGCCTGACCCACTCCTGCTACGACCCCACCCCCCAGGGGCTGGCCTGCGGTGAGTGCGACTCCTGTCTGCTCAGGCTCAAGGGCTTTGCCGAGGCCGGCCAAAAAGACCCCCTGCCCTACGCTTGAAGCCCTTGGCGGCGCCTGCGGGCAAGGGGCCTCCCCTTGCCCGGCATGACAGCCCTCAACTCAAAAGGAACCCCGCCTGCTGATTGGTCTTCCACCGCCTGGATGGTATGGCGCGCGCCCAGGCCACCCGCCCCCCCTCGCCCCCCTCGCTCCCCGTCACTCCCCCCGCCCCCCCGTCGACCCCCGTCGCCCCCTCAGCGGGGGATGCTGGCCGCGGGCGCGGGCAACAGGGGCATGGGCTTGGCCGGGATCACGCTGTGCTGCATGGTGCTGTCGCCCCGGCCATCCTGGGAAGCGCCGCCGGTGCCGCTCCCCTGGGAGGGCGGACTAAAACGGGTAGGGCTGGAGGGCTGGTCTGAAGGCGGAGCCTGGGCCGGCCGGGGCCAGGGCCGGGCCTTGGCCAGGGGCACAAAGGCGCCCGACTGCACGGTGAACAGGGTGAGCGCCTTGTTGACCCGCCTCTCCGGGCCCACGCTCAAGCGGCCGCACACGCCCTCCAGCCCCTGCAACCCGGCCAGGCGCTCCCGGAAGGCGGCGCGGGTGCGGGGCGGCAGGGAGTTCATGAGGATGCGGCGCACCATGAGGGCCGCGTCATAGGCGTGGGCCTCCATGACCCCCGGCTCCTGGCCGAGGGCGCGGCGGAAATCCTGCTCAAAGGCGCGCACCAGGGGTGCCTGGGAGCTGGGGTCAAAGGCGTCGGGAAAGAGGCAGCCCTCCACGTAGCGGCCGCCCTGCTCGATGAGCTTGGGGTTGTGCCACAGGTTGGTGCCCATCAGCCGCACCCCGCCCACGTCGAAGTAGGCCAACTGGGGCGCGATCATGGCCGCGCGCTCCGGGCCGTCGGGCACGAACAGGGCCTGGAAGTCTATGACCGGCTTGGGCGAGTCCGGGTGGCCGGGACGGTAGTTGCCCGGGGGCAGGTGCACCAGTTCCTTTATCTGGCCGGCGAAGTCGGTCTGGGCCGGGGAGTAGTACACGGTGCGCACCAGGGAGCCGCCGCGGGCCGCCACCCGGGCGGCCATGAGCCGGCTGAAGCCCTGGCCGTATGAGTTCCGGGGCGCCAGCACCGCGATGCGCTGTAGGCCCTGGCGGTCCATGACCTCTTTCAGGAGGGCGTCCACCTGGGCCTCGGGGGTGAAGAAGTTCTGGAACACAAAGGGGCCTGCCAGGGTGACGCCGTCCACCTGGCTCAGGGTGATGAGGGGCACGCCCAACTGCTGGGCCCGGCGGGCGGCGGCCAGGCTGGTGGCCGCGCCCACCGGCCCGATGATGGCCATGACCTTGTAGCGCTCCACCAGGCGGCGCACCGCCGCGGCCGCGGTGTTGGGGTCGTTCTTGGAATCCTCGATATAGAGGGTGGGCGGCTGCACCCCGGCGCCGGAGAAGAGCCCCAGGCCCAGCTCCACCGCGGCCAGCACCCGCTTGCCAAAGGCCCCGTAGGTGCCGGAAAGCGGCAGGATCACCCCCACCGCCCGGGGCCGCACCAGGCGGGCCTGGCTGAGCTGGGCGTCCAGTTGCCGCAGCCGGTCCGCCCAGCGGCCGGCCGAGGGCGCGGTACGCAGTTGGGCCAGGGTGCGCTGGGCCTCGGCCAGGCGGCCCTCGCGCAGGCAGGCCTCCACCAGGCCGATGAGCAGGGCGCTGCGCAGCTCGGGCCGGTCGGCCCGGGCCAAAAGCGGCTTGATCTCCGAGGAACGGGCCAGGCCCGCCACCCGGCTGATCTGGTCGGCCAACTCCGGGGCCGGCTCCGGCCCGCTCTCCCGGGCCAGGCGCAACAGGGCGGCCGCAGCCTCGGCCGGGCGGCCGGCCGCCTCCAGGGCCCGGGCCAGCAGCCGGCGGGCCTCACGCCGCCTGGCCTGGCTCAAGGGACCCGGGGGCCGGGAAAGCAAGCGGCGCAGGCGGGTGAGCGCCGGCTGGGGCCGCTTCAGGTCCAGCTCCAAGCTGGCGGCCAAGAGCTGGGCCTCCATTACCTGGTCCGGCGGCGCGCCCCGGGCCAGGAGTTGCTCCACCCTCTCGAGGGCCTGGCCGCTGCGGCCCAGGTCCCTCTCGGAGCGGGCCAGGCCCAGCATGGCCTGGGCCCATTGGGCGGGGCGGGGCGAACGGTCCAGCGCCGCCCGGAAGGCATCGCCCGCCTCGGCCGGGCGGCCCCGCTCCAGGCGCTCCCGGCCCAGGCGCAAGAGCGCGGCGATCTCCTGTTCCGCGGCCAGGGTGGCCCGACCGGGGCTCGGCGCCTGGGGAGCGCCGCAGGCGGCCAAGGCCAGGGCCAGGCCCAGAAGCAGCGCGGCCCAGCGCATGACAGGTGCTGGCCGCACCTACTTCTTGACCTCCTCGTAGTCCGCGTCCACCACCTCGTCCTCGCCTTCGGGCTTGTCCTGCCCGCCGGCGTCCTCCTGGCCGCCGGGGGCCTCCCCGCCCTCGCCGCCGCCTTCCTGGGCGGAAGAGGCCGCGTACATGACCTCGGCCAGCTTGTGGCTCACGCTGGTGAGTTCCTCCAGGGCCTGGTCGATGGCCGCCTTGTCGTCGCCCTTGATGGCCTCGCGCACCGCCTCTATCTTGGCCTCGGCCTCGGCCTTGAGGGCCGCGTCCACCTTGTCGCCCATCTCCTTGAGGTTCTTCTCGGTGGCATAGGCCATGGAGTCGGCCTGGTTCTTGGTCTCCACCAGCTCGCGCTTCTTGCGGTCCTCCTCGCGGTGCAGCTCGGCGTCCCTCACCAGGCGCTCGATCTCCTCCTCGCTGAGCCCGCTGGAGGCGGTGATCTTGATGGACTGCTCCTTGCCGGTGCCCAGATCCTTGGCGCTCACGTGCACGATGCCGTTGGCGTCGATGTCAAAGGTGACCTCGATCTGGGGCACCCCCCGGGGCGCGGGCGGGATGCCCACCAGCTCGAAGCGGCCCAGGGTCTTGTTGTCCGCCGCCATCTCGCGCTCGCCCTGGAGCACGTGGATGGACACCGCGGGCTGGTTGTCGGCGGCGGTGGAGAATATCTGGCTCTTGCGGGTGGGGATGGTGGTGTTCTTCTCGATGAGCTTGGTCATCACCCCGCCCAGGGTCTCGATGCCCAGAGAGAGCGGGGTCACGTCCAGCAGCAGCACGTCCTTGACGTCGCCGCCCAGCACGCCGCCCTGGATGGCCGCGCCGATGGCCACCACCTCGTCGGGGTTCACCCCCTTGTGGGGCTCCTTGCCGAATATCTGCTTGACCTTGGCCTGCACCTTGGGCATGCGGGTCATGCCGCCCACCAGGATCACCTCGTCGATGTCGCCGGGCTGCATGCCCGCGTCCTTGAGCGCGGTGCGGCAGGGCCCTTCCACCTTGGCGATGAGGTCGTCCACCAGGGCCTCCAGCTTGGCCCGGGTGAGCTTGATGTTCAGGTGCTTGGGCCCGCTCTGGTCGGCGGTGATGAAGGGCAGGTTGATGTCGGTCTCCATGGAGCTGCTCAGCTCCATCTTGGCCTTTTCCGCCGCCTCCTTGAGGCGCTGGAGCGCCATCTTGTCCTGGCGCAGGTCTATGCCCTGGTCCTTCTTGAACTCGTCGGCCAGGTAGTCGATCACCCTCAGGTCGAAGTCCTCGCCACCCAGGTGGGTGTCGCCGCTGGTGGACTTGACCTCGAAAACGCCCTCGCCCAGCTCCAGGATGGAGATGTCAAAGGTGCCGCCGCCCAGGTCGAACACCGCGATCTTCTCGTCCTTCTTCTTGTCCAGGCCATAGGCCAGGGCCGCGGCGGTGGGCTCGTTGATGATGCGCAGCACGTTGAGCCCCGCGATGCGGCCGGCGTCCTTGGTGGCCTGGCGCTGGGAGTCGTTGAAGTAGGCGGGCACGGTGATGACCGCGTCCTCCACGGTCTCGCCCAGGTAGTCCTCCGCGGTCTGCTTCATCTTGCCCAGGACCATGGCGCTGATCTCGGCCGGGCTGTATTCCTTGTCGCGGATCTTGATGTGGGCGTCGCCGTTGGCGGCCTTGACGATCTCGTAGGGGAGTATCTGCTTGTCGTTCTGCACCTCGGCGGAATCGAACTTGCGGCCGATCAGGCGCTTCACGGCAAACACGGTGTTGTTGGGGTTGGTGATGGCCTGGCGCTTGGCCACCTGGCCCACCAGGCGCTCGCCGCTTTCGGTGACGGCCACCATGGAGGGAGTGGTGCGGCTGCCCTCCTGGTTGGTCAGGACCTTGGGCTCCCCGCCTTCCATGATCGCCACGCAGGAGTTGGTGGTGCCCAGGTCGATGCCGATTATCTTGCCCATGTTCGCCTTGCCTCCGAATCAGTGAAAAAGGCTTCCCGCGGAGCCGGTTGGGTGGCGGGTCCTCAGTTGACGGTGATATGGATGTCGCCCGAACCCTCGGGCTCGTCGTCCTCCTGGCCGGCCGGGCGCTTGGATACGATGACCATGGCCGGCCGCAGGAGCCTGCCCTGCAGGCGATAGCCCTTCTGCAAGACGCCGATCACGGTGTTCTCCTCGGCGTCCGGGTCCTCCTGCTGCATCATGGCCTCGTGCAGCTCCGGGTCAAAGGGCTGGCCCAGGGCCTCCACCCGCTCCACGCCGTGGCGCTCCAACACCTTCCACAGCTCCTGGATGGTCAGCTCCAGGCCCTTGACCATGGGCGTGTCGTTGCCGCCCTCTTCCACCGCGTGCTCCAGGGCGCGCTCCAGGTTGTCCATGACCGGCAGCAGCTCCCTCAAGAGCGCCTCGTTGGCCCGCTTCAGGAAATCGGCCTTTTCCCGCTCGGAGCGCTTCTTGTAGTTCTCGGTCTCCGCGGCCAGGCGCATGAGCCGGTCCTTGAGTTCGTCGCGCTCCGCGGTGAGCTGGGCCACCGGGTCCGGGGCGGCCTCCTCCCCGGGGATGTCCTCCGGCACCGCCTCCTGGGGGGCCTCGGCTTCCTGCCCGGATTCCTCGCGCTGCTTGTCCTTGTCTTGTTGTGTCACTGTTGCTCCCCGTGTCTGCCGGCCCGAGTCCTAGCCGCCGGCTTCCCGTTCCTCCAGGATGCGGCTGACCAGGCGGGCGGTGTAGTCCACAATGGGTATCACCTTGGAGTAGTCCATGCGGGTGGGGCCGATCACGCCCAGGGCGCCCTGCACGTGCTGATCGCCCCCATAGGAGGAGGTCACCGCCGTGAGCCCCTCCAGGCCCTCCAACTGGTTGTCCGGCCCCATGAATATCTGCAGGCCCTGGGCGGCCACCGCCTTTTCCAGGAGCCTGAGGAGGGTGGATTTCTCCTCAAAGGCCCGGAAGATGCGGCGCAGGCTCTCCATGTCCCTGAACTCGGGCAGGCCCATGAGGTTGGTCTGTCCCTGGATGAACAGATCGCCGTCCCCGCCCTGTTCCAGGGCCTTTTGTCCCAGGCGCAGGGCCCGGGAGAGCACCACGTCGAAGCGCACCTTCTCGCGGGCCATCTCCTGGGCCACCCGCTCTTTCACCTGACTCAAGGTAAGGTCTGCCAGCAGCTCGTTCAAGTAGCGGGTGAACTTATCCAGGTCATCCTGCTTGAGATCGTGCTCGGCCTGGATGATGCGGTTCTGCACCGCCCCGCCCTTGGACACCAGCACCACCAGGATGAGCCCCGCCTCAAGGAGGATGAACTCGATGTGGCGGAACACCTCGTGCTCCGGGTTGGGCGCGGCCACCACCGCCACCTGCTGGCTGATGTTGCTCAGGGCCTGGGAGGCGGCCTTGAGCACCTCGCCCAGGTCCTGCACCTTGCGCGCCTCCAGGGCGCCGCGGATCTGGGCCTTGACCTGCTCGTCCAGCTCGCGCACCTGGAGGATGGAGTCCACGTAGAACCTGAGCCCCAGGGAGGTGGGCACCCGGCCGGCCGACACGTGGGGCTGGCGCAGGTAGCCCATCTCCTCCAGGTCGGCCATCACGTTGCGGATGGTGGCCGGCGAAACCCCCACCGCGCCCTGCTTGGAGATGGTGCGCGAGCCCACGGGCTCGGCAGTGGTGATGTAGTTGGCGATCACCGCTGCCAATATCTTCTTGGCGCGCTGGGAAAGTTCTTCGGCCACGGGCATTTACCCTTTGTTAGCAGCCTAGGGGCCGGGAGTGCTAACAAAATCTAACAACGCCCCCCCACCGTGTCAAGGAAACCCGCGGCCATAAAAAAGGAAGCAGCCCCCTCCCCCGGGCAGGCGGCAGAGCCCCCCGCCCCCGCCGCCCCCCCCGCCCCCACGCCCCCCTCGCGGCGATCAGGCCTCCAGCCAGCGCCGCATGACCAGGATGAGGCTCATGGCGTCCGGCTCCAGGCCGGTTTCCTCCAGGCGCTGCTCCGCCAGGGCCTGGGCCGCCTCGGCCCGGGAGCCCTTGGGCTCCCCGGCCAGGGAGGGGTCCAGGTGGCGCACCCCCTCCAGGAGCGCCTCGGCCAGGGCCAGATTGTCGCCTTCCTGGCAAAGGCTCAGGCCCAGGGCCCCGGCCAGGCTGGCCAGGCGGCGGTCCACGGCGGCGAACGCCACCCGGGCCAGCCCGGGCGCGGCCTCGCGGGTGGCCCGGGCGATGGCCTCGTCGTCCGCGCCCTGGGGCTTTTGCAGGACCCCGTCCGCCCCGGCCACGCTCATCTCCACCGCGTCCAGGTACAGGGCCTTGCGGGAGTAGCCCAGGGCCGCGGCCCAGGGGTAGTGGCGGCGCACCGCGGCCAGGTTGGCCAGGCCATAGGCATTGCCCTGGCCCAGGCTGCGGCAGGCCCGGCGGAAGGCCGCCTGCCAGGCCTCCACCTGGGCGTACAGCCGGCGCAGGAACTGGTTGCCCGCCTCGCCGGTGTCGGCCTGGTCCTGGCTGATGCCGCCGTAGAGGTCGGCCATGGCCACCGGCCGGTCCAGCACCGGCTCCAGGCTGCCGGGGTCGGGCAGGCGGATGTCCTCCTGCCCGGGGTCGCTGCCGTAGATATCCAATAGGAAGCAAAGGGGCATGCGTTCCTCGAGCTGGGCCTGGGCCTGCTCAAAGGTGGTGGCGTACACGAACTCCACCCCCTCGAAGGAAGGGGCCGCGTTCTGGCGGAAGTTGTCCAGCTCGAACCTGGCGTCGTCGATAAAGGCAAAGACCGGCTTGGGTTTCACGGCACCTATCCTGTCTGGGTGATGGCTGCCCGCCCTGAACCCCCAGGGCCCGCCGAGGCGGCCTCCAGGGGGCAGGCGGCTCAGGGGCTCTGAAAACGAAACTTCTTCAAGGCTTCCTCGTCCAACTTGTAGACCTGGCGCAACATGTCCATGTCCATCTGGAACACGATCCAACCCCGGGGCTGGTCCCGGTCCCCCACTGCAAAGGCCAGCTCCACCACCCGGTAGCTGCTGGGATGGCTGGCGTCCTTGCGGTAGCCGGTGAGCACCTTGTGCACCGAGTCGGGCCGGCCCTGGAAATGGAGCCGGGCATAGGTGTTGCCCAGCATGCTGTCCGCGTCGGCCCCTCCCTTGACGACCAGGGCGTCGAACACCCGCTTGTCCTTGTCCAAGAGGATGAGGGCGCTGTAGGGTATGGCCTTTTTCTCCTGGATGGCCACGAACTTCTGGAGCAGGGGGTGGGTGGCGGCCCGGTCGGGAGGCGCAAAGTGCTTGTCCAGCATGGAATGAAGCAGGAAGAAGTCCTTGGCCAGTTGGTTGCGCAGCTCGTGCCTGGGCACCTCGGCCTGCTCATAGCCCTGCAGAAAGTAAGGCATGCCGAGCAGGGTGCCGGCGAAATACAGGCCCAGCACCACCAGGGCGGGCACCAGAAAGCGCATGGTCAGGCGCAGGCGCCGCTTCAGCTTGCGAGTGGTGGTCACGTCCCGGCCCAGGATCATGACGCCCTGGAATTTCTGGCGCGTATCCACCAGGGCGTTCATGGACAGCGAGAGCCAGCGCCGCCCTTTGCGGGGGTGCTCGATGGCCAACACCTTTTCCCGCACCTCCTGGCCCTTTTGCACCGCGGCCTGGAGGTCCCGGAACGCCTGGGGCTCCTCGTAGATGTCGGCCAGGCTCATGTCGCGGAGCTGGGCATAGTCGCGGCCGTACAGCTCGCGCGCCGCCCGGTTGAGGGACAGGACCTTGCCCTCGGGGTCGGTCAGCACCACCGCGTCGGGGAGCTGGTCGCAGAACTCGCGGAGGCCGTACACCACCTGGGAGGTCTGGTCCAGGCGCTCGGCCAGGAGCTTGGTTATCTCCTGGGCCATGTCCGGGTACTCCCGTCCCAGCTCCTCTATGTCCTCCTGGGGAATCACCAGGACCTCCACCTGGGACAGGGCCCTGACGGTGGCGGTGCGCTTGCCGCCCAGCAGGAAGGACATCTCGCCGAAGATGGTGCCCGGCTGGTCCATGTGGGCGATCACCTTGTCGCCCTTGAGCACGTTCAGCTCGCCGGAAACCAGGATGAACAGCTCGCGGGACTCCTCGCCCTCCCAGAAAAGGGCCTGGCCCCGTTCAAAGCGGCGGGCGTATTTCCGCATCCGGGGGTTATTTATGAGCTTTTCCATGTTCACCCGGCTTCTCCGCCCACCCGGCGCCGGCCCCTGGAGGCGCTTTCGCCGATGCGCCCCCCGCGGCAGCACAAATTAACTGTTTGGTTTGACTATTGAAATATGCCCCAGTATAGGACAGCCTCCCGCCCGGGGTCAATGGCCCTGCCCGCGGCCGAGCTTGCAGGCCCCGGTCCCCTGTCCTATATTATGCCCAAACCAGGAGGTAACCATGGACTGTGCTTCAGAGCCCCAGGGCTTCGATTACGTGGGCAACTGCATCCGCCCGCCCAGCGAGGCGGACAGCATCCTCATCCAGGCCACCCTGGGCTGCTCCCACAACAAGTGCACCTTTTGCGGCACCTACAAGGACAAGCGCTTCACCATAAAGGACCGCTCCATACTGGAGAGCGACCTGCGCTTCGCCCAGAAGCACTGCCAGCGCCAGCGCCGGGTGTTCATCATGGACGGCGACGCGCTCATCATGCCCATGCGCCACTGGGAGTGGCTCCTGGGCGAGATACGCCAAAGGCTGCCCTGGGTGACCCGGGTGGGGGCCTATGCCAATTCCAAGGGCGTGGCCCTCAAGAGTGACGAGGACCTGAAACGGCTCCGCGAGCTGGGCCTGGGCATACTCTACTACGGCCTGGAGAGCGGCCATCCCCAGGTGCTGAAGGACATCCGCAAGGGCGGGGGTCCGGAAAAGCACATCACCCAGGGCCAGCGGGTCAAGGCCGCGGGCATCAAGCTGTCGGTCACCGTGCTCCTGGGCATCGGCGGGGTGGATCTGTCCCTGGAGCACGCCCGGGAGACCGGGCGGGTGCTCTCGGGCATGGACCCGGACTACGTGGGCGCCCTCACCCTGATGCTGATCCCGGGCACGCCCCTGGGCGACGCCTACCAGCGCGGCGAGTTCCACCTGCCCGACGCCCGGGGCATGCTGCTGGAGCTGCGGGAGATGATCGCCCACACCGATCTCTCGGGCGGCCTGTTCTACGCCAACCACGCCAGCAACTACCTGCCCATCAAGGCCCGGCTGCCCCAGGACAAGGAGGCGGCCCTGGCGCTCATAGACAGCGCCCTCCAGGGCCGGGTGGGGCTCAAGCCGGAGTGGATGCGGGCGCTGTAGGCGGCGGGTATAATGAAGTAACCATGCCGGCGCGGGCGACCGGGCCGAGCTGCCCCCTAATCACCATTGCCAGGGTTCTGTCATGAGCAAGCTCAAGCTTCCGCGCCAGAGGGAGATCACCTGCGAGAAATGCAAGCGGACCTTCAAGTCCAGCCTGTTGGCCGTGGCCTACTGCCCCTACTGCGGCCATCCCAACAAGCTGGAGGCCGGCTTCTCGCCCAACCAGTAGCAGGCGACCGCCCCCCCGGTTGCCCCCCCGGCCGCCCCTTGCCGGCCGCCCCTTGCCGCCCCCCCTCGCCGCCCCCCCGTCCCGCCGGAGGCCGGCGCCCGGGCAGGGGCGGAGCGCGGTTTCCTTTCACCGCCGCTGCCCCCCGCCAGCCCGGCAGGAGGGGCGGCGCAACCCACCCTTGGTTCAAGCGAGGCCCGTCATGATGCCGAACCTGATCAAGCTGCTTTGCGGCCTGCTCCTGGCTTGCCTGGCCCTGGGAACCCAGCCGTCCCTGGTCCTGGCCGGCGGCCCCGCCTCCCGGCCGGGAACAGACCCCGCGGGCCTGGCCCAGGCCCAGGCCCTGGTCAAGCTGAACGGAATGGACCAGCGCATGCGCCGGGCGAGTGAGCAGGCGGTGCTGCCCCTGGTGCGCCAGGTGTTGGGCGCAGACCCCCGTTTCGGGCCCAAGGACCTGGAGACCATGTCCCGGGCCTGGGCCCAGACCGTGTGGCACGACCTGGGCGGGGAGATGCAGATGGCCGCGGCCAAGCTCTATGCCGAGCATTTCACCCCCGCCGAGCTGCAACGGCTGCGGGAGTTCTACGCCAGCCCCCTGGGCCACAAGCTGGTGCGCCTGGAGCCCCTTCTCCGGGACCAAGCCGACCAGAGGGGGGTCAAGGTGGTCACCGCCTGGCTGGCGCGCCTGAACGCCGATCCCGGCATGCGCCGGGACTTCTTCCGCCGGGTGGCCGAAAAGCTGCCGCCCGAGCTGCGCGGCAAGACCGGCCAGCCCTAACTGCCCTGCTTTTCCAGGTATTCGGCCAAGAGCGCCCGCAGGTCCTGGGGGTTGACCTCCACCACCTGCCAGTGACCCTGCCGGGGGTGACGCTGCATGCCCAGGCGCAGCCTCCGGCCGGAGTCGGGGTCGGCGAGCACCACCAGGGCATAGTCGTCCTTGCGGGTTATGCGGGCCGCGGCCATCAGGGTCCAGGAAGAAGGCAGGTTGTCCCGCTCGGGGTCGGCTATGATGCGCGCCGCCTTGTCCTTGAGCAGGGAGCTGACCGGCCCCATCAAGGCGCCCAGGATGCGGCCCACCTGCTTCTGCTCCTCTGGGGAGCGCTCGGGCAGGAAGATACGCACCAATTCGTCCTTCTGGCCCCGGGCGATGCGCTCGATGTCCACGTAGGCCAGAAAGAGGCGGGGCCGGTGTTCGTAGATGGACTTGCCGATCTGGTACAGGGCCCAGCGGGGGCCGTGCAGGAAGCTCCAGGTGGCCCAAAAGCCCAGGCCGGCCACGCACGCCAGGATTATGAGGGCCAGGCCGCGTTTCATGGGGGCTCAGTCCTCCCCCAGCTTGGAGAAGGAACCGCCCCCCTGGCCGCCGCCGGGGAGCCCGTCCTTGGCAAAGAGCACCTCGCCCACCACCTTGTCGGCCACGTCCGCGGCGTCCAGCAAGGTTTCTATCTTCTCGATCATCTCCAGGCGCAGGCTCTCCTCGGCATGGGCAAAGGCGTCGGCCCAGCCGCCGGACTCCAGGAACTCCTTGAACTCTTGCAGGTCTTTGGTCTTAAGCATGGGCGCAGTATAGGGCCCCTGCCACGGAGTGTCAATGCGGCGGGCCCCGGGGGGACGGCCGGCCCGGCCCTTCAGGCCGCCGGCTCCAGCCTGACCGCCGCGGCCCGGCCGGCCAGGTCCACGGCCAGGACCAGCCGCGGGCTGCCCGGGAGAGGAGTGGCCACAGCCGCCGCGGCCAGGAGCAGGAACAGGCCGCCGGCCTGAAGGGCCGGGTCCACGGGCAGCAGGTGACGCCGGGCTCGGGGCGCCGCCCGGCGGGCGGCCGCATCCAGGGAGGCCTGCCACTTCAGGTCCGGGGGCTGGTTCATCACCACCTCGGCGATGGAGTCCGGGCCCGGGCGCTTGGCCTCCCGGGCCAAATCTTCCAGGAAATCGGTCTGGGCCCCGGTGTCGGGCAGGCCCGGGTAAAGGCCCCGCACCACCGGCCCCAGCCGGCAACAGTCCGCCGTTCCGGCCGATCCCTTGGCAGCCAGGCCCAGGGCCGCGGCTCCGCCGCGCGCCCCGCCCGCCCAGACCCGGTCCTGGGGACCGGGCACCTCGCCGGCCAGGCACACCACCCGGCCCCCGGCCCGGGCCAGATGGTCCTGGACCCGGGCCACCAGCTCCAAACCACCCACCACCCCCAAGGCCAGGCAGGCAAAGGGACCGGCCAGGCCCCAGCGCAAGGCCGCCCCACATGCCGGCGAGCAATCTACCACCAGGGGGGGCGACGGGGGGGACGGGGGGGACGGGGGCGACGGGGGCGACGGGGGGGACGGGGGCGACGGGGGGGACGGGGAAGTGGCCGCCGGTTCCGGCGTGCCAGGGGCCTGCTCCCAGCAGGCGCGGCTCAGGGCATGGAACAGGACCGGCGGCTGGGCCTGCCGGCCGGAGACAGAATCCAGGGGAGCCTCCCCCAGCCCGGCCAGCCCGGCCAGGGCGGCCAGGCCGAGGCGCTCGGCCGGGGCCAAGCCGGCCTGCCCGTTGTCTGCGTTCTGCCTGTCATCCCCGCCCCCACCCCCCCAGCGGGCCAGGGCATCCGGGGCCAAGCGCCCCCACAGGGCAGGGTCCCCTGCCCAGGAGCCGCCCCACAAAAGGGTGACAGGGTTCACGGCCGCCTCCCCAGCCTGGGCCCGGGGTGCGGCGGATGGCAGGAGCCATGCGGGACCAAGGGTGATATCTGGTGGGTCATCAGCGCCTTGCAGCCGATTCCTTGGACCAAGCGGCGCCCCTCTAACGGGGGGCGACGGGGGGGGCGGGGGGGGCGGGGGGGCGAGGGCCGGCTTTCAGGGTAGGCCGCTCCGCCAGGCGCCGGCCAGGGGGCCGCGCGGGATAATCATGTAGTTTTGCAATGAAGTCATGTACTTTTCGCCTACCCCCGAAAAAGGACCCGGATCATGCCTTCGCGCCAGGCCACTGCCGCCCGGCCCTGGCTCATGGCCTTTTGACGGTAACTCTTGGGGGGCATCCCCACCAGGCGCTTGAATACCTTGGAGAAATAGCTCTCAGACCTGAAGCCGACCCGCTCGGCCACCAGGCTGAAGCCCAGATCCGGCTGCTGGGCGATGATCCTCATGGCCGAGGCCACCCGGCACAAGTTTATGTATTCACTCAAGGTATGGCCGGTTTCCGCCTTGAAGAGCCCGCCCAGGTGGTTGCGCGAGAGGTGCACCTGGTGGGCCACCTGCCTGGGGGTGATGCCGGTCTGGTGATGGGCATGGATGAAGCCGACCGCCTGGGCCACCTCCTTGCGCCGGGCGACGGGGGGGGCGGGGGGGGCGGGGGGGGCGGCTCCAGGCTCGGGCAGGCCCTGGCCCGGAAAGGCGGCCAGGGCGGCATCCAGGGCCCGCCACAACTCCCCAGGGCTGCAAGGCATGCGTACATACCCCTGGGTGCACAGGCGGGCGCAGGCCTCGGCTCCGGCCACGGTGGCGCACTCGGCCATTATCACCACGGGCAGGCCCGGATGATAGGAGCGCAGCCCGCGCAGCAGCTCCAGGTCCGGCTCCCAGTCGGAGTGCAGGTGCAGCAGCACCACCTCCACCGGCCGGGCGCTCAAGAGCCTCAAGCCCTTGTCGCCGGACAGGGCGGCCAGGACCTCGGCCCCGGGGCGGTGGGTCTGGAGCTTGTCCCTGAGTTCTCTGGCCTGCTCCGAAACTATCAGCACCAAGGGACGCGCGGCTGGCTTGGTCGGCATGGGCTACACTCCCCCCTTTTTGGGCAGCAACGGTTGATATTGGCTCCACCTCTTGGCAGGCGCCGGCCGGACCTCTTTGCGCCGGCAGGACGCGCCCGGGCCCTGGCCGGGACGATGCAAGCCGCGTGCCCGCGGGTGTAGTTCATATCAGCCAGTCATATCAAATGGTTACAAGCCAGGATTCGAGCCGGGCCCGGGACTTGCTGTTTCGGGCGGTCCAGTTACCGTAATTCGGCCCTCAAGCTCCCGGACATACCGCCGAATATCACCGGGGTGGGTAATCTGGTGGCAGGTACCCCAGGCAGCCGGGTAGCTGCTATGCACCCCAGCCTGGCCCGGCCCAGCCCGGACACTCCCCTTCCCCCGGCCTGGCCACGGGCTTGTCAAACTCCATTCCATCCCTTAACCTTATTAAATAGTAGTTGCTTGTCGGCTTTGCTCCCCAGACGAGCCCCCCGTGAGGTCATCGCATGGCGAGCTCCCCGCGCCCCTGGGCACGACCCATGCAATCAAGCTCTGCACTGGTTCAAATCCATCATTGGTAGCTGACCTTCATGGCAGCGGAAAGGATGTCCCATGAGCGTGACCCGCAGACAGGTGCTTAAGGCAGGGGCAGGGGCCATGGCCATGGCCGCCCTGGGCCCCTGGTGGCCCGGGCAGGGTCGGGCCGCGGCCAGGGTACGCGAGTACACCCTGGTGGCCAGGCCGACCAAGGTGAGCCTGGGCCGGGGCCCGGAGTTTGTGGCCTGGACCTACAACGGCACGGTGCCCGGTCCCTTGCTGCGGGTGGGCGAGGGCGAGGTCCTGAGGGTGAAGCTGGTCAACCGCTTGCCCGAGGGCACCACCATCCACTGGCACGGGGTGCCCCTGCCCAACCCCATGGACGGGGTGCCGGGCGTCACCCAGCCGGCAGTGCCCCCGGGCGGAAGCTTCACCTATGAGTTCGTCGCCGGTCCGGCGGGCACCTATCTCTACCACTCCCACCAGGGCTACCAGCTCGACCAGGGCCTCTACGGCGGCCTGATCATCGAGCCCCGACGCGAAACCCGCGGCTATGACCGCGAGTACACCCTCGTGCTGGAGGATTGGGTGACGCGCGACGGCGGGGGGCCCAAGGCACTGCGCCGCCGCGCCCCGGGAGGCATGGGCATGATGGGCGGCCGCATGATGGGCGGCAGGGGCCGGGCCCAGGCGGGAGCCCCCCTGCTGGAGCCCCTGTACGACGCCTACGCGGTCAACGGCCGGGTGTATCCGGCCGTGGAGCCGCTCAAGGTGAACAAGGGCGACCTGGTGCGGCTCAGGCTGGTCAACGCCAGCTCGGTGACCATCTACGACCTCAGCCTGGCCGGCCACCGGCTCGCCATAACCCACCTGGACGCCAATCCGGTGCAGCCGGTCCAGATCGACGTGGTGCGCATCGCCCCTGGCGAGCGGGTGGACGTGGAGTTCCGGGCCGACAACCCGGGGCGCTGGCTCCTGGCCGCCAACCAGGGCGGCTATGGCGAGGGCGGGCTGAAGGTGCCGGTGCTCTACCAGGGCGTGCGGAGCGGCCAGCCCCAGCCGCCGGTCTTCAGCCGGGCCATGCGCATGGCCGGCTACTGGGACCTGCGCGCGGCCCGGCCTTCGCCCCTGCGGGGTTCGCCCGGCCCCTCCTACCGCCAGGTGCTGAGCGGCGGCATGCACTCGCCCTATTGGACCATCAACGGCCAGGTCTATCCCCGGGCCGACAACCTGGCCGCGCCGGCAGGCAGGCGGGTGCGCCTCACCTACTTCAACCACAGCCACATGCCCCATCCCATGCACCTGCATGGTCACTTCTTCCGGGTGGTGAACCCGAACCTGGCGCCGGAGCTGTGGATAAAGAAGGACACCCTGCTGGTCGGCCCCATGGGCAGGGCCACGGTGGAGTTCCTGGCGGACAACCCGGGCAAGTGGTTCCACCATTGCCACAACCTGTACCACTTGGCGGCGGGCATGGCCAACACGGTGGAGGTGAAGTGAGCGGCCGGCTCCGGCCAGCGCCGGAAATTACCTTGGAAGTGGACAACGGCCTATCCGAAAGGAGCTATTCATGCGGAGACTATTTGCAGCAACCCTTGGCTCGTCAGCCAGCGCCCTTTTCCCGCCCCTGGCGGCCTGGGCCCAGGGCCCTGGCGCCTACGGCGGCCCTGGCATGGGTTGGGGACCTTCCATGATGTGGGGAGGCGGCTGGTTTGGAGGCATTTTCATGATCCTGTTCTGGGTGTTGGTGATCGCCGGAATCATCGCGCTCGTCCGCTGGCTGGTGGCCAGCAACCGCGCCAGCAACCCGGGGGCGACGGGGACGAGGGGGGCGACGGGGACCGGCGCCAGCGCCCTGGAGACGCTGAAGCAACGCTATGCCAAGGGCGAGATCGACCGGGAGCAGTTCCTGGCCATGAAGAAGGACCTGGAGGCCTAGGCCGGCCATGCACATCCCCCGCTTGAGCCTCAGACAGCACATGGCCCTGGTGGCGGCGCTGGTGGTGGTCATCACCATCCTGCACTACAGCACCCACCGCAGCCACGAGCTGCGCCACCTGATCTACCGCGAGCTGTACCTGCTGCCCATTGTCCTGGCCGCCCTCTGGTTCGGCATCAAGGGCGGGCTCGTCACCTCGCTCGGGGTGACCGCCCTCTATGCGCCCGGCGTGCTGTGGGGCGGGGACGCCTCCAACCTGCACGTAGTGGGCAACCTGATGCAGATGGGACTCTTCAACGGCGTGGCCCTGGGCCTGGGCTGGCTTCGCCAGCGCGACCTGGAACACCAACAGGAGCTGCGCCGGGCCGAGGGCCTGGCCGCCATGGGCCGGGCGGTGTCCTGCATCGCCCACGACATGAAGACCCCTCTCATGGCCATCGGCGGCTTTGCCAGACAGGTGAAGCGCAAGATGGACCCGGACGACCCCGACGCCCGCAAGCTCGAGCTGGTCATCTCCCAGGTGGCGCGCCTGGAACTCATGGTCAAGGACATGCTGGCCTTTGCCCGGCCCTTGGAACTGGACAAGGCGCCGCACGACCTGAACCAGCTGATCGAGGAGAGCCTGGCGGTGATGGAGCCCAGGGCGGCGGCGCGGAAGGTGCGCCTGGAAAGCGATCTGGCACCGGACCTGCCCCCGGTCCCCCTGGACCGGGTGCGCCTGCAACAAGCCCTGATGAACCTTCTGAGCAATGCCGTGGAAGCGGCGCCCGAGGGCGGCTGGGTCCGGGTGCTGAGCCGGCGCAACCACGGAGGCCTGGAGGTGGAGGTGCGGGACAATGGACCGGGCATTCCGCCTGACCAGCGCCAAGAGGTGCTGCAGCCCTTCAAGACCACCAAAAGGGAAGGCACCGGCCTGGGACTCCCCATCGTGCGGCGGGTGGCCGAAGCCCACGGCGGCCGGTTGGACATCGGCGAACATTCCCAGGGGGGCGCCCGGTTGACCCTGGTGCTGCCAGATTCGCCCCCACCCCCTTGATCGCTCCGGCCGATTCCGGGGCTGGGCGGCGCAGGGTGGCGGCCGTTTTCAGCAGCAGGTCTTGAACACCAAATTCATGAACCGAGGTCAAAAAAAGGAGACGAGAGATGAAAAAGAAGGTTTTTGGCACGTTGCTGGTTATCGTATCAATCAGCCTGGCCGGAGTATTGGCCCTCAGCAGCCCGGCTCTGGCCGTGGAGGAACACCACCAGCAGTCACAACCCGGCCCGCAGCAGTCCATGGCTAAAAACACGGGCGGTTCTCAACAGAACCCGGCCATGATGGGCAGTGCCGGCATGATGGGCGGCTCTGGCGCCGGCATGGGCATGAGAGGCGGCTCCGGCGGCGGCATGGGTATGATGGGCGGCGGCATGATGGGCGGCTCCGGCGGCGGCATGGG
>CAZUHP010000031.1:0-15794 GCA_964620595.1 uncultured Desulfarculaceae bacterium | reverse complement strand
GCGGCATGGGTATGATGGGCGGCGGCATGATGGGCGGCTCCGGCGGCGGCATGGGTATGATGGGCGGCGGCATGATGGGCGGCTCCGGCGGCGGCATGGGCATGATGGGCGGCGGCATGATGCGCATGATGATGTCCCACATGATGGGCGGCCCCGGCGGCATGGGCGGCATGATGAACTCCGGCATGATGGCCCGCATGAGCGCCATGCTGGGGCGGCTCAACCTGAGCCCCCAGCAGTGGAACAAGGTACGCAAGCTCGCCCGCGACCGGCTGGAGAAGATGGTCGACCTGCAGGCCAGGCAGGCCAAGCTGCAAATCGAGCTGTCCAGCCTGCGCTGGAACCAAAAGGTGGACCCCAAGCGGGTAAAGAAGTTGTTTGCCGACAGGGCCAAGCTCCAAGCCGATATGTTCCTGGCAGGTCTGGATTACCTGCGCGGCCTCAAGGGCATCCTCACTCCGGAGCAGGCCAAGATGCTGGAAGGGTGGAACCTGCGCTGACGAGACACCCCGGGGAAAGGCAGGCCCTTTCCCCGGGGCCGTCCTGCTGGTGGGTGTTGCCATGTAGTTGTCTTACCCAAAGACCAACCGACCGCCCTGTGGCGATCCGATTCGAGAGGAAACCTAAAGCATGCAGGCACACGGCAAACACGACCATAGCGAAGCACACGGAGGTCACCACCAGCATCAAGACCATGGCAGCCATGGCGGGATGACTTCCATGACTCATGGCAGCGCCCCCCCAGACGCCACGCACCATGATCATGGCGCGCACCACGGCGGCCACGCTTCACACCACGCCCACATGGTCGCCGATTTTCGCCGCCGCTTTTTCATCTCCCTGGTTGCAACCATCCCCATCCTGGCCCTCTCGCCCATGATCCAGGCCGCCCTGGGGTTGCAGGAGGCCCTGGCCTTCGCGGGCAGCCGCTACGTGCTGCTGGCCATCTCCTCCTTCGTGTTCTTCTATGGAGGCTGGCCCTTCCTCAAGGGGCTGGTGGACGAGGTAAGGCAGGCCAGCCCGGGCATGATGACCCTGATCGCCCTGGCCATCACCGTGGCCTATGCCTACTCCAGCGTGGTGGCCTTGGGCCTTGCCGGCAAGGTCTTCTTCTGGGAGCTGGCCACCTTGATAGACATCATGCTCCTGGGCCATTGGATAGAGATGCGCTCGGTGATGGGGGCCTCCCGGGCACTGGAGGAACTGGCCAAGCTGGTGCCCAAGGAAGCACACAAGCTGGCCGATGACGGCTCCACCAGGGATGTGCCGGTCAGCGAGCTGGTGGAAGGCGACCTGGTGCTGATAAAGCCGGGTGAGCAGATACCGGTGGACGGCAAGGTGACCGGCGGGGCCTCCTCCGTGAACGAAGCCATGCTCACCGGCGAGTCAAAGCCGGTGGAGAAACAGGCCGGCGACGAGGTTATAGGCGGAGCCATCAACGGTGAGGGCTCCCTGAAGGTGGAGGTGCAAAAGACCGGCGAGGCCTCCTTCCTCAACCAGGTCATCAAGCTGGTGGAGCAGGCCCAACAGAGCAAGAGCCGCACCCAGGACCTGGCCAACCGGGCGGCCAAGTGGCTCACCTACATAGCCCTGGGCGCCGGGGCGGCCACCTTGTTGGCCTGGTTGGGGTTCGGGGGGGTGGATTTCGCCTTCGCCTTGGAGCGTACCGTGACCGTGATGGTCATCACCTGCCCCCACGCCCTGGGCCTGGCCGTTCCCCTGGTGGTGGCGGTATCCACCGCCTTGGCCGCGAGCAACGGGTTCTTGATCCGCAACCGCTCCCCCTTCGAACAGGCGCGCAACATCAAGGCGATCCTTTTCGACAAGACCGGCACCTTGACCAAGGGCGAGTTCGGGGTGAGCCAGGTCGTGAGCTTCCAGGATGAATTGGGCGAAAAGGACATCCTGCGCCTGGCCGGGGCGGTGGAGTCCCAGTCCGAGCATCCCATCGCCAAGGCCATCGCCGAGGCGGCCGAGGGCCACCCCCAACCCCAGGGGTTCAAGGCCATACCGGGCAAGGGCGCCCGGGCCGAGGTGGAGGGCCGCCAGGTCATGGTGGTCAGCCCCCGCTACCTCAACGAGCAAGACCTGTCCTACCCCCGGGACAAGCTGGCCCAGGCCGAGGAGCAGGGCGCCACCCTGGCCTTCGTGCTGGCGGACGGCGAGCCAATCGGCGCCATCGCCCTGGCCGATGTGGTGCGGCCCGAGTCCAAGGAGGCCGTGAAGCGTTTCAAGGAGATGGGCATCCGGGTGATGATGATCACCGGTGACAACCAAAAGGTGGCCAGGTCCGTGGCCCAGGAGCTGGATTTGGACGAGTACTTCGCGGAAGTACTGCCCGAGGAGAAGTCCGAGAAGGTAAAGGAGGTGCAGGCCCGGGGTTGGCTGGTGGCCATGACCGGCGACGGGGTCAACGACGCCCCGGCCTTGGCCCAGGCCGATGTGGGCATAGCCATTGGTGCCGGCACCGACGTGGCGGTGGAGACGGCCGACATCGTCTTGGTCAAGAGCAACCCCAAGGATGCCCTGGCCCTGATCGAGCTTTCCCGGGCCACCTACCGCAAGATGATACAGAACCTGATCTGGGCCACCGGCTACAACGCCTTTGCCATACCGCTGGCCGCGGGGGTGCTCTACCAGCAGGGGATCCTGCTGAGCCCGGCCATGGGGGCGGTGCTCATGTCGCTGTCCACCGTGATCGTGGCCATAAACGCGCGCCTGCTCAAGATGGGCGGCCGGGGCTGAGAAAACCTGGAACAAGGCCGTGTGGGGATGGTTGGATGGCCTTGCGGAAAAGGTTGTTCACCTGGTTCCAGAAACAGGGGCGACGACCGCAGGCGTCACCGTCTTGACCTTGGATGTCTCCGGGAACAACCTCCTTGGCAACGAGCAACTAGCGCCAGGGGTTAAAGTTCCACTCCATCTCCTGCACGGCGTGGTAGTCCTCGCCGCTGGTATAGGTGGCCTTGCCGTGCGTGGCGCAGCCAGCCAAAAGGCCGGCCAGCCCGGCCCACAAGAGCATCATCCCCAGCATTGCGCCCACGACGCACGCACGGCCCATGGCTCCCTCCCTTGCCGGCGCCCCCTGCTGGAGCGCCCTTTGGCCCATCCCCCTGCTGGCACCTGCCCCTCCCGCGACGCGGCCAGGCCCTCTCAGGCCGTCTCGGCGGCCACGTCCAGGGAAGAAGCTTCCCGCGACGCCCCCCGCGACGCCCCCCCCGTCGCCCCCCCCGTCGCCCCCCGCCGGGATTCGCCGCGGAAGGCATCCACCGCCTGGGTGAAGGACAGTTGCAGATCGGAAATGGTGGCCCCGCTGAAGGTGACCTCCTGGGGGATGTTCACTATGCTTCCCTGATACTGGTTGTCCTCCGGGGACCATTTGGCCTCCCCGGTAAGGCCCTTGTACACAATTACCACCTTGCCCATGTTGTCTCCCGATGTTGACGGATCATGCGGCCACGAACCGGCGGCACCCTAACGGGGCAGAGGTCTGCTGTCAACTCAAATCATAGCATTCGTGCCCTGGGCTGCCCAGCCGGGGTGCGGCTTCAGGGCTGTGGGTAGGTCACCTCCAGCACCGCCTCCCTGCCGGGCGCCACCTCCAGATCGAAGTCCTTCACCACCCCGCCCAGGGATATGGGGAAAAAGCTCTCGGCATGGGGCTTGAAATAATAGGCCTCCACCAACAGGCGGAAGCGACGCTTGCCCGGCGGCACCAGGAACACCGTATCGCGCTCAAGAGGATTGACCCGGATGACCCGGAGGCGCTGCCCGTCGGCCGGCCTCAGCGCGGCCAGGCCGCCCTCTTCCCGCACCAGGTACAACCCCCAGTCCCACATCACCTCGAGGGTTCCGGCCTGGAAGCGGTGGCTGGGCTCTGGAGCCTTGGCCCGCAGCTTTACCCTCACCCTGGCCGGGCTGGGACCAGGGTCCAAGTAACCGCCGGCGCAACCAGCCAGCCAGAGCGCGGCAGCCAGGCACAGCCCCAAGGCGGCCGCCAGCAGCAGGCCCCGGCGGCGGCCATGGCCGCCTCTTGCGAAAAATGCGGTTCTGGGCATGACGACTCCCTTTGCGCCAATAAGGTCTTGGCAAGCTCAGTAATCTTTCTTAAATTTTAGGGCAGGCGAACTGGTCCCGCCAGGGAAACCTTTGCCAACCGGCCCCTGGTTTACAGGCCGGCCGGGTTCTGCGGGTTTCAGCCGCGCCAAGAAAGGGAAGGGACAGATGAAAAGAACGAGACCGGCCCCTCTAGGGGGCGAGGCGGGCAAGTCCTCTGGGCGCTGGCTGGCAGCGCCCTCCCCCGGCCGGAGCGGTTAGCCATGCCGCACCTGCAGGTGGGAGAGGTGGAACTCTATTACCAGCTCGGCGGCCAGGGGCCCCGCCTGCTCTACCTGGGCGGCACGGGCGGGGACCTGCGCCAAAAGCCGGGGGTGTTCGAGTGGCCCCTGGCCCGGAGCTTCACGGTGCTGGCCTTTGACCAGCGCGGCCAGGGCCGCTCGGCCAAGCCCGACCAGCCCTATACCATGGCGGACTACGCGGACGACGCGGCCGGGCTGCTGCGCGCCCTGGGCTGGGGGCCCTGCCCGGTGGTGGGGTTCAGCTTCGGCGCCATGGTGGCCCAGGAGCTGGCCCTGCGGCACCCGGAGCTGGTGGAGCGCCTGGCGCTCCTGTGCGGCCCGGCCGGGGGCAGGGGCGGCGCATCCTATCCCCTGCACGAGATCTGGGACCTGCCCGTGAAGGAAAAAGCGGCCCGGCTCCTGGAACTGAGCGACTTGCGGCGCGACCAGGCCTGGAAAGAGGCCCACGCTGAGGAATGGCAAGCACTCCTGGGCGAGACCATGGCCCGCCTCAGCCTGGGGGAAGAATCGCCAGAGGCGGTGATGGGCGCCCGCCGCCAACTGGAGGCGCGCAAGCACCACGACACCTGGGAGCGCCTGCCCCGGATCCAGGTGCCGGTCCTGGTGCTGGCCGGACGCCACGACGGAGTGGCCCCCCTGGAGGCCATGCGCAAGCTGGCCGAACGCCTGCCCCGCGCCCGCCTGGAGGTGTTCGAAGGGGGCCACTACTTCCACCTGCAAGACCCCCGGGCCTTCGAGGCGGTGGTGGAGTTCTGCCGGGCCGCCCCTGCAATTCCTTGATTTTGTGGGCAAGTCAGGGGGGGCTTGTGCTAGATTGGAAGTTGATCAGGGCCCCCTGCCTGCCGCCCGGCTGTCTTCTTGGGGGAAATCCCTTGGCAGTTGATAACGGCTTGCGTTATTAATATGGAGTTTGCCTTGGGCCCGGCCTGCGCCTCCTTCCAAGGGCGAGGCCGATTCATGTTCACCGCAAAGCTTTAACCCGTCGGAGCTTGCATGGACCTCCTCAAAAAAATAGCTGACAGAATCGACGCCATCAACGAGTGGGTGGGCCGGGGCGTGTCCTGGGTGACCTCCGGCCTGGTGGCGGTGGTGTTCATCGACGTGGTGATGCGCTACTTGTTCAACACCAGCTTCGTGTTCACCCAGGAGCTGGAGTGGCACCTGTTCGGCTTCATCTTCCTCATCGGCGCGGGCTACACCCTGCTCCATGACGGCCACGTCCGGGTGGACATCATCTACCAGCGGCTCTCCACCAAGGGTCAAGCCTGGGTCAACCTCATCGGCTGCCTGGTGTTCCTCTTTCCCGGCTGCTATCTGATCATCAAGACCTCCTGGGGGTTCATGGCGGAGAGCTTCCGGCTTATGGAAGGCTCTCCCGACCCGGGCGGCATACCCTACCGCTACGTGCTCAAGGCCTGCATACCGATAGGCTTCAGCCTTTTCGCCCTGCAAGGGGTATCGCTGTTCATCCGCAGCCTGCTCACCGTAACCGGCCGCGACGACGAAGAGGCCAGAGAGGCGGCCGGCTAATGGAATACGAATACCTAGCCGGCTGGATGTTCCTGGCGCTCACCATCTGGCTGATGGCGGGCTTCCCGGTCACCTGCACCCTTCTGGGCACGGGCCTGGTCTTCGGGCTCATTGGTTCGGGCTGGGAGTTCTTCAACCTGCTTCCCCTTCGCATCTGGGGCGTGATGCAGAACGTGGTGCTGATCGCGGTGCCGCTGTTCATCTTCATGGGGGTGACCCTGGAAAAATCCGGGTTGGCCGAAGAGTTACTCGACACCATGGGCATGCTCTTCGGACCGGTGCGCGGCGGCCTGGCCATCAGCGCGGTGGTGGTGGGCGCGCTTCTGGGGGCCAGCACCGGCATCGTGGGCGCCACGGTGGTGACCATGGGGCTGTTGGCGGTGCCCACCATGCTCCGGCGGGGCTATCAAAAGGAGCTGGCCACCGGCACGGTGGCCGCCTCGGGCACCTTGGGGCAGATCATCCCGCCTTCCATCGTGCTGGTGCTTCTGGCCACCATCGTGCAGGTGCCGGTGGGCGACCTGTTCATCGCCGCCATCTTCCCCGGCCTGATCCTGGTGGCGTTGTACATCATCTGGATACTGATCGCGGTGATGATAAAACCCGACATCGCGCCGCCGGTGCCCCGGGAGGAGTACGAGGGGCTGAACTTCTGGGACTTCTCCCTGCGGGTGGGCAAGGCCCTCATCCCTCCCCTGTTCCTCATCGTGGCGGTGCTGGGCTCCATCTTCGCGGGCATCGCCTCGCCCACCGAGGCGGCGGCGGTGGGCTCGGTGGGCGCGGTGCTCCTGGCCATCCTCAACCGCAGATTCAACCTGGCCATGCTCCGGGAGGTCATGTCCGCCACCACCAAGCTCACCTGCATGGTGTTCATCATCCTGGTGGGCGCCCAGGCGTTCGGCCTCACCTTCCGCGAGCTGGACGGCGATTCCCTGGTGCGTAACTTCCTGTTCAGCATCGAGCACAAGTTCTCCACCTGGCTGGTCCTGGCCATCGTCATGGGCGTGATCTTCCTGGTGGGCTTCGTGCTGGACTTCATCGAGATCACCTTCATCCACGTGCCGGTCCTGGTGCCCATCCTCATCGAGGATTTCCACTTCGACCCCCTGTGGATCTGCGTGCTTCTGGCGGTGAACCTGCAGACATCCTTCATGACACCGCCCTTTGGCTTCTCGTTGTTCTACCTGAAAGCGGTTACACCACCCGAGGTGCGTACCGGACACATCTACCGGGGAATCATCCCCTTTGTGTTCTTCCAGCTCCTGGGGCTCTTGATCGTGGCCTTCTGGCCCAATCTGGCCACCTGGCTGCCCACGGTCGTGTATCAGAATTGAGCCAGGGCCCGCCTTCCCCCCTTGGGGCGGGCGGGCGCTTTTTTTGGGGTGACATCCAGGCTCGCGATGGATTAGGGTTAAGGAATACGGACTGCTACCGCCGCCCTCGGCCCCGGGTCCGCGGGGCGGCCGAACCAGTGGAGCGAGGTAATAGGCCAAAGGCCAGGGAGGGCGCATTCTCCCGGGGCCTCTACTGGTTAAGCTGAACCACAAGGGAGGAACGAGCATGAAAAGACGCGATTTCTTGAAGAAAGCCGGCGCCGGGGCTGCCGCGGCGGCGGCGGTCGGCATCGTAGGCGCTCCCGCGGTGCATGCCAAAAAGCGGATCAGGTGGAAGATGGTCACCACTTGGCCGCCCAAGCTGCCCTACCTGCAGACCGGCGCCGTGCGCTTTGCCAAGAGGGTGAAGGAACTCTCGGACGGCCAGTTCGAGATCCGGGTGTACGCCGGCGGCGAGCTGGTGCCCCCCTTTGGCAGCTTCGAGGCGGTGTCCAAGGGCACCGTGCAGGCCGGCTCGGGCGCGTCTTACTACTGGGCCGGCAAGGAGCCTGCCTGCCAGTGGTTCGCGGCAGTGCCCTTCGGCCTCAACGGCCAGGGCATGGCTTCCTGGTTCTGGGGCGGCAACGGCCTCAAGCTGTGGGAAGAAACCTACGCCAACTTCAACCTGGTGCCCCGCCCGGCCGGCAACACCGGCGTGCAGATGGGCGGCTGGTTCAACAAGAAGATCAACTCCATCAGCGACTACAAGGGCCTGAAGATGCGCATCCCGGGCCTGGGCGGCAAGGTGGTGGCCAAGGCCGGCGGCACCGTGGTGCTCACCCCCGGCGGCGAGATCTTCACCAACCTGGAGCGCGGGGTCATCGACGCCACCGAGTGGGTCGGCCCGCTGCACGACAAGATCATGGGCTTCTACAAGGTGGCCAAGTACTACTACTACCCGGGTTGGCACGAGCCGGGCACGGTGCTGGAGAACTTCTTCAACAAGAAGGCCTATGACGCCCTGCCCAAGGACTTCCAGCGCATCCTGGACGTGGCCAGCTACGAGAACTACGCCTGGATGCTGGCCGGGTTCGACGCGGACAACGGCGCCGCCCTCCAGGAGCTGATCTTCAAGTACAAGGTCAACCTGGTGCAGTTCCCGGACAAGGTGATGGCCGACCTGCGCAAGCTGGCCACCGAGGTGGTGGCCGAGGAGGCCCAGAAGACCCCCATGGCCAAGAAGGTGAACGCCGACTTCCAGAAGTTCGCCCAGCAGGTGGGCACCTGGTACTCGGTGTCCGAGAAGTCCTACTACGACCTGATCATGAAGAAGTGGCCCCTCAAGGCCAAATAGGGCCTGGGCTGCTTGAGGAACCGATAAAAGCGCGGCGGGCCTCCTGCGGGGGCCCGCCGCGCTTTTGGTTCCCAGCCTGCCGCGGGGGCGACGGGGGGCGGGGGCGACGGGGGGCGACGGGGTATCGGCGCCGCCTGCCTAGCGCAAGCCCCTGGTGCGGGAGATGAGCACCCCGATGGCCGCCACCAGGGCCACGGTCACCGCCGCCACCACCAAAAACACCTGGGAGATGCCCCAGGCCTTTTCCACCGACCCCGCCACGATCACCGCCAGCGAGCCCACCCCGAAGGTGAGCACGAACTTGGCCCCATAGGCCGAGTGCTTGAAGGCCGGCGGGCTCAGCCGCGCCACCAGGGTGTTCTCCATGGGCTGCATGCCCAAGAGGAAGAACAGGTACACCAGGGTGACCAGGAACAGGGGCAGGTCCGCGGTCCAGGCCATGGCCAGCGCCGCGGGCAGGCTCACCGCGTGAAAGATGAGATAGCCCCAGCGGGGATCGAACCGCTCGCCAAAGCGGCCGCCGCAATACTGCCCCACCGCGCCCACCACGAAGATGGCCGAGGTGAGCATGGTGGCCACCAGGTTGCCGGAGATGCCGCCCCAGCCCAGGGCCCGCAGCCACTCCACGATAAAGGGCGTCTTCAGCTCGAAAAGGGCCGGCACGGTCACGGTGGTGGAGCGGTAGGTGAAGCCGCCCAGCATCATGGCCACCAAGAGGATCAAGAAGGGCGTCACCATGCCGCTGGCCGAGCGGGCTTCCTTGCCCTGGGCCCGGGGGGGCTCCTCCACCGAGAGCACGAACATGGTGGCCAGGCCCACGAAGTTGAGGCCCCCCAGCACCACATAGGCCGCCCGCGCACCCCAAACCCAGAACACCAGGCCGGTGATGAGGGGCGCCGCGGCCAGGCCCAGGTTGCCGAAGATGCCGTTGTAGGCCATGCCCATGCTGGTGCGCTGGATGCCCCGGGCGATCAGCCCCAGCCCGGCCGGGTGGTAGATGCCCGAGAAAAGGCCGATGCCGCCCAGGCAAAGGGCCAGCAGCCAAGGCGTCTCCAGGAAAAAGGCCGCGCCCAGGCCGCAAAGGCCCGCGCCCAGGAAAAAGAGCCTCAACATGGAGCGCGCCCCCACCCGGTCGGTGGCCAGGCCCCAGGGCAGGGCGGTGATGCCGAACAGCAGATACTGCCAGAAGCTGAGTTCCAGGGTCTGGGCCATGGAAAGGCCCAACTGCCTGGACAGGGGCAGCACCAGGGCCGGGAACACGAGCATGTTGAAGTGGCTCATGAAGTGGCCGAAACAGGTTACCGCCAGGATGCCGCGTTCTTGGGAGTTCACGAAAACGCCTCCGTGGTGGTGGGCATTGGGCAAGAGAGTACCCCTGCTCCCGTCTCAGCGCAAGCTTCCGGGCCGGACTTTTATCCCCCAACTAGCGATTACGCATAGCGAAATCCGGTCGCCTCCCTACCCCGGCGCCCGCGTCCCCCTGCCCATGCCCACCCCCAGGCGGCCCCAAGACCAAAAAACGCCCGGCCCGCCCTTTTGGGCAGCCAGGCGTTTCAGCATGTTTATCAAGAAGATGGGGTGGCTAGAGGGACTTGAACCCTCGGCCTCCAGGGCCACAACCTGGCGCTCTGACCAAACTGAGCTATAGCCACCACGAGCCGACTGGGCCCCCAGGCGCCCCTGGGCGTCCAACTTGGCGGAATGGGATGGATTTATAACAGAGCCCCTCCTGGCTGGCAAGTGTTTTCCCCAGGGGCCAGCCGCAACTTGACACCACGTCGGCCCTACTCTACGATTGCTTATGCGCGGGCCTTTAGGGCCCGCTACGAGTTAGGGGCCAAGGCGGGGCCTTTCAGGGCAAGGGCCTTGCCGAGCCGGGGACCTGTTTGACAAGCATACACGAGTTTCATACCGCCAAGGGGGAAACCCTTGCAGCTTATCGATATCTTCAAAACCCGCACCCGCCATCCCATGCGGCCGCGTTCCTCGGATGTGATCCAGCGGCTTTTCGCTGACTTCCGCCATTACGACTCGCCCGGCTCCTCCCTGATCGTGGGCGAAGGCCACCTGAGCCAGCGCCGGGTGTTCGTGGTGGCCCAGCAAAAGCCCAAGGCCGAGGACCTGCGCACCTCCGACGACGTGGCCCGCCTCAACTGGGGCATGCTCAACGCGGACGAGCACTCCAAGGTATTGCAGATACTCAGGCAGCTCAAGGAGACCGGACCCCACGAGGAGGCCCTGCTGCTTTCGCTGATCGACACCTACGGCGCGGACATATCCATGTTCTCGGCCCAGCGGCTCCAGGCCTTCTTCATCGCCCATCTCATCCGGGCCTACCTCACGGTGCCCATCCGCACCATCAGCATCGTGCTGGGCGAGGGCGGCTCGGGCGGGGCCCTGGCCCTGCAGGTGGCCGACCGCAGGGCGGCGCTGGAGGACGCCATGTACGCCACCGCGCCGCCCGAGTCCCTGGCCGCCATCATCTTCCGCGACCCGGAGCGCATCGAGGACGCGCTCACCATCAGCAAGGGCACCGCCCGCCACCTCAAGCACTACAAGGTGGTGGACACCATCATTCCCCAAACCAAGAAGGTGGACGACGCGGACCAGTTCACCAAGAACATCCGCGAGTACCTGGAGCGCACGGTAAAGGAGCTGTTCAAGAAGCGCCTGGACAAGCTGATGGCCCAGCGCCGGCAGACGGCCGACGTGTTGGGGGTGATGCACCGGGGACGCTTCTACCACCTCAAGCGGTTCATAGAGCGCCCCCTCAAGCAGCTCCAAAGGGCGCCCCAGGACATAAAGGTCATCACCGCGCCCTCGGGCGGCGTGCACGTGTCGGACAACTACGGCGTGGCCCACGACCTGGAGCCCGGCCAGGACTACATCCGCTGCGGCGAGGAGCGCCTGCGCTCCACCGGCCCGGGCTGCGGCGCCATGGTGCCCCTGGACGAGTACCTGGCCAACCACCAGGTCTGCCCCCATTGCGGCAAGCGCCACGTGCTGGACGCGGCCGGCTGGATCAACGCCCTGGCCGACCCGGGCACCTTCCACGAGCTGTTCCGCAACATGACGGTGCACGACTGCCTGTCCAAGGAGGACATCCACGACTACTACCAGGACTTCCTGGCCAAGCAGAAGAAGCGCACCTCCTTCACCGAGTCCCTGGTGACCGCCAGCGCCACCATCCACGGCTACCCCGCGGTGCTGGCCATCAGCGAGTTCGCCTTTGCCGGCGGCTCCATGGGCGTGGTGTTCGGCGAGAAGTTCCGCCTGGCCGTGGAATACGCCCTGAGAAAAGGCTATCCCCTGGTCAGCGTGTGCTGCTCGGGCGGCGCCCGGCTGTACGAGGGCATCGTGGCCCTCATGCAGATGACCAAGACCGTGGCCGCGGTGCAGAAGCTCAAGGAGGCGGGCCTGCCTTTCATCTCCATCCTGGCCGACCCCTCCACCGGCGGGGCCATCGCCTCCTACGCCGCCCTGGGCGACGTGTGCCTGGCCGAGCCGGGGGCCCTGGTCATCTTCACCGGCCCCCGGGTCATGGAGTCGCGGGGTTTCGAGGTGCAGGAAGAGCTGGTGCGTTCCGACTCCTTGTTGGAGGTCTCGGCCCGCACCCTGGTGGACCAGCGCTACTACGGCGAGATCCGCGGCATCCAGGAGGTGGTGGAGCGCAAGGACATGAGCCGGGCGGTGGCGCGTTACCTGGAGTTCTTCTCCCGGGTGCGCGAGGGTTGCCAGCCGCGCCAGGGCCATCACAAGCCCTACCGCCGCCGCAAGCACCCCGAGGAAGCGGTGATAGGCAATGGCAGCGCTTGATCCCGGCCAGGTGCGGCTCTTCCGCTGGGCAGACCAGCTCCCCGAGGAGTTGTGGCAGGACCTGGCCGCCCGCGAGCCGGTGGAGGCTGCCGCGGCCACCGAGGCCTTCCTGGAGGACGGCTGCTTCCGGCTGAGCCTCTTCAGCCGGGACTACCTGATAGACCCCCGCACCCGCACCATACGCGAGGCCTCCCGGCCGGACCACCGGGTCAGCTTCCAGACCGGGCTGGTGCTCATCACCACCCTGGCCAAGGCCCAGAACCTGCCCCAGAGCGGCCGCATGACCACCCCTGCCGAGCTGCCCGGCGGGCGCATGTTCTTCACCGGCCCCCACGAGCTGCCCCTGGAGCCCATCGTGGAGCGCTTCGGCTCCGACCCCCAGGGCCTGGTGCGCGCGGCCCGGGCCCTGAGCGGCCAGGAGGTGGACCAGGGCGCGGACGTGGCCATGTTCATCCCGGGCCTGCCCCGGGTGCCCATGTGGGTGCTCCTGTGGGCCGGGGACGAGGAGTTCGAACCCCGGGCGGTGATCGGCATCGACCAGCGCGCCCATTTCCACCTGGCCCTGGACGCGGTCTGGGCCATGTGCAACGTGCTGGCCGCGCGGCTGACCAGGGAATGAGCCATGGGTGAGGGCACCGGCGCCTGCGGCATCAACTGCCTGGTGTGCGGCCTGTTCCGCCAGGGCAAGTGCGGCCCCTGCGCGGCCGGCACCGAGCCCGAGGCGGACAAGAAGCTGGCCACCCAACTGGGGCTCCTGGGCGGCACCTGCCCCATCCTGCAATGCGCCCGGGACCGCAAGGTGGGCTACTGTTCCTGCGATTGCGAGGACTACCCCTGCGGACGCTTCCGGGCCGGCCCCTACCCCTTCAGCCAGGGCTACCTGGACATGCAGTTCCGCCGCCGGGGCCAGCCCGGCCGGGGCCCGCTGCCCGCGGCCCCGCCGCCCGGCACCAAGCCCCATTAGCCCCCCCTCGCCCCCCGTCGCCACCCGTCGCCCCCCTCGCCCCCCTCGCCCCCCGTCGCCACCCCGTTGCCCCCCTCGCCCCCCTGGCCTTGGCAGGACCCAAGAGGTGTGTTAAGTTCTAGGCCGTTACGCGGTCCTGTGCGCCCTCGTAGCTCAGTTGGATAGAGCAACGGCCTCCTAAGCCGTAGGCCCCGTGTTCGAATCACGGCGAGGGCACCAATCATCTCATATAGGTGAACGTGACGCCCAACTCCCTGTATCTCGCCCGGCCGGAGATGGTGGGAGGCCAGACGCCGGTCGAGCTTGCCAAGTGGCGCGGCCTCATCCCGTTGCCATCTCAGGCAGGGTCCTGAAATTCCATTTCACCAGATGAGGAACCGCCGCTGAAAAGAGCCCTCATCGCATCTACTCTCGCCTCGAATCCCTGCTGCACCATCTCTTGGCCGGCAACCGCTATGCGGCCCCAAAAATCCATCAATTCAGGGGAATGCTCGGCAGCCTTTCCTGTCTTGAAACTGAAATACCGGAACCGGGTCCAGAGAACCGCCTTCAGATGGCTCTCATCCTGGGAAAGCATGGCTCCTTCCATCCAGAGCGAGTTCTTCGTGTAGGTGACAAGGCAGGTTTGGATCACAACCTCCTCCCTGAACCTCACCGGCAGGAGATAGGCGATCCGATGGCTGGCAACAACCCAGTTTTCATGGGTCCGCCGCTGCCGCTCGTAGATGTCCAGGCCATAGCACCTGGCCAGGTGATCCTCCCGCGCATTGATGAAGTAATCAAGATAGCGGGCGTTGTTCAGATGACCAAAGGGATCACAGTCCTGAAAACGCACCACCACGGCGCTTTTGGGGTATTTGGTTGGATTCTCAACCACTAACACGATTATCCTCCGTTATGCCTGGTCCGCACGGCCCTTGCGGCGGCCTGGGGCCGGCCCTTGCTCATGTATTTTTTAGTTGACATTTAGTCTATTTTAATTAACAATTATTGTCACCCGTGTCAAGGTCGATACAACGCCATGAAGAAATTCGATTTTTCCATAATAGGCACTCTCCGCAGGAAGCGGGGTCTCACGGCCGAGGAACTGGCCAGGCGGGCCAACCTGACCCGGGCGACAGTCTCGAAAATCGAGGGGGGAGAGGGAAATCCGACCATTGAGACCATAGAGGCCCTGAGCAGCGTCTTCCAGTTGACATCGAGCGAATTGATCCGGCTGGCAGAGGTGGCGCATTGTGAAGCAGCCCAAACCAAGACCTTCAAGACAGACCGCTTGGAGGGGGCCCACATCTGGTTCCCCGATTTCGAGGCCTATTACATCCGGGCAGATGCCGGCGTAAGGAAGGAATCAGACCCGCGGCGCCATGAAAACACGGCCGAGATATGCCTGGTGATTTCGGGCAAGGTCAAGGTGACGGTAAGGGGGCAATCCCATGAATTGGGACCCGGCATGGCCTTGAGATTCAAGGCATTGCATGAACATCACTTCGACATAATAGACAAGGCCGAATTTCTCCTGATCCACCACCGCGTGGTCTGATCAAAAACGCATCGTATCCAACCGAGGCCATGAAGGTCGCGGCCCCTGGCGGGGCCTGATCGTCATGGTGTTTTTTGGTTTCAACCATGAACGGAACCAAGGCAGGGGGAAGCAAGCCATGAAATGCGACCGTTGCAGCGCCACAATCCAGCCTGGCGAGGAAAGGGAACACCTGGGCCAAACGCTTTGCGAAGATTGTTACATGGATGCCCTCTCCCCTGTCCGGACCTGCGACCCGTGGGCGGTGTACTGCGCGAAATCACTTGAAAAACTTTCGGGCGGCCCTGAAGCGCTTACCCCGGTCCAAGCGGAAATCCTGAGCATCTTGAAGGAAACCGGCGGGCTCGAGCCTTTGGCCTTGCTTCGGCGACTTGGCGGCAAGCTGACCCCCCGGGACCTGGAAAGGGAGTTCTCCACCTTGCGGCACATGGAAAAGGTGCGAGCTGATAAGCAAGGCGACCGAGTTGTCTGGCGGTTATGGTAGGGAGGCCGATCATGCAAGAGCCAGGGGTTTTTGAGCAGATCTATCGAGAATACCTGGAAGAAGTATCCGGTATCGACTTCAGCCGCGTAAAGGATCGACTTGGACTGAGTTTGATTCAAGGGGATGTAGTCCTTCCATTTTATGGAATTCCCCATCGCATATCCGCCCGCGGCATCACAGACGGCCAAGGGCGCCGGCCGGGCCATTCGGTGTGCGTGATCCTTTGCAAGTACCTGCTGATGTGCCCGGAAACCGAGCCGGCGGAATCCGAGTGGGTCGCTTACAAGGACTTCAAGGATGCGGCCCCATTTGCCGGCGGTTTCCTGAACAATGCCGAAAGGCCGATCAGCCGTGTGTTTTCAGGCCACCTTTCAGACCTGAAGCGCGCATGCCAAAAACTGGGCGGCCGGCCGGTTGACATCGGCATTGCCAGTG
>CAZUHP010000030.1:15650-40976 GCA_964620595.1 uncultured Desulfarculaceae bacterium | reverse complement strand
CGCCCCGTCGCCCGCCCCCCCGCCCCCCCCCCCCGCCCCCCCCGTCGCCCCCCGCCGCCCCCCCGTTGCCCCCCCCGTCGCCCCCCCCGTCGCCCCCCCCAGGCTGGAGCTGCCCAAGGCTTCTCCCAGAAGCCCGCCTGGCTTTTGGCGCCAAGGGCAAGTCCTGATTGACTTGCGATCCTTTTGGCATTAAAACTGATCAAGAGACTACATAGCTTGGCGGATGCCCCTTGGGCTTAATAGGGAAGCCGGTGTGAATCCGGCGCGGTCCCGCCGCTGTGATTGGTTACGAAACCCGCAGGCAAAGCCACTGCCGCCTCACCAGGGTGGCGGGAAGGCGCGGGGAGTAGGTTGAAACCAAGAGCCAGAAGACCTGTCCGCCAAGAGTCCGGCCTGCGCGTGGACTAAGGCCAGGAACGCTTGGGGGCAAAGAAGATGGGTGCGCCCCGAGAGCAGCCAACTGTTCTCGGGGCGCTTTTTTCATGGCGCGTCCAGCCGAGCCTTGAGGCGGCTCCATGGTTCGGCGGACACAATCCGCAAACAATTATCGTTTTCATTGTCTGATTTGGCATAAATTATACCAGCTTGCTTTCTAGTTGAAAAGATTGAACTTTAAAACTTGTTACCTGAGTATGCTTAACTGGAACCATCTAAAATCCGCCATGATAACTTGCCCCCCCGTCGCACGCCCGTTTTGTTTTGACGACGCGTTGCCAAGCCAGCCTGCCCTTAGACACCTTTCACCAGCTAGGGGGGTAAGAAATGTTCAGTAGGCTTAAGCTTAGCAGCAAGTTGCTCATCGTGTTTCTGGCGGTCGGAATCATTCCCTTCGCCATCATGGGGCTCTACAGCCTTTTCGTTTCAATCGACGCCCTTGCCGGGCAGGCCTACCGCCAGCTGACCTGCGTAAGGGAAGTCAAAAAGGAGGCCATACAGAAGTTTTTCCGGGAGCGCCATGGCGACATGGGCGTGCTGGTCGATACGGTCTCGGCCATGACCCACGAGGCGTTCCAGAAATTGTGCGTGGTCCAGGAACTGAAAAAAGCAGACCTGGAAAAACTGTTTCAGCGGATGAGAAACGATGTGTCCGCCCTGGCGCATTGCAAGGACATATTGCAGCTATACCACGAACTGGACCAGTACAAAAACCAGATGGGCTTTGGCCCGGACGACTCCTTTGACATCAACACCGACCAGTACAAAAGGATATATTCCCGCCACGCCAAGTACTTTCACGAGTATGTGAAGGCATACGGCTACTATGACATCTTCATCATATCCGCCGACCATGGCTACGTCATGTTCACCGACGCCAAGGAGAGCGACCTGGGCGCCAATCTCAGCCAGGGAGCGCTCAAGGACGAAGGGCTGGGGCGCCTGTGGCGGGCGGTGGTGACCACCAAAAAACCAGCCATCGAGGATTTCGAACCCTACTCGCCCAGCAAGGGCCAACAAGCCGCCTTCATCGGCGCGCCCATGTTTGACGAGAAGGGAAACCTGGTGGCCGTGGTGGCCCTGCAAATACCGGTTGAACCCATAAGCGAGATAGTGGACCGCCGCATGGGCCTGGGCAAGACTGGTGAGTCCTATCTCATGGCCAAGACAGCAGGGCGTTACCTGCTCCGCTCCAATCTGAAGACCATGGGAGAAGGAAAATTCGTAATCGGCTACGACATCACCAGCCAGGCCCCCCCATACCTGAAGCTGGCCCTGGACGGCCAGACGGGCCACGGCGTATTCATGGACTCATCGGGCCGGCCCGAGGTAGTGGAATACACTCCCCTCCACATCCCCGGCCTCAACTGGGCCCTTATCTCCAGGATAAGCCTGGAGGAAGTCCTGGCCGCCAAGCAAAAAGGCGATAGCAAGGACTTCTTTGCCAAGTACATAGAAAAGTACGGATACTACGACCTGTTCTTGATCGCCCCCAATGGCTACTGCTTCTATACCGTGGCCCACGAGCCCGACTACCACACCAATCTGGCGAACGGGAAATACGCCTCCTCCAACCTGGGGGCCCTGGTGCGGCGGGTACTCAAAAGCAGGAAGTTCGGCATGGCGGACTTTGCGCCCTATGCCCCCAGCAAGGGCGAGCCTGCCGCCTTCATCGCCCAACCGGTCATGAGCCAGGGCAAGGTGCAACTGGTGGTGGCCCTGCAACTCTCCCTGGACGCCATCAACGACATCATGCAGCAGCGGGCCGGCCTGGGTAAGACCGGCGAAACCTATCTGGTGGGGCCGGACAAGCTCATGCGTTCCGATTCCTATCTGGACCCCAAGCACCACTCGGTCAAGGCGTCGTTCGCCGACCCCATCCTGGGCAAGGTGGACACCGAGGCCAGCCGCAGGGCCCTGGCCGGTGAAAGCGGCACCAAGATCGTCATCGACTACAACGGCAATCCGGTGCTCTCCGCCTATTGCCCGCTGAAGGTGGCTGGCGTCACCTGGGCCCTGCTGGCCGAGATAGACAAGGCCGAGGCCTTTGCCGCCGTGAACAGTCTGGAGCGGGTCATGATGCTGATCACGGTGGTGGGGCTGGTAGGCATCGTGCTGGTGGCTCTCTTCATGGGACGCTCCATCTCCAAGCCTATCAAGGGAGTCGCCCAAAACCTGCGCCTTGGCTCCGAACAGGTGGCCTCGGCCGCAGAGCAGGTATCCTCCGCCAGCCAGGTGCTGGCCCAAGGCGCCAGTGAACAAGCGGCCAGCCTGGAGGAGACCGCCTCCTCCCTGGAAGAAACCGCCTCCATGACCCGCAAGAACGCGGACAACACCCAGCAGGTCAAGGTCTCCCGCCAAAAGGCCGCCCAGGCATTGCAGGAGGCCAACCAGCTCATGCAACAAACCGCCCAGTCCATGGCCAAGATCAAGGCCATGGGGGAGGAAACCTCCCGCATCATAAAGACCATCGACGAAATCGCCTTCCAGACCAACCTGCTGGCGCTCAACGCCGCCGTGGAGGCAGCCCGGGCCGGCGAAGCCGGGGCCGGGTTTGCGGTGGTGGCCGACGAGGTGCGAAACCTGGCCATGCGGGCATCCGAGGCAGCCAAGAACACCGCCGAGCTGATCGAGGGGTCGGTGAGCAACATCAACCAGGGCGCCGAACTGGTCAGCCACACCCAGGAGGCCTTTGAAACCGTGACCATCCACAACCAAAAGGTGGACGCACTGATCGAAGAAATCGCCGCGGCCAGCGACGAGCAGGCCCAGGGCATTGAACAGATAAACCGGGCAGTGGCGGAGATGGACAAGGTGACCCAGCAGGTGGCCGCCAATGCCGAGGAAAGCGCGGCCGCCTCGGAAGAGATGAGTTCCCAGGCCGCGGTCATGCAGAACATGGTCAGGGACCTGGTTTCCCTGGTGGAGGGGGCCGGGGCAAACGGCGCGGCGGCCCAGGACATAAAGGGATTGTCCGACCCGGCTGAAACGGCAGACCGCCCCTCCGCCTTTTTGCCACCCCCTTCTGACAAGGACGACGCCGAACAAATGATCCCCCTGGACGAGCAGGAGGACAAGGACTTCTAGGAGATCACAGCGGAGAACGCAGGGGGCGACGGGGGGGCGGGGGCGACGGGGGGCGGGGGCGACGGGGGGCGGGCGCATGCAGGACAGCCCCCGCTGGTTGCCGCGGTTGCAAGGGGCCTCCCCCGGTCCCTTGCAACCGCCCCTTTGCGGCCCCGGGGACTGCCCTTGCTGGGGCCACTGATGCCTTGGGGATCCCTGAAAGGCTAGCCGGCTTTACGCCGCTGTTGTTCTTGCAACAGGATTATGTCGTTCAGGAGGGCTATCTTCTGGTCTGGTGAGAGCTTGTCGATGAAGAGCCGGTACTTGTGGTCCGGTCCCGGCGGCTCGTCCTCCTTGGGGCTCTTTATGTGCTGATACCACCATTTCCCCACGTCCCGCAGGCTCTCCTTGGAGATGCTTTCCAGGACCGACATCTCGTCCGACCCTGCCAGGAGCTTTATCTCCTTTGACAGGGGAATCATCAACTCCCGCACGAACCGCCTGTGGACCTCGACATGCTCCTGGTACTCGTCCCGGGGATAACCGTACTTCTCGGTCAATATCTTCAGCATGCCGGACTCGAAACGCAGGTGTCCCAGGGAAAATTCATTCAGGTACTCGAACTTTTCCCCCATCAAGCCCGCAACGTCATCGCTCAACTTGCCGTCGCGGATCTCGTTGTACCAGCGGTTGAGAAACTGGAGCACGTTCAAATGCTGCTGATTGATCAGCTCGACAATCGTGTTGAAGTCGTCTTTCCACTTGATGAACTCAATGAATTCCTTGTGCTCTATGCGACGTTCTGCCATTTCAACCCAATCCAGGGCAGCAGCGGACCAGTCTTTGCTCCTGGGCTTGAAACCCGCGCCCCGGCCAGGGGGGCATATCGGCAAAGGGCCTGATCCGCCCCGCAGGGCAGGCCATGGAGTTGGCTACGCGCGCCCTCCGGCTAGAAATGGTAACTCAGGCCCAGGCCCACCTCGCTGCGGCCGCCAAAGGCACCTTGCAGGTTGAGGCTGAAGCTCTCGCCCAGGGCCACCTCCAGCCCCGCCAGGGCCAAGTATTGGTCCTTGAGCTTGAACTTGGCATCATAGGTGACTGTGGCGCCGTTGGTGCTGTTGGTCCACTTGCCGTCGTAGCGCAGCTCGCAATAGGTGTAGGCCGCGCCCACATAGGGCGTCACCCGGCCCAGCTTCCAATAGACCAGGGCGGCGGCGTCCACCTGCCAGTAGTCGGCCTGGTCGTCGGTGCTGTAGCCGTAGAGATCGCCCGGGCTGGAGCCGTTTATGCGCCAGTCCTTGAGTTCGCGGTTGTCATAGCGCAGGTAGCGGGCGCTCAGCATGAGCCCCAGGCCGTCCTTGGATTCGAAGACCCGCGCCTTGGCGCCCAGGGCCCAGAAGAAGTTGGCGCCCAGCTTGGCCTCCGCGGAATCCATCTTGAGCTTGCCGCCGTCCACCAAGCCCACCTCGGCAAAGAGGTTGAGCCAATCGGTGAGCCCGTAGGCGCCGGTGGCGGCCAGGTAGAGGTCACTGTCCACCTTCACGCCGGTGAGCCGGTCGCTCTCGGAAAAGAGAAGCCCTTGGTTGCCCAGGTTGGTGGTCATGTTGGTGTCTTTCATCTTCTGCTCGAACACCCAGTCCGCCCTGAGCCCCAACTGCAAGCTCCCCGCCGGGGTCAAGGCAAAGGAACCGCCCATCTCCTGGGCCCAGGCCCCTCCTGCCAGCAACCCGGTTCCCAAAAGCACCAACAGCACGCAAACCAGCTTTCTCATCACAGCCCCCATGGCCTAGTTAAAGCTCAATTATGTTGATCCGGCGCCAGCCCCACCCATGTGGCCCGCCAGCCATTCGTCCTGACCCAAGGCTAGGAGCACCTGGGCGGCAGCAGCCCGGGCCCGCTCCGAACCGGCGTCGATAACCTCCCGCGCCGCGCGGGCGCCCTCCTCGCCCAGCTCGCCCAGGGCCCGGGCGGCCGCCGCCCGCACCCGCCAGGAAGGATCAGCCAAAAGCCCGGCCAAGAGCCCGGCCGCGGCTGGCTCCCCTTCCCGGCCCAGGCGACCGATGGCCGCCAGGCGCAGGCCCTCATCCTGGGAGCCGTCCCGGGCCATTGCCGCCAGGTCCACGCCCGCGGCCCCGGCCGCAACGGCCGCCAGGCGCAGGCGCGGGTCCTGGTGCCCTGCCCAAGCCGCAGCGGCCTGGGCAAAGAGCCCGGCGGACTCGCCATAACGCGGCACGCATTCCAGCGCCTTCAGCGCCAGCTCGGCCGGCCCTTCCGCCAGGGCCTGGGCCAACAGCTCCACTGTCTCCAAGGCGAATTCCCGGGTGCCCCACTCCAACAGCCAGGCCCGGGTGGCCTGGTCCAGCTCGGCCCAGCGCGCCTTCAGTTCCTTGAAGGCGGCCGTGCCCTGGCGCTCGAGCAGGTCCCGGGCATAATCCGCATGAGGTCCGTTCAACTCGGCCAGCCACGGCTGCCAGGTTTCGGCGTCCAGCCTTGGCGCGCAATCCGGCTCCGCGCCCACCAAGGCCGCGCGCAAACGCTGCTCCGGGGTGAGGCCCTCCAGCCCCGCCAGGGCCTTGGCCGCCTCCCGCGCCTTGAAGGGGCTGTCGGTCTGCATCAAAAAAGGAACGAATATGCGCAGCCGCTCGGCCGGCTCCTCGGCGGCCAGGCGGCGGGAGGCGATCTCCACCTCCGCCGGCTCGCTTGCCAGGTGCAGCTCCTTGAGGAGCGCCTCCTTGACCCGCCGGCCGGGCAGCAGGCTCAGCACGGTGAGCACCATCTGGCGCAGGGAGGAATTCTCCAGGGCGTTCACCTGGTCGATCAGAAGGTCGATGAGGTCGCGTCCCCGGTGCCGGCCGTAGCGCAGGGCCGCGGCGGGGTTATCGCCCACCGCCTTGAGCACCTCCAGGCGCACACCCAGATCGGGCGAGGTCAGGGCCTGGTGAAGGTCGGCCGCGCTCTTGATGCGGATTTCCACCGCCTCTGGGGCCGGCGCCTGGCTCACGCGCTCCCTCCGCCCCCCCCGCCTCCTTCGCCCCCCCCGCCGGCTTCCGGCTCCTCGAAGATCACCTTCACCGGCCGGCTGGCCTGCTGCTCGACGCCGCAGGTGTGGCAGGCATCCACCGAGACCGATCCCACGCTGTTGGACAGGGTGTTGTTGTAGGTGCCCAGGCTGATCTTCAGTCCCAGGATGCCCAGCACGTCTATGTTGATGGTGGCGCTGATCCTGAACAACTTGAACAGGGAGGCAGAGGCGAACCAGCCCACCAGGAAGGTGAGGTCCGGCTCGTGGGTGAGCCGGGTCTCGATGGTGCTCACGTGGGAGGGCACATCATCGTCGCCGCTGGCGGTGAAACGCTCGCCACTCCATTTGAGGCCCTCGTAGGCGTGCCCGTCCAGGTCCACCTTGGTCAAGGAGGTATGCACTGGTATGCCGATGCCCAGGTTGGGGCCCGAGGCGATCTTGAGCCCGATCTCGGAGAGTGTCTTGTCCACCTCTCCCAAGTCGGGGATCAAGGGGATGATGTTGATGGGTATGTTCATCACCGGCTCGGCGGTCATGGTGCCGTCGCCCGCGGCAAAGCCGCCGTTGCTGTTGCCGATGAACCCCCAGGAGCCGATGAGGCCGGGGACTATGTTGTTGACCTTGGTCAGGACCGAGTCTGTCCCCAGTATCTTGATGATGGCAAACAGGATCACGCCCAGCAGGTCTATGCGGGGGTTGATGGAAAAAGAGCCGATGTTGTGCCAGTGGCCCTTCCAGGGGGTGTACCAGTGATCCGGGCTCCAGTACTGCAGGTCGGCCGACATGGGAAACTGGATGGTGAAGCCGATGAAGAACCCGGCCTGCATCTTGTCGCCGGACACCCTCATGTCAATGCTCTTGCCGCTGCCGGTGCCCTCCAGGTTGAACTCGATGGCATAGCTGGGGCCGCATACCCCCAGCAAGACATCGTAGCTGAACGAGAACCCACCCCTGAGGGCCAGTATCTTGGCGTGCTTCTTGAGGAGGGTGCCTCCCGAGTCTCCCGAGGAGATGCCCGCCCGCAGGGTGCCCAACTGAGGGAACAGGGCAAAGCCCTTGCAAAGATCCAGGGGTTGGCTGGTAGCCAGCAGGGTATTGTTTATCTGGGTCATGATCCTTCTCCCTCTCCTGGGCCTAAACCGGCTCGGCCAGCATCAGGGACTGGGTGCTCTGGTCGTCCCACTCGGCCACGAAGGCCAAGCGCCCGGCAGAGTCCACCTGGTCGGTGTGGAAGCCCCACAGCAGGTTTATGATGCGCTTGTCGCCCACGGTATCCAGCATGGAAAGCATCACCCGCGCCTCGTAGCCATTGTGCACGATGAGCTGGAACACGTTCTGGTTGTCGCTGAAGCCCATGAGGGTGAAGAAGTAGAGGCCGTCCGGGCTGGCGTTGGGCGGGGAGATGGAACTCACCGCCCAGCCGGCCGGGGCCAGGTCGCCGCTGGAGATTATGGTGCGGTTCAAGAGCACCAGGCTCATGCGCTCGTCGCTCACGTGCACCACGTAGGCCGGCTGGGAGTCGGCCGAGATGCGCGGGCCGTAGACGATCTCGCCGCTGGGGGGCGGCCCGCCCGGCTTGGGGAACTGGGGCCAGGCCAGGGTGGCGAAGTCCATGGAGGAGATGCTGGTGTTCACGTTGCCCTTCAGCAGCACCGACTCCCGCCTGGCGGCGCCGCCGGTGTCCATCGCAGTGGCCAGGGCGCCCTCGGTGGCCTGAAAAGCCTGTATCACGTAGTCGCCGTTGTTGTTCACGTGCACCAGGCCCAGGTCGTTCACGTAGCCATCCTGGCCGTGCACCAGGTTGGGGGAGGACACCACCACCCGGGTGCTCTCGTTCACCGAACCGCCGGGCAGGTGTATCAGGCCTATACGGCCGGCGCCCTGGTCCTCGGTGGTGTAGTAGGCGACCAAGCAGAGGTTGTCGTCCCTTTGCAGGCTCAGGTCCTGGAAGTGGCTGCCAAAGCGGTGGCCAGAGCCCGGTATCTGCTGGTTGAAGGTAGCCGCCGGCTGCATGCCCCCTGCGTTGCGCTCCAGGTAAACGCCGTGCAGGCCGTCGGTGGTGTAGGCCAGCATGGCGATCGTGCCATGGGGGTTGGTCTCCATGCCGTACAGGTGGCCCAAGGTCTTGCCGTCAGCCAGGGTGTCGCCGCTGCGCGCCACCTTGCGCACCTGGGCAGGGTCGTTCAGGTCCACCTCGTAAAGCCCCATCACACCGCTGGAGTCCTTGGCGTAAAAGATCACCTTGCCGGTGTCGTTGATCATAACCGGCCCGGGCAGGAAGGAAAGCGTCTGCCCGCCCGGAAGCGCGGCCCCGGTGGAGATGAGAGCGCGATAGGAATAAGCGCTCGGGATGGGAGGCCCGGCCGCGCTGGCTGGGCGGGGCGAACGGCCGCCAGCGGCGGTCAGGAGCCCGGCGCCCAAGGCGCCGCCCAAGGCTTTGATGAAGTCTCGTCTGGTAGGCATGAAACCCTCCACCTCATGAGTTACTGCTGGCCGCGCCCCCCCAAAAAAACCAGGGGCTCTCGACACCCTGGAGCGTAATCAAGGATTGAGGCCGTGGCTACCTAACTATAATGCCCCAGCCCCGGCCTGCTCAGCAAGGAATTTACAGTTTTGAATCATGAAAGGGAAAGAACTTCTCAGGCGCTGAGTTGGTCTTGCAGCCAGCGCCGCAAGGGCTCGTCTATCGCGGCCTGGCCCTTGGGCACCATGGCCCCCGCCTCGGCCGCGGCCGCGGCCCGCAGAAGTTCCGGCGGCGCCTGGATCTCCGCTATCTCCTCGCTGTGCTTCAGGCTGCGCTTCACCAGAAACAAGCGGGGTTCCTGGTCTTGCCAGGTGGAGACGTAGAAGTAATACACCGGCGCCAGGTTGCCGCCGCGCCAGTTGCCCGGCGATTTCAGTTGGTAGGTTTCAAAGGCCTCTCGGGGGGTGATGTACCAGTCGATGCGGGCCACCAGGCCGGGATCGGCTTTCAGCTCCTCCAGGGTAAGCATGTTCCCCCCTTTGGCATGGGCCGCGGTCAAGGCCCGCCGCCTTGTTCAGCACAGATCCCGATCCACCACCGGGTACTTCTTCCTGAGTCGGGCCAACTGGCGGTCGGCCCGGTGCAGGACCTGCACCGCCCGCCAGCACAGATACACGCCCAGCCCGGCCAGGCTGATACAAGCGATCAGCACCGGTGCCAAGTAACCCCACACCTCGGCCACCTCGTAGTGCTTGGACATGGCGATGAGGAAACTCACCACGGCCAGGGGAAGGCCCAACAGGGCCAAGCCGGTACGCAAGGTGGCCAGACTGGTCCGCTTTTCGGCCAGCACCAGTTGCGCCTCGTTGATGGCCAACTGCCGGTCCAGCTCTGTCTTCATGCGCTCCTGCATACAACCACCCAAGCTGGAGCACCAAAACGATTGCCCGCCACGAAAAGGGGCGCCCCCTGCGGGGCGCCCCGTGGTACTCGATGAACCCGCTCTCAGGCCGCCTTTTTCACCCGCACGGCGCACACCTTATATTCAGGGATTTTGCATAGGGGGTCAAGGGCCGGGTTGGTGAGCACGTTGGCCGAGGCCTCGGCGAAATGGAAGGGCATGAACACCAGGCCGGGCTTGACCCGCTCGGTGAGCATGGCCTTGGCCCGTACCTCGCCGCGGCGGGAGGCCACGCTGACCTCGTCGCCCTGGGCAACCCCCAGCTCGGCCGCGTCCGCGGGGTTGATCTCCACAAAGCCCTCGGGCATCTGGGCATGCAGGGTGGGCGAGTTGCGGGTCATGGTGCCGGTGTGGTAGTGCACGTGGGCCCGGCCGGTGGTGAGCCAGAGGGGATATTCCTCGTCCACCTCCTCGGCCGGCGGCCGGTAGTCGATGGCGTGGAACAGGCCCCGGCCCCGGGCGAACTTGCCCTGGTGCAGGAACTTGGTGCCCGGGTGGTCCCGATCCGGGCAGGGCCAGCACAGGCCCTCGCCCTCCAGGCGCTCGAAGCTGATGCCGCCGTACTGGGGGGTCACCTGGGCGATCTCCTCCATGACCGCGGCCGGGGAATCATAGCTCATCTCATAGCCGAAGCGGGTGCTCAGGTCCTGGATGATCTTCCAGTCCGGCCGGGAATCGCCCACCGGCTCCACGGCCTGGCGCACCCGCTGGACCCGGCGCTCGGTGTTGGTGAAGGTGCCGTCCTTTTCGGCAAAGGAGGCGCCGGGCAGCACCACGTGGGCGAACTCGGTGGTCTGGTTGGGGAAGATGTCCTGCACCACCACCAGCTCGGCCTGGGCCAGGGCCTTTTTCACGTGGGCCTCGTCCGGGTCGCTCATGAGGGGATTCTCCCCTACCACGTACAGGGCCTTGACCTCGCCCTTGTCCAGGCCGTGCAGTATGTCGGGGATCTTGAGGCCCGGCTTGTCCGAGAGGCTCGTGCCCCAGGCCTTTTCGAACTTGGCCTGCACGTCGATGGCGCCCACCTTCTGGTAGCCGGGGAACACGTCGGGCAGGCCGCCCATGTCGCAGGCGCCCTGCACGTTGTTCTGGCCGCGCAGGGGGTTCACCCCGGTGGAGGCCCGGCCGATGTTGCCGGTGAGCATGGCCAGGTTGGCCAGGCTCTTGACGTTGTCCACGCCGGAGACATGCTGGGTGATGCCCATGCAGTAGACGATGGAGGCGCGGCAGGCCTTGGCATAGAGTTCGGCGATCTTTCTTATGTCCTCGGCCGCCACCCCGCAGACCTCGGCCGCCCGCTCGGGTGTCCACTTCTCTACCACCTGGCGGAAATCTTCCCAGCCCTCGGTGCGCTCGTCGATGAAGTCCTGGTCCTGCCAGCCCTGGGCCAGGATATGGTTCATGATGCCGTTGAGGAGGGCCACGTCCGAGCCCAGGCGCTGGCTCACGTACACGTCGGCGAACAGGGAGAGCTGTATCTTGCGGGGATCGGCCACGACCAGCTTGGCCCCGCGCTCCTTGGCCTGGTACAGGCGGGTGGCCACGATAGGATGGGCGGTGGTGGTGTTGGAGCCGATCACGAATATGCAGTCCGCGTCGGCCAGCTCGTCTACCGAGTTGGTCATGGCGCCCGAACCAAAGGCTGCGGCCAGACCGGCCACGGTGGAGCTGTGTCAGAGCCGGGCGCAGTGGTCCACGTTGTTGGTGCCCACCGCGGCCCGGGCGAACTTTTGCAGCAGGTAGTTCTCCTCGTTGGTCACCTTGGCCGAGGCCAGAAAGGCGATGGAGTCGGGCCCGTACTGCTCCTTTATCCGCCCCAGCCGGTCGGCGGTGTAGTCCAGGGCCTCGTCCCAGGAGACCGCGGTCAGCTCGCCGTTCTTGCGGATCATGGGCTTGGTGAGCCGCTTGGGGCTCTGCACGAACTCGTGCACGTTCCAGCCCTTGACGCACAGCGTGCCCCGGTTCACCGGCGAGGTCTTGGAGGGCACCGTGCCGATGAGCTTGCCGTCCAGGCTCTCCAGGTAGAAGGAGCAGCCGCACCCGCAATAGGGGCATACGGTCAGGGTTGTCTTGTATTCCATGAGTCCTCCGGACCTTGGCCGGGAAAGGATCGCCTGGGCACATCCTTTGCCGGCCCCTTTCCTGGAACCGTTTGTTGTCAAGGCCCTTGCCCCGGTTCTTTCCGCGCCCGGGGCCCCGGGCCTAGCCCTCCCCGGCCTGGGCCGCGGCCGGGGCCCTGGGCAGGAGGCCTTCGCGCCCGGTCAGCCGGCTGACCAGGCGGTAGAGCCCCTTCAGGGGGATTCCCGCCGGGCAGGCCTGTTCGCAGAGCCCGCAGTACACGCAGCGGTCCACCATGTGCATGGCGCGGGTCATGAGGAAACTGTGGCTGGTGGGCAGCTCGCGCTGGGGGATGTAGGCCTCGTTTTCAATGGTGCACTCGTAGCAGGAGCACACCGGGCAGATATCGCGGCAGCCAAAGCATTTGACGCAGCGGTCAAAGGTGTGGAACCAGTCGTTCAGCTCGGCCAGCAGGTCCTGGTCGCCTTCGGGCTGAGGCTGGGGCGCGCCAGGGGTCTTTTCGCCGGCCACCAGGGCGTCGGGCCAGGGCTTGGCGCACTGGCAGGCCTCGGCCAGCTCGGGGGGGCAGGAAAATCCCACGGCCACCACCTTGCGGTTGTTCAGGGGATGCACCCGGTCGTCGTTCACCAGGCGCTTGAGGGCCCGCTCGTCGCAGCCCCGCACCAGCACCCCAAAGGTAGCATGGGGCCGGGCGGTGACCAGCTTGGCCAGCAGCTTGACCAAGGGGTAGCGCGCATCACCCGGCGCCGCCACATCGCCCAGGCTGAGGCTGGCCAGCTCGGCCGGGTTGGTGAACAGATGGGGCGCCACCTGGCCGCCCTCGTCCTGGCGAAGCGCCAAAAAGCCCTGGATGGCGCCTTGGGCCAGGAGTTCCTTTACGTGCTCGGCGATGGCTTGTTTCATCATCGGCGTCCCGCTTAATGGTACTGGCTGCGGTAATAGCAGAGGAGCCCGCAGTTGAGGCAGCGCCGGGCCTCCTCCTTGGCCGCCTCCTCGGTCAGCTCGCTGGGCTGGCCGTCCTCTATGGACAGCTCGGCCGGCTGGTCGAAACGGGGGAAGGCATGGGGCGGCGGCACCTCCATGAGGTTCTCCAGGCTGGTCACCTCCAGCACCTGGCTGTGGGGGCTCAGCATGAACTCGGGCGGCGCGATTCCCTGGCCGCCGAGGTATTGGTGCAAGGAGGCGGCTGCGCGGCGGCCAGCGGCCACCGCCTCCACCGCGGCCCGGAAGTCACTCACCGGCTCGCTGCCGTCGAACAGGCCGCGGGGCTCGGCCGAGGGGTCGCGGTAGGGCACCAAGGTCTGCCAGTGGCCCTCGCCGCCGCCGTTCTCCGGGCCCAGGGGCACGAAGATCATCTCCGGCAGGCGGCCGCCGGCCACCACCACGGCGTCGGCCTCGATGACGCGCTCGCCGGTCTCCCCGGCCGCCTCCAGCACCCGGCGGTCGGTGTAGGCCAGGCGGGTGAGGCGGTCGCCCTGGCCCATGATCCGGCTGACCCGGACCCCCATGCGGGCCTTGATACCCTCTCCCCGGGCGGCGGCCAACTGTTCCTTGCCCACGCCCACCTGGTCCAGGTCTCTCCGCCAGAGGATGGTGACGCTGTCCGCGCCCCGGGCGCGCAGGTCCTTGGCCAAGGTGAGCGCCTTGCGACCGCCGCCCACGATCACCACCTTGCCGCCCAAGGCCACCTCCTGCCCCGCGGCCAGGGCCAGGCTCAGGGGGAGCATGAGGTAGAGCCCGGGCAGGGCCGGGGCCGGCTCCAGGGGGTCGCCCTGGTTCAGCAGGCTGTCCCAGCCGCCGGTGGCGGTGAGCACCGCCTCGAAGCCCTGGTCGAACAGGCCAGAGAGGGTGACCTCCCGGCCAAAGGCCCGGCCGGTGTGGGCCGCGACCCCCAGGTCCAGGACCCCCTGGATCTCCCAGTCCAACACCTCCCGGGGCAGGCGCTCGGCCGGTATCACGCTTCTGAGGATACCGCCCAGTTCCTGGCGGGCCTCGAATATCTCGGGCGAGTGGCCCAGGCGGGCCAGGAAATAGGAGGCAGAGAGCCCTTCCACCCCGCCGCCGATCACCGCCACCTTGTGGCCGGTGGCCGGGGCCTTGTAGGGCTGCACCCGCTGGCCGCTCTGGCGCTCCTTGTCCGCAGCCAGGCGCTTGAGGGGGTTGATGGCCACCGGGTCGTCGGCCAGGTTGCGCCGGCAGGCCTGCTCGCAGGGATGGGGGCAGATATAGCCGCAGATCAGAGGCAGGGGGTTGCGTTCCTTGATCACCTCCAGGGCCTTGTCCAGGCGGCCCAAGGCGGTCTGGCGGAGCTGCTCGGGCACGTTGATGCCCGCGGGACAGGCCCGCTGGCAGGGGGCGAAGCAGTCCACCGCCCGCTGCTCGGCCAGGATGCGGTCTGACACCGAGGTGAGGTTCATGATTCCCTGGGGACAGGTGCGCACGCAGGTGCCGCAGCCGGTGCACTTGAACTCGTCCACCTGGGGCAGGCCGTCGGGGCCGATGGCCAGGGCGTCAAAGGGGCAGGCCATGACGCAGGAGCCCAGGCCGATGCAGCCGATGGGGCACTCCTTGGGGCCGCCGGCCAGGATCACCGCCGCGCGGCAGTCGTGCAGGCCGGAATAATCGTACTTGAGGTCCGCCCGCTCCACGGGATAGCGGCAGCCCACCCGCGCCACCTGGGGCTCCTTCTCGGTGATCTCCACCCCCATGATGGCGGCCACGGCCTGGCCCACCTCGGGCCCGCCGCCCACGCAGATGTTGGCCTCGGCCTTGCCGCTGGCAATGGCCACCGCGGCCGAGGAGCAGCCCGCAAACCCGCAGCCGCCGCAGTTGGCGCCGGGCAGGACCTCCTCCACCGCCTCCACCAGGGGATCCACCTTGACGAAAAACACCTTGGCGGCCACGCCCAGTCCCAGGGCCGCCGCCATGCCCAGGCCACCGATGGCTAATGCTTCTGCCAGCATATAGGGGGTCTCCTTGACACGCCAAAAAAAGCGCGGCCTTGTTGCGCCACGTAGGGGGCCGGGTCCTGCCCGCGGTCCCGGCCGTAAGCCCTTGCCGTAGGGGAGGGCACCCTGCCCCGCAGGCCCCGCCCTGATCGACCGCGGCTATCCTACCCCGGTTGTGCAAAAAGGGTCAAGCACTGAACCGCAAACTGCACAATTCCGCAAGATCCAGCCCGGGACCAAGCCCGCAAACACCTAATATTACTAAATCAACCAGTAAATTTACCTGATTGGGCCGCCAGGGGCCCCACCAGTCGTCCGCCCTCCAGGTGGAGCTGGCGGTCGGCCAGGCGCCGGGCCTGGTCCCGGCCGTGGGTCACCAGGACCACGGTACAGGCTTGACCTGGCAACTCTTTGATAACCCTTTCGAACACCGCCTCGCTCTCCGGGTCGAGGTTGGCAAAGGGCTCGTCCAGGAGCAGCACCCTGGGTTCCAGGGCCAGGGCCCGGGCCAGGGCCACCCGCTGGCCCTCGCCGCTGGAGAGCTGGCGCGCCTTGCGGCCCTGGAACCCGGCCAGGCCCACGCTCTCCAGGGCCCGGGCCACGCGCCTGCGGCGCTCCTCGCGGCCAAGGCCCCGCCAGGCCAAGCCGGCGGCCAGGTTTTTCTCCACCGAGGAGTTGAAGAGATAGGCGTCCTGGGCCACCAGGGTCACCTCCCGGCGCAGGCTGGTGAGCCCGGGGCCGGGCCGCACCTCCCGGCCCCGGTACTCCAGGCGGCCCCGCTCGGGCAAGGCCAGGAAGGCCAGCAGCCGCAAGAGGGTGGTCTTGCCCGCCCCGTTCGGCCCGGAGACGACCGTCACCTCGCCGGCGGCAAGGTCCAGCTCCGGTATGCTGAGCGCCACCCGCCCCTGGTGCTCCATCTCGACCTGGCGCAGCCTGTACAAGGGTCCGGCCATGGTCTCAGCTCCAGCGCGACTGCATGAGAAAGGAAACCAGGTTCACGCCCAGGGCGATCAGGAGCAGGATGATGCCCAAGGCCATGCCCTGGGCAAAGTCGCCCTGGGAGGTCTCCAGGGCGATGGCCGTGGTCAGGGTGCGGGTGTAGCCCTTGATGTTGCCGCCCACCATGATGGCCGCGCCCACCTCGGTCACCACCCGGCCGAAACCAGCGGCCAGGGCGGCCAAGAGGGCGAAGCGTGCCTCCTTGAGCACCGCCCAGGCGGCCTGGGCCCTGGTGGCGCCCAGGGTGAGGGCGGTGGGCATGACCCTGGCGTCCAGGGTGGTGACCGCAGCCACGGTGAGCGCGCAGATGAGCGGAAAGGCCAGCACCGCCTGGGCCAGCACCATGGCCCCCGGCGTGTAGAGCATCTCCAAAAAGCCCAAGGGCCCCTGGCGGGAAAGGAGCCCGTAGACCACCAGCCCCACCACCACCGTGGGCAGGGCCAGGAGGGTGTTGAGCACCACCACCACCACCTTCTTGCCGGGAAAGGAGCCCTGGGCGACAGCCAGCCCCAGGGGCACGGCCGGCAAGCCGGCCAAGAGCACCGCGGCCAGGGACACCCGCAGGGAGAGCCAGGCAATGGCGTACACCCCGCGGTCCAGGCTGACCAGGAGCTGCAAGCCCTGCCAGAGGCCGCCCAGGAAGAAGTCCATCTAGTCCTCGTCCGCCTCGAGATATATCTCCAGGCGGCCCGGGCGGTCGCCGCCCTTGAGGGAGCCGACCATGGCCCGGATGGTGCTGGCCAGTATGTCCTGCACGAACTCCTTGGCCGGGATGCGCTTGCCGTCCAGCACCACCCGCAGCCGCGGCGGCGCGCTCTGGGGCAGCACCTCCTGGACCAGGAACTCGGCCAGGCCGTCCAGGTCTTGGGGCTGGAACACGGGCTTGTCGGTGTCCACCTCTCCGTCCGCGATCACCGCCCGCAGGCCGGGGTCCCCGGCCAGGCCGGGCCGCCCGCCCGCGGGCAGCCACTCCAGCTTGGGCCGCTTCTCCTGGTCAAAGCCGTGGCACAGGACCACATCCAGTCCGTAGCAGAAGCGGCCCAGCACCTCCTCCAGGGCCAGGTCCACTTCCCGGCGATCCAGGCGCAGGCGCCCCGGCTCCAACTCCACCAGGGCCCTGGCGCCGGTGGCAGGGGCCTCTTGCGAGGCCCTCCGCACCAGGCCCACCTTCAGGCCCCGCTCCTCCAGGGCGGCGGCCAGACGATCCATGAAAGCGAGCTTGTCTTCCCCGGCCGCTCCGGCCAGGCATACTGCAAAAGGCATGGGTGTCCTCGCTCCCTCGAAGCCGGCCCGGGGGCCGGGAAAAGTCTCCCTTACTTGCCGCGGGCCTGTTTCAAGGCCCGGGCCAGTTCCTTCTGGTGCTTGGCCATGGTCTTTTCGGCCTGCTCTTTGAGGCGGGCATAACGGCCCATCAAGTCCTTGGCCGCCTTGGTGAGTCGCATGGCCCGGCGGCCGCCCTGGCTGCGCTCCACCAGGGCGAAGCCCAGGCGCTCCTCCGAGGCGTGCAGGCGGCCCCAGGCCGCCCGGTAGCTCATGTTCAGCTCCCGGGCGGCGGCGGCCAGGGAGCCGGCGCGCTCCACCGCCTCCAAGAGCTGCAAGCGGCCGTCGCCGAAGAGCACCTCGCCGTTCTCCTCCAGCCAGAATTTTACACGGATATCCACCTCGCCTCCTCCCTTCCGGGATGGCTATGCTAGGAAAAACACATGCCAACATTAGCGCACGCCTTCCCTTCCCTGTCAACCGGGTGATCCGCCTCGCCTCCTGCTCCCCCAAGGGGCGAAAGGGGTTTGCAATCTGTCTTTAATGACATAAACTAGGCAAGTTGGACAGCGACCGCCCCCTTTCCACGAGGAGCGCCATGAAGCCCTTCTTTCACGTGCAGACCGTGGCCGAGGTGCACGGCTACGCCCGGCAGATAGAGCCTCTGGCCAGCGAGGAAGTGGAGCTGGACCAGGCCCTGGGCCGCAGCCTGGCGCGGGAACTCACCGCCCCCCACGACCTGCCCGGCTTCACCCGGTCCACCATGGACGGCTATGCGGTGCGGGGCCGCGACACCTTCGGCGCCACCGAGACCGAGCCGGGGTACCTCACCCTCATCGGCGAGGTGAAGATGGGCCAGGCCCCGGACTTCAGCCTGGGTCCGGGCCAGTGCGCCCGCATCGGCACTGGCGGCATGTTGCCGCCCGGCGCGGACGCGGTGGTCATGGTGGAGCACACCCGCCTGCTGGACGACGGCACCGTGGAGATCGCCAGGTCCGTGGCCCCGGGCACCCACGTGCTGGGCGCGGCGGACGACGCGGCCCAGGGCCAGGTGCTCCTGCCCGCGGGCCAATGCCTGCGCCCCCAGGACCTGGGGCTCCTGGCGGGCCTGGGCGTGACCCGGGTGGCGGTGATCCGCCGGCCGCGGGTGGGCATCATCTCCACCGGCGACGAGGTGGTGCCGGTGAGCGCCCAGCCCGGTCCGGGCCAGGTGCGCGACGTGAACACCCATACCCTGGCGGCCCTGGTGACCCAGGCCGGCGGCGAGCCCCGCAGCCTGGGCCTGGTGGACGACGACGAAAAGCGGCTGAGGGCCAAGGTGGCCGAGTCGCTGGAGACCTGCGACCTGACCCTCCTGTCCGGCGGCTCCTCGGTGGGGGTGCGCGACCTCACCGCCGAGGTGTTCCTTTCCTTCCCCGGCGCCAGGATGCTGGTGCACGGGGTGTCGGTGTCGCCGGGCAAGCCTTTCATCTGGGTGGAGGGCGGGGGACGCCACCTGTTGGGCCTGCCCGGCCAGGTGGCCTCCTGCATGGTGGCCTTCCATGTGCTGGCGGAGCCCCTCCTGGAGCGCATGCTGGGCCGGGAGGCCCTGCCCTTCACCCGCTTCGGCCGCCTGCCCGCCCGGCTCACTCGCAACCTGCCCTCTGCCCAGGGCCGGGAAGACTACGCCCGGGTGCGGGTGAGCGCCAACGGCGACGGCTCCTGGCAGGCCGAGCCCCTGTTCGGCAAGTCGGGCCTGATCCGCACCCTCACCCAGGGCCACGGCCTGGTGCGGGTGCCCCAGGAGTCCGAGGGCCTGGACAAGGGCAGCCCGGTGGAGGTGCTGCTCTTTCCCCAAAGCTGAGAGAGACCCATCCCGGCCTGCCCAACTCCCCGCGGGCAGGCCGCCCAACCCTGAGAGCCGAGCCAACCATGAAGCGCAATGTCTACTTGAACATGAAGTCCCTGGACCAGGCCCGGGAGCTTTTCCTGGGCTCGTTCCAATGGACCGACCTGGTGGGAGCCGAGGTGATACCCACGGTCCAGGCCCTGGGCCGGGTCACGGCACGGCCGGTGTTCGCGGCCTGGTCGGCGCCGGCCTACAACGGCGCGGCCATGGACGGGGTGGCGCTCAAGGCCGAGACGACCTTCGGCGCCAGCGAGGAGCGTCCCGTGCGCCTGGCCCTGGGCAGCGAGGCCCACCCGGTCAACACGGGCAACCCCCTGCCCCCGGACTGCGACGCGGTGGTGATGATAGAACAGGTGCACCAGCCCGACCCGGACACCGTGGAACTGGTGGCGCCGGCCTTTCCCTGGCAGCACGTGCGCCGGGTGGGCGAGGACATCGTGGCCGGCGAGATGCTGCTGGCCCATCATCACCGCCTGGACGCGGCGGACGTGGCCGGCCTGATGACCGCGGGCGTGTTCCAGGTGGAGGTGCTGAAGCGGCCCAAGGTGGCCATACTGCCCACCGGCGGCGAGCTGGTGGACTGGCGGGAGGTAGGCGAGGAGCCGCTCCCGGCCGGCACCATCCTGGAGACCAACTCGTTGTTCTTGTCCGGGCTGGTGCAGGAGGCCGGCGGCGAGCCCCTGGTGCTGCCCCGCCGCCCCGACCAGTTGGAGCAGATCCAGGAGGCGGTGGAGGAGGCCCTGGCCTCGGACGCGCACCTGGTGGTGATAAACGCCGGGGCCTCGGCCGGGAACAAGGACTTCACCGCCCACGTGATCCGCTCCCTGGGCGAGGTGCTGGTCCACGGAGTCACGGTGATGCCCGGAAAGCCCACCATCCTGGGCAAGGCGGAAAGCGCGGCCGGGGTCAAGCCGGTGGTGGGCTCGCCGGGCTACCCGGTGAGCGCCTGGGTCTGCTTCGACCAGTTCATCCGCCCGGCCCTGGCCTTGATGCAGGGCCAGACGCCTCCCCAGCGCGAGGGAGTGGAGGCCACGCCCGCCCGCCGGCTGCCCTCCAAGCTGGGCCAGGAGGAGTTCCTGCGGGTACACCTGGGGCGGGTGGGGGACAAGGTGGTGGCCACGCCCCTCAAACGCGGGGCGGGGACCATCACCTCGCTCACCCGGGCGGACGGCATCCTGCGCATCCCGGCCCCCAGCGAGGGCCTGGACGAGGGCGAAACCGCCAGGGCCGAACTCCTGAAGCCGGCCCAGAGCCTGGAGCAGACCCTGGTGGTGGTGGGCAGCCACGACGTGACCCTGGACCTCCTGGCCGACCACATGAAGCGCCTGGCGCCCTGGGTGCGCATGTCCTCCTCCCACGTGGGCTCCCTGGCCGGACTCATGGCCATCGCCCGGGGCAACTGCCACCTGGGCGGCACCCACCTCATGGACCCGGAGACCGGCGAGTACAACGTGAGCTACCTCAAGAAGCACCTCTCCGGCGTCCCCTGCCGCCTGGTGACCCTGGCCCTGCGCCAGCAGGGGCTCATGGTGAGGCCCGGCAACCCCAAGGGCATCCGGGACCTGGCCGACCTGGCCCGGGAGGACGTGACCATGGTCAACCGGCAGGCCGGCTCGGGCACCCGGGTGCTGTTGGACTATCACCTCCAGCGCCTGGGCCTGGACCCGGCCTCCATCAAGGGCTATGACCACGACGAGTACACCCACATGGCGGTGGCGGTGCAGGTGTTGGCCGGCGGGGCGGACGTGGGCCTGGGGGTGCTGGCCGCGGCCCGGGCCCTGGGCCTGGACTTCGTGCCGCTCCTGATCGAACGCTACGACCTGTGCATCCCCCTGGCCTTCCTGGACGACCCCAGGGTGCAGGTGCTCCTGGACACCCTGGCGGACCCGGAGTTCAAGAGCGCGGTGGAGGCCCTGGGCGGGTATGACGTATCGCCCATGGGCCAGGTGGCCTGGGAGGGATAGGCTCCCGGATCAAAACGCGGCAACACAGGGGGCGCCCCGCAACGCCGGGGCGCCCCCTGTTATTGCCCGGGGCCGGCGGGCAATACGCCCCCACTGGCAGCCCCCCTCATTCTCGCCCCCTCGTTGCCGCCCCCCGTCGCCCCCCCGTCGCCCCCCGTCGCCGCTGGGCTAGTCATCCTTCAGCCCGGCCAGGGCTTGGGCAAAGGGGTTGTTGAATGCCTGGGGACGGCTGGGGCGTGGGGGGCGTGGGGGGCGCTGCGCTGGGGCGGGCTTGCCCTTGGCCTTGCCGCGCCGGGTGGCCTGGGGGTCGCTGCGCATGGATAGCGAGATGCGGCCCCGCTCGAGGTCCACCTCCAGCACGGTGACCATGACCCGGTCGTGCACCTTGACCACCTCGCGGGGGTCCTTGACGAACCGGTCGGCCAGTTGGCTGATGTGCACCAGGCCGTCCTGGTGCACGCCCACGTCCACAAAGGCGCCGAAGTTGGTCACGTTGGTCACGATGCCGGGCAGGCGCATGCCCGGCTCCAGGTCGCTGATCTGGTGCACGCCCTCGGCAAAGGAGAACTCCTCGAAGCGCTGGCGGGGATCGCGGCCCGGCTTTTCCAGCTCGGCTAGGATGTCGGTGATGGTGGGCAGCCCCACTCCGCCGCCCACGTAGCGCCGGGGGTCTATCTTCTTGCGCAGCTCGGCCTTGGCCAGAAGGTCGGCCACTGCGCAGCCCAGGTCCCGGGCCATGCTCTCCACCACGGGGTAGGACTCGGGATGCACCGCCGAGGCGTCCAGGGGGTTGTCCCCGCCCTGGATGCGCAAGAAGCCGGCCGCCTGCTCAAAGGCCTTGGGCCCCAGGCGCGGCACTGCGAGCAGGTCCCGGCGGGTGCGGAACGGCCCCTTGGCCTCGCGGTGCTTCACGATGTTGGCCGCCAGGGAAGGCCCCAGGCCCGAAACGTGGGCCAAAAGCTGGGGGCTGGCGGTGTTCACCTCCACCCCCACCGCGTTGACGCAGCTTGTGACCACGTCCTCCAGGGCGCGCTTGATCTCGCCCTGGTCCACGTCGTGCTGGTACTGGCCCACCCCGATGCTCTTGGGGTCTATCTTCACCAGCTCGGCCAGGGGGTCCATCAGCCGGCGGCCTATGGAAACCGCGCCGCGCAGGCTCACGTCCAGGTCCGGGAACTCCTGGCGCGCCACCTCGGAGGCCGAGTACACGCTGGCCCCGGCCTCGCTGACCATGACCACCGGGATGGACCCCGGCAGGCCCAGGCCGCGCACCAGCGCCTCGGTTTCCCGGCTGGCGGTGCCGTTGCCAATGGCAATGGCCTCCACCGCGTACTCGGCCACCAGGGCCTTGAGCTTGGCCGCGGCCTCGGCCTGGGCGCGCTCTCCCAGGATGTTGATGGTGTCGAAGTGCAGCAGGCGGCCCTGGGCGTCCAGGCAGGCCAGCTTGCAGCCGGTGCGAAAGCCCGGGTCAATGGCGAGCACCCGCTTCTGGCCCAGGGGCGGCGCCAGGAGCAGCTCGCGCAGGTTGGCGGCGAATACCTTCACCGCCTCCTGGTCGGCCTTCTGCTTGGTGAGGAGCCTCAGCTCGGTCTCCATGGCCGGACCCAGGAGCCGCTTGTATCCCTCGGCCACGGCCTGGCGCACCTGTTGGGCCGCCGGCGAGTCGTTCTTCACAAAGCGCCGCTCCAAGAGCGCCAGGGCATCCTCCAGGGGCGGCTGCACCCGCAGGCGCAAGAAGCCCTCCTTTTCGCCCCGGCGCATGGCAAGCACCCGGTGGCTGGGCGCGGCGGCCGCCGGCTCGGACCAGTCGAAGTAATCCTTGAACTTGGCGCCCGCCTCCTCCTGGCCGGTGACGACCCGGGAGATGAACAGGGCCTTTTCCTGGTAGAAGCGGCGCATCTCCGCCCTGGCCTCGGCGTCCTCGTTGACCCACTCGGCCATGATGTCCCGGGCCCCGGCCAGGGCCTGCTTCGCCTGCTCCACGCCCTTGTCCGGGTCCAGGTACTCGGCCGCAGCCGCGGCGGGGTCCAGGGCCGGGTCCTGCTCCCAGAGGAGCCGGGCCAGGGGCTCCAGCCCCTTTTCCTTGGCCATCATGCCCCGGGTGCGGCGCTTGGGGCGGTAGGGCAGGTACAGGTCCTCCAGGGCGCCCAGGGTGGCGGCCGCCTGGATGTCCTGCTCCAGTTCGGGCGTCAAGAGCCCGCGCTCGTCCAGCGACTTGAGTATGGCTGCGCGGCGCTCGTCCAGCTCCTTGAGCTGGCGCAGGCGGTCGCGCACCGCCACGATGGCCACCTCGTCCAAGGAGCCGGTGGCCTCCTTGCGATAGCGGGCGATGAAGGGCACCGTGGCGTTATCCTCCAGGAGCGCGGCCACGGCCTGCACCTGGGAGGGCTTGAGGCCCAGCTCCCGGGCCACTTGCTCGAAGCGCTTGTCCGGCATGTAGGTCTATCTCCTGATGCTGATGAGGATCATGCGCCGCGCGCGCGGCCCTGGGCAGGCCGCGGCGCCAAGCGCGGGAAGACGAATCTAGCGGAGGTAGTAGCCCTGGCCCTGGCAGGCATAGCAGCGCTCGCCCTGGCGCAGGGGGTAGGTTTCGCCGCAGCCCGGGCACACGGCGGTGGGAACCTTTTCGGTGGACTTGAGCGCGGCCTTGAGCTTGACCGGGGCCGAGCGCACCAGCTCATGGCCGCAGCCGAGCAGCTCGCGGATCACCACCTCCTTGGCCACCTTTCCGCCGTCCGGCGGCCGCAGGTACCAACCGGCGATGATCTGGTTGGCCTTGACCGCCTCGGGCTGGAGCCAGGCGCGCACCCCGGTGAGCTGCTCCCGGTCGTAGAGGGTGATGGCGAACTTGCCCCAGTCCAACACCTGCATGAAGCCGTTGCCCAGGGTGCAGGGGGTGAGTATCTGCACCGCGTCGGGCAGGCACACCACCGTCTCCACCACCACGTTGAGGAACTCGCCGGGCTGGTAGGCCTTGAGCGCCGCGTCCACCATGAAGCCGCCGGCCACCACCCCGGGCGAGAGGTGGCCGTGCAGGTCTTCGGCCCGGTGCAGAAAGTCGTCCAGGTCCATGCCAGCCAGGGTTTCGGGCCATGCCTTGTCGCTCATGCGGCCTCCTGTAGAGCCAAGTGGTGATGGGTGGCGGCGCTAATCATACTACAGGTTGCGGCCTGATGCGAAGGCAGACCCGCGCCTCAATCCCCGCGCTTTTCCCGCCCCTGTTTTCCTGCTATGCTGGGCGGTGTAACGGCCCGGGAGGAGTATCCATGGGGGATTTCATAGGTCTGGCCGAGGCCCGCGCCCTGGTGGCCGAGCGGGTGCCCGTGCTGCCGCCTCGCCCCACGCCCTTGGCTGGGCTGTGCGGCCTGGTGGCCGGTGAGAGCGTGGTGGCCCGGGTGTCCTCGCCCTCGGTAACCGCCTCCACCAAGGACGGCTTTGCGGTACGCGGCGCGGAGCTGGCCACAGCCTCGCCGGACAGCCCGGTGCGGCTGGCGATAATCGGCTCGGTGGCTGCGGGGGAGAGCACGGACCTGGCCCTGGCTCCGGGCCAGGCGATGCGTATCACCACCGGCGCGCCCCTGCCGGCGGGCGCGGATGCGGTGATCGCGGTGGAGTTCACCCGCGAGGAGGACGGCGCGGTGCTCTGCCTGACCACGGCCGAGCCGGGCCGCAACGTCATGCTGGCCGGCTCCGACGTGGCGGCCGGCGAGGTGGTCTGCCCAAGGGGCCGCCGCCTGGACCCGGCCACAGTGGGCCTCCTGGCCGCAGCCGGCCTGTCCCAGGTCCCGGCCCACCCCCTGCCCAAGGTGGGGCTCCTGGCCACCGGGCGCGAGGTGATCGCACCCGGCGAGCCGCTGCCCCGCGGGGCGGTGTATGCCAGCAACCTGGTGGCCCTGGCCGCCTGGCTGGGCCTGCACGGCATGCCCTGCGAATCGCGGGTGGTGGACGACGACGCCGGCCAGATCAAGGAGGCCGCCGCCGAGCTGATGAACCACTGCGACGCGCTCCTCACCAGCGGCGGCGCCTGGACCAGTGGCCGCGACCTGGTGAAGGCGGCCCTGGCCGAGCTGGGCCTGGAGCTGGTGTTCTGGCGAGTGCGCATCGGGCCGGGCAAGGGCATCGCCTTTGGCCTCCTGGCCGGCAAGCCGGTGTTCTGCCTGCCCGGCGGACCGCCCTCCAACGAGATGGCCTTCCTGCAGATCGCCCTGCCCGGGCTGTTGGCCATGGCCGGCCGGCGGGG
>CAZUHP010000030.1:3514-15550 GCA_964620595.1 uncultured Desulfarculaceae bacterium | reverse complement strand
CGGAGGTGACAGGCCTGCCCCTGGTGCCCGCCCGCCTGGCCAGCGAACTCAGGGGCCAGGCCGACTGGACCCAACTCTGGCACGGCCGCCTGGAGCCCGACCCAGACCCCTGCCAGCCCCCGTGGTTCCACCCCTTTGCCTTCAGCGGCCGGCTCAAGGCCATGGCCGATTCCCAGGCCATCGCCTCCCTGCCCGAGGGCAAGGACCACCTGCCCGCCGGCACCCTGGTCCTGGTGCAGCGCTTGGGGCCCTGCGTAGATTGATCACAAGTAATACGCCGCCGCTTCCAGTGCCTGGAAGCCCGTCCTGGACCGGCTGCCGCCCTCTGCGTCTTTCCGGCCCGGCTCCCTAATCGCCAAGGGCGGCCAGGGATTGCCAGGTTTCCTGGCGGGGGCGTTGGGCCACCTTACGGGCCAGCTCGGCCAGCACGTCCTCCACGTACTGCCGCCGGCGCATGCCCACCAGCACGCTGCTCACGCCCTGGGTGGAGCGCACCGCGCGGATGGCCAGGCGGGACAGGCTTTCCGCATCGGACCAGTCCGGGTCCAGGCTGCTTGACCGCTCCAGCAGCGCTGCCGCCTCCCGGTCGGCTTGCACGGCGTAGAGCCGGTGCACGGTCTCGAACGCGGCCTTGACCCTGGCCAGGTGGTCGTCCAGCGCGGCCAGGCCCTCGGTGGAATCGGCCAGGCGGCGGGCCAAGAAGGCAAAGGCCGCGTTGAGCCGGGAGGTGAGGAACTGCTCCATCTGGCGCCAATGCTCCAGGCCGGAAAGGTCCTGCCAGGAACGCAGCAAGAGCCCGGCCGCCTCCAGGAGTTCGCCGAGCTGGATCTCCTCTGCCTCTGCCAGGTGCAGGTTGGGCAAGAGGTTCGTCCTCAGCACCTTCTCGGACTTCTGCAGGTCGCTCAGGCGCTCCATCACCTCGCCCGCAGGCGGGGCGGCCCCCTCCACCCCGCTGGCCGCCAGGCGGAAGACGCCGTCCGCCGCCATGGCGTTGAGCGGCCGGTTGGTGAGCACCCCCAGGCCGCGTTCAGAGGCATAGGCCAACACGCTCCGGCCGCCGGGCTGGTTGGCCAGGGTGAGGGCGCTGGTCTCCAGCAGGTTGAAGGGAAGCTCGATCACCCGGAAATGGTGCCCGGGCGAAAGCCGCTCCGCCAGGTCCCACAGCCGCGCCAGGCTGGTGAAATCGGGTTGGTCGTCCGGAATGGAGAAGGTATTGGAGGAGACGCCGTAGAAGGAGATGCGGCCCGCCGCCACCTCGCCCTCCAGGTACTCGAAGGCAGCCCCCAGGCGGCGGTAGTACTCCTCGCGCGCCTCGGCCAATTCCACGCCACGCCTGGCAGCCCAGTCCAGGTATGTCTCCGGGTTGTGCAGCAGGTAGGCGTCCACCCGCTCGAGACCCAGCCGCTCCAGGCTGGCCGCGAGCTGGCCGGCCAGGAACTCGGGATGCAGGCAATGCTCCAGGGTGTGCGAGCATTCCACCAGCTCGGGCCAGGGCCGGCCCTGGTTCTTGCGCTCCTGGCTCTCCACCAGCTCGGGCCCTTGCAGGTAGCCGCCCTTGGTCACCACCACCACCTGGTCGCGGCTGAGCCGGCCCTCGTCCTCCAGCTCGGCCAGCACCCGGCCCACCAGGAGTTCGGAGTTGCCCTCGGCATAGTTGCTGGCCGTGTCGACGAGGTTGATGCCGCCGGCCAGGGCCTGCCGCAGGGCCAGGCGGTGTTCCTCCACCCGGAGGTCCACGTGCAGGCAGCCGAAGCCAGCCTGGGAAACCACAAGGCCCGTGGAGCCAAGTTCGGCACGGGCCAATGAGGGGTGCTTCTCGGCCTGGGCCCGGGTGGCCTCTGGAGTAGCGCAGCCTCGCATGAGCATCTCCTAGCTCAATCCGTACTTCTTGATCTTGTAGGCCAGGTTGCTCTTGGTGATGCCCAAGAGTTCGGCCGCGTGGGCCTGCACCCCGCCGGCCTCGCTCAGCGCCCGCTTTATCATGCGTATCTCCAAGTCCTCCACCGCCTCGGTGATGGTCATGCCCGCGGGCAGGCCGGCCTCGCCCTCCTCGCGCTCGGGCTGAACCTCCAGGGGAAGATCGCTGGGCCGTATCTCCTCGCCGGCCAGGATCACCGCCCGCTCCAGGGCGTTCTCCAGCTCGCGCACGTTGCCCGGCCAGGTATGCGCGTACATGCGGCGTATGGCCTCGGGCGTGACCTTGGGCACCTGGCGTCCCATCTCGGAGGCGTACTTGGCCACGAAATGGGCCACCAGGGCGGGCAGGTCCTCCAGGCGCTCCCTGAGGGGGGGCAGGTCGATGCGCACCACATTCAGGCGGTAGAACAGGTCCTCCCGGAAGACGCCCTCGGCCACGGCAACGCCCAGGTCCCGGTTGGTGGCGGCCACGATGCGCACATCCACGCTGATCGGCTGGTTGCCCCCCACCCGCTCGAAGGTGCGCTCCTGCAACACCCGCAGGAGCTTCACTTGCAGGCTGGGGGTTATCTCACCCACCTCGTCCAGGAACAGGGTGCCCTTGTGGGCCAGCTCGAAACGGCCCTTGCGCCGGCCGGTGGCGCCGGTGAAGGAGCCTTTTTCGTGGCCAAAGAGTTCGCTCTCCAGCAGGGTCTCGGTGAGCGCCATGCAGTTCACCGCCACGAAGGGCTCGTTGGCCCGGGGAGAACGGTTGTGGATGGCCCGGGCGATGAGTTCCTTGCCGGTGCCGCTCTCTCCGGTGAGCAGCACCGTGGCCCGGGTGGCGGCCACCTTGTCCACCAGCTCGAACACCTCGCGCATGGCCTTGGAGTCGCCCACGATCTCCTCGAAGCCGCGGCCCTTGCCCAGCTCCTCGCGCAGCAGCCGGTTCTGGGTCATGAGCCGGCGCATCTTCAGGGCCCGCTCCACGGTCATGAGGAGTTCCTGGTTCTCGAACGGCTTGGTGATGTAGTCGATGGCCCCGGCCTTCATGGCCTCCACCGCGTTCTCCACCGTGCCGAAGGCGGTCATCACGATCACCGGCAGGTCCGGGAGGCGCTCCTTCAACTCCTGGATGAGCTGCACCCCGGACATGCGGGGCATGCGCATGTCGGTGATGACCAAGTCCGGCTCGTCCTCCTCCACCAAGGCCAGGGCCCGGGCGCCGGAGGGCGCGGTCATCACCTCGTAGCCCTCGCCCCCCAGCAAGGCGCTGAGCACCAGGAGGTAGTTCTTCTCATCATCGACTATGAGTATGCGTTCCACCTGATCTTCCCGTGTCCTTGCCCCTAGCGCGGACCGGCGCCAGTGGCCGGGTCCCGCCGGTTCATTGGCTCCGCTCGCCGGCGGCGCGCAGCCACAGCTCCACCCGGGCGCCGCCCTCGGGCCGGTTGTCCACCACCACCCGCCCTTGATGACTGGCCACGATGTTGTTCACGATGCTGAGCCCCAGGCCGGTGCCCTGCTCCTTGGTGGTGAAGAAGGGATCGAAGAGCGAGCCCAGCGCCTGGGAATCAAAGCCCGGGCCGGTGTCCTCCACCGCCACCACCACGTACTGGTGGCCCGCGCGCTCCTCGCTGCGGGTGGTGACCATGAGCACGCCGGTCACCTGGTCGTCCTGGCCGGCGGCCTCCCCTTCCTCGCCCGGCTCGGGCTCCTGGTCCTCCATGGCCTGCACCGCGTTGTTGAACACGTTGAGCAAGGCGCGGTACAGGAGGTCCGGGTCCCCCAGCACCTTGACCGGCTGCTGGGCATAGCGCCGCACGATCTCCACCCCCACCCGGTCGGCCTCGGGTTGCAGAACCTGCAGGTTGCGCTCGATGACATCCTCCACCACAAGCGGCCGGAGCTGGGGCTTCTGGGGCCGGGCAAAGTCCAGGAACTCGGTGACCACCCCGGCCAGGCGGGTGCTCTCGTCCACGATCACCTGGGCCAGGGCCTTTTCCTGGGGCTGGGCGCAGTTCTTCAACAGCTCGGCCGTGGAGCGCACGATGCCCAGGGGGTTTCTGATCTCGTGGGCCACGCCGGCCACCATGCGGCCCAGGGCGGCCAGCCGCTCCGCCTGGTTGAGCTGCTCCTTGAGGCGGGCCTCCACCAGGGCGCGCTGGTTCATGATGCGCTGGCCCCGGATGACGATGGTGCGCAGGATCACGAACAGCAGCGCCATCATGGCCAAAAGGGTGCTGATGATGATGAGCTGGTTCACCCACACCTCGCGGAAGTCGTCGGTGATGTCCAAGGTTATCTCGAACACCGCCCGCGGGGGGCCCAACTCGGCGGTGCGGCGGCGCTCGTCACGCAGGGGGATGAAGGTCTTCAGCACCCGGGGGGGGCCGCCGCCCACCTCCAGGTAGCCCCAGGGCGGGTCCAGCACGCTGACGTGCCCCCCGCTCTGGGCCACGGGAAAGTAGCGGTCCTCGTAGCCGGTGCGGGCGATGTACTCGGGCTGGGTGGAGTAGATGATGTTGCCTTCCAGGTCCAGGATGTTCACCTGGCGCACCTTGAAGGAATGCACCGTGTTGCGCACCACCGCGTCCAGGAGCTGGAACTGGGCGGGCTGGCCCACGTTGATGCCGCCGTAGTCCCGCAGCGCCGGGATGACGAAACGGGTCATCACCTGGTGGTTCAGGTTCTCGGCCAGAAGCAGGGCGTACTGCTCGCGCTTGTGCAGCACCAGCTCGCCGGCCCGGCGGGAGAGCACCGTGGAGATGAGAAGCGTGAACAAGAGTATGATCACCAGGCTGGTGACCGAATAGTAGCGCACCAGCTGGAAAGGCCGTTGGGCCTCGGCCTCGCTGGCTCCTCCCGGCGGCAGGGGAGGCAGGTTCATGGCGGCGCTGTTGTCCACAACTCTCGCGTTCTGCCTGTCAAGCTTCCAGAAAACCGCTTGATTGCCATGAAAAGCAATAGCAGGAAAACAGGCGGGGGTCCAGTCCCCTGCCCGGCTGCCGCTGGGGCGGCGGCGCGGCGGCCCTCAGACCAGGTAGCGGCCCGAGAGGTCCAGGGCCTCCATCTGGCGCGCCTGGTCCTCGAAGCCGGCCCTGCCCATGAGCCCGTAGGTGAGCTTCTTGCCCAACTCCACCCCGGGCTGGTCCAGGGGGTTGAGGTTCAGCATGCCGCCCGCCGCCACGGTGGCCGCCTCCAGCATGAACAGCACCTGGCCCAGGGCATGGGCGTCCAGCCGGGGCAGGCGCAGGGCCAGGCTGGGCCGGCCCTCCTTGGCCAGGGCGGCGGCGGTGGCCCTGGCCTCGGCGGCGATGAGCTTGTTCAGGCTTTGGCCGCCCAGGTAGGAAAGCGCCTCGATGTCGCCGAACAGGGCCGGGATGGGCACCTCATGGCCGTAGTCCTCCAGGGTGAGGAAGCACACCAGCTTGTCCTGGGGACCTTCCATGTAAAGCTGCAACTGTGAATGCTGGTCCGTGGCGCCCACCGCGGCCACCGGGGTCTGGCCCAGGTGCACCGGGCTGCCCGCCAGGTCGTGGGCCTTGCCCAGGGACTCGGCCCAGAGCTGGGCGAACCACTGGGCCAGGCCGAACAGGTCGCTGGCATAGGGCATCATCACCAGGATGTTGCGGCCCCGGCGCCAGTAGTGCACGGCCAGGGCGGCGAACATGTAGGCCGGGTTGTCCATGAGCCCGCCGCGGGCGCAGCGGTCGGCCATGTCCGCCGCGCCGGCCAGGATGGCGGACACGTCGTGGCCCGCGCACAGCAGGGGCAGGAGCCCCACCGCGCTGAGCACCGAGAAGCGGCCGCCCACGTTGGGCGGCACGCTCAGGCAGGCATAGGGCTCCCTGCCGGCCAAGAGGCGCAGGTTGCCCTTTTCCGGGTCAGTGGTGAAGACGATGCGCCGGACCGCCTCCTCGCGGCCCAGGGCGCGCTCCAGCCTGTCCAGCACCACCATGAACTGGGCCATGGTCTCGGCGGTGGAGCCGCTCTTGGAGACCACGTTGAAGGCGGTACGGGAGAGGTCCAAGCCCTCCAGCAGCCGGCCGAAGGCGCGGGGGTCCGGGTTGTCGGCCACGAACAGGCGCATGCCCCGGTCTGGGGGGAAGGCATGGCGCAAACTCCCGGACAGCGCCATGTCCACCGCCGTGGCGCCCAGGGCGCTGCCGCCGATGCCCAGCACCACCAGGGTGTCGGCCAAGTCGGCCAGGCGCCGGGCCTGCTCCTGGACGGGGGCCAGCTCGGCCTCCCCCTGGCCGGGCAGGTCCCAAAAGCCCAGCTTGCCCGCGCGGCGGTCCTCCTGCATGCGCTCGTGCACCTGGCCCAACTCCCGGCTCAAGGACTCCAGGTCCCGGGAAGCCAGGCCACCATCGCCCAAGCCCTGGGCCGTGCAGAAACCATAGTCCAGTCTCACCTGCCGGTCGGACATGCTCGCGATCCTTTCCCTGCTCGGGGTCCCTGCTCCCGGCAATCGCTGCCAGCGGGACACCCCCTTTTCAGCAACCTACTCGTAATTGATTATACGCAGCGGGCTTTCGGCTGCACAAGCTCAGGCCGGCCCGCCGGAGCCGGATCCGCCCTGGCCTCCTGCCTTGCGAAGCCGCGCCTTGGCCCGCTCCAAGTGGCGGAGACGCTCCAGGAAAACCTTTTCCCGGCCCCGGTCGGTGGGCCGGTAGTAGCGCTTGCCCTGGAGGCGGTCGGGCAGGAACTCCTGTCCCACCACCGCGCCCGCAAAGTCGTGGGGATATTCATAGCCCTTGGCATAGCCCAGGTCCTTCATGAGCCGGGTGGGCGCGTTGCGGGCGTGGAGCGGCACCTCCAGGTGGCCCAAGCGCTCGATATCGGCCTTGACTGCCTTCTCGGCCGCGTACAGGGCATTGCTCTTGGGCGCGCAGGCCAGATACACCGCCGCCTGGGCCAGGGCCAGGGCGCCCTCGGGCATGCCCAACAGGTCAAAGGCCCTGAGCGCGGCGGTGCACTGGTTCAGGGCAAAGGGATCGGCCAGGCCCACGTCCTCGGAGGCGAAGCGGGTCATGCGGCGCAAGAGGTAGTGGGGGTCCTCGCCCGCCTCCAGCATGCGGTAGAGCCAGTACAGGGCCGCGTCCGGGTCCGAGGCGCGCAGGGACTTGTGCAAGGCGCTGATCAGGTTGTAGTGCTCCTCCCGGTCCTTGTCGTAGCGCAGGGCGCGCCGGCCCACCGCCTCCTCGGCCTGGGCCAGGTCTATGAGCCGCCGGCCTCCCGGCCCCAGGGGAGCGCCCTGCACCGCCACCTCCAGGGCGGTGAGCAACCGCCGGGCGTCGCCAAAGGCGGTGGCGATCAGGTGCTCCCGGGCCTCGGGGGTCAGCTCCACCTGGAGCTTGCCCAGGCCGCGCTCGGGGTCCTTGAGCGCTCGTGCCAGGATACGGGCCAGCTCGTCCTCGGACAAGGGATGCAGCACCAAAACCCGCAGCCGGGAAAGCAGGGCCGGGATTATCTCGAAGCTGGGGTTTTCGGTGGTGGCTCCCAACAGGATCACCACCCCGCTCTCGGCATGGGGCAGGAGCGCATCCTGCTGGGCCTTGTTGAAACGGTGGATCTCGTCCACGAACAGCACGGTGCGGCGGTCCTCTTTCAGGCGCCGCCTGGCCTCCTCCACCACCCGGCGGATATCGGCCACGCCGGAGAGCACCGCGGAGAACTCCACGAAGTCGGCGTTCCAGTGCTGGGCCAGGAGGCGGGCCAGGGTGGTCTTGCCCGTGCCGGGCGGGCCCCAGAAAACCATGGAGCTGGGCTGGCCCGCGGCCAAGAGCCGGCTCAAGGCCCTGCCCTCGCCCAGGAGCTGCTCCTGGCCCACGAACTCCGCCAGGCTGGCCGGCCGCAGCCGCTCGGCCAGGGGGGCGTGGGCGGCGTGGGCGGCGTGGGGGGCCAAAACGTCCCCCGCCCCTCCCCCGTCCCGGTCAAACAGCTCCAAGGCGTCTCTCCCCATTGAACCAGCCGCGCACCCGTTCCCGCCAGGAGGGCCGGCGGCAGAGCGCCTCGATCTGGGGAAGGGCGTCTTCCGCGGCCTGCACGCCCAGGTCCATGATCTCCTCGGCCCGCACGAAGTCCAGCCAATGGATGTGGCCCACCTCGGGCCGGATGGCCAGGTGGGCCTGGGACAGCATGATCTCGCCCATGCGGGCCAGCATGATGTCACCGGCGCGCAGGTAGGCGTCCAGGGCCTGGGTGGGCGGCTTCTCCGCGGTTATGTCCCGGTCCACCCCCACCGCCACCACCAGCGCCTCCGGGTCGGCCAGGGCCACCTCCACCGGCACCAGGGCGGCCACCCCGCCGTCCACCAGGAAGCGCCCCTCTATCTCCACCGGCGGGGCGATGCCCGGCACCGAGCTGCTGGCCAGCACCGCTTCGCGCAGGTCCCCCCGGTCGAGCGCCACCGGCTCGCCGCTCAGCAGGTCGGTGGCCACCGCCTTGAACGGAATGGGCAGCTCCTCGAGGCGGGCCTCGGGCAGGAAGTAGTTCACCACGTTGCGGAAGTAGCTCCCGCCCATGACCGAGGCCTCCATGAGGAGCGCCTTGACCATCTGGCCCTGGCACAGGTAGCGGGCCAGGCGTTCCCCCAGGCTGCGCCAGGATATCTCCTGCTCCTGCGCCACCAGGGCGCGTATCTTGGGGTGGTTGGCCAGGCGGGAGCAAGAGAACTCGAGCACCCGCTCCCGCATGATGGTGGGATGATTGCCCAGGGCGTAGCCTCCTCCGGCCACCGCACCGGAGCTGGTGCCCACGATGCAGGCCACCGGCACCTGGTGGCGGTGGAGCACCTCCAGCACCCCCACGTGGGCAAAGCCCCGGGCCCCGCCCCCGCCCAGGACCAGGGTTATACCGCGCTCAAACCTGGCTTTGGCCATAACTTTGCCTTTGGGGCCCCTCTTTACAGCTACAGATATGCCGATATAATGATAGGTTACAAAGAAAGCCCGGGCCGACCCCACCCTCTGGCGTCATTATAACGCTACCAGGCGCCAGGCGAAACCGGTTGGCCGTAATCTGGGCTTAAAAGGGAGGTGACCGCGCTTGGAAGTCCAGGTCAAGGACAACAACGTGGAAAAGGCCCTGCGGGTCTTGAAACGCAAGCTGACCCGGGAAGGCGTGTTCCGCCAGTTGAAGGAAAAGCGCTGGGCCGAGAAGCCTTCGGACCAGAAGCGCCGCAAGCAACGCCAGGCCAGGCGCCGCCTGCGCCGCCAACTGGCCCGCGCCCGCGCCCGCGCCAGCCGGCGCTAGCCACCCCGGAGCCACCCCCAAAAGACAGCCGCCCTGCGGGGCGGCCGTCTTTTGGGGCCGTCCCTGGCCGCCGCCTATCAGCCGGCGGCCAGCTTGTTCCAGGCGAACAAGCCAAAGTAGGCGGCAAACCCCAGCAGGAACACCGCGCACACCCCCACCACCACCCGGTGAACCGTATCGGTGAGAAAGCGCCGTCCCTTGGCCACCACCACCGACACCAGGCTGTACCACAACAAGTCCGAACCCACGTGCCCCACCCAGAACAGGACCAGGCCCCACCAGCCCAGGCCGCTCTGCATGGCCATGGCGGTCAGGCTGAGCCCCACCGTGGCCCACCACAGGGACCAGTAGGGGTTGGCCAGGGAGAGCAGCACGCCGTCCCGCACCGGGCCGGCCGAGGTGGCCGTGCTGGCCTCCAGGTCCAGGTGCAGCCCCGGCAAGGATCGCAGCATGCCCGCGCCCATCCACAAGAGGATCACCGCGCCCACCCCGGCGATGGCGCCCGACACCGTGGGCCGGGTGAGCACCGGCCCCAGCCCGGCCACCAGGGCCAGGAGCAGCGCCGCCTCCAGGAGCCCGTGGCCCAGGGTGATGAGCGGGCCCGCCTTGAAACCCTGGCGCGCGGCGTGGGTGATGGTCACCGCCAGCACCGGGCCGGGCATCACCGCGCCGGACAGGCCGATCACAAAGGCGGTGACCACCAGGGTGAGGGGGCCCATGGGGCCCGTGACCGCCGGGTCCATCACTTGCCCGTCGGCGCCGCCAGGAACGCGCTGAAGGCCTGGCAGGTGCTCCAGATGTCAGCCTTGTGGCTTATCTCGAAGGGGGAATGCATGGACAACAGCGCCGGGCCCACGTCCACGATCTCCATGCCGTACACGGCCAGCAGCTTGGCAATGGTGCCGCCGCCGCCCTCGTCCACCTTGCCCATGCCCGCGGCCTGCCAGGTGACGCCGGCCTGGTCCCACACCTTGCGCAGCCAGGCCACGTACTCGGCGTTGGCGTCCGAGGCGCCGTACTTGCCGCCGTGGCCGGTGTACTTGGTGAGCGTCACCCCGTGGCCCAGGTAGGCCGCGTTCATCTTCTCGTGCACCTCGGGATAGTCCGGGTCCAGGGCCGCGTTCACGTCGGCACTGAGGGCCCGGCTGTGGGCCAGGGCCTGGCCCACGGACAGGTAGCTGGGTCTCTCGTCGGCCTTTTGCATGAGCCGCGCCGTGACCAGCTCCAAGAAGCGGCTGCGCGCGCTGGTGGAGCCGTCCGAGCCGATCTCCTCCTTGTCCACGAACAAGGCCAGGCAGCTCGCCTCCGGGTTCTTGAGCCCCAGCATCGCCTCCAGGGCGCAGAAGGCGCAGGCCCGGTCGTCCTGGCCGTAGGCCCCCACCAGGGCGCGGTCCAGGCCCACGTCCCGGGCCGGGCCGGCGGGCACGATCTCCAGCTCGGCGCTGATCAGATCGGCCTCCTTCACCCCGTAGTTCTTCTCCAGGTGCTGCAAGACCGCCAGCTTGACCAGATCCGTGCCCTCGTCGGCCTCCAGGGGCAGGCCGGCCAGGAGCAGGTTCATGCGCTCGGCCTCGATGGCCTCGCTGAGCTTCTTGCTGCCCTGCACCTTGCGGCTGAGGTGGGGGAGCAGGTCCAGCACCGTGAACACCGGGTCCTCGGGCTTCTCGCCCAAGTCCAGGCGCACGGTCTTGCCCGAGGCGGTGCACACCACCCCGTGGATGGCCAGGGGCCGGGCCAGCCACTGGTACTTCTTGATGCCGCCGTAGTAGTGGGTCTTCAAGAAGGCCAGTTCCTGGTTCTCGAAAAGCGGGTGCATCTTGAGGTCCAGGCGCGGGGCGTCGATGTGGGCGCCGATGAGGCGCAGGCCGCGGCCGGGCTTCTTGCGGCCGATCACCCCCAGGGCGATGACCTTGTTCTGGAACACCGCGTAGAACTTCTTGCCGGCGGATCTGCCGTCCAGGTCGCGGAAGCCCTTTTTCGCGGCCAGGGCGCGGATGGCCTCCACGGCCAGGCGTTCGGTCTTGGCCTGGTCGAGAAAGCTCTTGTAGCGCTCGGCCAGGGCGAATATCTCCTTGCGCTCCTTGGCCGAGGCCTTGGCCCACACGGCCTTGCGCTGGAGGGCGAGCCTCTCGTTCAGCTTCTTCACCTGCTTCTTGGTCAGCTTGGCCATATGTCCCACCTGCTCCACCTGTTAGCCTGACAAAGAACGACGCGTGACAAAAAACCTCTGGCACGCCTGAAAAGCGATGTCAACTCATATCATGCCCCCGGCGCCACGCCAAACCAGGCCCGGGTCCGCCTTGCCTTGCATCATGCACGCGGTGGAATGGGGGCCCTGGCACGCGGGCAGGGGCAGCAGAACCTGAAACCAGGCCCGGCCCCACCCCCTGGACCGCGGGTGCCCGTCAGGGGGCCTGCCCTCCCTGCCTGTCCAGCCCGGCGGGGCCGGGGGGGCCGGCGGGGCCGGCCGGCTCAGCGGGAGCCGGAGTGGGAGAAATCCTTGCTGAACTGGTCGAGGTCCTCTGTCTCGGAGGCGATGTCGCTGACCACCTCGAACAGGTCATGCACGGTCTTGTCATGGGCGTCGGAGCCCACCTCCGCGAACAGCTCCTTGCCCTCCCGTTCCCGGTAGAACTCCTGAAGGGAATACAAGCTGATCTGGTAGTTGTTCTTGCCCAGGCGGGAGGCATCCAGCCGGCCTTCCTGGATGGCGGCCAGGATTTCCCCGGCCCGGCATCCGCACAGCTCGGCCGCCTCTTCCACCCGGTAGGTGCTCTTGGGATTCATGCTCGCCTCCCTTGGGCATTGGTTCTGGTGGATCCGGCTCGGGTTCTCATCATACCAGCATCCCGCCGAACGCACACCCAGGCGCACGGCGGC
>CAZUHP010000030.1:0-3414 GCA_964620595.1 uncultured Desulfarculaceae bacterium | reverse complement strand
TATTGCCGGTGACGGGCCAGCACAAAGTGCTCCTGGTTGCCCTTGGGCCCGGTGACCGGGCTGGGGCAGCGGCCCAGCACCTCCAGCCCCAGGCCCTCCAGGTGCGCGGCCACCTTGTCCACGCAGGCCTGCTGCACCGCCTCATCCCGCACCACCCCGCCCGAGCCCACCTGCTCCCGGCCCGCCTCGAACTGGGGCTTGACCATGGCCAGGAGCCGGCCGCCGGGACCCAGGCGGGGCACCAGCGGCGGGGTGACCAGGGTGAGGCTTATGAAGGAGACATCCACCACGATGAGGTCAAAGGGGCCGGGCGCCAGGTGGTCCGGCAGGTGGCGCACGTTGACCCGCTCCAGGCACTCCACCCTGGGGTCCTGGCGGAGCTTCCAGGCCAACTGGCCATAGCCCACGTCCACGGCGACCACCCGGGCCGCGCCGCGTTGCAGCAGGCAGTCCGTGAAACCGCCGGTGCTGGCGCCCACGTCCAGGCAGCGCCAACCCGCGGGATCGAGGCCGAAGTGATCTAGGGCCCCTGCCAGCTTGAGGCCCCCGCGCGACACATAGGGATGCTCCGGGCCCTCCACCTCCACCACCGCGCCGGCCGGCACCGCTGTCCCGGCCTTGTGCGCCACCCGGCCGTCCACCTTGACCAGGCCGGCCATGATCATGGCCTGGGCCTTGGCCCGGCTGGGGGCCAGGCCCTGGGCCACCAGATGCTGGTCCAGGCGCCGGCGCTTGGCGGTCCCGCTCATATCCGACCTGCCCTCGTCCCTCCCGTCGGCCACCCCCCGTCGCCCCCCCGTCGCCGGCCCGTTGCCGGCTGGGGAACTAGGCCAAGAGCTCCCGGGCGGCCTGGACCACGGCCTCGGCGTCCAGGCCATAGGCCCGGCGAAGCTGGGCCTGGGAGCCGTGTTCCACAAAGGTGTCCTGCACCGCTATGCAGTGGGTCCTGACCCCGCTGAGGCCCCGGCGGGCCAGAGCCTCCAGCACCGCCGAGCCAAAGCCGCCGGCAGCCACGTTCTCCTCCACCGTGACCAGCCGGCCGCACTTCCGGGCCAGGCCGCAGATCAGCTCCTCGTCCAGGGGCTTCACAAAGCGGGCGTTGACCACCGCGGCCTGAACGCCTTGGCCCGCCAGGGCTTCGGCCGCGGCCTCGCAGGCGGCCACCCCCACCCCCACCCCCACCAGCACCAGGTCCTGGCCCTGGCGCCTCTGCTGCGCCTTGCCCCAGGCCAGCTTGCGCAGGGGAGCGGAGAGGTCCACGCCCAGGCCCTTGCCCCTGGGATAGCGCAGGGCCACCGGGCCCTCGTGCTGGAGCGCGGTATAGAGCATGTGCCGCAGCTCGTCCTCGTCGGCCGGGGCCATGAGGCTGAGGTTGGGCACGCAGCGCAGGAAGGAAAGGTCCAGAAGACCTTGATGGGTGGCCCCGTCCTCACCCACTATGCCGCCCCGGTCCAGGGCGAACACCACCGGCAGGCTCGTGAGGCAGACATCGTGCACCACCTGGTCAAAGGCGCGTTGCAAGAAGGTGCTGTAGATGGCCACCACCGGCTTGAAGCCCGAAACCGCCAGGCCGGCGGCAAAGGTCACCGCGTGCTGCTCGGCGATTCCCACGTCAAAGAAGCGCCGGGGGAAGGCCTTGGCAAAGGGCTGCAAGCCGGTGCCCTCGGGCATGGCCGCAGTGATGGCCACCACCCGCTGGTCGGCCCGGGCCAGTTCCACCATGGTGGAACCGAACACCTCGGTGTAGGTGGGCGGCGGGGAGTCGGCCGGGGCCGGGGCCGGCTGCTTCAAGGCCCCCACCCCGTGGAAGTGGGCCGGGTTCTCTTCGGCCGGGGTGTAGCCCTTGCCCTTCTTGGTGAGCACGTGCACCAGGATGGGGCCGTCCAGCTTGGCCACCGAGGAGAAGGTCTCCATGAGCCGGTCCAGGCGATGGCCGTCCACCGGTCCGATGTAGTTGAACTTGAAGGCCTCGAAGAGCATGCCCGGGGTGGAGAAGGCCTTGAAGGACTCCTCGGAGCGGCGGGCGAAATCCAGAAGGTCCGCACCGAAGCCGGGCACGGACTTGAGGAAGCGCTCCACGTCCTTGCGGAAGGTCTGGTAGGCCTTGCCCGAAAGGGCGCGGGAGATGAAGGTGGACAGGGCCCCCACGTTGGGCGCGATGGACATGCCGTTGTCGTTGAGCACCACGATGAGGTCCTCGTCCATGTCGCCGGCCTGGTTCAGGCCCTCGTAGGCCAGGCCCGCGGTGAGAGAGCCGTCGCCGATCACCGCGATGACCTTGCCCTCGCCCTGCTTGAGGCGCCGGGCCACGGCCATGCCCAGGGCAGCGGAGATGCTGGTGGAGGAGTGGCCGGTGTCAAAGGCGTCAAAGGGGCTCTCGCAGCGGCGGGGGAAACCGGACAGCCCCTTGTACTGGCGCAGGGTGTGGAAGCGCTCGCGCCGGCCGGTTATGAGCTTGTGGGCATAGGTCTGGTGGCCCACGTCCCACACGATCTGGTCGCGGGGACAGGAGAACACCCGGTGCAGGGCCAGGGTCAGCTCCACCACGCCCAGGCTGGGCGCCAGGTGGCCGCCGCTCCTTTGCACCTGCTCGATGATGCGGGCGCGGATCTCGCCGGCCAGCGCCTTCAGTTCGGCCAGGCTCAGGCCCTTGAGATCAGCCGGGCCGTCGATGCGGTCCAGCAGGGAAGTTTGGGGGGGGTGATCCGTAGTCATGGTCTTCAGTTGGTGCGCTCCATGATGTAGCGGGCGATATGGGCCAGGGGATCGGCGGCGGGGCCCAGGCCGGCGACTATCTCCACCGCCTCGGCCACCATGCGCTCACCCGCCTCGCGGGCGGCGGCGGGGCCGGCCACCAGGGGATAGGTCATCTTGCCCCGCGCCTCGTCCATGCCCACCTGCTTGCCCAGTTCTTCGCTGGTGCCGGTGAGGTCCAAGAGGTCGTCGGCGATCTGGAAGGCCAGGCCGATGCGCCGGCCGTAGCGGACCAGGGTCTGCTCCTGCTCCGGGGAGGCGCCGCCCAGGATGGCCCCGGACTGCACCGAGGCGGTGATGAGCGCCCCGGTCTTCCTGGCGTGGATGAACTGCACCAGGGCCAGCTCCGGCTCGGCGCTCTCGGCGGCCAGGTCCGCGGCCTGCCCGCCCACCATGCCCTCGTAGCCCGCGGCGCGCATCACCACCTGGGCCGCCCGGAGCACCCGCTCCGGCTCCAGGCCGGCGATGTGGCGGGGATCGGTCATGAGCACCATGGCCTGGGTCAAGAGCCCGTCCCCGGCCAGCACGGCCATGCCCTCGCCGAACACCTTGTGGTTGGTGGGCACGCCGCGGCGGTAGTCGTCGTCGTCCATGGCGGGAAGGTCGTCGTGCACCAGGGAGTAGGTGTGGACCATCTCCAGGGCGCAGGCGCAGAACATG
>CAZUHP010000029.1:0-41239 GCA_964620595.1 uncultured Desulfarculaceae bacterium | reverse complement strand
GGTTTTGAAAAATAGATGAGGTCTGGCGGGGAGGGAGGGCCCCGCCAGACCTCTTTTTTGGGAGGGTTGAGACGCTGCTTGTCCCCGCGTCTCCTCGGGAAGGGACCTGGCTTAGTACTCCAGGGGGTAGTTGCCCTTTTCCACCACGCGGTCCGCGATGGCCTTGCGCAGGGCGATTCCATTCTCGGGCTGGTACTTGAGCAGCTTGCGGATGCCCACCAACAGGGTGCGCAGGGTGTCGCCCTCCTCGATGTAGGAGAGGCACTCCTTGGCCCACTGGTCCAGCTTGGGCAGGGTCTCGTCCACATAGGCCTTCACCACGTCGATGTGGAACTGGGCCTTTTCCTCGCCCAGCTTGGCGATGGCCTTCTTGGCCCGGATGAGACCGCTCTCCATGGCGAAGATCTCGATGATCATGTCAGCGGTGCGCATGAGGATTTCCTGCTCGTGCTGGAGCTTCTGCATGAACTTCTGGATGGCGGTGCCGGCCACGAAGATGACCGCCTTCTTGGCCATCTCGACCATGTGCTCCTGGTAGGCCAGGGGCTCGTCCGGCAGCTCGACCATGAGCGGGCTGAACTCCATGATCTCGCCCATGAGCTTCTGGCCGGCCTGCATGAAGGGGAGCTTGCCCTTCATGGCCTTTTTCAGGATCTCGCCGGGGATGAGCAGGCGGTTGATCTCGTTGGTGCCCTCGAAGATGCGGTTGATGCGGGCGTCGCGGAAGTAGCGCTCGGCCGGGTACTCGGCGATGTAGCCGTAGCCGCCGTGGATCTGCACGCACTCGTCCACGCAGTAGTCCAGCACCTCGGAGCCGTACACTTTGCCGATGGCGCACTCGATGGAGTACTCGCGGATGGCCTGGGTGCACTTTTCGGCGTAGTCGTCGGCCGTGGGGTCGGCGTCGTGCAGCACCGCGTCAATCAGGCCCACGGTGCGGTAGATGACCGCCTCGCCCATGTAGCACTTCATGGCCATGCGGGCCAGCTTCTCGCGGATGGCGCCGAACTCGGCGATGGAGCGGCCGAACTGCACCCGGTCCTTGGCGTAGCGGCAGGAGACCTTGAGGGCGTCCTTGGCCCCGCCCACCGCGGCCGCGCCCAGCTTGTAGCGGCCGATGTCCAGCACGTTCATGGCGATGTGGTGGCCCTTGCCCCGCTCGTAGAGCAGGTTCTCCACCGGCACCTTGGCGTCCTCGAAGATCACCGTGGTGGTGGAGGAGCCCTTGATGCCCATCTTCTCTTCCTCGGCGCCGGTGCTCACCCCGGGGGTGTCCCGGTCCACGATGAAGGCGGAGAAGTCGGTGCCGTCGATCTTGGCGAACACGATGTACACCGAGGCCCAGCCGCCGTTGGTGATGAACATCTTCTCGCCGTTGATGATGTAGTGCTTGCCGTCCTCCGAGAGCACCGCCTTGGTGCGGCAGCCGCCGATGGCGTCCGAGCCCGCGCCGCTCTCGGTCAGGCAGAAGGCGTGAATCTTCTGGCCGCTGGCCGCGTCGGGCAGGTATTTCTCCTTTTGCTCCTTGTTGCCGTAGTACACGATGGGCATGGTGCCGATGCCCGTGTGGGCGCCTTCGGCCACGGCCAGGGAGCCGGCAAAGCCGAACGCCTCGGTCACCACCGCGGTGCTGATCTTGTCCAGGCCCAGGCCGCCGAACTCCTCGGGCACGTCGGTGCCCAGGAGCCCCAGCTCGCCAGCGGCGGCCATGAGCTTCTTCACGGTCTCGTGGTCCTTCTTCTCGATCTTCTCGTCGTTGGGCCGGATCTCGCCCTCGATGAAGTCCGCGGTGGTCTTGTAGATCATGCGGTGCTCATCGGTGAAATCCTCGGGCACGAAGCAGTGCTCGGGATCGCCCGGGATGAGCAGGAACTCGCCGCCAAGGGGGATTTTCTTGTCCGACATTGGGTTTGGCTCCCTTCTTCTACCTTGGTGATAACATTGGAAATCCGCTGTATCAACCAAGGTTGTGCTTTAGTAGTCCTCGCGCTCGAACACGCCCGCAGCGCCCATGCCAAAGCCGATGCACATGGACACCAGGCCCCAGCGGCTGGGCTTGCCTTCCTTGGCCCGGTACATCATCTCGTAGGCCAACTGGGTGGTCAGCTTGGCGCCGGTGCAGCCCAGGGGGTGGCCCAGGGCGATGGCGCCGCCGTTCACGTTGGTGATGTCCATGTTGAGCCCCAGCTCGCGCACGCAGTACACCGCCTGGGAGCCGAAGGCCTCGTTCAGCTCGATGAGGTCCAGGTCCTCGATCTTGATGCCGGCCAGCTCCAGGGCCTTGGGTATGGCCTTGACCGGTCCGATGCCCATGTAGCGGGGGTCCACCCCGGCCACCGCAAAGGAGCGGTAGGTGAGCAGGGGCTTGAGGCCCAGCTCCTTGGCCTTTTCCTTGGTCATGCACACCAGGGCCGCGGCGCCGTCGGACATCTGGGAGGAGTTGCCCGCGGTCACGGTGCCGCCCTTGATGAAGGCGGGCCTCAGCTTGGCCAGGGTCTCCATGGTGGTGCCGGGGCGGGGGCCCTCGTCGGTGTCGAAGATTTCCTCGTACAGCTCGAACTTGCCCTTCTGGTTGACCCGCTGCTTGGTCACCGTGAGCGGCACGATCTGCTCCTTGAAGCGGCCGCTCTCAATGGCCTTGAGCGCCAGCTCGTTGGAACGGACCGCGATCTGGTCCTGCTCCTCCTTGGAGACGTTGAAGTCCTTGGCCACGTTCTCGGCGGTCATGCCCATGCCCTCGTAGGCCCAGGGCTTTTCGGTGCCCAGCTCCGGGTCCACCATCATCATGTTGCCGCCCATGGGGATCAGGCTCATGGACTCCACCCCGCCGGCCACCACCACCTCGGCCATGCCGCACATGATGCGCTCGCAGGCCATGCTCACCGCGTTGAGGCCCGAGGAGCAGAAGCGGTTGATGGTGATGCCGGGGATATCGTCGGGCAGTCCCGCCTTGGCCACCAGCACCCGGGCCAGGTTGAGGCCCTGCTCCGCCTCGGGGAAGGTGCAGCCGATGACCACGTCGTCGATCTCCATGGGGTCCAGGCCCGGGGTGCGCTCCAGCACCTCCTTGAGCACCGTAACGCCCATGTGCTCGGGCCGGGTCAGACGCAGGGTGCCCCGGGGGGCGCGCCCCACGGCGGTCCTCACGGCCGAGACGATCACGGCTTCTTTCATTGGAATCCTCCTGATCCTTGCCGCCCGGCGCCCCTATCGCGGCGCCAGGGCCTTTTTGGCAGAAAAAGTGAACAGGAGAGGGGTCAACAGTAACGGCGCCCGCACGAGTTTCACCTTAAACAACCGCCCCTCTCCTGTTCTTGATCCTTTCTCCGGTCTTGCCGGGCGGCGCAGCCTCCGCCCGGGCCGGTTTTTCCTTCTTTGCAACGCCCGCGCCCGCCAAGAGGGCAGGGCGCCTGCCGCCTAGTTGCGCAGCGGCTTGCCGGTCTTGAGCATGTGGGCCATGCGCGCCTGGGTCTCCTTGGTGCCGCACAGGCTGAGGAACGCCTCGCGCTCCAGGTCCAGCAGGTACTGCTCGCTCACCTCGGTGTTGGGCAGCACCTCGCCGCCGGTGAGCACGTAGGCCACCTTGCGGGCCACGGTGATGTCGTGGTCGGTGATGAAGCCCGCCTTGTGCATGTTGTAGAGCACGTAGTTGAAGGTGCCCATGGCCTCCCGCCCCATGACCCGGATCTTGTTCATGGGCCGCGGAGGCTCGTAACCGGCCAGGTTCATGGCGATTACGTTGTCCTTCGCCTTCTTGATGCGGTAGTCGGCGTTGAGGCTGATCTTGTCGGTGGGCCGCAGGATGCCCATCTTGATGGCTTCCTTGGCGCTGGTGGCCACCTTGGCCATGGCGATGGTCTCGAAGGCCCGGGCCACGAAGGGCAGCAGGTAGATGTCCTTGGGGTAGATGCCGCCCTTTTGCACCCGGAACAGGCGCTCCTCGGTGTTGCGGATCAACAGCTCCTTGCTGCCGCCGCCGGCCGGGATCACGCCCACGCCCACCTCCACCAGGCCGATGTAGGTCTCGGCCGCGGCCACCACCCGGTCCGCGTGCAGGCAGCACTCGCAGCCGCCGCCCAGGGCCATCTGGTGCGGGGCGGCCACCACCGGCTTGGACAGGTACTTGAGCCGCATGTAGGTGTCCTGGAGCTTCTTGACCATGAAGTCCAGCTCGTCCCATTCCTCCTCCTGGGCGGTGAACAGGATGAGCATCAGGTTGGCGCCCACGCTGAAGTTGGTGCCGTGGTTGGCGATGACCAGGCCCTCGAACTTGTCCTCCTCGATCAGGTCGCAGGCCTTGTCCATCATGCTGATGATGTCGCCGCCCAGGGCGTTCATCTTGGTGTGGAACTCCAGGCACAGGACCCCGTCCTCCAGGTCCAGCAGGGTGGCGCCGCTGTTGGAGGCCACCACCTGGTTCCGGTCCTTGAGCGAGGGCAGGAGGATGATCTCCGGCGAGATGGGCACTTCCTTGTAGCCCTTGGCCTCCAGGTCGTAGTAGTACTGGACGCCCTTTTCCATCTTGTAGAAGGAGCCGATGCCCGCCCCCAGCATCTCCTCCACCCAGGCGGGAATGGCGTAGCCGGCCTCCTTCATCTTGGCCACCGACTTCTCCACCCCCAGCGCGTCCCAGGTCTCAAAGGGGCCCAGCTTCCAGTTGTAGCCCCATTTCATGGCGTTATCGATGTTCACTATGTCGTCGGAGATCTCGGGGATGCGGTTGGCCGAGTAGATGAGGATCTCGGAGAGCAGCTTGAACACGAACTGGGCGGCCTCGTCCTTGCCGTAGTAGATGGCCTTCATCTTGGCCTTGGTGCCGGACTGCTGGTTGGCCATCTCCAGGGAGGCGAACTTGGCCTTCTGCTTGGGACGGTACTCCAGGCTCTTCCAGTCCAGGACCAGGATCTCCTTCTTGCCGCCCTCGCCCTTGACCTTCTTGTAGAAGCCGCCCTTGGTCTTGTTGCCCAGCCAGCCCTTCTCAACCATCTTCTGGGTCCAGGCCGGGGGCTTGAACACCTCCAGGCGCTCGTCGTCAGGGCAGTTCTGCAGCACGTTGTCCGCCACGTGGCCCATGATGTCCAGACCCACCAGGTCGGCCAGGCGGTAGGTGGCCATCTTGGGCCGGCCGATCACCGGACCGGTCAGGGCGTCCACCTGCTCCACGGTGAAGTCGAACTCCTCCATGAGCTTGTTGGTCAGACAGCCCGAGAACACACCCACCCGGTTGCCGATGAAGTTGGGGGTGTCCTTTGCAAAGACCACGCCCTTGCCCAGCCGCTTCTCCGCGAACTGGGCCATCTGCTCGATGTACTCGGGCTTGGTCTTGGGCCCCGGGATGATCTCGAAAAGCTTCATGTACCGGGGCGGGTTGAAGAAATGGGTGCCAAAGAAGCGGCTCTGGAAATCGTCGGACAGGTGGGCGCTCATGGCGGCCACGCTGATGCCGCTGGTGTTGGTGGTCACCAGGGCGTCGGCCTTGGCCACCTTCTCCAGCTTGGCCAGGAGGTCCTTCTTTATGTCCAGGATCTCCACCACCACCTCGATGATCCAGTCGCAGTCGGCCAAAAGGCCCAGATCGTCTTCCAGGTTGCCGGTGGTGATCAGTTCGGCGTCTTCGGGAACATAGAACGACGCGGGCTTGGACTTGAGCGCGCCCTGGAGGCCCCGCTCCGCGAACAGGTTGCGGAACTGCTTGGAGTCTTCCTTTACGCCTTTTTTGGCCAGATCCTCGGGCATCTTGGGCGGAACGATGTCCAGGAGCACGGTTTCCAGCCCGACGTTGGCCATGTGCGCGGCAATGGTGGCGCCCATGACGCCCGCGCCGATGACGCCCACTTTCTTGATGTGGTGGGACATGTTTCAAACCTCCTTCAAGGTCCGGCTGACCAGGGGTGGGGTTGGCTCTGGCCTCGCTTGCGGCCGACTGGTGAATGATCTATCATTCATATGGCCGGATGACACAGGACACCATCCCCCCGGCTGTCTGCGATCACTGAATGAATTTTCATTCAGTGCTTTCGAAGGTAGCATGGGGCAGGGGGCATGTCAAACATTTTTTTAGCTGGCTTGGTTGAATTTTTTAGGGGGCGGGTCATCCAACATCATCTTGCATTGCCACAAAATATAGTGTTATATTCCCGGAGGGGGGCCACGGCTGGTATGGGGTGGGGGGGAGGCGGGCGTGCGCCGGCGGGGTCCTGGTTTCGGGAGGCTGGCGGGCCCTGGTCGTGGGCAGGAATGAGACGGGGGCGGACGGGCAACGGAAGGCGACGGGGGGCGACGGGGGGGCGACGGGGGGCGACGGGGAGGCGCCAAGGAAAGCAAGGGGGGGTGATGGGGGGAGCGACGGGGGGGCGACGGGGCGCGCCAGGGGCGCTGGCGAATGTGCCGTGCCGCCGCTCGATCGCCCCGGTTGGGGGCCGGCAGCCACAACTTGGCGGCTGGCTTACGAAAACAGTTGTACACCGGGGCTCGTTCTGCTATGCACCACAAGTGGAGCCTTGCATGACAACAGCAGTATTTGCACCCCACAAGACCGGCCGGCGGCTGCCGGGGCGCTCCTGCCGGCTGATACTGGGGGTGGGGCTGATGGCCCTGGCCCTGGCGCTCATGGTCTGCGCCCGCCCCGCCGCGGCCGGGGAGGAGCCGCCGGCCGACGTACTCAACTATTGCTACCAGGGCAAGCTCTCCGAGACCCGCCTGGTGGTGGTCAACAAGTCCCTGCAGCGCATCATGGTTTTCCGCTACATGGGCGAGCTGATGCTGGAGTACGAGTTCCCCGCCGCCACCGGCACCAACCCCGGGCCCAAGACCAAGGAGGGCGACGAGCGCACCCCGGTGGGCATCTACTTCACCACCCACCGCTACCAGGACCGCAAGATAACCATCTTTGGCGACCGCGCCATCCACTTGAACTACCCCAACCCGGTGGACGTGGTGCAGGGCCGCAAGGGCAACGGCATCTATATCCACGGCACCAACCAGGACCTGCGCAAGCGCTCCTCCAACGGCTGCATAGCCCTGCGCAACCAGGACCTGGCCGTGATCGAGCCCCTAATCACCGAGCAGGTCACCCCGGTGGTGGTGGTGGAGCGCCTCAAGCTGGCCTCCCTGGCCGAGCGCGACAAGGCTTGCGACCAGTTGCGTAAGCTGGAGCAGGCGGTGAGCGCCGGCCCCGCCCGCCTGCGGCCCCACCTGGCCCTGGCCGGCAACGGCCGCCGCGACCACCGCAAGCTCCTGGCCCGCCTGGCGCCCAAGTTGGCCGCCCTGGACGCGGCCAAGGAATCGCCCGTGCGGATCGAGAACAAGGGCTTCATCCTCCTGGGCCTGGGCGACCAGTGGGTGCTGGTGGCCGACCAGGTGATAAAGGGCCCCAAGCGCAGGGCGGTCAACGTCACCCGCCGCTTCTACCTCTCCGGCCCCGAAGCCCCGGCCGCCAAGCTGGTGCGCGGCGATTGGGTGGTGCCCGATTTGGCCTCGGCCAAGACCCTGGCCTCCTGGGCCCCCGCCCCGGTGCCCCCCCGGCCGGCGGCCGTGGCCAAGGCCCCGCCCACCACTGCCGCCGACCAGGTGCAGCGCACCATCAAGCAGTGGCTGGCTGCCTGGCAGGCCAAGAACCTGCGGCGATACATGTCCTTTTACGCGCCCGGCTTCACCGGCGACGGCAAGAACCGCGCCCAGTGGCGCCGGCGCAAGGCCTACCTGAACAAGGTCTACAAGAAGATCCGGGTGCGGGCCGAGAACCTGAAGATAACCGTGAGGGGCGGCAGGGCCGTGGTCAGCTTCATCCAGCACTACCGCTCCGACTGGCACCGGGACGTGGGCAAGAAGACCATGGTCTGGGTGCTCCGCAAGGGGCGCTGGCAGATCGTGTCTGAAAACTGGAACAGCCTTCCCGGCCGGGCCGGCGGCGCCAGGTACCATGGCAGCCGGTCTTCCTAAGGAGGTCTTGTGGGCGAAGGTGGCTTTGATGTCGTTTTGGTGCGTAAATCCGGACCAGTGCAATCCATGAAGTTCCGCAGTTGGTGGCTGTATTTCCTCCTCCTGGTCCTGGTGCTCATGCTGTGCGGCCTGGGGGCCGGTTCCTACCTGCTCTACCGCCAGCACCAGGCCCTGAAGGCCATTTCAGAGGACACCCGCCTCCTGATGCTGCGCGCCGAGCGCCTGGAGTCCCTGGCCCAGGAACAGGAAACCCGCGCCCTCTTGGCCCAGCAGGCCGAAGACGCCCGCCGCGAGGCCGCCGCCGCGGCCAAGGCCAAGACCACCCCCAAGGAAACCGCCGCCAAGGCCGAGCAGCCCCCGCCCCCCAAACCCGTGCTGCCGCCCGAACCCAAGACCTCGGACCGGGTGGCCATCAACAACGTCACCCTTGGCACCCGGGGCGGGGAGCTGCGGGTGGTCTTCGACGTGACCAACCAGCGCGACCCCTCTGACCCGGCCATGGGCTATGTCACCGTGGTGGCCCGCGCCCAGCGGGCGGGCAAGCCCTGGATCGAGGCCTGGCCCCCCATGCGCCTCTCCCCCCTGGGACGGCCCCTCAACTACCGCCGGGGCACGCCCTTTTCCGTGCAGCGCTACCGCCGGCTCAGGGCCAGCTTTGCCAAGGGCGACAAGAAGTTCGAGCTTATCGAGTTTCTGGTCTACTCCCGCGAGGGCGAACTGATCCTGGTGCACACCAAAAACCTCGCCCCCAAGCCGGAGAAGACCTCCAGCCATCAGCCCCAGGGGGCCGGCCCCGGGGTGGACAGGGGGTGATTATCCTGAGGGCGCTGGCTGCACTGTGCCTGGCTTTGCTTGTCTCCTGGCCGCCAGCGGCCTGGGCCCAGGCCCAGACCGCGCCCAAGCGCCCCAGCCGCAAGCACGTGGTCTACTTCGCCAACACCCCGGACGAACTCAACGTGTACCGCGTGTACGGCGCCCGCGACGGCAAGACCCTCATGATCATCGGCGGCATCCAGGGTGACGAACCCGGCGGCTTCCTCTCCGCCGATCTCTATGCCGACATATCCCTGGCCCAAGGCAACATCATCGTGGTGCCCCGGGCCAACTTCTACTCCATCATCCTCAACCAGCGCGGGCCCGACGGCGACATGAACCGCCAGTTCGGCGACCCGGTGACCGCCCGCCGCCACAAGAAGATCGTCGCCGTCCTCAAGCGCCTCATCGCCGAGAGCGACCTGTTGCTCAACCTACACGACGGCAGCGGCTTCTTCCGCCCCCGCTGGGAAGGCCCCATGGCCAACCCCCGCCGCTACGGCCAATCCCTCATCGCCGACGCCGCCCGCTACCAGACCCCGGACGGAAAGGTGATTGACCTCAAGTCCCTGGCCGAGCGGGTGCTGGCCCGGGTCAACGGCCAGATCGAGAACCGCAAGTACCACCTCCTGTTCAACAACCACCGCACCGCCGAACCGGACTCCACCCACAAGGAGCAGCGCCGCAGCGCCACCTACTACGCCCTGACCCAGTGCCACATACCCGCCTTTGGCGTGGAAACCTCCAAGTCCCTGCCCAGCCAGACCATGAAGATCCGCCACCACAACCTGGTGGTCAACGCCTTCATGAAGGAGCTGGGCATCGTGGTGGAAAACCCCGGCTCCCACCTGGAGCCGCCCCGCCTCCGCTACCTGGTGGTCAGCGTCAACGACGCCCTGCCCGTGGTGGTGGCCAAGGACGGGGTGCTCACCGTGCGCCCCGGCGACCGGGTGAACATCCTCCACGTGGAGGCCAACTACGAGCGCGGCCTCACCTGCGACGTGGTCGGCCTGGGTTCGGTCAACGACCTGCGCCAGAGCTTTGCTATCACCAAGCCCACCACCGTGGTGGCCCGCAAGGACCACCAGCAGATCGGACGCATCTCCATCCAGGTGGCCAACGGCAGCCAGCCCTTCACCACCGTGCGCTCGCCCATCCTCTACTTCCTAGTGGAGGTGGAGGGCCAACGCCGGGTGGTGGCCAACGGCGAGACCCTCCGGGTGGTGCGCGGCGACCACCTCACCCTGGTGGACCTGCTCTCCAACCTGCCCAGCCAGCGCGACGTGCGGGTGAACTTCAAGGGCTTCGTGCCCCCCGGCCGCGGCACCAACCTGGGCGAGGACCGCGGCCACGTGATCGATACCGCCAACGACCTGATGGCGCGCTATGGCCAATGCCAGGGCAAGCGCGCCGACGGCGTGGAGTGCTACCAGGTGGTGGCCAGCCAGGCCGGCCGCGAGCTGGGCAGCATAAAGGTCGAGGTGGCCCCCGCCCGCCTGGTCTACCTGGTCCTGCGGCGCAAGGGCGGGCCCAAGCTCGTCTATCACAACGGCGAGACCGTGCAGGCCAAACCCGGCGAACGCCTGGAGGTGGTGGATTTCAAGACCAACGTGTGGTCAGGCCGCGGCCTGGCCCTGGCCCTGGACGGCAAGGGCCGCCGCCTGCCCCTGCGGAACCGCCTCATAGACGTGGGCAGCGAGCCGGTGCGCGGCCTGGCCCGCAGGGGCTCCGGCGGCCTGCGCCTGGTGGTGCTCAGGGCCGACCAGGCCATCGGCCACGTGCGGCTGAAGATCGGAGGTCCTTAAAGCTGTGAGCGACAACAAACTCACCGTCCTGGCCAGCGGCACCTTTGTGCGCGGCGATTTGTTCAGCGAGGATGTCCTGGTCATAGAAGGTGGGGTGGAAGGCAACATCGTGGGCGCCCGGGTCATCGTCAAGGCCCGGGGATGGGTCCACGGCGACCTCACCTGCCGCTCCTTGTCCATCGAGCCCGGCGGCGTGGTGGACGGCGCGGTCAAGGTGGCCACCAAGCCGGCCCTGCCCGAGCGGGCCGAGCCCGAGTCCCTGCCCGAATCCCAGGAAGGCTATCTGCCCGCTGGCGGCGAAGAAACCGCCGAGCCCGACGCCGCCCCTGTCGGCGCCGAAGCCCCGGACCCGGACCCCCCCGAGGCCGGCAACTAGCTCCCCTGCAACGGGGGGCGACGGGGGCCGACGGGGGCCGACGAGGGGGGCGGCAATGGGAGCGACGGGGGGCGATGGGGGCGATGGGGGCGACGGAGGGGGCGACGAGGGGCGAGGGGGGGGCGAGGGGGGCGCGTGGAGGGAGCGAAAGGCCTTTGGAACCCCCCGCTGGAAACCAGGCTGCAACCTTGAGGAGGATAGACATGTCCAGGCCTAGGCCCTTCAACCTGACTCGGGCCGCGCTGGTTCTGGCCCTGCTGGCGCTTTTGGCGTGGGTCGGGGCCTGCGCCTCTGAGCCGCCGCCACCGCCGCCCGTCCGCACCTTGAGCGGGACGAACGACCACTTCGGCCTGGGAGCCGCCTTGTGGATAAGCGCCAAGTCCTGTAACGAGCAGGACGTGACCAAGCTCCTCCAGGCCGGCGCGCCGGTGGACATCCACCAGGGGCCCCAACAGACCACCCCCCTCATGGAGGCGGTGGGCTCCTATGACAACAAGTGCCCCAAGACCATCGCCCAGATGCTTATCAAGGCCGGTGCCAAGGTCAACGCCCGCGACGCCCGCGGCCGCACCCCCCTGCACCACCTGGCCGCCAGCCAGTGCATAAAGGCCAACATGGATGCCCTGCGCTTTCTCATCCGGGCCGGCGCCGACCCCACCATCCGCGACCACCAGGGCCTCACCCCCCTGGACCTGGCCTCCAGGGCCAACTGCGCCGAGGCCATCGGCGTGCTGGCCGACCACCTGCAAAAGCTCAACAAGGCCCGCCGCCAGGCCGTGCAGCCCCCCTGGCACCAGCCCCCGGCCGCGCAGAGCCCCCCGGCCGGCGAGACCCGCCAGCCGGCCCTGCCCTGGGACCAGGGCGGCCCCGAGCGCAGGGAGCCGCCCGCCCCGGGCACCCCCGAGAACGCGGTGCCCCAGCAGGGCGGCCCCGGCGAACCCGCGGGAGCAAGGCCCTCGCCCTAGGACCTCACTGCAATAACCATGACCTGCCACTTTCAAGGAGGAACCCGGCTATGCCCAAGGTACTCATGGTCTACTTTTCCCACGGCGGCAACACCAAGAAGATGGCCGAGGCCCTCAAAAAATCGGTGGAGGCCGCCGGCGTGCAGGTTGACCTGAAAAAGGTGAGCGAAGCCGACCCCGTGGCCATGGCCGACTACGACGGGGTGCTCTTGGGCTCGCCCTGCTACTTCGGCGTCATGGCTGCGGACATGAAACGCTTCATCGACCAGTCCATAAAGCTCTTTGGCAAGGGCGAGCTGGTCGGAAAGCCCGCCGGCGTGTTCGTGAGCACCGGCGGCATCGGCGGCGGCGGCGAGCTGGCCCTCATCTCGCTGCTTTCAGGACTCCTCATCCATGGCATGGTGGTCCAGGGCCTGCGCAAGGGCGGCCACTTCGGACCCCTGGCCATCGGCGAGCCCGACCAGAGGGTGCTGGCCGAGCTGGACACCTATGGCGCCCAGTTCGCCGCCCTGGTCAAGAAGCTGGCCGCCTGATGCCCCCTGCCGGGCGCTTGCGCCTGCTGGCCGCCGGCCTGGCCGGCGCGGCGGGGCAGGGCCCCGGCCCGGCCGCGGTGCTGGTGCAGGACGGCCGCATCCTGGCCGTGGGCCAAGACGCCCTGGCCCACCCGGCCCCGGAAAAGGACCTGCGCCCGGCCTGGCTCTCGCCCGCCCCCCTGGATGCCCATGTGCACCTGTGCCTGCGCGGCCAGGCCCGGGACAACCTGGCCGCCTGCCGCGCCGCGGGAATCGCGGCGGTGCGCGACTTGGGCAACCCGCCCCGCAACCAGAGGCCCCGGGGCCTGCCCGATGTCCCCCCCCTGGTGAGGGCCTCGGGCCCGGGCCTGTGCGCCGCGGGCGAGGCCAGGACCTGGCTGGGCCAGGAGTGCCAGGGACCGGAGGCATTTGCCCGGGCCGCCCGGGAGCGCATCGCCGGCGGCGCGGCCGTGGTCAAGCTCTTTGCCACCGGCCTGCTGGATTTCGGCCGCCCCGGCCAGGTGGAGCACCCCCTGGCCCTGGACCAGGCCGAGATGGCCGCCGCGGTGCAGGCCGCCGCCCAGGACGGCATTCCCGTGGCCGCCCACACCAGCGGCGTGGACTCGGTTCGGGCCTGCCTGCGGGCCGGCGTGGCCTCCCTGGAGCACGGCTTCTTTCTGGACCGCGCCACCTTGGAGCTGATGGCCGCCCAAAAGGTGGCCTGGGTGCCCACCCTGGCCGCGGTGGAGGCCCACGCCGTCGACCCCGAGGGCCGGCACCACCCGGCCACCCGCCGCAACCTGGCCCGCATCGCCGACGGCCAGGCCCGGGCCATGCTACTGGCCGAGGAGCTGGGCGTGGACCTGGTTATGGGCACTGATGCCGGCTCCTATGGCCTGCCCCATGGCCAGGCCCTGTTCATGGAGATGGACGCCTGGTTGCGGGCCGGCCTGGGCCCGGCCACCGTGTTCGCCGCCGCCACCAGCCGCGCGGCTCGGCTCCTGGGACTGGCCGGCGAGGTGGGGGTGATAGCGCCCGGCGCCCGCGCCTGGCTCCTGGCCACCAAGAGCGACCCCCGCCAGGAGCCGCTAACCCTGCGCGACCCCCTCTGGCGCACCTTCTAAGCGGGCGACGGGGGGCGGAGGCTGGGGGAGCGAAACATGGGGTAGGGGGCGGCCAGGGCCAAGTGTGGGCAGCGGGGGGCGACGGGCGACGGGGGGCGGAGGCTGAGGGAGCGAAACGTTAGGGCAGGGGGCGGCCAGGGCCAAGGGTGGGCGACGGGGGGCGACGGGCGACGGGGGGTGGCCCTGGATGCCGCCCCTGGATGTCGCCCCTGGATGTCGCCCCTGGATGCCGCCCCTAGATGCCGCCCCGGTGGGGGTAGTAGAGTACGTATCCTTTTTTCAGGCTCTCGTGGCGCGAGCGGGCGATGTGCTTGAGGGTGTCGAAAAAGTCCTTGAGGTTGTCCAGGGGGGCCACCTGGCGGGCAAAGGCGTCCGGCTCCCGGGCGTCCTCGTTCAGGGGCAGCATGAAATGACCCACCCGGCCGCTCCAGCGCAGGCCCAGGCGGGCGGACATGCTCTCCACCTCCTGGTAGACCCGCCGGATGAGGTCGGTGCGCAGGATGGCGCAGGGGGTGTTCACCAGGGCCTCCATGAGCGCGGCCAGGTAGCCCACCTCGATCAGGCGCTCCTCGTCGTCCTTGAAGCGCAAGAGGGCCATGCCCGTGTGGTGCATGCCGCCGTCCAGGGTGAAGCCGGGCGGCATCTGGCCCGAGGGGTCGCGCCCCTGGGCCAGGCACTCGGCGCGGAGGTCCTCGTACACCGCTGCGGACTGCACGTGCACCTGCAGGATGTACTGGGTGCGCCAATCGCCCCAGCGCAGGCGCAAGGGCCGGTCGCAGATCACGTGCTCCCGGGGGCTGCCCGGGGGGGCGGGGGGGCCGGGAAAGTCAATGATGTCGTTCACGTTTCCTCCCAGGGCCAGGGGGAGCAAGGGGATTGATCCATATGCGCCACCAGCTTAACAGAACCGCGGCGGCAGGAAAAGGGCGGCGGGCGTGCAGGGCCGGGTGCCTGCTGGCAGCCCTGGCCGTGCTCCTGGCCGCCGGCCCGGCCTCGGCCGGACAGCGGGTGTTCCAACCCCTGGCCGCCTACCTGGAGGGCCAGGGCATGCCCCCGGCCAAGGTGGAGCGCCTCCTGAACAGCCGCCGCCTCAAGTTCCAGGGCCGCATACTGGCCCGCTTCCTGGCCCGGCCCGAAAAGAGCCTGGACTATGCCCAGTTCCTCTCCCCCACCGTGGTGCGCCGGGCCCGCCGCTTTAAGCATCGCCACGCCGCCCTCCTCAGGGCCAACCGGGCGGCCACCCAGGTGCCCGGCCCGGTGGTGGTGGCCATCCTGGCGGTGGAAAGCAGCCTGGGCTCCTATACCGGCCGCTGGAACACCATGAGCGTCCTGGCCTCCCAGGCGGTGCTGGACACCGAGTTGGGCCGCCGGCTCCTGTACCGCCACTGGCCCCGCAAGCAGCGCCGCTATTTTCACAGCCCCGAGTTCGAGGAGCGCCTGGCCCGGCGGGCGGCCTGGGCCCGGCAGGAGGTGGTGGCCCTGTTGCGCCTGGCCTCCCGCCGCCGGATATCTCCCTATGATTTCAAGGGATCGCCGGCCGGGGCCCTGGGCATGTGCCAGTTCATGCCCTCCAGCGCCCTGGACCACGGGGTGGACGGCAACCGCGACGGCCGCCTGGACCTGAACCACCCGGCCGATGCGGTGCACAGCGTGGGACGCTATCTCCACGCCCACGGCTGGCGGCCCGGCCTCACCCGCCGGCAGCAGCTCCAGGTGCTGCTCACCTACAACCACTCCCAGCCCTACGCCAACACGGTGCTGGAGCTGGCCCGGAGGCTCCGGTGAACTCCCCGGCGGGAGGCGGCCGCCTGGTGGCCGAGGTCTGGCCCTCCCGGGCCGCGGTGCAGGCGGAGCTCTCCCGCCGCGCCCGCGAGCAGGGCGGCCTGCTGCTCTGCCCGCCCCTGTTCACCTTTGACACCCTCTTGCCCGCGATCCTGGCCCAGGCCCCCCTGCCCCGGGGACGGCAGCCCCTGAAACCCCTGGCCGGCCCCCTTTTGGTGCAGCGCATCCTGCGCCGCGACCAGGGCCGCCAGGGCCTCTACGCCGGCCTGGCCGCAGGCCGGCGCCTGCCCGAGCGCCTGTGGCGGCTCCTGGTGGAAGTGAAGGCCGCCGGCCTCTCCCGGCCCGACCTGGATGAACCGGCCCGCCGCGACCGGCCCCGCCTGGCCGCCCTGGCCCGGCTCCTGGCCGAGTACCAGGACGAGCTGGAGGCCCGGGGCCTGGCCGACCAGGCCGACCAGATAGCCGCCCTGGAAGACATGCTGGCCGCGGGCGGCCGGCCGCCGCTCATGGCCTCCTGGGCGGCCCTGCACGCCAAGCAGGTGCTCTGGCTCAGGAGCCTGGATTTGCGCCTGGTGCGCGCCCTGGCCAAGGTCCTGCCCGTGCGGGTGGAATTCTCCCTGGCCCCGGCCTGGGGCGGCCAGGCCTCCTTGCAGCGCCTCCTGGATGCCACGGCCCGCGCCCTGGAGCGCGACGCGCCCCCCAACCTGACGGTGGTGTGGCATGACCTCCAGGTGGAGGGCGGGCCCCTGGCCGGGCTGGCCGCCTCCTACCTGGACCCGGGCCGGGACTATGAGGGCCAGGGCGCGGATCAGGTGGAGCTGGTGCGGGCGGCCGGGCGCTATGGCCTGGTGGAGGAACTGGTGCGCCGCGCCCTGGAGCTGGTGGAGCAGGGGGTGCCCCCCCAGGACATGGCCCTGGTGTTTCCCAGCCTGGAGGTGTATGGACCCATGGCCGCGGACGCGGCCGGCCGGGTGGGCCTGCCCCTCAGCCACGGGGACGCCATGCCCCTGGCCCACACCCCCCTGGGCCAGGCCCTGCTGGACCTGTTGGAGCTGCCCCTTGTCGCCTATGAGCGCCAGGCCCTGGCCGCGGTGTGGTCCTCGCCCTACCTGGCCGGGCCCCTGGCCCGTCTCTGCCTGGGCCCGGAGGCCGAACCGCCCCAGCGGGTGGATTGGCTCTTGAGAAAGGCCGGCTACCTGGACTCCCGCTACACCCCCTGCGCGGCTTGGCTGGACAGGGCCGCGGACCGCGAACAGGGCCGCTCTCCCCGCCTGGCCAGGGAGCTGCGGGCCCTGGCCCGGGCCTGCGGAAAACTTCAGGCAAAACTTTCAATAATTTCTCAACCTGCCGATTTGAAAGCTTATTGCGAGGCGGTTCTGAAGCTGGTGCAGGGCCTGGACCCGGCCGGCCGGCTGCGTCCGCGGCCAAGGCCCCCTGCCAGCGCCTGCCTGCCGGGCGAGGCGGTCCTGGCCCGGGACCTGGCCGCCCTGGCCGCCCTGCGCCGCGCCCTGGGCGAGCTGGCCCGGGCCGCGGACCAGGCTGGCGCGGACCAGCCCCTGGCCCCGGGACGGCTCTTGGCCCTGGTGCGCGAGGTGCTGGCCCGGGCCACCCTCCGCGCGGGGGGGGCGGGGGGGGCGGGGGGCCTGGCCCAAGGCGTGCAAGTCCTCCGCCTGGGCGACACCCTGGGGCTCAGGCCCCGGGTGGTGCTGGTGGGCGGGCTCAACCAGGGCGAGTTCCCCCTGCGGCCCCAGGGCCAGAACCTGCTCTCCTCCGAGGAGCGCAAGCTCCTGGGAAGCCTGGCCCAACGGCCGGTGTGGCGCACTGACGACGAGGAGTACGAGGGCCAGGTGCTCCGCCTGGTGTGGCTCCTGGCCAACTGCACCGAGCGGGCGGTGCTGGGCGCGGTGGCGGCCGACCCCAGCGGTCGCGAGCAGCCGCCTTCCTTTATTTACGAGGACTTGGCCCGCCGCCTGGGCCGGGAGATCCCCCCGGCCCGGGGCGGGGTGTTCGGCGAGCTGCCGCCCTTGGCCCAGGCCCTGGAGCCGGTGGCCCTGTGGAGCCGCCTGGCCGCCGGCCTCCTGCGCCCGGGCGGGGACCAGGACCAGGCCGCCTTGGCCCAGGCCGTGCTCTGGCACCTGGCCCGCCAGCCGGAGCAGGCGGCCCGCTGGCAGGACTTGGCGGCCCGCGCGGAAGTGGAGCAGAGGCGCGCCCGCCTGGACCTCGTGTCTCCGGCCGAGCGCGCCCAACAGGCCGACGCCTTTGACGGCCGCCTGGCCAGGCCCCAGGCCCTGGCCCTGTTGAGGGAGGTGTTGGCCTCGCCCCGGCGCCGGGAGATGAGCCCCAGTGCGCTCGAATCCCTGGCCGCTTGCCCCTTGGCCTGGTTTTTCAGGTACTTGTTGAACCTGGCCGTATTGGAGGAGCCTGGCTGGGTGCTGGAGCCCAAGAGCGAGGGCGATTGGGTGCACAGCGCCTTGGCCCGCTTCTTCGACCCCGACCAGTTTGACCCCGCCTGGGAGGCCGGGGCCCAAAGGGAGCGCTTGGCCCGCTGCCTGGACCAGGCCCAGGCCGACCTGGCCGCCAGGCTGGCCGCGCCGCCCGCGGTCTGGCAGGCCCGGCGCCGGGTCATCCAGGCCGCCCTGGAGGTGGTGGTGGCCCGGGAGATGGAGCTCATGCGGGAAAGGGGCCTGCGTCCAATGGCGGTGGAGAGGGAATTCGGACCGGATGACGGCGGCTTGGAGGTGGTGGTGGACGAGGGCCCCCCCTTGCGCCTCACCGGCCGCCTGGACCGCCTGGACGTGGGGGCCGGCCTGGTGATGGTGACCGACTACAAGCACAGCGCAAACCAGGCCAAACTGCGGGAGGCGGTCAAGCCCGAGCTGGTAGGGGTGAGCCAGTTCCAATTGCCCGTGTACCTGGCCCTGGCCAGGCAGGCGGCCGGGCAGGGGGGGGCGCGGCTCCTGGGCCGGCTGGTGCCCACCCTGGTGGCGGACCGTGATGCGAGCGAGCTGCTCTATGGTCCTGATGATCCGTTCTTTTCCACGGATGGCCCCACCCGGGAGCGCCTGGCCGCCAAGGGGGAGCCCAACCTGTACAACGCCATCGCCGGGCTGTGGCAGCGCCTGGCAGAGGGCCGGGTGGTGGCCCAGCCCGAGCAAAAGACCTGCGCCAATTGCGACTATGCCCTGATCTGCCGCGCCCAAACCGGGCCCCTGGCCCAGGAGGGGGCTGAATGAGCATCCGCCAGGAGATACAGCGGCTGGAGCAGAACTTCTGCGTGACCGCCGGGGCCGGGGCCGGCAAGACCACCTGCCTCACGGACACCTACCTGGGCCTCTTGCGGCAAAAGGTGCCGCCCAGCCGGATAGTGGCCATCACCTTCACCGAAAAGGCGGCCCAGGAGATGCGCTCCCGGGTGGTGCAGGAGGTGGCTCGGCTGGCGCGGGAGGACCCGGGCCAGGATTGGCGCTCCCTGCTGCCCCAGGTGGAGTGGGCGCCCATAACCACCATACATTCGTTTTGTGCCTCCCTGTTGCGGGAGTTCGGGGTGCTCTTGGGCCTGGACCCGGACTTTGCCATTTTGGACGAGGACGCCTTCAGCCGGCTGTTGAGCGAGGTCATCCAGGAGGTGCTGCGCGCCCGCCTGGGCCGGGAGGACGAGGCCCTGGGCCTGCTCCTGGCCCACTACCGCTCCGGCGTGGAGGGGATGATCGCCCATGTGTACGCGGCCTTGCAGACCGAGGGCCTTTCCCCGGAGATGGCCCGGGCAGCCACGGCCCAGGCCCATGAGCAGGCCCTGGCCGGGGGGGCGGAGGCGTTGCTCCGCCTGGGCGAGGTGGTGGCGGACATGGCCGAGGCCCTGCACGACGGCCGCGTGCCGGAGAACTCCAAGGCCAAGTTCGTGAGCAAGCTTAGGGAGTTGCTGAGGTCATGGCCCGATTGGGCGGCCAGGCTGGCAGCCGACCCCGCGGACCGGCAGGTCCTGGAGCAGTTGCACGGCCTCTTGCGGAAAAGCTGGGGCAAGATCAACCCCTTGCGCCGGGAGGCGGACGCGCTGGTGGACCGGCTCCTGGCCCTGGCCACGGTGCCCCTGGCCACCCGCCTGGGCGGGGCGCTCCTGGAGCTGGTGGGGGAGGTGGCCGCCGGGGTGGAGGCGGAATGCCGGCGCCGGGCCTGCCTCTCCTTTGACGAGCTCCTGCTCAAGACCCGCCGGCTCTTGCAGGAGCACGCCGGGGTGCTGGCCGAGCTGCGCGGCCGCTGGCAGGTGATCATGGTGGACGAGTTCCAGGACGTGAACCCGGTGCAGGGCGAGATGGTGCGCCTCTTGGCCGGCCTGGACCAGCCCGACACCGACCCGCAGGCCTCCACGCCCCCCCCGTCGCCCCCGCCCCCCCCGCCCCCCCCGTCGCCCCCCCGGTTGTTGGTGGTGGGCGATCCCAAGCAGTCCATCTACGCCTTCCGGGGGGCGGACGTGAGCGTGTTCACCCGGACCAAGCAGGGCTTTCCCGGCCAGGTGGTGTCCCTGGCAGAGAACTTCCGCTCCCGGCCCGGCCTGGTCCGCTTCTTCAACCGCCTGTTCAGGGAGGTCTTCAAGGACGGCAAGGACCTGGCCCAGCACGCGCCAGAGGCGTTCGTGGATTTCGGCCCAGAGGACGAACAGACCCCGGGCCGGGAGGAGGCTTCCCCGGTCCCCCCGCCCCCCCCGTCGCCCCCCCCGTCGCCCCCGCCGTCGCCCCCGCCCCCCCCGTCGCCCCCCTTGGTGGAGGTGGTGCTGGTGGAGGCGCCGGCACCCGGGGATGGCCAGGAGCGCAGGCTCCCTGCCGCGGCCTGGCGCCAGTTGGAGGCCCGGGCCCTGGCCGCCCAGGTGGCCCGCCTGGTGCGGGAGCAGGGCGTGTCCCCGGGCCAGGTGGCGGTGCTCTTTCGCCGGCTCACCCAGGTGAAGGTGTACGAGGAGGCCCTGCGCGCGGCGGGGGTGGACTTCTACACCGTGCGGGGCCGGGGGTTCTACCAGTGCCAGGAGGTGGCCGACCTGCTCATGGCCTTGCGCGCGGTGCTGGACCCGGATGACAGCCTGGCCCTGGCCGGCTTGTTGCGCTCGCCCCTGGTGGGGCTTTCCGACGAGGCGCTCCTGGCCCTGGCCAACCCGGAGGGCGGTTCCTTCCGCTCCCTGGCCCGGGCCGCGCGGGAGGGGGCCGAGCTTCCCGCCTGGCTGGGGGAGGACCAGGCGCGGCGCTGGCAAAAGGCGGTGGAGCTGTTGGCCTGGCTGCGGCCCCTGGCCCGGCGCCTGGCCCCGGCCGAGCTGGTGGCGTGCCTGCTGGAGGCCACCGACCTGGTGCCCGTACTCATGGGCGCGCCGGGCGGGGAGCAGAAGCTGGCCAACCTGCGCAAGCTCCTGGAGGCCGCCCGCCAGCCCCCGGCCGCGCTCCAGGGCGGGGTGGAGGGGTTCGTGCGCGGGTTGGGCACCCTGGTGGAGTCCACCCCGACCGACCCCCAGGCGCCCCTTTTGGGCGAGGACGCCCAGGTGGTGCGGCTCATGACCGTGCACCAGGCCAAGGGCCTCCAGTTTCCGGTGGTGATCCTGGCCGATTTGGGCGGCGGGGGGGGCGGGGGCGAGCGGGGGGCCTCCGCCCTGGCGCCCTGCCGGGGCGGGGTGGTGGGCATGAGGCCCCGCGACCCGCTCACCAACCGGCTCATGTCCACCCCGGTGTACCAGGACCTGGCCGACCGCCAGAAGGAGGTGGCGCAGGCCGAGGAGGCGCGGCTCTTTTACGTGGCCTGCACCCGGGCCCAGGAGCGCCTGGCCTTCATGGTCACCCAGGCCCAGATGGACAGCCAGAACCCCAAGGGGTGGGTGAAGTGGGTCACCACCCTGGTGGAGCAGGACCCGGACACCCGCGAGCTGCTCTCCTCCGAGCTGGCCGCGGGCCAGCAGGAGCCGCCCCCGGCCCTGGCCGCGGCTTGGCCGGACCGGCTGCCGCCCTGGGCCGGGGAGGCCCGGGAGCAGGCCGCCCGCATCGCGGCTCGGGCCCTGGAGCCCGCCCCCCCCGTCGCCGCCCCCCCCGCCCCCCCCGCCCCCCTGGAGGCCCGCTTGGTGCGCGAGTCGGTATCCGGCCTGGAGGCCTGGTTCGCCTGCCCCCGTTTGTATCTCTACACCCGGGCCTTGGGCCTGGACACCGGCAGCCTGCCCCTGGTGGGAGCAGGGGGGGCGGCGACGGGGGGGGCGGGGTGGGCGGCGGGCGTGGACCCGGTGGCCCTGGGCTCGGCCGTGCACCAGGTGCTGGAGATGGCAGACCTGTGGGCAGGGGGGCCCGCCGGCCTGGAGCCGGCCCTGGCCGGGCTGGAGCCGGAGCTCAGGGACCTGGCCCGCGGCCTGGCCCGGGGCTGGTGGGACACCGCGCTGCCCGGCCTGGTGGGCGAGCTGCCGCCCAGCCATGTGCTGCGCGAGCAGCCCTTCCGCCTCTGGCTGCCGCCCGGCGAGGGCGCGCCAGGGGTGGAGCTGATCGGCGAGCTGGACCTGGTGCTGGTGATGCCCCATCCCCAGCCGCTGGTGATCGTGGACTACAAGGTCACCGAGCGCCTGGACCCGGCCCACTACCGCGACCAGTTGGGGCTCTATGCCCTGGCCCTGTGGAGCGGGAGCGCGGGCGGGCCGGTGCCGCGCTGCTATCTCTGCCAGTTGGGCCGAGAGGGCGGCCGCCTGGTGGAGATCGAGTTCACCCCGGCCGAGCTGGAGGAGTACCAGGAGCGGGTGCGCGCCGCGGGCCGGGAGATCGCCTCCCTGCCCCTGGGCGCGCGGCCCGGGGATTTGCCGCCCCCCCTGCCCCCGGTCGGGGATTGCGGCCACTGCCCCCTGGCCGGCCGGGGCATCTGTGCGGAGGGCGGGTGATGGCCGATGGCTCCCGCACCAAGCTCACCGGCCGGGTGGTGCGCATCACCTTTCAGAACCCGGAGAACGGCTACACCGTGGCCAAGCTCCAGCCCCAGGGGCAGCCCCAGGTGGCGGTGGTGGGCCGGCTGCCCGGGGTGGTGGAGGGCCAGGAGCTAACGGTCAGCGGCCGCCAGGTGCTGCACCCCAAGTTCGGGCTCCAGGTGGAGGTGGAGTCCTTTGAGGTGCGCCAGCCCAGCGACGACGAGGGGGTGCGGCGCTACTTGGCCTCCGGGCTCATCAAGGGGGTGGGGCCCAAGCTGGCCCAGCGCCTGGTGGACCACCTGGGCCCGGACGCCATCGAGATAATCCTGCACAACCCCGCCCGCCTGGCCGAGGTGCCGGGCATAGGCAAAAAGCGCGCCCAGAGCATCGCCCAGGCAGTGCGCGGCCACGGTGAGCTGCGGGAGCTGATGGTCTTCCTGCAGGGCCACGGCATACCCGCCTCCACTGCCCTGCGCATCCACCGCCACTACGGGTCCGGCGCCCTGGGGGTGGTGCGCGAGAACCCCCATCAACTGGCCGCGGACATCCGGGGCATCGGCTTTGCCACGGCCGACGGCATCGCGGCCAAGCTGGGCATTGCCCGCGACCACCCCGGCCGGCTGCGGGCCGGGCTGGAGTACACCCTGGGCCAGGCCCTGGACGAGGGCCACGTGTTCCTGCCCTATGACGAGCTCATGGAGGCCGCGGCCAAGCTCCTAGGCGTGGAGCGGGGTCTGTTGGGCCCGGCCTTTGCCCGCCTGCACACCGAGGGGCGCATCACCCTGGACGAGGCGGACGGGGTGCGGGCCGTGTACCTGACCCCCATGCACGTGCTGGAAAGGCGCGCGGCCCGGGGCCTGGCCCGCCTGGCCCGGGGGGAGGGCCTGCTCAGCCCCGAGCGGGCGGCCCGGGCCGCGGAGTGGGTGGCCGGCGAGTTGGCCGTGGCCCCGTCCCCGGCCCAGGCCGCGGCCCTGGAGAAGCTGCTCACCAGCGGCCTGGCCGTCTTGACCGGCGGGCCGGGCACTGGCAAGACCACCCTGGTGCGCGCCCTGGTCACCGTGGCCCGGCGCATGGGCCTTGAGGTGGCCCTGGCCGCGCCCACCGGCCGGGCGGCCAAGCGGCTCTCCGAGTCCACCGGCCTGCCTGCCGCCACCTTGCACCGGCTGTTGGAGTACGCGCCCCAAAAGGGCGGCTTCCAGCGCCACCGGGCCCGGCCCCTGGAGGCCGACCTGGTGGTGGTGGACGAGTGCTCCATGGTGGACCTGTGGCTGGCCGCCCACCTGGTGGAGGCGATCGGGCCCGGCACCCGGCTGGTCATGGTGGGCGACGCGGACCAGTTGCCTTCAGTGGGCGCGGGCCTGGTGCTCCGCCAGCTCATGGACTCCGCCGTGGTGCCCGTGGCCGCGCTGAAGGAGATATTCCGCCAGGACGCGGCCGGCCTCATCGTGCGGAACGCCCACCGCATCCTCTCCGGCCGCATGCCGCTTCTGCCCGAGCCCGGCCAGGAGGCGGACTTTTTCTTCATCGAGGAGCCGGACGCGGCCAAGGCGGCGGACATGGTGCGCCGCTTGGTCTGTGAGCGCCTGCCCGCCCGTTTCGGCCTGGACCCGCTGCGGGAGATCCAGGTGCTGGCGCCCATGCACCGGGGCGTGCTGGGCTGCGAGCACCTGAACCGGCTTCTGCGGCAAGAGCTGAACCCGGCGGCTGGCGAGGGGCCGGGCCTGGCCCCGGGCGACCGGGTGATGCAGGTGCGCAACAACTACGAGCTGGAGGTGTTCAACGGCGACATGGGCCTGGTTTCAGCCACCAGCGAGCAGGGCGCCCTGGTGGCCCTGGGCGAGCGCCGGGTGGCCTATGGCCTGGCGGACTTGGACGAGCTGACCCTGGCCTACGCGGTCACCATCCACAAGTCCCAGGGCAGCGAGTATCCGGCGGTGGTGATCGCCCTGGGCATGGAGCATTTCGTCATGCTGAACCGGCCGCTGCTCTACACCGCGGTCACCCGGGGGCAAAAGGTGGTGGTGATCGTGGGGCACGGCCGGGCGCTCAAGAGGGCGGTGGAACGCAACCAGCCCACCCAGCGCCACGCCTGGCTGGATAAGAGGATAAAGGATGAGATATGATAAGCGTGAGGCCGGTTACCATCGCAGCGTCTGAAAGGTTAAAATGAATAGCTAATTTATATGGCGTTATGTCAATTTTTGTTAATTTTGTCAGAGGAAAAATGCAGAAAAGTGATTGGTAGCAAATGTTATTTGGCAGCTTGCCTGCCATCATTTCATAGTGGAAGGCAAGCTTGGTCGCTGGGGCAAAGTTATAAATGACGGAAATATTAACAGCACTTTTGGTCGTTATTACTGCATTTTATGCTTGGGTCACATTCAAAATACTCAAGGCGAACGAGGGCGTTCTTCATGAAATGAGGCTTCAGCAAGATGCCATTTATCGGCCTTATATTTCAATATCGCCGGTAATATATTCTGATCATTCTATATTTTATTTAAAAATACAAAATACAGGTCGCACTGCTGCCCGTAATCTGAAATTGAGATTGGATAAGGATTTCTATAGATTTGGTGAGCAGAATGAAAATAATAACTTGAAAAAGCTTACCGCCTTTTCTGGCACTATCGAATCATTTGTTCCAGGTAGTCAGATGTTATTTTATTTGGCACAATGCTTTGTGATTTTTGCCAAAGAGTCAGACAAATCGGTTGTTCCGCCAGTTTTTACAGTAACAGCAGATTATGAATATGCAAACAAAAAGGTTCGTGAGCAGACGAAGGTAGATTTGAGGCCATATCTCAATAGTGCACAGCCTCATGATCCAACACAGTCTGAGCTGAAGAATATACGGGAAGCTATTGGCACTATCAATAAAACCATGCAAAAAATAAATTTGTAATAATTTTTTGCGCTAGCCTACGCAAGGAACCCGGACGGCAGCTCCCCGCTAAAAGTAGGGCAGGGGGCGCACGCAGCGATCACCCCCACGGGCCGTGCGCCCGCCGCCTTTGCCTCGGCGCCTGCTCCTCGCGGCGCACCCGCTTTTGCCCCTGGTGCCCGCCCGCTCGAACACCCGCCGCCGGAGTCGCGTCCTGTTCCCGCCCCCGCCCCCGTCGCCCCCCCGTTCGGTCGGGGTTGTTATTGCCAGAGGATGGTTTCGCCCGTCTTGGGGCCACCCTGGTGCAGCTTCATCCAGCGTATCTGGATGCCGGCCGGGGTGTTTACAATGATGCGCTGCCAGGACTCGCCGGTCTTGGAGTCCAGCATGATGAGCCCGCCGTAGGGCTGGGGCGCCTCGAATATCTGGAAGCGGGGCGGCTGGCAGGTGAAGCCGGCATAGCCCTTTTGGGCCGGGCCCTTGGCCAGGGCGGGCAGGGCGGCCAAGGGGATGGCCAGGGCCGCGAGTAACAGGCCGGTCGCCAACATGGGCACAAGCGATCTACGCATAAGGACTTCTCCTTGGCTGAGTGGGTAAAGCCGCCCCTGAACAGGGTTTGTGGCTCCCGGAGCGCCGGCTCCAGGCAGCTCGTCCCGGGTGCGGCTCGCTCAAGGGACCTGGCAGGAAAAAGTTAGCCTACTTGATATATTGTATGCTAGGAGGGGAGGGGGGAGCAAGGCTGGGGCCGGGGAAGCGGGCAGGGCGCGCCGCGAGGTGAGCGCCCGCCATTGCTGACAGGGGGTATGCCCATGCGGACCCGATGGGTGTTGATGGTTTTGTGCCTGCTGTTTCTTGGGGGTTGCGAGGTGGCGCCCGAGCCTTGCCCCACCCGGGAGATCATGCGGGTGCGCTCGCCGGACGGCCTAGTGGAAGCGGTGTTGCAGTCCCGGGATTGTGGGCCCACCACGCCGGTGGATTACCGGGTTTTCATTGTCAAGGCCGGCAACAAGGGGCCTGGTCACGGCCTGGTGTTTTGGGCGGACCACGCCCAGGGCCTGCGCCTGGAGTGGCGCGAGGACAAGTTGTTGGAAATAAAGTACACCCAGGCCCGCATCTTCCGCTTCACCAACATATGGCGCTCAGAAGACATCGCCCCGGGCGAGTACATAGTGGAGGTGCGGGAGACCCCGCTCAGCCAGGGCCGCGTCCTGAATCTGCCAGGCATGCGGGCGAGATAGCCCCTCCCGCCAGCCAGGGGGGGCGACGGGGGGGGCAGTGAGGGGGGCGGCGCTCTGTTGGGAGTGCCCCTCGCCGCAAACTCGAGGCGCTGCTTTTTGTCGGTTGTTTTGGGACACGCGTAGGTAGGTGTGACCGGGGTGTGACCGGGGTGTGCCCAGGGCGCTTGTTGGTGGGCCGAACCTAAATTTAGCCTTTGGTTCTAGGTCTTTATGTCCAGCACCGAGCCTATCATCTCGTCATAGGTCTGAATGGTCTTGGTGTTGGCCTCAAAGGTGCGCTGGTCCAGGATCAGGTCCACCATGGACTTGGCCAAGTCCGTGCCGGATGCCTGGAGCGCGCCGGAGACGATAAGGCCGTGGCCCGCGGTGCCGGGCGTGGCGTTCACCGGTGGGCCCGAGGCATTGGTGGCGCGGAAGGCATTGTTCCCCACCGGCTCCAATCCGCCGGCATTGCCAAAGACCGCGGTCTCTATCTGGCCGGAGGCCAACACGGTGCCGTCTTCGGCCAGGGCCTGCACTTGGCCCTGGGGGGTTATGTGCAGGGAGGCGGCCTGGGGAGGCACGTTTATGTTGGGCACCACCGCCCGGCCCAGGGGGTCCACCAGGGTTCCCTCGGCGTTCAGCACGAAGTTGCCCGCCCGGGTGTAGAGCCGGCCGCCCTGGCCGTCGTCCAGCACAAAGAAGCCGCCGCCGTCTATGGCCAAGTCCAGGGGGCGCTCGGCCGGCACCACCGGGCCGGCGGGCAGGGGGGTGGTGGCGGTGACCTCCACCCCGCCCGAAGGCAAATCCGCCTGTTCCACCCGGCGGGGCACAAAGCCCGGGGTGGATGCATTGGCCAGGTTGTGGGCGGTCTGGCTGACCCGCCGCCCACTCACCCGCAGCGCGGATACTGCCGCGTGAATACCTTCCAAGACCATGCCGCCCTCCCTCGGGGGTCTTGCTTCTACCTATTATTTACCGGTCATGGAGCAGCCCTGTCAAAAGGTAATTACCTTGTCCGCCTCCATGGCCAGCTCGTAGAGGTCGTCCATCCAGGCGATAGGGCAGGTGCTGGATCCCACCAGACCGTGGGATTTCATGCAGACCCCTCAGACGTAGAAGTCGCCTTCAAACTGCTCCATCTGGGCCATGACATCGAATTCCGGGCTGCCGCTCCTTTCGAACATGACCCCTTTGCCCAGCATGAAGACGCTTACCTCGTCTCCTTTTTTCACCCCGGTGTTGGCCAGGCGCATTGCGTTGTAGATGGTTTCGCCGTCATCCGTGGTGATTATGAAAAGCACTTTCATAATTTGTCATCCTATGCTTGCGGTGCAAGGGCGCGCTTCCATGATACAACATTGACCAGCCCTGCCGCAGCAGCCTTGCAGGTTCAGCGGCAGCCGGCTTCCTTGAGCTTTTGCTCCAAGGTGGCGATGCTCACCTGGTAGGCGGCGATCTCATCGGCCAACTGAATGCTGGGGTCAGCGGTGTAGGCCTGCCAGTTGGCCAGGGCCGTGGAGTAGGGCTGTCCGGCTATGTTCTCCTGGCAGAACTGGATTATGTTCTGGCAGTGGGACCCCTCGTGGGCCTGGCATTCGTCCTGGGCCCAGCTCTCCACGCAGTCCAAGTCAGGGTCGTCGGCGCAAACCGTCTCGCACCAGCACACGCTGGAGTGCCCCCGGGTGTTGCCGGCCACCACGTCCTCGAATTCCCAGAACTTTATGGAGCCATGCACCCCCGAGGACCCGGCCCGGGGCGTGGCCACCCTCTGGGCCAGCTCCTCCTGCACCCCGTTGAATCCGCCCGTGACCTCCCGGCCGTCCGGTCCCACCACCGCGCCGGTGGAGGTCACCGAGTATTGTTGGTACCAGGCCAGCATTTGTTTCCGCTGGGCCAGGGCCAGCTTCAGGGAGGCGCAGTCGTCTTCCTGCTTGGTAGCGTTGAAGTCGTATTTCTTGATCTTTTTCGTGTCGGTGCAGCTCACCACCCGGCCATGTTCCTCCCGGTAGGTGATGCGGTCGTGCACCCAATAGCCGTAGAGCCGCTTGCCGCCGTCAAAGACGAAGAACTGGAACTCCGTCTCCCGGGTGGGGGGCATCAGCCCGGCATCCACGCAGATTTCCGGGTTGCACACCGTCATCTTGCCCGTGAGCTTGATGCCGTTCAGCTCGCCCTGGAAATACATCTGGGGAGCTTGCAGGCAGCGGGTGGAGCCCTGGGCGATGTAGCCCCGCACCTGGGTGCCGGACTGCTTGATTTGCAGCACCCGGCCGCCCTCGTCGTAGAACCCGCACAGGTTCACCTTGTCGTCGGCGTGCTGGGCGAGAAATATCTCGGTGTAGGTGGTGGTCGCGGCATCGCCCGCCCAGGCCGGAACCCAGGCCAGCAGGGCCAGGGCCGCCATTATCATACCCAAAAGCTTCATTTTTCCATTATAGCACACAGTTTTTGGCCCAAAGCCCGGCTCCTCCGTCCCGCCCGTTTCATGGTGTTTGTGGCCCCGGCGACGGGGGGCGACGGGGGGCGACAGGGGGCGGGGCGGGAGGCGGAGGGGCCACGATGACGATGACGAGCGAGGGCCGGCCGCCGCGGGCACCTCCCCCAAGGCCCGGGAAGATCCAGGTCGCCTTGCCTACACCTCCATGAGCGGGGCCAGGAGGTAGAGGATCACCCGCCGGTCCAGGCCGGAGTGGATGTCGCCCACCTGCCTGCTGTCCAGGGTGGGAAGCTGGCCTTGCAGGTCGCGCAGGGCAGCCTCGGCCTCCAGGGCAGTGGGAACGTCAGTGGAGACAGCGCGCCGGTTTTCAGTAGAAACCAGATTTACTATGTCGGTTATGGATTCTGTGGAGCTGGGTTGGGAGGCGGAGTCTTCCCCTTGGGGCCTTTGGGGGCTGGAGCGCCGGGTCGTGTTACTCACCACCAAACGCATATATGGGGGGAATTCTACCATCGCCTATGACCTTGGCTTTGCAATATGCCATGGGGCGGTTCATCCATACGAGATGGGCGGAAAAGGCGTTCTTTGGCCCACAGCGTATATTCATCCTGATGTTCATATCGGCCCAGGCAGCCCCGAACTTTAATAAAAAAATGCCCTCCACGAAAAATTTTTCAGGAATCTGGCCGCAACAAGTTGATGCATCAGATTAAATTAGTCCATAACTACATGGTATAAGGTAAAAATTAATAGCGAAGGCGGTCGGCCGTCGGCTCCCCCAAAAGTCCCCGCGCACCATGCCGGCCGCGGCCCAGGTGGTGGCCGCCGAGCAAGGGGGGACGGGGGGGCGCCATGCGCGGGCCTTGTTTGGGGGCAGAAAAGACAATCGCGCCCAAGCAGGCGGGGGGGGCGACGGGGGGCGGGGGGGCGACGGGGGGGCGACAGGGGCGGGGAGCTGGGGGGCGCCGGCTTCTCCGCTGCCGGGAGACAGGGGCGGGGGCCTTTGTTCGGGGCTGCGGCTCTGGGCCTTGGCGCAATCTACGCCGTTTGCCGGCGCGGCCGCTGTCCAGGGCTCTGGGCGCGAGGGGACACGCGCGTGGCTGGAGACCGCGGCCGGAGCCGTCGCGGGCGCGGGCAGCCTGTCCACCGCCCAGGGAGTCATGTCCCCGCCGCGCGGCCCCCCCTGCCGGCGGCCGGGCCTAACGCAGGATCAGGACCGGCGATTGGCTGGCCTGGATGAGCTGCGCCACCTTGCCGCGGGAAAATATCTTCTGGAATATGGACTTCTTGCCCATCCACAGGGCCACGATACCCCGCTGGGCCTGCTGGTCGATGAAGGCGGGCAGGGCCTGCTGGTCCACCAGCTCCAGCCAGGGGGTTATCTTGCGGGCGGTGTAGTAGTCCAACACACCGGCCATCTTCTTTTCCACCTCGGCCTTGAGCTTGTCCTTTTCGGTCAGCCCCACCACGTCCAGCCGGGCCTGGTAGAGGGTCACCAACTGGTTTATCAGCTCCAGGGAGGCTTGGCTCACCTGTTCCTGGTCCAGGCAGCAGACCATTTGTTCAATCTTCTTAGTGCCTTTCACCACCAGCACCGAGCAGGGGGCCTGGCTGGCCACCTTTTGGGGCAGGCCCTGGTCGTCCTGCCAGGAGCAGCCCTTGTCCTGGTCGCAGCCGATCACGATCAGGTCGCAGTCCAGTTCCTGGGCCTCGGCCAATATCTCCTTGGCTGGCGCGCCCAGGCGCAGGCGCAGCCGGAGGTCCTTGTGGCTGGTGCGGCCGGGGGAGCGCTCCTCCCACACCCCCTTGGCCGCTTCCCTAAGTTCATAGGACTGCTCGTCAAGAGGGTAGGGGCACTCGTCCCCTCCAAAGGCCTCCAGGAAACGCCCCCGGTATCTGCGCAACGTTTCCAGGCGGGGGTGGGAGCCGTCCTCCCCCGGGGCCTGGCCGCCGGGGTCCACGGCCAGCAGGCGGGTGTGGGGCCAGGTGTTGCGGGCCAGCCGGGCCGCCTCGTCCACTGCCTGCTCGCTATAGGGCCCTTGATCCACCGCAACTATGATCCGCATGATCTCCTCCTTGCCGGCCGCCCTCAGCGGGACGCCAAAATCATGGTCGGGGCGGGGGTTTGGCCCAGCATCTTGCCCAGGGGCCCCTTGCGCTGTTGCTTGCCCAGGGAGGCCGCCACCAGGCCGTATTCGCGCATGCGCTCGGCCACCTTGGCTGGTTGCTCCTCCAGCACCATCACCTGCTCCGGCTCGCAGCCCCGGTCGGCCAGGGCCTTTCGCGCCTCGGCCAGTATCTGCACCGGGTCATGGGACTCCCCGTGGCCAAAGGAAACGAGGGAAGGGAAGCGGCAGTAGATCAGGTCCAGGCCAAAGGGCGTCTCACCAAATAGCCGGCAATAGGCGTCTATCAGGGCGTCGGGGTCCTGGCCGTCGCTGAGCAGGAAGGCCGTCTTCGGGATGTCGGCCAGGTTCCGCACCAGGATGATGGGGCAGGGGGCGTAGCGGTAGAGGTGGGAGCGCACCTTGGCCGCGAAATTGGCCGAGGTGAAGCTGTAGAGTGCTCCTTCCACGAACAGGTCGTACCCCCCGTGCTCCAGCTCGCGCAGGATCTCGTCCTCGCGGTCTCCCATGCAGAGCTTGGGCGGCAGCAGGCTGCCGCACGAGCCGCGCTCCGCGTCGATGATCTGGCTTATCTCCTCCAGCCCGGTCTCCAGCAAGGCCGTCTCCCAGGTCTTGCGCACCCAGCCGCTGCCCCCGCTGTCCCCGCCGGCCTCCTCCACGTGGATGGGCTGCAGCTCCATCTCGGAAAGTCCCGCCAGATAACAGGCATAGCGAAGCGCGATACTAGAAGCCAGATCGGCATCCAAAGAAACCAGCACCTTTGTCATGATGGCCAATCCCTCGTTATGTTGGCGTTAATGATTCAACCGTGTCCTCTGCCGCCCGCCTTGAGCTTGCCGGCTCCTAGCCCTGCCGGATCTTTTCCTCCGCCCTTTGCACCGCCTCCTGTATCTCGGCTATCTTGAAGGGCTTGGCCAGAAAGTCGAACACACCCTTTTGAAAGGACTCCTTGGTGGTCTCCATGGTGGCGAACCCGGTGATCACGATCACCTCGGTCTTGGGCGAGCGCTCCTTGACCTTGGTCAGAAAATGCATGCCATCCAGGCCCTCCATCTTCAGGTCGGTGATCACGATGTCGAAGTCCCGCTCCCTGATCCGTTCCAGGGCCTTGGCGCTCTGGATGAAGGTCTCCACCTGATAGCCCAGCTTTTCCAGGGCCGGCTTGAGGCGCCTGACCACAATGGGCTCGTCGTCAAGGATAAGGATGCTCGTCTTGTCTTCTTGGTTCATCATGCCCTCACGCTCCGGCGGTTAGCCTTTTTTCGATGGCCTCGTGCAGGCCGTTGAACTCCTTCACAGCCTCGCCCACCTCCTTCTCGTTCACCAGACGCACGTCCAGTTGGCGGGTGAAGGCCACCAGGTATCCCAGCAGACGCATCTTGCTTTCCATCAGCTCCTGGGGGAGCTTCTTTATCCGGCCCACCACCAGGTCCCCCCGCACCTCCACCCGGAAGTCGTTCCTGGTCAGTATCCGCTCCAGCAGCCGGGCCCGGCGCGAGCGGCGCGTGATGTCGGTCACCCCGCCCAGGAAGCGGAAGTAGGCGTGGTTGTCGTTGGTGGTCTGGCTGATATAGGCGTCGATCATGGTGAAGTGGTAGCCCAGCCGCAGGGTGATGTTGGCATACTCCTTGGAGATCACGGCCAGGTTCTGGCCCAGGTACTGGGGGCCGGCCACGTTGAAGGACATGGTCCGGGTCAGGCTGGACATGAAGCTCTTGAAATCCACGGACAGGGACTCGGTGCTCCAGAGCCCGGGCTCGGTCATGCCCTGGATGAAGGCCCGCATGGGCAGGGAGACCAACTGGTCCGGCTCCACGGTGGCGGCCTCCTTGGCGTCCTGGTCCAGGCCGTCGCCCATGTCGATCAGCACCAGGGAGATGGGGACCTCGCACTTGAGCTTCTTCCGGCTTTCCCGGTCGCCTTCGTATCCTCGCAGGTAGTCACCGTGTATCAACTGCTGCACCGCCTTCTCGTGCACGAAGCGGGTTATGTCGTGCAAGGTGGTGCAGGAGGCGGGCACGAAGTCGTTGCTGGAGGCGTCGATCAGGTGCAGGGGCGCGATGCGGCGCAGGACCCGGCGCAGGAGCCGGTATTCGTACATCTCCTCGAAGCTGTCCTCGGTGAAGTCGTAGTAACGCAGCTCCTTGACCGTGCCCTGGTAGACCACGTTCTGTCGGGCGTCCACCGTGACTTCCTGGCCGGTCTTGAGCAGGGAGGTGGCCACCCCGGTGTTCACGATGGTTGGTACCCGGTACTCCCGGGCGATGGTGGCCATGTGCCCGGCGGGGCTGCCCACGTCGGTGAGCAGGGCCGCGGCCTTGCGCATCACCTTGGCCAGGCGGGGGGAGGATTGGCGGGTGACCAGCACCGCCTGGTCCGGGAAGCGCTCCAGGTCCTCGTCGCTCTTGACCACGAACACCTTGCCCGCGCCGATGCCGCCCTGGGCAATGGCCCCCTTGTGGCGGAAGATGACCGGGTAGTTCTTCAGGGCCTGGGAGATGTCGCGCACCATGCTGGCCAGGCCCTCCCTGATATTCAGGGGGCGGGACTGGAGTATGTACAGCCGGTCCTGGTGGTCCAGGGCCCATTCCACGTCCTGGGGCTTTTTGAAGTGCCGCTCCAGGGCCAGGCCCGCCTCGGCCAGGCGCCGCACCTGATCCACGCTCAGGCAGCTCACGGCCTGCTGCTCCCGGGGCACGGGCACGGTCCGGGTGGCGCCGTCCTTGCCCAGGACCAGCTTCTCGGCCTTGCGCACTATGTCCAGGCCCAGGGCCTTGTGGGGCGGCTTGCGGTCCACCTGGTACTGGTCGGCCATGGCCCGGCCGGACACCAGAGGCTCGCCCAGGCCCCAGGCGGCGCTGACCAGCATGACCTCCCGTTCCGGGGAGGCGGGGTCCATGGTGTAGAGCACCCCGCTCACCTTGGCGTCCACCATGAGCTGGCAGCCCACGGCCATGACCACCTCGTTCTCGGAAAACCCCTTGTCCCGCCGGTAGACCAGGCCCCGGCCCGAGTAGGTGCTGGCCACCACCTCCTTGTAGCCTTGGGCCACCTCGCCGGGGCCCAGGCCGAGCAGGCTCTTGAACTGGCCGGCAAAGCTGAACTCGCCGTCCTCGCCGGTGGCGCTGCTGCGCAGGGCCAGGAAGGCCGGCTGAAGGGGAGGGGCCTTTTTCAGGAGCTCCTCTGCCGCGCCCTGGATGGCCCTTTCCAGCCCGGGGGGCAGGCTGGCCCCGGTTATCAGGGGCTTGATGCGGTCCCTGGCCTCCTGCTCGGAGATGCGCCCCTCCCGCCACTGGGAGGTCACCGCCGCTATCTTGTCCCCCAGGCCCCGGTGCTCCATGAAGGCCTGGAAGGCGCTGATGGTTATGGCGAATCCCTCGGGCGTGGGCAGGCCCACCACGTTCTTGACCTCGGCCAGGTTGGCGTTCTTGCCGCCCACCACCTCGGCCAGGTCCGCGGTCAGGTCCTCATAGGGCATGATGTAGTCGGAATGGGGGATCACCACCCGCCCGGCCAGCTCCTCCTGGATGTAGTGGGATATGGTCTGGAACGCCTGGTACAGGTCCATGTACTTGTTCTGGGCCATGGCGTTGAGGTCGTTGATCATGCGGTAGACCATGTCGCACAGCTCGGTGCAGGCGGTGCGGATGTAGTGCTGGTCGAAGATGTAGCCGCCCCCCAGCTTGTCGCCCAGGTCGGCGATCCGGTCCAGCACCTGGTTGTTGAGCCGTAGTATCTGCTGAAAGCGTCCGAAAAGATCGGCGAACCTCTCCCGGCGGGGGCCGTCCTTGCGCCGGGCCCCCTTCTTGAGCCAACCGGATACCGTGTCCCTGAGGGTTTGGTTCGCCATTTATCCCCTTTCCGGGCGCCGGTTCAGTGCATCCCCTTCTTGGTGCCAAAGAGCAGGTCCATCAACAGCCCCGCGCCGATGGCTATGAACACGGCCAGGATGCCATAGAGCAGGCCGTGGTTCTTGGCCAGGTTGGACAGCTTTTGCAGGCTCTTGCTCTCCTGCACCTTGAGGTGTTCGGTGCTCTCGGCCAACACCCGCCGGCCCTCCAGGGCCATGACCCGCACCTGGTAGTCGCCCGTGGGCATCTGGGAGGAGATGACCAGGGTCGTGTGGAAGGTTTTTTGGCCCCCCTTTGCCGGGCCGAACTCCACGGTCCCCGTCTTTTCGGCGTAAAGCCCGCTCTCCTCCTTCAGTTTAACAAATTCCCGGAACAAAAAATCTTTCTCCGCCTCGGGAGTTATCTGGACCGCCCGTTCCACGGCCTCGTAGCCGAACTTGGCCTGGCCCGGGGATGCCTCGGCCAGGCCCGGGGAGGTGTGTACCATGTACACGCTGGGCACCCCCCGGAAGACCACCTTGCCCTGGTTCATCCAGAACACGCCCAGGGTGCGGCGCTTCTGTTTGAACTCCAGGTTGGACAGGGGGCCCCGCATCACCACCGCCACCTGGCTGTCCTGGGGCACCGTGCCGCTGAGCGAGAGGGTGGTGCCGCCGAAGAAGGGGCCGATGCTCACCAGGTTGGGGGTCAACTTTATGTCCAGGCCCCCTGCCCGGGCCGGGCCGGCCAGGCACAGGAGGGCCGCCGCCGCCAGGGCGATTGCCACGCCATGAATGATTTTCTTGAGCACTTTAATGACCTCCCATGACGGTCAACAGGATGTGAGGGGGAAGCACCAGGTCCAACAGCATCTTGACCATGACCAACAGCACGATGGAGGCCAGCAGGATCTTGAGCTGGTCGCCCTTGAGCTTCTTGCTGATCTTGGCCCCGAACTGGGCCCCCAGGGTGGAGCCCAGGAGCAGGATCACCGCCAGGATGAAGTCCACCGTGTGGTTGGTGGTGGCCTGCATGATGGTCACCCCGATGCAGGTGAACAGGATCTGGAACAGGCTGGTGCCCACCACCACGTGCATGGGCATCCTGAGCAGGTAGACCATCACCGGCACCATTATGAAACCGCCGCCCACCCCCATGATGGCGGCCAGCACGCCCACGAACACCCCCAGGAACAGGGGCATGAGCACCGAGAGCCTGACCCCGGACTTCTCGAACTCGACCTGCCAGGGCAGCTTGCCCACCAAAAGGGCGTACTTGGACTCCTTCTTGGGGGCGTCGGCGGCCTCGACCGGGGCCTTCTTGCGGCGCATGGTCTGCAGGCTCTCGATGAACATGTAGATGCCCACGAAACCCAGCATGAGGACATAGGTGACCGTGATCAGGAAGTCGGCGTTGCCCATCTGGCGCAGCAGCTTGATCACCTGCACGCCCAGGGCGCTGCCGATCACCCCCCCGATGAGCAGGAGGATTCCCATCTTGAAATCCACGTTGCCCATCTTGTAGTGGGCCAGGGTGCCCGAGGTGGAGGCGCCCACGATCTGGTTGGAGTCCGAGGCCGCGGCCACGGTGGGCGGAATGCCCAGCATGATGAGCAGCGGCGTCATCAGGAATCCTCCCCCCACTCCGAATATGCCGGAGAGGATACCCACCAGGCCCCCCATGCCGAAGACCAGCAAGATATTCACGCTTTCGCCGGCCACGGGAAGATAAAGGTGCAGCATCTGTATCTCTCGCTTTCTGTGTCAGGTTGAATTGATCGGGCCGCGTCCGGTCTCCTGGACCACTTCAATGCGGCAATCAACTCGGTGCCGTATTTTCTCTATGAAATTGGCGGATTCCACGGAAGCGACCCCCCGCCCCCCGCGCGCCCCCCGTCCCCCACGTCCCCCCCGCCCCCCCCGTTCCAGGGGCTGGTCGATGACCAGCATGGTCACCTTGTGCTCCTTGACGAAGCGCACCAGCTCGTCCTCGTAGTCGCCCTGGCTGACGTAGTAGTCCACGGTGAGGCCCTCGGAGCGGACCTGCTCGATGAAGGCCTCTAGCTTGCGGCGGTAGGGCGTCTGCTGCTCCTCGCCCTTGGGGCCGGGCTCCAAGACCAGCAGGAAGCTCACCTTGGCGTTCATCCGCTTGGCCAGGCCCATGGCATGCACCGCAGACCACAGGTTCTGGTTGTGGGGTCCCACGCCTACTAGGATTCGTTCCATGCAATCCACCTCGCGCCGCTTGGCAAGGCAAAAGGCATGCCAGGAAGCAAACCGCGTGTTTTCAGCTAGTTATGGCGAGAGGGGCAGGGCGGGGAGGGGTTCTCTTTTCGTTTTGAAACAAAAAGGGGCTTGGCAGGGGTAAGTCGCTGCGGTTTTAAGGAAAAAGGCGCCAGGAGGGCAGGGTAGTTGTTTCAAAATGAAAAATCAGGACTCTTCCAGCAGGCCGTACTTCTTCATCTTGCGCCACAAGGTGGTGCGGGGCAGACCCAGGATGCGGCTGGTGAGCCCCTTGTTGTAGCCGGTCTTGGCCAGGACCCTGGCTATGTGCTGCCGCTCCACCTCCTCCATGGTGGGGAGCCTTTCGCCCTTGAGGCTGTCGAACTTCAGCTCCTGGATGTCCGGGGGCAGGTCGCCCACCCGGATGGTGTCCCCCTCGGCCAGGGCTACGGCCCGCTGGATGATGTTCTCCAGCTCGCGCACGTTGCCCGGGAAGTTGTAGTGCATCAGGATGTCCATGGCCCGGCTGGAGATGCCGGCCACCTTCTTGCCAAAGAGCAGGTTGTACTTCTCCCGGAAATGGGAGACCAGAAGGGGGATGTCCTCCCGCCGCTCGCGCAGGCGGGGCAGGTGCAGGGTGACCACGTTCAGGCGGTAGAAGAGGTCCTCCCGGAAATCACCCGCCAGCACCGCCTTTTTCAGGTCCTTGTTGCTGGCGGCGATGATGTGGATGTCCAGCTCGATGGGCTTGGTTCCCCCCACCCGCAGGATGCGCTTCTCCTGGCACACGTGCAGCAGCCGGACCTGCATGGAGGGGGGCATCTCGCCGATCTCGTCCAGGAACACGGTGCCCCCGGCCGCGGACTCCAACAGGCCGATCTTGCTCAGGCTGGCCCCGGTGAAGGCCCCTTTTTCGTGTCCGAACAGCTCGTTGCAGATCAGCTCCTCGGTGAAGCCGCCGCAGTTGAAGGACACGAAGGGGCGGGCCCGCCTGGGGCTGAGCCGGTGGATGGCGCGGGCCACCAGCTCCTTGCCGGTGCCGCTCTCGCCCTGCAGGAGCACGTTGCAGCCCACCACGGCCACCCTCTTTATCATGGAGAACAGCTCCTGCATCACCGGGCTGCTGCCGATGAACCCCTGCAGGGCCTGGTCCTCCTCGCTGGCCTGGCGCAAGAGGCGGTTCTCCTCGCGCAGGCCCACCTTTTCCCCGGCCCTTTGGGCCAGCAGGCTGACCTCCTCCAGGCGGAAGGGCTTGGTCAGGTAGTGGTAGGCGCCTCTTTTCATGGCGTCGATGGCCGAGTCGATGGAGCCGTGGCCGGTGATGATGATCACCTCGGTGTCCTCGTGGCTGGCCTTGAGGCGGGAGAGCAGGTCCAGGCCGTTGGTGCCGGGCAGGCGGATGTCCAGGAACACGATGTGGAAGGGGGCCCGCAGCATGCCCTCCCAAAAGGTGGCGGCCTCGCCAAAGGTCTCCACCTCGTAGCCTTCCTTGCGCAGGGCCTTTTGCAGGTGGCGCCGCACCAGGGGCTCGTCGTCCACGATGGCCACCCTATGCGCCATGGGCTTGCTCCGCCTCCTGCTGCTCCTGGGCGATGGGCAGGTATATGGAGAAGGTGGTGCCCTTGCCCTCCGCCCCCTTCACCTCTATGTGCCCCCCGTGGCTGCGGATGATGCCGTAGGTGAGGCTGAGGCCCAGGCCGGTGCCCTGGCCCACGGGCTTGGTGGTGAAGAAGGGGTCGAAGATATGGTTGAGATCCTCCTGCTTTATGCCCACTCCGGTATCGGCTATCTCCAGGCAGACCATCTCGTCCGTCCGGCTGGCCCGCACGGTTATCCGCCCGCCCCCCGGCATGGCCTGGATGGCGTTCACCAGGATGTTCAAGAGGGCCTGCTCCAGGTCGTGGCGCTTGCCCTTGAGCAGGGGCAGTCCCTCGTCATAGTGGGTTTCCAGCTCGATGCCGCTCACCAACAACTGGTTCTTCACCAGCTTGAGGGTACCCTCGATCAGCTCCCGGGGCTTGATGGGCGACAGTTGGCCGCCGCCGCGGTTGGTGCGGGAGAATTCCAGAAGGTTCTTGACCACATGGCTGCCCCGCTCGGCCTGCTCCATGATCTCCTTCAGCAGGTCCTCCATCTCCTGGTCGGGCAGGTCCTTGTAGTCCATGAGCAGGGTCTCGGCGGTGAGGGAGATGTTGTTCAGGGGGTTGTTCAGCTCGTGGGCCACCCCCGAGGTGAGGGTGCCCAGGGAGGCCATCTTGCGCGATTGCAGGAGCTGGGCCTGGCGGGACTCCAGCTCCTCGGCCATCTTGTTGAAGGCGGCGATCAGGTGGGTCACCTCGTCCTTGTGGCTGGACTTGTAGGCAATGGGGGTGAAGGTGTCCCGGGCCACCTTGTCCGTGGCCTCCTGGATCAGGTCCAGGGGCTTTAGGATCCGCACCGCCACCACCCGGAAGATGAGCACCACCACCAGCACGAACACGCCCACCAGCACCAGGGGTATGGTGATGAGCCCCTTCAGGGCCCGGCGCACGTACTCCCGCTCCTGGTGGATCAGGCTGCGGACGCTGTCCACCAGCCGCTTGCCCCGGGTGCGGAGCTGGGCCAGTTGGCCGCTGGCGAGCTGGTCCTGGCTGGTGAGCAGGACGGTCATCTGCAGGCTTTCCTTGTAGTCGCGCAGCGCTTGGCGGAGGCTCTGGAACTCCTTTTCGCCGACCGCCGAACGGATGTCGTCGGCCAGGTTCTTGAACATCTCGTCCGCGCGGCGGAGATAGGAGTCCAGCTCGACCAGGTCGATCTGTTTTTGGTAGAGCAGGTAGTTCTTCTCGTAGCGCCGCATCTCCAGGATGTTGCTTCGCAGGTCGTCGAATTTCTCTATGGTGAACAGGCGGCTTTCCAGTTGGAACATGCTCTCGAAGTAGAAGAAGGTCAGCACGCCCACAAAGGCCAGGCACACGAGAAAGAAGGCACTCAACTTTTTCTTGATGCTACCGCCCACGGCGAGTCTCCCATCGGGCGGGGTCTGACTGGCAACCCGTCCGCAAGGGTAAAAGGGGTGCAAGTTCACAGGGCGAATTGTAGGCCACTCAGGGCTCAGCGGCAAGGGTTGGTTGCGGTGTTTTTGTAGGGAGGCGACGGGGGACGACGGGGGGCGGCAGTTGGGGGCGACGGTTGGGAGGGTGATGGGGGGCGATTGGGGGCAGCGGTTGGGGGGGGCGGTTGGGCGACAGGCCCGCGCCGGTGGTTTCTTCATGTTATAGATGCGATAAACTCGTAACATATCGAAGTAGAAAGAATTTAGTTTGGTGATTGTACCACGGCCAGGCACACCGGATGTATCCCGTCCGTATAATTCCTTCGCATAAGATATATTATGTAAACTAATGGCACGGGAAGACCCGGCCGTCGGCCGCGGGGTCGGTCTCGGCCGCCGGCTTGAGCGCCGCCTCGCTTGGCGGGCCACTGGCTGCGGGCCACTGGCTGGCGAGGTGGTCGCCCAGACGGCTCATCCCCCCATCCCCTCCACCCTCACCCCAGACCCGATCAGGAAAAGGCTGTCTCAGGCGAACTCATGCGCCCGCGCCGCAAGGCAGGGATGGTGGCCACCCGCTCCACTGGCAGGCGCCGCGACCGTGCCGCGGCCGGGAGCTGCACTCTGGCAAAGCCGCTCGCCGTCTTTTCCCGGCAGCGGGCCAGCCGCCTTCAAAGAATATGGGTGTTCCGATGGCAGGTTAGCGGCTGCCTCCAGCCGGGCCCGCCCCCGGCGGGCTCCCCCTTTTTGACCCCGGCGTGGTAAAGGTTAGTCCTTGACTGCCCTCTCGGGCGGGCGATAAAATATTTTTTTATCTCTGCACAATGCAGACTTATAACCAAACCCCGGGCAAGCCCCCGGACTACGACGGCGACTGTGGCCCACATGAGGAGGAAACCACGAGATGACTAATCAAGCGGAGTCGAAGAATCAGAAGCTCAATCAATGGGTTAAGGAAATGGCCGACCTGTGCGGCCCGGATGGGGTCTACTGGTGCGACGGTTCCAAGGAGGAATACGACCGCCTCATGCAGGAGATGGTGAACAGCGGCAGCGCCGAGGCGTTGGCCCAGCGGCCCAACTGCTTCCACTTCCGCTCGGACCCCTCGGACGTGGCCCGGGTGGAGGACCGCACTTTCATCAGCTATCCCGACGAGATAGAGGCCGGGCCCACCAACAACTGGATGCACCCGGACGAGCTCAAGAAAACCATGCGGGAGCTGTACCAGGGCTGCATGAAGGGCCGCACCATGTACGTCATCCCCTTC
>CAZUHP010000028.1:0-41690 GCA_964620595.1 uncultured Desulfarculaceae bacterium | reverse complement strand
GCGGTTCATCCCCGCGGGCGCGGGGAACTCACTTCCTGCAACATGCCGAAAGGCTAGACCTTTTTCAAGCCAGCCTTAGTTACCAACTTCACAATCGTCTTCCTCCGGCAGAAACGACACCAGTTTCACTCCGTCCAACTCCACTGGCACCCGCCGGTTCGCACCCAAGGTGATGAAGTCAAAGCCCTGTTCAGTGTTACAGGTCCAGGCCATCACCGCGTTGCCCGGGCCAATGCCCTCTTCCACATTGTGCCACACCATCTGCCGGGCGCGGCGCGAAAGCTGCCCCAGATAGACTCCAGCGCGCACTTCCAAGAGCCACACCGCCAGGCGACCCCGCAAACGGGGGGGCACATTCTCAACCACGATGACCGTCATCGCCTATCTTCTCCGGGTCGGTAAAGGCCGGGCCAATGGCATCAGGAGGCGGCTTGGGCTTTTCCAGCCCGCCAGCGGCCAGCAGCTGCTCAATGGTTGGTATGATGCGTTTCAATAGCTTGGTCTTGCGGAAGCTGTCGCGGCAGGCCAGGCGCACCTCCCTCTCGGGATCAGTTGGGTGGCGGGCAGCAATGCGAAAGGCCACCGGCACCACGGTCTCGAACTTGAAAATATCGGCTATGTCGAAAACAAAGCTGCGAGGCTTGCCGGTATGGATGAATCCCACCGCCGGGGAATAGCCGGCAGCCAATACTGCTGCCTCGGACAGGCCATACAGGCAGGCGGTAGCGGAACTGAGACAGCGGTTGGGCAGATCCCCACTGCCCCAGTTGGTGGGGTCGTAGTTGCGGAATTTCCATTTCACCTTGTAGCGCCGGGCCAAATGCTGATACATGGCCCGCACCCGGGCCCCCTCGATGCCGCGAAGCTGTTCCACGCTGCGATGGGCGGGCGGTTCCTCGCCAAAGCGCAGGGCGTACATGGCTCGCACCACCTTGAGCCGGGCGGCAGGCTCCGAGGCCAAGCGTACCTGGTAGATGAGCTTGTCGGAACGCGCTCCGCCGGGCTGACCAGCGGCATAGAGGCGCACCCCGGCCTCGCCGACCCAGACCAGGAGACAGCCCACCCTGGCGGCCAAGGTGACCGCGGCATGGCTGACCCGGGCCCCGGGCTCCAGCATGAGACAGGTGACCGAGCCCACCGGGATATGGGTGCGCACACCCCCCTTGTCCACCACCACGAAGGCCCCGTCCAGCACGTCAAGCTGCCCCCGCTCCAGGAACATCACCGACAGGCGGTCCTTGATGGGCAAGGGCTTGAGCGGCGGCAACATCAGGGCCTCTTGATCAGCAGCAGCCCGTTGCCAAAGCCCTTGGCCGGACCGATGCCCTTGAAAAGCGCCTGGCGGAAGGCCTCCGGGTCGGTGACCGACAGCAGGCCGGTGAAGTCCACCGTGCTGATGCTGACCGGATGGCGGCCCCGGGACTTGAGCCAGCGCTGCTGCCGGTAGCCATCCACCCGCAGGCGCTCGGCGTCCACGGCAAAGCCTGCCTTGGGCGCCCGGGCCTGCAGCCAGGCAGTGGCGGCCTCCTGGACCAACCGGGCCTGGGGCGGAATCTCCCGGCCAGCCTCGCGAAGCTCGCGCTTGGCGTGCATGACCACGTCGTGGCGGTGCTGCCGGCCGTTCTCGTCCCGGCGGGAGATCACGGGGTTCACCCGCAGGCTGAACAGAAAGGGCTGCCCCTTGCTCACTTGGGGGTCATAGGGTTTGGTGACGATCTCCCACAGGCCGCTGCCGCCAAGGGGCGGCCGGGCGCTGACCGTGTACACCACCTGGCTGCCACTGCCCGGGCCTTGCTCCAGCCGGTAGAGGAAGTCCCGGCGGCGGTCCGGCCCATCGGAGAACAGCTCCCAGATCAGGCTATGAAAGGCATGCACATCGCCCAGGGCCCGCCACAAGCGGCGATCGTCCTTGGCGGCGGCTGATATGCGCAGTTTGCTGAAGTACATGATCACTCCTCCCGCGCCCCGTCCCAGGGCAGGGACCGGCGGCGCTCGCGGCGCAGGCCGAACTGCCAGCGTCCGCGATGGGGGTCGGCGTCGCGGCTGGTGAACACCTGGTCGCCGTCCGCGTGCTTGAGCAGGGCCTCCTCGTCGTCAGCCAGAAGGTCCAGCCGCCTGTGCGGCGGCACCTCCGGCGGGGTCAGGTTTCCCGCCTGGAGGCCCTGCCACACATGGGTCAGGTGGTCCTGAAGGGCTTGCGCCGCATCATCGGCCTCCACCAGCCGGGGAGCCAGGGGCAACGACGGCGGGCAGCTCTTGCGCCCCAGGTAGGGGGTGTACATTGGCCGCTCCAGGGCCTGGGCGATGTGGGCCAACTCGGGACAGGCCGCCCCCGGCCGGCGCCACAGGGCCACGGCGTAATGGGCGTCGCAGTAATAATGGCGCTCGCTGACGATGGGAGTGTCCTTGGGGCCCAGGGCCAACACCTCGTCGCGCCGGGTGGCATGGGTCACGCCCCTTTCCCGGCGGGGAGGCTCCACGGTGTGGAAGTCGCTCAGCGGCCGTCCGGGCGACACCACCAATATTGCCAGGGCCAGGCCCTGGTGCAGGGCGTCGTGGGCCGGCTGGTCGAAACGGTCGATGCCCAAGGCCCCGGCCACCAGGCCCAGCACGGCGCTCTTGGTGGGGTGCCCCCGGGAGGGGCGCACCTCGCCTACTGCCACCTCGCCCCAGGAGCACAAGGGGCCGTGCAGCCAGAAGCAAAGGAAACGGCTCATGAGCACGCCTCCCGGCAAAAGGCGATCACCTCGGCCAGGGAGCCCTCGCCAGCCACGGCGTCCATCTCCACCCGGGCCTCGGCCAGCTCGCCGTAGACCTTGTCCATCTTGTCGCGGGTCTTGCGCAGGGCCTTGATCGCCCAGCCCACCTGGTCGAAGTCCTTTATGGCGGGCACGAAGGACAGGGCCAGGGAACGGGGCTGGCGGTCGCCGCGCTCGGCCAGCACATAGCTGGCATAGGCCCGGGAGGCGAAGCTGTTCTGCTTGCCGGTGGGGCCCACCGTGGCCGCCGCCTCGGCCAGGGCGCCCAGGGCCTGGCCGGCCAGGTCGGCGCGGCCGCCGAGGTTCTCGGTCAGCAGCCGGCAGTCGCAGCACACATAGAGGTAGAAAGTGCCCGAGCCGAACTCCAGCTCACCCATGTGGCCCGCGCCCAGGTCCTCCTCCCCCAGGTTGAGGTCGTCCACCGCGGTGAAGAAATCGTCCTCCACCACGGCCCGGTTCACGGTGACCGCGTGGGCCACCTGCACTGCGGCCTCGGTGTTGTAGAGCGGGGCGGCGGCCAGCATGCGGCCGAACATGGCTATGTCCACCGCGCTGTCGTTCTTGCGCAGGAGTTCGAGTTCCTCGTCAGTGGGGGGGCGCTTCTCGTCGGCCAGAAGGTCGGCCAGGGCCATGACCCTTTCCCGTTCCTCGGGCGTAAAGTGGGCCAGTTGCTCGATGTCCAGGGAGTCCCTGCCCTTTAGCTTGCCGAACCTGCCGGCTATGGCGCGGGCCCACTTTCGGGCATCCTCCTCGGCCACGCCGCCGGCTATCAGCCGCTTGTATATCTCGCCGCCCATCTCCTTGGTGCGGGTGCCCAGGTGGCCCTTGAACGCCTCCTGGAACAGCTCGGAGGTCCGCCAGGCGCGCTTGAGGCTCTGGGAGGACACGCGCAGGCGCTGCTCGCCGCCCATGAAGGCGGTCTTGGGACGGTTCAGGTCGTCGCGGTTCAGGTTGGAGGGGGCATAGTGGGTCAGGATATGAAGCTGCACAAAACGGGACATTGTATTTCTCCTTATTTCATCAGTCCGCCTGAGGGGCGGTTGCATAGTAGTCATAGGCCCAGCGCTCCTTGACGCGCTCGCCCCACCAGTAGATGTCATCGGCCAGGGAGACCACCGGCGCCGTGCCATCCAGCAGGCGCACGATGCGTACTAGGGCCACGAGCAGTTCCTCGCGGTCCTCCAAGGCCAACAGCCGGCGGAAGCGCAGTCCGCTCACCCGGGGCTGGTCGCCGCCGGGGCGGGGGCTGGCCATGGTCCTGGCAAAGCTGGTACGGCCCGGGCCTTCGGGCTGCCCTTTGACATGGGCCAGCACCGCCGCGGCCGGGGCCAGGCGGCTACCGTCCACACGCCCCAGGGGTTGGAGGCGGTGGAAGAGGCGGTGGAAGGCCGGACAGGCAACCACCTCCAGGGAGGAGCGGCAACGCCGGAGTTGGGCGCGGTCGCCGCCTCTCCCCCTTCTCCCCCTCCTTCTTTCGCTAAGTTCGGACCACCATTCCTCCAGGGCCTTGACCGTCTCGGATTGGCGGAAGTTGATTTGGTTCGCCGTCATGCTTCACCTCCTTGCCCGCCGGCCGCGGCCTTTTTCCGCTTGGGCGGCGGGTCGGGCAACTCCATGATCTTGCGCGGCACCTTGGCCAGGGGGCTCAGGTAGTTGTTCAGCTTGTTGTGGGCCACGGCAATGCGCTTGGGGTCGGTCTGATCGATCTGCTGGGCCTGGGAGTACTCCCGGAAGAGCGCCAAGGCGGCGTCTTGCAGGGTCTTGAGCCACCTCTCCTTGCAGGCCACGAATTCCTGGCCGCACGGGTCCGCCCCCTGCTCCAGCAGTTTGCGCACCCGATGCAATGCCTGGTAGAACTCGGCCTCGGTGCGGTGGTAAAGCTGGCCGGATATGACCGGCAACACCCCATCGCTCACCTTGACCTTGCTCTTGGGGCCGAACCAGGCATCCTTCAGACACTTGGCCAGGGTGCCGGCGGCGTTGTCCGCGGCCAGGACCAGGGCCCGCGCCAGGAACTCAAACTCCTCCCGGCCATCTGCCGGGAACGAAACCAGGGGCATCTCGCTGTCCACCCAGCCGCGGGCCTTCTTGTTGTCCATGTCATAGCCATAGGCCCACAGGCGCAATCCTTTGGCAGCCAGTTCCTCGCGGGGGACCTCCATGTCGTCGCTGTTCATGAACCGCCACACCACCTCGGCGGACCGGCGCTTGCCTTGCTCGTCCCTCAGCACCAGGCCCAGCCAGTGGCGGTAGCTGATGCCCCCGGGCTGGCCCTTGATCGCGGCCGGGCCGTCATCCGCCTGGTAGTGGGGAGAGAGAGGATGTTCCCAACCGCCCTCGTACTTGATGCCGTTGGGCCGGGAGCGGTAGTGGCTGAACAGCTCCTGGCCCTCCCGCCCGCACACGGGGCAGACCCCTGTGTCTGCCGCCTGGTCCAGTTCCAGCCGGATGCGCCGGGGCATGCCCCAGAAGGCGTGCGCCGGGTCGGCCTGCAAGAGGGTCAGGCGGATGGGCTTGGCGTCGCTGGTCCTTTTCAGCCCCAGCCAGGGAAAGACCTGGGGGATCAGGGGATCATCGGGCCGGTCCTGGTCCCAGAACACCTCGGCCGCCTGTACGGCCAACCACAGGGTCTGCCACAGGTCATTGCCCAGGACCATGGTGCTCAGGGGTCCCCCGCCCCGCAGGGAGGTGAGGTGGCCCCGTCCCCCGCTGGGGGCAAAGGTCTGCAAGGTGTGCAGGGCCGCGGCCAGGCAGGCCCGGCACATGCCCTCCACCTGCCCCCGTTTGATGAACCAGTCCTTGTTCTCCTTCTCCTTGGTGGGCTCGGGCTGCCCTATGAGCAACAGGCCCACCGGTTCGGTCTTGGCATTGGCCGGCAGCTCCACCTGCATGAAGCGCGGGCCGTCGCCGTCCAGGCTGAAGGCCGGCGCCAGGCGTCCCATGGCTTGGCGCAGGGTTTCGGGCGAGGGCGGATGGTCCCAGGCCTCCTGCCAGGCGTCTTGGTCCTCCGGCGGCCAGGCGGTCTGCAACAGGCCCACCAGGAATTGGACCAGGGCGCCGCGGAAGTCGGCCCGGGCGGGTTCCACCGCCACAAAGGGATCGTCCCCCCCTCCGCCCCGGTCGGTGATGCGCCAGGGCGGGCTCCACTCCAGGGCCCCGCTCCGCCGCCGCAAGGGCAGCCAAGGTTCTTCAATGAGATTGAATGACAAGATTTACCCCCCCTTCCCAAAATAGGTAGGAATGTTAAGGACAAGCCCCGCCAAGGCAGGGGACACGGTTTCTGTGGCAAAGCCTATTGGCTTGCAATTGGGTTCACCCCCGCATAAGGGGGAGGAACGCACCGGTCATCAGATGAAGGCCAGCTTGGGGGCGGGGGCATTCCAGAATGGCTCGACAAGACCAATCTATCCGAGCAGGGGCGAGTTGTTAATATTGAAAGCCTATACCAACCCCAACCGCTGATGATAGACCACCTGCCGGGTCCGGCCCTGGGAGTCCAGCACCTCGCCGTGCCAGCGGCCATTCTCGCCGGGCACCAGGGGCACCAGCTTGGCCCAGCGGCACTGGTCGCGCATGGCGGCCTTGGCATCCTCCATGGCCCGGGCCAGGGCCGGATCAGAGGGAACCGCCTCCTCGGCGGCCTTGCCAGGCCGCACGCTGACCTGGCTCAGGTCCCAGGCCAAGTGCGGGTCGGCGTCCTTGGCCCAGGGGGTGAGCCGGCCGTCTTCCCAGCGGGCCAGGCGCAGGGTGACCGACTCGGCGCCCAGGCGGGTCTCCACGTCCTCACCCCACGATTTCCCCTGTCCTCCATAAGGCAGATTGGGACGCAGCAGTTTGCCCTGGGCGCAGGAGCGGTCGGCATAGTCCTTGCCAACCTGCCGGCCTTCCGTATCCTTCAGCGCCAGGGGGATGGCCTCCTGGGCCTCGGCCCCGAACACCCCCTCCACCAGCTCCCGCGACTCGGCCGGGAGCCGAAGCGCGCCCCGTTGGGCCAGGAGCCGGCAAGTGAGCCAGAGCTGGCCGTGGTGGCCATATACCCAGCAGCCGCGGGGAAAGAACCGGGCGTACCAATCCTTGGCCGGCTCTGCCTCCAAGGGAGGGGCCAGCACCAGCAGCTCGGGCTCGTTCACGGGCCGCTGGGGGCGGAGGTGGCGGTGCAGGCGGCCGGCCCGCTGGATGATCAGATCCATGGGCGCCAGGTCCGTGGCCATGAAGTCGAAATCAAGATCAAGGCTTTGTTCCACCACCTGGGTGGCCACCAGAACCCGCCCGGCGCGGTCGGCGGGGGTGCTTTCCGGGCCAAAGAGCTTCAGCACCTCGTCCTCCACTGACAAGCGGTCCTTGAGAGCCAGGCGGGCGTGGAACAACATGACCCGATCCCGGCCCAACTCGGCCACCAACTCCTCGTAGGCCTCCATGGCATCGTCAACCGTGTTCCGCACCCAACAGGCGCAGCCCCCGCCCCCCCCTTTCCGCGCCACCTCGCACAGCCGGCGCACCACCTGGGCAGGCTCATGCGCCAAGCTGATCCGCACCTCCCGGTCCTGGCCGGGCGCGGGCGCGACCGGGATTTCCTCCAATCCCCGGGCATCCAGGCGGGTGAGCAGGGGGTAGGCCATGGATACCGGCGCGGGGCCCTTGCCGGTGTCCAACCCCTTTTGAAAGGCTTCGACCAAGTGCTTCCGGATCTCCAGGGGCAAGGTGGCCGAAAGCAGGACCGCGCTGCCGCCCAGGGCCGCCTGGAAGCGCAGGAGCCCTGCCAGGAGCTGGGTCATGTGGGGGTCGTAGGCGTGTATCTCGTCGGCCAGGAGCACCCCCCGGCACAGGCCCAGGAGCTTGAGGCACTGGTGCCTGGCGGGCAGCACCGCGCTCAGGGCCTGGTCCAGGGTGCCCACCCCCACCTGGGCCAGCAGGGCGCGCTTGTTGCCCTGGGCCAGCCAGGCCGCGCAAGCAGCCCCAGAGGCCTCCACGTCTCCCTCCAGCGAGGTTTCGGGCCGCCGGGCCGCCAGCTCTATGCTGCGGCTGAACTCGTCCACCAGGTGCCGCTGGGAATGGGCCAGGGCCAGGGAGGGCCTGCCCCCGGCCTGGAACAGGCGCTGATACATGCGGGACAGGCGCTTGTACATGGCGTTGGCCGTGGCCATGGTGGGCAGGGCCACGTAAAACCCCTCTGCCCGGCCCGCGGCCATGAGGCGGGCGGCCAGGGTGAGGGCCGCCTCGGTCTTGCCCGAGCCGGTGGCGTCCTCCAGGATGAAGAGCTGGGGCCCCTGGCCAATGGCCACCTCTTCCGCCAGGGCCTGCAAGGGACGGGGGGCGCGGCCATCGAACAGGGGGGCGAAGCCGCCAAAGGCGGCCGGCCGGGCACTGGCCATGCCGCTTTTGGCCACAGCCTCGCGGGCAAGCTCCAGGGACAGGGGCCAGCGTTCCGCCAAGGGAACCGGCTGGGTGTGAAAGGGGAAATAGTCGGGGTTGGAGGCCAGCCAGTCGGCCGCCACGCACAACCCGGCCAGGAGCCAGGAGGTGGTCTTCAACCGCCGCGGAGAGGGAAGCTCGCCCCAAGCCGCCAACAGGTCCCTGCCGCCGACCACCTGGGCCAAGTCCCGGGCAAAGGCCAGCAGGCATCGGCGGTAGTCACCCTTAAAATCACGCTTGGCTATCCTGGCCAAGTCGCCACTTTCCAGGGGCTGGCCGTGGTGGCCGGCCACGGCCGGGTACAGGATGTTGAGCAGGCGCTTTTTCTCGGCGTCCCGCCCGCCGGCCTGGTCCAGGCCCAGCCAGCCTTCGTCGAACCAGGCGCGCACCAGGATATGCCGCCAGGCCGCCAGGCCGGGTAGCTGGTGACCGCCGGGAAGGGGGGACGGCGGCACCCCCGGTTGCAGCCGCGCCAAAAGCTCCGGCACCAGGGACTGGAAAGACAGCGCGAACTTGCCCGCGTCGTGCAGCCCTATGCAGAAGGCCGCCAGGCGGGCCGCGGCCCCGGGGGACAGCCCCAGGCCGCCTGCTAGCCGCGAAGCCAGGACAGGGTCAGCCTCCAGCAGGGCAAGGGCCACGGCCGCGGAATCCAGGCAATGAAAAACCAGAAGATTGTGACTGGGGCCTGGGGAGCCGCCGGCCTTTCCCCAATAGGCAAAGTATCCCTTCAAGAGCCCTCGTCTCCCTTGCCCAGGCAGGACACCGCGAAGCTGACGGCGGCAGCGCCGCCCGCCAGCCAAGTCTGCGCGGCACTGCTACGCATGATTTTTGCCGGGACTTGATGGGGGGACTGGCCCTGTGAATAGCACAAGACCAAACAAGGGAGCAAGCCTTGCGCCGCCTTGGCACTGACCTGCTGACACCACCCGCCAAAAGGCAGGCCCTCTCCAGCTCCGAGCCGGGCGCCGGCGGGGGGCGGGGCGACGGGGGGCGGGGGGCGGGGCGCCTAGGAGTTCAGCACCTTTTTCAGCTCGATGCCGTACTTGCGCATGCGATTGTAGACCGTGGCCCGGTTCACCCCCAGCATGCGGGCCGCCCGGGCCTTGTTGCCCTGGCTCTGGCGCAGGGCCTCGACCAGGGCCCTTTTCTCGGAGAGGTCCCGGCGCAAGGGGAGCGGCTCGGCAGCAGGCGCCGCCTGGGTCCCGCTATGGTGGGCCAGCATGGTGGGGGGCAGGTGTTCAGGCCTTATGAGCCCGTTCTCGGCGATCACAAAGGCATACTCCAGGGCGCCTTTCAGCTCCCGCACGTTGCCGGGCCAGCGGTGGGCCATGAACATGTCCATGGCCTGGCGGGACAAGCCGGTTATGTCCTTGCCGGACTTGGCCCGGAAGCGCTGCACAAAGGCACTGACCAGGGCGGGTATGTCCTCCAGGCGCTCCCGCAGGGGAGGCAGGTGGATGGGTATCACGTTGATGCGGAAGTACAGGTCTTCCCGGAACTGCCCCTGGGCGATCAGCTCCTCCAGGTTCTTGTTGGTCGCCGTGATGACCCGCACATCCACGTGCACCGGGTGGTGCTCGCCCACCCGCTCGAACTGCTTGCTCTCCAATACCCGCAGGAGCTTGACCTGGGTGGCCAGGGGCACATCGCCTATCTCGTCCAGGAAGATGTCTCCCCCGTTGGCCGCCTCGAAACGGCCGATACGGTGGCGGTAGGCGCCGGTGAAGGCCCCCTTGGCATGCCCGAAAAGCTCGCTCTCCAGCAGGGACTCGTTGAGGGCGGCGCAACTGAACTGCACGTAGGGCTTGTCCTTGCGCTTGCCCGTCTGGTGAATGGCGCGGGCCACCAGGTCCTTGCCCGTGCCGCTCTCGCCGTAGATGATCACCGGGGCGTCGCTTTGGGCGGCCTTTTGGATCACATCGAACACCTTTTGCATGGGCGCCGAGGCGCCTATGATCCCGCAGAATCCCTCCCCTGAATCCAACTGGCGGGCCAGTTGGATCAGCTCCTGGTCCAGCCGGTCCATCTCCGAGATGTCGGTCAGGGTCTCCACCGCGCCCAGAGCGTTCCCGTCTTCGTCACGCAGTACCGAGGCGTTCTTGAGCACCGGCACATAGGTGCCGTCCTTTTTGCGGTAGTTGCAGCGGCAACGCTTCATGTCCTCGTGCTCGGGGTCGAACAAGGCGCACCACCAGCCGGTGCCCTCCCCGCTCTTGATGGCCAAGTCGCAGGCATCGCAGCCCAGCAAGGTGCAGGGCTCGCCCACCACCTCCTCCGCGCTGTAGCCGGTGATCCATTCAAAGGCCTGGTTGACCATGACAATGGAGCCGTCCGGCGCAATGACGATGAGGCCGTCGTTCATGGTGTTGATGATGCTTTCCAGTTGCCGGTTTATGTCACTGGACTTCATTTCAGACCTGCCTTGGGATCAAAAGCGCCGCGCCTCGAGGACCAACAACACATGTATAAAAAATAGACAATCGCTTATACGGTTGTCAAATACATCTCAATATGTGTCGAAGTCAGGCTGACTTTTTTTCAAGCCCCTTTTTGGCCCGATACGTTATTTTCAAATAATATCAACGCATTGCGTAAAGCAAGAAAAAACAACCAAATTGGGCACGGTTATTGCGGATATAACCGCGCGGAGTGCACTATGAAAACAGAGGACCACATCTCTGATGAACTCGACCTGGTCGGCCTCGTAATCCCCCTGTGCCTGCTCCAACTCAAACGGACCCTGAGCACTATGTCCAAAGGGGACGTGCTGCGGGTACGGGTGGAAGACCCCTTTGTGCTCACCTCCATACGCAGGTTGGTGGAGCACTCGCCGGACCAGGTGATCGCGTCCCAGCAGGAGGAATCGTTTTTTTGCCTGCACATCCTCAAGGGGTGAGCAGGCCGAACCGACCTAGCCGCGAGGAAACGCCATGAAACTGAACCGACGAGGGTTTTTCAAGCTCACCGGCACCGCGGCCGCTGCCACCCTGCTGCCCGCCGGCGCCGCCCAGGCCAGCCAGGACACCAGGCCCGCCGAGGACGAGTACGGCTGCCTGGTGGACACCACCCTGTGCGTGGGCTGCCGCAAGTGCGAACAAGCCTGCAACCAGCGGCACGGACTGCCCCAGCCCAAGGAATCCTTTGAAGAGATGACCGTGCTGGAAAACGAGCGGCGCATGGACGAAACATCCTACACGGTGGTCAACAAGTACTACCCCAAGAACATAGGCACCCTGGTCTGGCGCCAGCGCCCCACCTTCGTGAAGTTCCAGTGCATGCACTGCAACGATCCCTCCTGCGTATCGGCCTGCATCGTGGGCGCCCTGACCAAGCAGCCCAACGGCGCGGTGATCTATGACGTCACCAAGTGCATCGGCTGCCGCTACTGCATGGTGGCCTGCCCCTTCCAGGTGCCGGCCTACGAGTACAACGACCCCCTCACCCCCAGGGTCCGCAAGTGCACCTTCTGCTTCGAGTACGTGAAGAAGGGCGGCCTGCCCGCCTGCGCCCAGGTCTGCCCCCGGGAGGTGATCACCTTTGGCAAGAAGAAGGACCTGTTGGAGCTGGCCCGCTGGAAGATAAAGAGCAACCCCGGCAAGTACGTGGACCACATCTACGGCGAGCACGAGGTGGGCGGCACCTCCTGGCTGTACCTGGCCTCGGAGCCCTTTGAGAACATAGGCTTCCCCAAGCTGAGCACCAAGGCCCCGCCCCGGCTCACCGAGAGCATCCAGCACGCGGTGACCGGCTACCTGGCCCTGCCCCTGGGGCTGTACGCGGCCCTGGGCGGCATCATGTGGGTCACCGGCTTCCTTAAGAGCCACCACCACAAGTCCGGGGACAGCGAGCAGGAAGGAGGCCGCTCATGAACATCCACGAGCAGGCGGCGCCGGTGGAGGAGAAATTCCTGACCCCCGGCGTGATGGTGATGCTGGCCCTCATGGCCATCGGCGGGGCCTTTCTGGTGGCGCGGTTCCTCTTCGGAATCGGCTACGTGTCCAACCTCAACAACCAGTTTCCCTGGGGCATCTGGATCGCGGTGGACGTGGCCTCGGGCGTGGCCCTGGCCGCGGGCGGTTTCACTACCGGCCTCATCGCCTACGTGTTCAACCGCGACCAGTTCCACGCCGTGATCCGGCCGGCCCTGCTCACCGCCATGCTGGGCTACACCTTCGTGGTGCTGGGCCTTCTGGTGGACATCGGCCGCTACTGGAACATCACCAGCCCCATCTTCAACCACAACCCCAACTCGGTGCTCTTCGAAGTGGCCATGTGCGTGATGATCTACCTGCACGTGCTGTACATCGAGTTCCTGCCCGTGGTCACCGAAAGGTTCATGGGCCGGGTGAACCTGCCCGGCCTCTTGTCCCGGCTGAACCAGCCCCTGGAGCGGCTCCTGGCCTTTGCCGACCGGGTGCTGGCCAAGGTCATGTTCATCTTCATCATCGCCGGCATCGTGCTCTCCTGCTTGCACCAGTCCAGCCTGGGCAGCCTCATGCTGATCGCGCCCTTCAAGGTGCACCCCCTGTGGTACACGCCCATCCTGCCGGTGCTCTTTCTGCTGTCCGCCTTTGCGGCGGGCTATCCCATGGTGGTGTTCGAGTCCCTCATCGTGGCCAAGTCCTTTGGCCGCCGGCCGGAGATGGAGGTGCTCACCCCCCTGGCCAAGTACATGCCCGTGCTGATGGGGCTCTACCTGGCGGTCAAGCTGGGGGACATGGTGGTGCGCGGCACCTACGTATATCTCCTGGACGGCACCTACCAGACCAACGCCTTCATCGTGGAGGTGCTCTTCGGGGTGATGCTGCCCTTTGCCCTGCTCCTCTGGCCCAAGGTGCGCCGCTCGCCGGGCTGGCTCTTCTTCGCCTCCACCCTGTTCGTGCTGGGCATCCTCCTGAACCGCATAAACGTGTTCCTGGTGAGCTACACGCCGCCCTACCAGATAACCGCCTACTTCCCCGCGGTGGGCGAGATATTCATCACCGTGGGCCTCATCGCCGGGCTCATGTTCCTCTACCGGGTGTTCGTGTTCATCTTCCCGGTGCTGGGCGCCCAGCCCAAGAAGATGTCCACCACCGCCCTGGTGCTCCTGGCCGCCGCCCTGGTGCTCTGGCCCCAGGCCGCGGCCGCCGGCAGCAGCAAGACCCCCGGCCGGCTGCCCAAGCGGCTGGTCCAGCCCATCCCCTCCCTGGTGGATGCGCCCAAGCTGCTCATCCTGAACAGCCCGGTGATCAACAAGTACAGCGACATCTACGAGCAGGTGCGCTTCATGCACGGCAAGCACGCCGCCGTGCTCAAGGACTGCACCATCTGCCACCACCGCCTGCCCCGCGAAAAGGGCGACCGCTACGGCGAGCCGGTCACCATGTCCCGCCTGCGCCAGCTCGCCCAAAAGCCGGCGGCGTGCTCCCTGTGCCACGGCAAGCCCTTCAACCCCAAGCAGCTCAACACCCCGGGGCTCAAGGGCGCCTACCACCAGCTCTGCATGGACTGCCACAAGGAAGCCGAGCAGACCCCCTACGCCCGCGGCCCGGTCATGTACAGCTCCATGGTGCGGGGGCCGGAGGTGAAGCCCCTGGACACCCGCGCCCCCACCGACTGCCTGGCCTGCCACGCCAAGAAGGTGCCGGACCACCGCAAGCTGGTCAAACTGGAGGGCAAGGTGGACGCCCTGGCAGTGACCAAGAACTGCCTCTCCTGCCACCAGAAGGAGGGCGAGGCCATCCTGAAGACCTCCCACTGGAAGTGGCAGGGGCCCTCGCCGTTCACCGTGGGCCACGAAAAGCGCATCGACTTGGGCAAGCGCCGCGCCACCATCAACAACTTCTGCATCAACTTGAGCGGCAACTGGCCGCGCTGCACCAGTTGCCACGCGGGCTACGGCTGGAAGGACAAGGACTTCGACTTCTCGGACCCCAGCCGCATAGACTGCCTGGTGTGTCACGACACCACCGGCACCTACAAGAAGGCCCCTCCCGGCGCCGGCTTCCCCAAGAAGGGGGTTGATCTGGTGAAGGTGGCCCAGAACGTAGGCCGGCCCAGCCGGGACACCTGCGGCATGAACTGCCACTTCCGGGGCGGCGGCGGCGACGCGGTCAAGCACGGCGACATGGGCTCCGCCCTGGCCCACCCCACCCGCTCCCACGACGTGCACATGGGAGACAAGGACGGCGGCCTGAACTTCCGCTGCCAGGACTGCCACAAGACCCGCAACCACATGATCTCCGGCCGCAGCATCTCGGTGCCGGCCACCGAGGGCGACATCTCCTGCGAGTACTGCCACACCGACACCCCCCACCACGGCCGGCAGCTCATCGACTTCCACCTGAACCGGCACACCAAGCACGTGGCCTGCCAGACCTGCCACATACCCATCTACTCCAAGAACAACCCCACCAAGGTGTTCTGGGACTGGTCCACCGCGGGCCAGGACATAAAGCCGGGCAAGGACAAGTACGGCATGCCCACCTACAACAAGAAGAAGGGCAGCTTCCAGTGGAAGGAGGCGGCCAAGCCGGTCTACCGCTGGTACAACGGCACGGTCAAGCGCTCCCTGCTGGGCGACCGCATCGACCTGAAGGGGGTCACCGCCCTGACCCTGCCGGTGGGCAGCTTCAAGGACCCGGCCTCCCGCATCTATCCCTTCAAGGTCCACCGCGGCCGCCAGATCGCCGACTCGGTGTACAGCTACCTCATCGCCCCCAAGCTGTGGCAGGGGTACTGGAAGTACTGGGACTGGAACCGGGCCGCCGCCGAGGGCATGAAGGCGGCCGGCCTGCCCTACAGCGGCAAGTACCAGTTCGTGGACACCGTGATGTACTGGGGCCTGACCCACGAGGTGCTTCCCAAGGAGAACGCCCTCTCCTGCGCCAACTGCCACCAATCCCTGGCCAAGGCGCCCTACTGCGGCCGCTGCCACCAGCCCACCCCGGGAGTGGACTTTGCCAAGCTGGCCCACCAGGGAATCGACTTCCAGTCCATGGCCCGCAAGGGCAGCGACGTGGCGGAGCTGGTGGGCAAGAGCAACTACATCGACTACCAGGCCCTGGGCTACCGGGGCGATCCCATCGAGGTGGGCGGCAGGTTCGGCAAGCTGCGCCTCCAGATGGCCGGGAGCCCCAAGTGACCGACCCGCATCACCATCATTTGCCAGGAGTCAACCATGCCTGAGAAGAAAAGGGGATATCTCACCAGGCGCAGCCTGCTAAAGCTCTCGGGGGCCGCCTCTGCCGCCGCGCTTCTGGGAGGCGGCGGGGTGCTGAAGGCCCTGGCCGCCGCCGCCCCCCGGGGCGGCTACCACAAGAGATTCTCGGCCTGCGACATGTGCTTCAACAAGTGCGGACTCATCGCCCGGGTGCAGAACGGGGTGGTGAAGAAACTGGACCCCAACCCCAAGTACCTCAAGTCCCGCGGCATGCTCTGCGCCCGGGGCAACGCGGGCCTGGACCAGCTCTACAACCCCGACCGGCTGAAATACCCCCTCCTGCGCAAGGGGGCCCGGGGCGAGGGCAAGTGGCAGCGCCTTTCCTGGGACCAGGCCCTGGACCACGCGGCCGAACAGATGGAGCGCATCGCCAAGAAGTACACCCGCTGCGGCATGCTCTTCATGGCCGGCACCGACACCCAGTCCACCTTTGTGCATCGCTTTGCCGAGGTCTACGGCTCCTACAACGTCATCTCCCACGAGTCCAACTGCCTGCTCAGCCGCAACCGGGCCTTCCTGGACACCTTCGGGGTGGTGCCCATCCCGGACACCCTCAACTGCAAGTACCTCGTGCTGGCCGGGGCCAACCGCTTCGAGGCCCTGGTCACCCCGGACAGCATGGACATCGTGACCGCCATGGAAAACGGCTGCAAGCTGGTGGTGCTGGACCCGCGCTTCACCAAGACCGCCGCCCTGGCCCACGAGTGGCACGCCATCAAACCGGGAACCGACATGGCCTTCTTCCTGGCCCTGGCCCAGGTGCTGGTCAGCGAAAAACTGTACGACCAGAAGTTCGTGGCCGAGCGCACCTCGGGCTTTGACAAGCTGGCCCGCCACCTCAAGAAGTACCCGCCGGAATGGGCCGCGCGGGAATGCGAGATACCAGCGGCGGACATCCGGCGCATCGCCCGGGAGTTGGCCGCGGCCGCGCCGGCGGCCATGGTCTATCCCGGCCGGCGCAGCTCGGACTACGAGGACTCCACCCAGATCCGCCGCTCCTTTGCCATCGTCAACGCGCTCCTGGGCAACTGGGACCAGCCCGGCGGGCTCACCCTGCCCCGCAAGCTCAAGACCGGCGGCATCCCCTACGAGGCGCCCTTTTACGACGACAACCCCGAGGACCGGGTGGACGCGGGCCGGGCCCAGATGATGTTTCCCGACGAGGGCTCCTTCAAGTGCACCCGGGACGCGGTCATCGAGGGCAAGCCCTACCCGGTCAAGGGGTGGTTCACCTACAAGACCAACCCCATGCAGACCGGTGCCAACCGCCGCAAGACCATGGAGATGATCTCCAAGCTGGACTTCATGCTCACCGTGGACATCACCATGAGCGACACCGCCTGGATGGCCGACCTGGTGCTGCCCGCGCCCTCCTACCTGGAACGCCAGGACCCGGTCTTTTCCTTCCAGGGTTCCTCGGCCTGCTCGGGCATGACCACCCGCGACCCGGTGGTGGCGCCCCTGTTCGAGGCCCGGCCGGTGTTCTGGATAGTCAAGGGCCTGGCCAAGCGCCTGGGCCTGGGGGAATTCTTCGACTTCACCATGGATGACTACCGCCGGGCCCAGCTCGAGAAGCTGCCCCAGGTGGCCGCGGCCCTGAAACGCGACGGCGTGTACAACGTGGTCACCCCCGCCTACGGCGCGCACCAGGGCCAGGACTTCCGCACCCCCTCGGCCAAGGTGGAGCTGTTCTGCACCCGCTACCAGCAAAAGGGCATCGACCCCCTGCCGGTCTACCGCCCGCCCCGGCCGGTGCCCAAGGGGGCCTTCCGCCTGGTGGTGGGCCGCAATGCCTACATCACCCAAAGCTCCAGCACCAACAACCGCCTGCTCTGCCAGATACAGGACGAGAACCACCTGTGGATACACCCGGAGCCGGCGGCCCGCCTGGGGATCAAGCCCGGGGACCTGGTGGAGGTGTCCAGCCCGGCCGGCAGCGGCCGGCTGCGGGCCAGGGTCACCGAGGAGACCCGGCCGGACACCGTGTACATGGAGACCGGCTACGGGGTCCTCTCCCGGCGGCTGGCCAACATATACGGCAAGGGCGCTTGTATCGCGGCGGTGTTGGAAGACAAGGCAGACCGGATATCGGGGAACATGGCCATGCACGAAACCATGGTCAAGGTGCGCCGGCTCTGATCCTGCCGGCTCGAACCCGCCTCCCGGCGACCTGAAATCATTTGGAGTCCGCTATGCAAAAGAAAAACCACCAGCGCCTGGCCATAGTGATCGATATCCGCAAGTGTTTCGACTGCAAGGCCTGCATGATCGCCTGCAAGGTGGAAAACCAGGTCCCAGACGGCTTCTGGCGCAACTGGGTGCGCAGCGACGGCGGCCGGATCGGGCGCCGCACCCAGTTCCAGCCCGGCCAGTGCATGCAGTGCCAGGAGCCTTCCTGCGTGGCGGCCTGCCCGGTGGGCGCCACCTACAAGCGCCCGGACGGCATCGTGGTCATCGACCCCGCCAAGTGCATCGGCTGCGGGAACTGCGTGACCGCCTGTCCCTATGGCGCGCGCTACCGCGACCCTCGCCGGCACCAGGCGGACAAGTGCGACTTCTGCCTGCACCGGCTGCAAAAAGGAGAGCCGCCGGCCTGCGTGGAGACCTGTCCCACCAAGGCGCGGGTGTTCGGCGACCTCAACGACCCGGAGAGCAGGGTCAGCCAACTGGTCAAGAGCCAGCACCCGGTCCGCATCACCGCCCCCCAGGTGGACACCAAGCCCAACATCTACTACCTGGGCGGCAGCAAGCTGCTGGATTGGGCGGTGGTGCCCACCCTTCCCGGAGGCGTGCACATGCCGCCGGCTTTCTGGAAAACGGGCTGAGAGGGCTCCCGGCCCGCCGGCTAGGCAGCGGGCAGCAGCCCGCCGGCGGGCAGGCGGCTGATGGCGTCGGCATCCAGGGGCAGGCGCTCGCCCCGGCGCAGGTGATAGCAGCCGGCGGCGGCGATCATGGCGGCGTTGTCCGTGCACAGGCTGAGGGGCGGGAGGGTGAGCCGCAGGCCGTTTTCCGCCGCGGCCTGGGTCATGGCCTGGCGCAGGCGGCGGTTGGCCGCCACCCCCCCGGCCAGGGCCACCTGCCCCACGCCTTGCTCCAGGGCCGCCCGGATGGTCTTTTTGACCAGCACCTCCACCACCGCCTCCTGGAAAGACGCGCACAGGTCCTCGATGCGGTAGGGCTGGCCCTGGTGGTCGCGACGGAAGTAGACCACCGCGGTCTTGAGGCCGGAAAAGGAAAAGTCCAAGGTGCCGTCGTGCAGGCGGGGCCGGGGCAGCTTGATGGCGGTGGGGTCGCCGCCGGCGGCCAGGCGGTCGATCACCACCCCGCCGGGGTAGCCCAGGCCGTAGAGCTTGGCCACCTTGTCAAAGGCCTCGCCCGCGGCGTCGTCCACGGTCTGGCCCAGCTCCTGCTGCCGGCCCGGCCCCTCCACCAGGAAGATGCTGGTATGGCCGCCGGAGACCAGGAGCGCCACCAGGGGATACTCCGGCGGCCGCTCGCACAGGCCCAAGGCGGCCAAATGGCCTTCCAGGTGGCTCACCCCCACCAGGGGCAGCTCCCGGGACCAGGCCAGGGCCTTGGCCAGGCTGAGCCCCACCAGAAGCGCCCCGATCAGCCCCGGCCCCTGGGTCACGGCCATGCCGCTGAGGTCGGCCAGGCCCACCCCGGCCTCGGCCAGGGCGGCGCGCACCACCGGCGCCAGGTTCTGCAAGTGGCGGCGGGAGGCCAGCTCGGGCACCACCCCGCCAAAGGGCGCGTGGTCCTTGACCTGGCTGGCCACCACCGAGGCGAGCACCCGGCGTCCATCCGCCACCACCGCGGCGGCGCTCTCGTCGCAGGAGGTCTCTATGCCCAGGACCAGCCGGCCCGGGTCCTGGGCGGGCGGGCCTGAGCCAGCCGGCTCACATCTGGCCGCCATAGAACTTCTCCGCCAGCTCCACCTCGTGCTTGCTGCCGATGATCAGCGGCACCCGCTGGTGCAGGTCCTGGGGCTCCACCTCCATGATGCGCTGGGTGCCGGTGCTGGCGGCGCCGCCGGCCTGCTCGCACACGAAGGCGAGGGGGTTGGCCTCATACAACAGGCGCAGCTTGCCGTGGGGCTTCTTGGGGTCCTTGGTGTCGGCCGGGTAGAGGAACACCCCGCCATAGAGCAGGGTGCGGTGGAAGTCGGAAACCAAAGAGCCGATATAGCGCAGGGAGTAGACCGGCTTGTCCTCGCTGGGCTTGCGCAGATAGTCGATGTACTTCTTGGTGGGTTCGTGCCAGTAGTCCCAGTAGCCGGCATTGATGCTGAATATCTTGCCGCGCTCGGGAATCTTGATGTCCGGGTGGCTCAAGAGGAACTCGCCCACCGAGGGGTCCAGGGTGAAGCCGGACACGCCGTTGCCGGTGGTGTAGACCATCATGGTGGAGGAGCCGTAGAGGAAGTAGCCCGCGGCCACCTGCTTGTAGCCCGGCTGCAAGAGGTCCGCCATCTGGTAGTCCACCCCGTGGGACTGCTTGCGCAGGATGGAGAATATGGTGCCGATACTCACGTTGGCGTCGATGTTGGAGGAGCCGTCCAGGGGGTCGAACAGGAGCACGTAGTCTCCCTTTTCCACCCCGTCGGGGATCTCGATGGGGTCGGCGTCCTCCTCCGAACCCATGACGCAGATGTAGCGGCTCTGGGCCATGCGCCGGCAGATGATGTCATGGGCGAACTCGTCCAGCTTGCGCACCTGCTCGCCCTGCACGTTGCGCTCGCCGGTGAAGCCCAATATCTCCACCAGGCCGGCCTTGTTCACTTCGCGGCTGATGATCTTGGCCGAGAGGATCAGCTCGTTGAGCATGCGGGTGAAGGCGCCGGTGGCGCCCTTGTGCTTCTCCTGCTGGCTCAGGAGGTGCTGGGTGACGGTGACTCCGATTCCATTGGACATGTAACCCCTCCTTGGCAATAACCAGTGGCAGTGTGTTCCCGCAGTCGGCCCGGGCGGCGCCCCGGGGCGGAGGCGCAGGCATGGGCACGCGCGCCCGAAACCGCGGCCGGGCGCCACGCTCAGCCTTTCCCCCAAGGCCTGCTACAGATTAACACCTGGCCAGCGGGCCGGGCAAGCGCGCCGGGGGGGCCTTGGGCCCATTCCCGCGCCCCCGCGCGCCCCCCCGTGCCCTCCGCCCCCCCCGCGCCGCCTATGCCCGCTTTCGGCCCCGCTCCTCCTGGAAGAGCTTGTAGCGGATGGAATCGCCCAGGGCCTGCCAGGAGGCCTCCAGCACGTCCTCGCTCACCCCCACCGTGCCCCAGGTGGTCTTGCCGTCGGTGGACTCGATCAGCACCCGCACCCGGGCGGCGGTGCCGTCCCGGCCGGTGAGCACCCGCACCTTGTAGTCCACCAGGCGCACGTCCTGGAGCACCGGGAAGAAGCGGATGAGGGCCTTGCGGATGGCCTGGTCCAGGGCGTGCACCGGCCCGTTGCCGCTGGCCGCGGTGTGCTCCTCCTGGTCGCCCACCTTGACCCGCACCGTGGCCTCGGCCAGGGGCGGGTCGTGCTCGGCCGCCTTGAAGTCCATGACCCGGAAGCCCACCAGGTCGAAGTAGTGGGCCTGGGCGCCCCGGGCCCGGTGCATGAGCAGCTCGAAGCTGGCCTCGGCGCCCTCGTACTGGAAGCCCTCCTTCTCCCGCGCCTTGAGTTCCTTCAGGATGGCCTTGGTTTCCTCCTCCCTGCCCGCCAGGTCTATGCCCCAGGTCTTGGCCTTGGCCAAGACCGCCGCCCGGCCGGCCAGGTCGCTGACCAGGAGCCGGCGCTGGTTGCCCACCGCCTCCGGCGCCACGTGCTCGTAGAGAGAGGGGTCCTTTTCCACCGCGCTGATGTGGAGCCCGCCCTTGTGGGTGAAAGCGGAAAAGCCCACGTAGGGCAGGTAGCGGTCGGGCGGGATGTTGGCCAGCTCGAACAGGTAGCGGGTGGTGCTGGTGAGCAGCTTCAGTTGCCGCTTGGGCAGGCAGAAATAGCCCATCTTGAGCTGGAGGTTGGGAACGATGGAGCACAGGTTGGCATTGCCGCAGCGCTCGCCGAACCCGGCGATGGTGCCCTGCACCTGGCGGGCGCCGGCCCCCACCGCGGCCAGGCTGCAGGCCACGGCCAACTCCGAATCGTTGTGGCTGTGGATGCCGATGGTGAGCCCTTGGTGGCGCTTGGCCACCCGGCTGGTTATCTCGGCGATCTCATGGGGCAGGGCGCCGCCGTTGGTGTCGCAGAGCACCAGGGCCTCGGCCCCGGCCTGGGCCGCGGCCTCCAGCACGGCCAGGGTATAGTCCGGGTCCTCCTGGTAGCCGTCGAAGAAATGCTCTGCGTCGAAGAACACCCGGATGCCCTTTTTGACCAAAAAGTCCACCGACCCGGCCACCATGGCCAGGTTGCGCTCCAGGCTCACCTTGAGCTGCTGGCGCAGGTGGCGGGTCCAGGCCTTGCCCACCAGGGTCACCACCGGGGTGCCCGCCGCCACCAGGGCCGCCAGGTTGGGGTCGTTGCCGGGCTTCTTCTTGGGATGATGGGTGGAGCCGAAGGCCACCAGGGTGCTGGTCTTGAGCTTCACCTCCCCGGCCCGGGCAAAGAACTCCTCGTCGCGGGGGTTGGAGCCGGGCCAGCCGCCTTCCACGAAATGGACCCCCAGCCGGTCCAGGGCGGCGAGTACCTTCAGCTTGTCGTCGACCGAAAGCGTAAAGCCCTCGGCCTGGGTGCCGTCGCGCAAGGTGGTGTCATATAGCTGTACTTTGGGGCCTGCCACTTTGAAACACTCCCTTCGCCGGAGCGGCCGGGGACCCTGGCGGGCCGGCGCCGTCCGGTCGGAAAAGCGATGATGCGTTGCCGGGTTGTATTCCAGCTTCTGGAGTGTGGCCTAGCGGGCTAGACATCCTCGGCCGCGGGCTGCACGTCTTCGGCCAGGCCGAAGGCGGTGTGCAGGGCCCGCACCGCCAGCTCGGTGTATTTCTCGTCGATGACGCAGGATATCTTTATCTCGCTGGTGTTGATGGTCTGGATATTGATGCCCTCGGCGGCCAAGGCGCCGAACATCTTGGTGGCCACACCGGCATGGTTGCGCATGCCGATGCCGATAATTGATACTTTGGCGATGTTGGGATCGCCGAGAACCTCCTTGGCGCCGATCTCCCTGCTCACCGTGGCCAGGAGCCTCATGGCCTTCTGGTAGTCGGTCTTGGGCACGGTGAAGGTCAGGTCGGTGGTGCCGTCCGCGCTGGTGTTCTGGATGATCACGTCCACCACGATGCCAGCGTCGGAGATGGGGGTAAAGACGGTGTGGGCCACGCCGGGCTGATCCGGCACGCCCTTTATGGTGATGCGCGCCTCGTTCTGGTTGTAGGCTACGCCGCTGATGATGAGCCGTTCCTTGATCTGTTCCTCAGGGACCACCATGGTGCCCTCCCGGTTGGTGAAGGTGGAGCGCACGTGTATCTTGACGCCGAACTTGGCCGCGAACTCCACCGCGCGGATATCCAGCACCTTGGCCCCCAGGGAGGCCATCTCCAGCATCTCCTCGTAGGAGATGCGCTGGAGCTTGCGGGCCTCGGGCACGATGTTGGGGTCGGTGGTGTACACGCCCTCCACGTCGGTGTATATCTCGCAGACATCGGCCTTGAGCGCCGCGGCCAGGGCCACGGCGGTGGTGTCCGAACCGCCGCGGCCCAGGGTGGTCAGGTCGCCGGTGTCCTCGTCCACCCCCTGGAAGCCGGCCACCACCACCACCTTGCCCTGGTCCAGGAGCTCGTGCACCCGCATGGCCTCCACCAGCTCGATGCGGGCCCGGCCGAAGCGGCGGTCGGTCAACAAGCCGGCCTGGAAACCCAGCAGCGAGTGCGCGTCCAGGCCGATGGCGTGGGCCGCGATGCAAAAGAGCGCCACCGACTGCTGCTCGCCGGTGGCCAGGAGCACGTCCAGCTCGCGTTCGTCGGGATCGGAGTGCACCTCCCGGGCCAGCTTGATGAGCCGGTCGGTCTCACCGGCCATGGCCGAAAGCACCACCACCAGCCGGTGGCCCTGCTCGGCCTGGGCCTTGACCTTGGCGGCGACATTGCGGATGCGCTCGATGCTGCCCACCGAGGTGCCCCCGTATTTCTGCACTATGAGCGCCATGTCAAGCTGTTCGGCCCCTCGCCTCTTTCAATCGTTCGATCAGCCCGGCAGGGCCGGAGAGCCGCGCCCGGCGGCCCTCGCCCGCGGCCAGGGCCAGTTCGACCAGTATGCTGTCCGGCGGCCAGGCACCGGCCAGCCGCTCGGCCCACTCCACCGCCAGCACCCCGTCCGCCGCCTGGTCCCACAGCTCCAGGTCCAGGGCCTCGCCCTGGTCCAGCCGGTAGAGGTCGGCGTGGTAAAAGGGCACCCGGCCGGGGTATACGTTGAGCAGGGTGAAACTGGGTGAGGACACGGTGTACTCCGGCCCCACTCCCAGCCCCCGGGCCAGGCCCTTGGCCAAGACGGTCTTGCCCGCGCCCAGCTCGCCGCTGAGCAGCACCACCCCCCCGGCCTGAAGGCACTCGCCGAGCGCCCTGCCCAGGGCCAGGGTGGCCGCCTCGTCCACGAGGTCCAGCTCAACCGCGGCGCGCCCCCCTGCTGCATTTACCATCGCCCGCCACCCCGCGCAACCATCAGGCCAGCTCCAGCTCCCCGTCCGGCTCCTCCGTCCCGTCCTCCAGGGCGGCGAAGGCCTCGGGCAGGTATTCGGCCAGATCCTCGGCGGCCAGGCCCCGGCGGCCGCAGTCCCGGGCGGCCAGGTCGGCGGCCAGGCCGTGCACGAACACCCCGGCGCAGGCCGCGGCCAGGGCGTCGCAGCCCTGGGCCAGGAGCCCGCCGATCACTCCCGCCAGCACGTCGCCGCTGCCGCCCGAGGCCAGAAGCGGGTTGCCGGTGGGGTTTACCCAGAGCTGGCCGGTGGGCTGGGCGATCACGGTGCGGGCGCCCTTCAGCACCACCACCGCGCCGCACATGTCGGCCAGGCGCCGGGCGGCCAGGGCGCGGTCGGCCTGCACCTCGGCCGGGGTGCAGCCCAGCAGCCGCGCCGCCTCGCCGGGATGGGGAGTGAGCACCACCTCGCCCGAGGCGAAGCGGAAGCCCTCCAGGCACCCGGCCAAGGCGTTCAGGCCGTCCGCGTCGATGACCAGGGGCTGCTCCACCTGGGCGGCCAAGTCCCGGGCCAGGGAGGCGCTGTCCTGGTGCTGGCTCAGGCCCGGCCCCAGCACCAGGGCGCTGCGCGTCCGGGCCAGGTCCAGGAGCACGGGCAGGGCCTCGCTGGAGAGGGAGCCCTCGCTGGTCTGGGGCAGGGGCTGGCTCATGGCCGCGGTCAGCTTCACCTCGGCCACCTGGTTTAGCCCCTGGGGCAAGGCCACGGTGACCAGGCCGGCGCCGGCGCGCAGGCCGCCGCTGGCCGCCAGGCAGGGCGCGCCGGACTTGCCCACGCTGCCGCCCACCACCAAAAGGTGGCCAAAGGTGCCCTTGTGGCCGCCGGCCGGCCGGGGATTGAGCAGGGCCGCTGCGGTCTCCCCCTCCAGCATGAAGGCCATGGCGCCCAGGTCCTCCACCACCCGGGGCGGGATGGAGATGTCCACCAGGGTCAGCTCGCCCACGTACTCGCCCGGCTCCAGGGCCAGGCCCAGCTTTACCAGGCCGAAGGTGGCGGTCCAGTCGGCCACCACCGCCGCGCCCAGGGGCCGGCCGGTGTCCGCGCTGAGCCCGCTGGGGATGTCCACCGCCAGGATGGGCCGGCCCAGGCCGTTCAACAGGTCGATGGCCGCGGCGTAGCGCCCCCGCACCGGCGAGTTGAGGCCGGTGCCCAAGAGCGCGTCGATGTAGAGGTCGTGCCCGGCCATGGCCGCCTCCTGCTTGGCGAAGGCCTTGTCGTCGGGCACCTCCACCACCTCCACCCCGCAGGCCTTGGCCACGGCCAGGTTGGTGGCCGCATCGCCGGCCAGGTCCTGCTCCCGGGCAAAGAGATAGGCCGTGGCCCGGGCGCCGTGGTTGGCCAGGATGCGCAGGATGGCCAGCCCGTCGCCGCCGTTGTTGCCCCGCCCGCAAAAGGCGGCCACCTCCAGGAGCGAGGCGTCCTCCACCGCCTCCAGGATCACCCGGGCCGCGCCCTGGGCCGCGTTCTCCATGAGCACTATGCCGGGGATGCCGACCTCCTCTATGGTCTGCCGGTCGGCTTCTCTCATCTGTTCCGCAGTCACCAGCAACATCGCTCGCATCCTCCCCTCACCTCTCCAGCACCACCACCGCCGCGGCCAGGCCGCCGTCGTCGGACAGGCTCAGGTGCCAGGCGGTGACCCCCTGCTCGTCCAGCCACTGGCGCGCCCGGCCATGCAGCCGGAGCAAGGGCTTGCCCAACTCGTCGTGCACCACCTCGATCTCCCGCCAGGCCAAGCCCCGCATGCCCAGGCCCGTGGCCTTGGCAAAGGCCTCCTTGGCCGCAAAGCGCATGGCCAGGGCCTGGCCCGGCCGCGGCCGCGCCAGGGCCGCCTCCGCCTCGGCCCGGGTGAAGCAACGCTCCATAAAGCGCGCGCCATGGCGCCGCCAGGCCCGCTCCACCCGCTCCACCTGGGCTATGTCCAGGCCGATGCCCACGATCATGGACAAGCTCTTTCCCTTACAGTCTCCGCTTGGGCGGCTCGGGCGGGCGGGGGGGGGCGCTCTGGCGCACCAGGGCCAGCATCTCGCCGACCGCCTGCTCGAAGCCCACGAACACGGCCCGCGCCACGATGGAATGGCCGATGGAGTATTCCTCGATCTCGGGCATCTCCAGCAGGGGCGGCGTGTTGCGCAGGTTCAGGCCGTGGCCGGCCGCCACCCGTATCTTGAGGCGGGCGGCCAGGCGGGCGGCGTCCTCGATGGCGTCCAGGTGCTTGAGCAGGTCCTTCTCGCTCTTGGCGTTGGCATAGGCGCCGGTGTGCAGCTCCACCACCTGGGCGCCGGCCATGTGGGCGGCCTTCACCTGCTCGGCCTCGGGGTCGATGAACAGGCTCACCGGGATGTTGGCCTCGTTGAGCTGGGCCACGGCGTCCTTGATGTGCTCCAGGTTGTTCTTGACGTCCAGGCCGCCCTCGGTGGTCAGCTCCTGGCGGCGCTCGGGCACCAGGGTGCACAGGTCCGGGCCCACCATGGCGGCGATGCCGATCATCTCCTCGGTGGCGGCCATCTCCATGTTGAGCTTGCCCTTGACCACCTGGCGCAGCACCTTGAGGTCGCGGTCCTGGATATGGCGCCGGTCCTCGCGCAGGTGCACGATGATGCCGTCGGCGCCGGCCTTTTCGGCCAGCACCGCGGCCCACACCGGGTCGGGTTCGTCGATGCCCCGCGCCTGGCGCAGGGTGGCCACATGGTCCACGTTAACCGATAGCCTGGCCACTATGCCTCCTCCTTAATGGGCCCGGCGGATTCAACCAGGAGCCGCTCGGTGAGCTCCTCCATGGCCCGGGCCTCCTTTTCGTCGTGTACGTGGTCATGGCCCAACAGGTGCAACACCCCGTGGATCAAAAGCCGCACCAGGTGTTCCTCCGGGTCCAGGCCGTTCTCCCCGGCCTCGCGGGCGGCGGTCTCGGCGCTCACCACCACGTCGCCCAGAAGGCCGGGAGTGAGACCGGCCAGCTCGCCCTCCTGCTGGGGAAAGGCGATGACATTGGTGGGGCCGCGCCGGCCCAGGTATTGCCGGTTCAGTTCGGCGATCTCCTGGTCGCCGCAGATGACCAGGGACAACTCGGCCTCCGGCCCCAGCTCCAGGGCGGTCAGCACCCGTTCCACCCGGCTCACGATGGCCTCGGGCTCCAGGTGCAGGCTCGGCTCCGGGTGCAAGCCGGGTTTCAGGTCCAACAGGATCCTCACCGCCCCTCCCGCTCAATATCCATGATCCGGTACGGCATATCCTCGGGCTTGTCATAGGGACCCGCGATGCCCCTGGGGCCGCCGCCTCTCCCGTTGTCCAGGATGTACCACTTGCCGTCGCTTCTATACAGGGTCAGGTAGTGATAGTCACGGATCATCGCCCCGGGCGCGAACCAGTAGGGCCACTGCGAATATACCTTCACAGGATACGCTTCATAGCCCGCTTTCCTGAGCGCGTGGACCGCAAAGGTGGTGTAAGCGGCGCAATTGCCCCGTCCCGCCCCAAAGATGTAGGCAGGGCTGCACCCGGCGGTGCTGCCTGATATGTCCACTCCCCCGCAACCGTACCCCTGGCCGGTGGTCGCGTAGGAAAACTTGATGACTTGGTACCGATCGACCAACTCCGGCCGGTTCAGCCTGGCGGTCACCGTGTCGAAGTCACTCCAGCGCGGGGAGTCCATGACGCCCCAGGCCGCGATGGTCATGGCCAGGCGGGCCTGGCGGCAGTCCGAGAGCGCCTGGGCCAGGTCGACCAGGCCGCAAAAATCATCCCGCATGCACTCGACTCTATAATTGCCGTCCTCGATCGCCCAGACCCAAACCTCCAAGGACGGGCTATAGCGCTTGGCGTCATGCAGCAGGCCGTCCTCGGTCATGCAGGCCAGCCAGTTGACCACTTTGTCATCGCCCCTGTTCCGGGGAAAGCCTTCCGGGAAAGTCAGGCCCTGGATCGTTTGTTGAATCACTTCCAGGGCGTGGAGGTCAGCCTGGTCAATGCCCTGGGAGAAGGCGGGCAGCTTGGCTAACTGCGCGGCAAGCTCCCCATTCTTTCGGGCTATTTTCCCAAACAGGACATTGGCCTGCCTGGAGAGACGATCCTTGGCGGGAGCGGTGTAATCATATTTTTTTACCCAGTAGGCATCGGCTTTTTGGTAGCTGATTGCACATCCCGCAAACAACCAGGCCGCCAAGAGCAAGGATGCAGCCACCCCCCAGGATTGCAACCGCGTTCTCATGGCCATCCCCCTTCTTGCTCGGCCTACACGCTCTCCTGCTCATAGGCGCGAATGATATCGCGCACCAGGCGGTGGCGCACCACGTCGGCCTCGCTGAAATACAAGAACACGATGCCCGGTATGTCCGCCAGGATGCGCCGGGCCTCGGCCAGGCCCGAGGTGGTGCCGTTGGGCAGGTCCACCTGGGTGATGTCCCCGGTGACCACGGCCTGGGAATCATAGCCCAGGCGGGTGAGAAACATCTTCATCTGCTCGCTGGTGGCGTTCTGGGCCTCGTCCAGGATCACGAAGGAGGAGTTCAGGGTGCGGCCGCGCATGAAGGCCAGGGGCGCCACCTCGATCACCCCCTTGCCCATGAGGCGCTGGGTCTTCTCGAAGTCCATCATGTCGTGCAGGGCGTCGTAGAGCGGCCGCAGGTAGGGGTTCACCTTCTCGGCCAAATCGCCGGGCAAAAAACCGAGCTTCTCGCCGGCCTCCACCGCGGGGCGGGCCAGCACGATCCGGTCCACCTTGCCCTTCACCAGGGCGTCCACCGCCATGGCCATGGCCAGATAGGTCTTGCCGGTGCCGGCCGGGCCGATGCCGAAGACGATGTCGTTGTGGCGGATGGCCTCCATGTAGGCCTTTTGGGTGAGCGTCTTGGGGCTTATGATGCGCTTTTTGCCGGTGAGGTATATCTGGTCCAGGAACACGTCCTTGAGCGAGGCGTTGGCGTCCGCGGCCAGGATGCGCACCGCGAACTCCACGTCCATCTCGTACACCGGGAAGCCCTGGCGGATGAGGTCGTAGAGCTGGCTGAGCACCTGGCCGGCCAGCTCGGTCTCCTCGGGCGCGCCGCTGAGCACGATCTCGCCGCCGCGGCTACGCGCCTTGGCGCCGGTGGATTCGGCCACCACCCGCAGATGGGCGTCGCGCGCGCCCAGCAGGGTGCGCAATGCCTCCGGGTCTTCGAAGCTCAAGCGCAGCTCGCCGGCGGCAGGCATGGTCAGGCGTCGCCTCCCAGCACCTGGATGGTCACCTGGCGCCGGCGCGGCTTGTTGTCGAAGTCCAGCACGATGATCTGTTGCCAGGTCCCCAACAGGGGCCGTCCCTCCCTAACCGGCACCGACAGCGAGGGCCCCATGAGCGCCGCCCGCAGGTGGGAATAGCCGTTCCCGTCGTGCCAGCGCTCGTTGTGGGCATAGCGGCCCCCGGCCGGAGCCAGCCGCTCCAGCAGGGCCTGGAGGTCGGCCAAGGCGCCGGACTCGTACTCAATGGTGGTGACCGCCCCGGTGGATCCGGCCACGTGCACCGTGACCAGCCCCTCGCGCACACCGCTCTGCGCCACCGCCTCTGCCACCTGGGAGGTGACGTCGTGGATATCGGTGTCCGCGCTACCCGGCAGCTCCAAGGTAACGAAATGACACGCCATGATCAAACCTTTACCACAGCCGCCAGGGGCGGGCAAGGGAAACATATCCAAGCCCCAGACCGAGCCTGAGTTTTAACTTGCCGTTTTGACTAATTAATTTTTTTTCACAATCTCCACGGAGGCTTGACAGGCCATAGCGCCCATGCTAGAGCAATAGGCCATGGATTCGGGCCCCAACATCCTCGACCTGAGCCTGATGGCCTTGCTGGCCTTTTTTCTGGTACGGGCGCTCATGCGGGGTTTCGTGCGGGAGGTCATGGGCTTGGCCGGGGTGGTGGCCGCGGTGATGGTGAGCGCCATGGCGTACGAGCCCCTGGGCAAGTTCCTGGGCGAGCTGGCCGGTTCCAAGAGCGTATGGTGGGAGGTGGTGGCCTTTGGCATCATCCTGGCCCTCATATTCATCTTTTTCACCTACCTGGGCCTGGCCCTCTCCCGCCTGGTGAACGCCGGCCCCTTCTCCAGCCTGGACCGCCTGGCCGGCGCCGGGGTGGGGCTGCTCAAGGGCGTACTGGTCTGCTACATCCTCCTGCACCTGGTGGTGCTCATCATCCCCTTCAAGCTGCCCCGCATGCTGGAGGGCTCCTTCATGACGCCCTACGTGCTGCGCGCCGGTGAATTCGTGGTGGACCTGGTGCCCGACGAGTTCACCGTGGACCTGCAAAAGCGCATCCAGCGCCTCAAGAACCCACCCAAACCCAAGGGCCAAGGCCCCAACTCATGAGCCAGGATAAGGGCGACCAGAGGGCCGGGGAGGCCCTGGGCCGGCTTTTGGAGCTGGTGCGCCGCCTGCGCGCGCCGGACGGCTGCCCCTGGGACCGGGAGCAGACCACCCAAAGCGTGGCCCCCTATATCTTGGAAGAAGCCTACGAGGCAGTGGAGGCGGTGGAGTCCGGCGATGCGGCCGAGGCCCTGGCCGAACTGGGCGACCTCTTGTTCCAGGTGGTGTTCATGACCAACCTCTTTGCCGAGGCCGGCCACTTCGACCTGGCCCAGGTCATAGACCAGGTGGTGGACAAGATGACCCGCCGCCACCCCCACGTGTTCGGCGAGATGAAGGTCCAGAGCGCCGAGGAGGTCCGAGGCCTGTGGGGCCGGGTCAAGGCCCAGGAGCGCCAAGCGCGGGAGGGGGCGGGAAAGACCGGGGGCGAGGGGCTCCTGGACAGCGTGCCCCAGGCATCGCCCGCCCTGGTGCGCGCCCAGCGCCTGGGCCAGCGGGCCGCCCGGGTGGGATTCGACTGGGCCGACGCCGGCCAGGTGTGGCAAAAGGTCCAGGAGGAGACCCGGGAGCTGGCCGAGGCCCCGGACCAGGACTCCGCCCGGCGGGAGCTGGGGGACCTGCTCTTCACCTGGGCCCAGTGGGCCCGCCACCGCGGCCTGGGGGCCGAGCAGGCGCTGAGGCAGGCAAACACCCGCTTTCAACAGCGGTTTGGCGCCCTGGAGGCCCTGGCCCGGCAGCGGGGCCTGAACCTGGAGGACCTGGACCTGGACCAGATGGACGCCCTGTGGGAGGAGGTTAAGGCGGCCGAGCAAGGGCCGCCCCAGGCTCCCCAGGGAAAAGATTCCGCATAAGCTAGTAGCTTTTCGGAGCTTTTCCCAAAGGGCTCTGCCGGAAAAGCCCTTGACAAATCTCGCCGCACAGCGCTATAAGGGGGGCAAAGATCGTGAAGCTTTTCTCTTGTTTCATTAGTCCAATGCAGGGGAGGAAGTAATCAACATGAAGAAGGGTATTATTGCGATCGCAATCATGATCGCCTTTGCCGCGGCCATGATGATGGGTAGCGGGGCCATTGCCCAGACCACCAAATCAGGCAAAGTGCCTGACGTGATTCAACTGAAGAGCCCTGTTTTCAAGAAGCACACCAAGTCCATCGTGACCTTTAACCACAAGAAGCATTCGGTGGACTACAAGATCCAGTGCACCGAGTGCCACCACGTGATCAAGGACGGCAAGAATGTGTGGAAGGAAGGCGACAAGGTGCAGGATTGCGGTGTCTGCCACAAGTCGCCCAAGAAGAACCAGGGCAAGATGCTGAGCCTGTACAACGCTTTCCACAAGAACTGCCGTACCTGCCACAAGAAGCTCAAGAAGGGTCCCACCAAGTGCAACCAGTGCCATCCCAAGAAGAAGAAGTAAGGGCCTAGGACAAGAGAATCAAGGCCGGCTCCCGCCAAGGGGGCCGGCCTTTTTAGTGGCCAAACAGGCGCAGGGGGTCTTGCGCCATGCGAAAGCCCGCCCATCTGTGGGCGGGCTTTTCCGCGCGGCCAGCCGCGGTGGCGGCTGGCCGTCCCTCTTGTCCCCCAAAAAGACTTCGCCGCCGGGCACCCGGCGGCGAAGCGTGACAACTAAGTGTCTTGGGAGGCCTAGACCTCGGTCACCGTAATGGCGTCGTTCTCGCACACCTCGATGCAGCTCTCGCAGCCCAGGCACTCGTCGGCGTTCACCGGAACCGCCTTGCCGTCCTGCATCTCATAAACGTCCACCGGGCAGACCTCCACGCATTCCTCGTCGCCCACGCACTTGTCTGCGTCAACCTTGACCATGAACATAGCGTTTCCTCCTTACGTTTGCTGCCAGAACAGGGAACAAACCCTTACATGGCTGGTTCAACCCAAATCTTCGGCCGCCTCGGCTCCCAAGGCGAAGTATCTCCTTGCCTGGCCTGCCTGGATAACAGACCACTCACGGCCCATATCGCCCAGCAGACGCACCTTGTCAAGTGTTTCCTGCACATTCATTCTTTTTATTGTCTCCAGGGCCAGTTGCAGGCACCACTGGGCCCCAGCCCGATTACCGCGTTCGTGCAGAACTTTGGCCAGGATCATCAGGGTTTGGGCCCTGGCGCCGGGACGGGAGACCTCTGCGGCCAAGCGGACCGCAGTCTCCGCGTCCAGGGCGGCCCAGGCCCGTATCAGGGCCCGGCGGGGCAGGAGCCCTCCCAAGCGGGCCGATTCGCCCAGCACCCGGCGGTACAGGGCCCGTCCCTGCGCCGGGTCGCTTTTCATGGCGATGGCCGCCAGCCGGGCCAACACGCCCAGGCGCACGTAGCGGTCCCCTATGCCCTGGGCTGCGGCCACGGCCCGCGGGAGGCTTTGGGCCGCCTGGGCCAGCACCATAGCAGCCTGGGCCTCTGCGTGCAAGAGGTACTCCGAGGCCGGCACCCGGGCCAAGAGCGCCCGGGCCGCAGCCGGGTCGGGCTGGGCCAAATCCGCAGCCAACATGGCTATAGCGCGATGGCGCTCATAGGTCAAGGGCAGCTCCTGGGCCTCGCGGATGGCCGTGTCCATGACCTGGCGGCCCAGGCCGGGGTCGCTGGCCAGAAGCTCCAGGGCCACCAGGCGCAGCACCTTGAAGCGGACCCCCTGGCCGGGCTCCACCCGCCGGGCCAGGTCGAACCCGGCCCGGGGATCCAGCCGGGCCAAGCGGGCCGCCACCTCGGCCCGCAGGTAGGCCCGCCGCCGGGGAGGCGTGGCCCGGCCGGCCAGGGCAAAGGCCTGGGCAAAGAGCCGCCGGCCCTCCTCGGGGTCCCATTCGTAACCCAAGGCCGCACTCCGGGCCAGGGAAAGCGCGGCCGCCCCGGGCTCGGTGGCCCGCCTGGCCGCCTGGCAGGCGCGGGCCAGGTCCTGGGGGCGGCGGGTGAGTTCGGCCAGGCCGCGCCAGGCCCGGGCCCGGGCCAAGGGCTCAGCCACGCCCGCGGCCACCCGGCGGGCCCGTTCCGGGTCGCTGCGGGCCAACACCTTGACCAGCTCGGCCAGGTCCCGGCCCCGGCTGCGGGGGTCGGGATTGGCCCGGCAGCGGGCCAGGCCCGTCTCCAAGGCGCGCTCGGCCAGGTCCGCATCCACCACCAGGGCGCCCCAGGCCACCAGGGCCAGGGGCCAGGCCGCCCGGCTGAGTTCCTCCAGCTCCCGGGCCTGGTCCAGCAGGTCCTCCCGGCCCTCCCGGGCGGCCCGGCGCCTCAGCTCCGCGGCCAGCTCCCGGGCGCGGGGGTGGCCCAGCCCCTCGGCCGCGGCGAGGGCCCGCTCCAGGAAACCGCGGGCCAGCTCCGGAAAGGCCGGGCCGGCCTTGGCCGCCAGGTCGCACAGGGCCGCCACCTTGCCCTGGCGGGCACGCAGGGAAACCAGGAGCGCATTGGTGCGCTCCTGCACCAAATCCGGCCGGGGCGCCCGGCCCCTCCCGCCAGGGGGCGCATCGCTGCAGCCGGCCGCCACCAGGACCAAAAGCACCAGTATGAACCGGGCAGCGACCCTCATTGCGTATCCTCCCCCTCGTTCCGGCGCAGCACCTCGGGCAGCCGGCCCTCCCGGGCCAGGCGCAGGGGCAAGGACTCGGGCGGCGGGCTCAGCCGCCGGCGCCAGCCCACCAGAGCGGCCAGCACCAGGCCCAAACCCACCACCAGGGCCATCCCCAGCCAGCCCTGGCGCGCCCGCGCCCTCTGCAGCCGCCACAAGGGCTGCTGCACCTTGGCGTCCAGCTCGGCCCGCAGGCGGCCCAGGCGGGCGGACAGGCCGCTCAGGGAGTACAGGGGCTGGTTCAGGACGGTACGGTATTGGTCGCTCAGGCGGTGCAGCTCCGCGGCCAGGGCCCCCACCCGGACCCCCCGCTCCTCCAGCTCCCCCAGGGCGGCCGAAAGCCGCACCAGCCGGCTTTCAGTGAGGAACAGCTCCTGCTTGGCCCGCACCACCCCAGGGCAGAGGGACAGGGTCTCTTCCTCCACCGGGCCGGACCAGGCCAGGGAAGCCAGGTTCACCTGGCCGCCGCCGGCCGCGCGGCCGTGGCAGGCCAGGCACAGGTCCGGCTCCCCGGCCCCGGCAGGACCGGCGGCGGCCAACAGGATTCCCAAAAGGGCCCAAAGGAGCCAACGTCTCACAACCACCCCCAGAAGCTCAAGAAGGCCACCAGCACCAGCCCGGCCAGCACCAGGCGCGAATACAGGTAGCGCTCCCAGAAATAGGCCCGCAGGCCCCGGTCCAGCCAGGGCAGGAGCAAAAACGCCGCCCCGGCCGCCAGGGCCAGGACCAGGGCCACGCCCCCGGGCAGGAGCCGGCCCAACCCCTGCAAGGGCCACAGGTACCAGGGCAGCGCCGCCTGGGGCTGGGCCGCGGCCGCGCCGGGCGGCCGGTCCGGGGGCATGAACAGCTCGGGCCAGAAAAAGGCGAGGCCCACCCAGAGCATGAGCGCGGCCACCGCCACCAGGCCGCGGCTCACCAGGGCATGGGGCCACAGGGGCTCCAGCTCCCCGTACTCCTCTGGGTCGTAGAGGTACATCGCTTTCTCCTACAGCGGCCGCGCCACCCCGGTGCGGCGGATCATGCCCCAGTGCAGCCGCAGGAACACCATCATGACCACCGGCAGGGCCAAATGGAGGGCAAAGAAGCGGCCCAGGGTGGCCCCGCCCACCACCTCCCCTCCCCGGCACCAGCGCACCAGCGCCGCGCCCAGGCCGGGCAGGTGCCGCCACACGCCGGTGAGCACCCGGGCCAGCTCCACCCCGGCCTGGTTCCAGGCCAAGACCTGGCCCGAGGCCGCCGTGGCGAGCACGCAGGCCAGAAGCAGCACCCCGCTCAGCCAATGCAACTCCCGGGGCGCGTGATAGGCGCTGGTCCACAACACGCGCAGCAAGTGCAGCAGGGCGAACAACACCAGCAGGTCCCCTCCCACCGCGTGCAGGCGGCGCAGGGCCCAGCCGCCCACCACCTGGTTGTCCAGGTGCACCAGGCTGGCCCAGGCCCCTCCGGCGGTGGGCTGGTAGAAAGCCAGCAACCAGAGCCCGGTGACCACCTGGACCCCGAACATCAAAAGGGCCAGCCCGCCGAAGCAACGGTAGAGGTAGTGCTGCCAGGCCGAGGTGGCCGGCACCTTCCGTTGCCACTGGTCGGGCTGCAACGCCCCCCGCGCCTCCAGCCAGGCGGCCAGGCGGGCCATCTTGCCCTGCCCCTTGCTCATGGCCGCGCCTCCCCGGGCAGTTCCCGCACGCCGGCATAGGCGTGGCAGGCGTCGCAGGCCGCGGCCTGGTGGCACACCAGGCACTCGCCCAGATCAAAGCCCGCCGCCGGCGCCCGGCCGGGCAGGGCCACCAGCTCACCGTGACGGGCGCGCCAGCGCCCGGCCGGGGAATGATAGGCCGGCGCGGCCAGGCCCCGGGCCCGGGGCCGCAGCCCCTTGCCCGCGGCCGGCGGCTCCACGGGCCCGCTGCAGGCCGCGGCCACCAAGACGAGCGCCAATACCAGCCAGCCCCGCATCAGGCCGCCTCCTGGCCCAGGCCGGTGGGGTAGAGGGCCTGCCCCAGAAGCTCCACCACCCCGCCCACGCTCATACCCAGGCCGTAGCGGCGCAGACCCCGCCCCAGGGCGCTCTTGCACCCGTCGCAGATGGTGGCCACCCAGTTGCAGCCGTAATCCTCCTGCATGCGGGCCAACACCCGCGCCCGGGGGAGCATGGCGGCCAGGGCCAGCTCCGGCGCCCCCTGGTACACCCCGCCGCCCCCGCCGCAGCAGAGCGTCTCCCGGCCCACGGTGCCGGCCGGCATCTCGTACCACTGGCACACCGCGTTCAAGAGGGTACGCGGCTCCTGCAACAGGCCGCAGGATCGCGCCGCCTGGCAGGGGTCGTGGTAGGTCACCACCCGCCGGTGGTTGGCCTCGGGGTGCAGGCGTCCCTGAAAGGCGCCGCGGCGGTAGAGGTGATAGGCCCACTCCACCACGCTGAGGGGCCGCCTGAACTCCAGGTAATCCTCGCTGGCCCAGTCCACGCCCAGGCCGGGGGCCAGGCGGCCGGCCACCCGCCAGCCCAGGCCGCTCTCGCCCCACATGATCAGTTTGGGCCTCAGCTCCCTGGCCGCCTCCAGCACCCGGTGGTGGATGAGGCGCAGGTTGCGGTAGTCCAGCCAGGCCCCGGCGTTGCCAGCGTCGTTGATATAGGTGCTCACGGTCCAGCTCACCCCCGCGGCATGAAAGAGCTTGGCATAGGCCTTGTACGCGGCGCGATGGCGGGCCAGCTCCGCGGCCGGGGGAATGAAGAGCACCTCGGCGCCATACTCGTCCACCGGGCAGAGCATGGGCTCGCCGGTTTCCCGGGCCAGCTCCTCCTCCAGGCCGCGGTGGCGCTGGCTCCAGGAGGCGGGCATGATGCCCTGGCAATTGCCGGTGCGGTAGGTCTCCGCCGCCCCGCCCGAGGCGGCCCGGCTGCTGAGCCCCACCGCGGCCAGTATCTCGCGGCAGACAAAGGTGACCTGGGCGGTGTCGATGCCCAGGGGACAATACAGGGCGCAGCGCCGGCACAGGCTGCACTGGTGGAAATAGAGGTACCATTGTTCGAGGAGCCCGCGCTCCAGTTCCGCGGCCGGCCGGTGACGGCGGCCGGGCGCCAGGAAGCGCTCATACACCCGGCGGGCCAAATCGGCCCGGGCGGCCGGGATGTTCTGGGGATCACCGGTGCCCTGGTAAAAGGGGCAGGCCGCGGCGCAGGCCCCGCACCGCAGGCAGGACTCCAGGTGATGGCGGAAGCTGCGATAGCGGGCGAGCGCCCGGCGGAAGGCGGCCAGGAAGACCTCCTGCCAATCGGGCAGCAAGGAGGCGGGCAGGCCGCACAGGCGCTGGTCCGCCTCGCGGCCGGCCGGGAGGTCCAGGTCCCGGGCGGCGCCGGGCGCGGGCAAGGGAGAGCCCTCGCCCTTGAACCGGGCCCTGGCCGCCAGCCCCCTCATGCCCCGTCTCCCTGCCGGCGGGAGGCGGCCCGCTCCCTGGCCCCCAGCACCCGCCTGGTCCCGGCCCCGGCCCAGTAGTCCTTCAGGCGCCGGCAGTAGCGCTCCCGGGTCCAGGGCTGGGGCTCGCCGGGCAGCACTGCCTCCTGGCTCGGGGCGTCGCCCACATAGGCCGCCTGCCAGGGGTTGCGGGGGAGGCGGGAACCCCGGGCCGGAAACAGCACCGGATTCAAGACGAACTCCGGGCCATGCACCAACTTGGACAGGGGGAACACCGCCAGCAGCGCCAGGGCCAGGCCCAGGTGCAGGCCGAGCAGCCAGCCGGGCCAGGGGCCGGCCGGGGCCCAGGGCCGCAGCAGCCCCAGGGCCAGGGCCTTGACCGCGGCCGGGTCGGCCGGCGCGAAGTGCGCCAGGGCCAGACCGCTCAAGGCAAGGGCCAGGAGCAGGGCCAAAAGCCCATAGTCGGCCGGGCGGGAAAGATACAGCAAGCGGGGATCGGCCAAGCGGCGCAGGCAAAGGAGCACCAAGCCGGCGGCCATCAGGTACCCCCCCAGGCGGCCCAAGGGAGCGAGGAAATAGAGCCAGGCCGGCACCGGGCTCAGGAAATGGCGCAAATGGCCGGCCAGGGCCAGCAAGAGCCCCAGGTGCAGGGCGGTGGCGCCCAGGGCCAAAAGCGGGGCCCGCCGCCAGAGGGCGGGGAAGCACGGCGCCCCCGAGAAAAGCCGGCCGGCGCGGCCCAGGCTCCGGCCGGGCAACGGCTCCAGGGCTATCCAAAAGGGCACCGGGGCGCGGGCCAGGCCGCGGAGACGCAGCACCAGGCCCAGGCAGAACCACGCCAAGGTCAGGTAGGGCAGCACTCGGAACAAGGTGAAGTATACGGCCCCCATAAGTGGCACACCCTTGGGGGAGAGGAATGGAAAACCCGGCCGCGGACGCACGGTGCGGCGCCCGCCCCGCAGCCTTGGCCAGCCCAGGGACGGGGGGGCGAGGGCGACGGGGGCGACGGGGCGACGGGGCGGCCACACCGCATCCCAGCATGCCCGGCCCGGGTCGGGGTGTCAAGGGCCCCCTCGCCGCCCCCCTCGCCGCCCCCCTCGCCGCCCCGTTGCCTCCCGCGCCCCCCGGCCCCACCGTCGCCCCCCGTCGCCCGGGGTTGTCAGGAGGAAAGGCCCAGCTTGTCCTGTATCTCCTGGTGCACGGGGTAGCCGTTTTTCAGGGCCAGCTCGGCGTGCTCCCGGGCCTGGTCCTCTTGGCCCAAATCCAGGTAGGCCACGGCCAGGTTGTTGTGGGCGATGGCAAAATCAGGCCGGATTTCCAGGGCCTTGAGGCTGGCCTCCACTGATTCCTCCAGGCGCCCGGCCTGGAGCAGCAAGGAGCCCAGGTTGGCCCAGGCGTCAGGCATGGCCTGCTCCGCCTCCAGGGCGCGGCGCAGCTCGCGCTCAGCCTCCTCCAGGTGGCCGAGCTGCATGTAGGCCACGGCCAGATTGGCCCGCACCAGGGGGTGGTCATGCACGCTGAGCGCCTTGGTAAAGGCCTTGAGCGCCTCGTCGCCCTGGCCGCGCGAAAGGTAGATGCCGCCCAGATTGATCAGGCTTTCCATGTGCTTGGGGGCTAGGGCCAGGACTTGCTGAAAGGCCTGCACCGCCTCGTCGCTACGCCCGGCGTGCATCAAGGCTACGCCCAGGTTGTAACGCATGTGCCAGGCATCGGGCTCGGCCTCCAGGTATTGGCTGAGGCGGTCGATGAGCCCCTCGCGCAGGAACTCATCTTCTGGAATGCCGCTAGGGGTTGTTATCTTACTCATTTCACTATGCCTTTTGGCCTCCCCTCCCGGGGCGGCCCCTAGTCAGACGAAGCCCCCGCCGCCTTGCAACCGGACCCTGGGCCTGATCCGGGGCGGGGGGGCCTAGCGGTGAACAGCGCCGGGCAGTCCAGACCGCTTATTAGTCCTCGCCCTCGGCGTGCTTGCCACCAGGCAGGGCGAAGTAAGTAGTGGAACCGCTGGACCAGTAGGCGATGGTCTTGTCCATTATCATCGCGGAAGTGGCCTTCTTGAGGGTGCGCTTGTCAATGCTGTCGTCGATCTTCTGCACCTCTTTGAGCAGGTCCTTCATCATCATGCGCTTCTGCTTCTTCTCCAGGACCTGCAGGGTGAGCTCTTTGGCCCGCTCAATATCACCCATCCGAATAACCTCCTTGATTTGAAGATTTTTTTCACAATACCGCACCATATCCCCAGCGGCATTTTCTGTCAAGCTACTTTCTGCGTCCCCGGGCCGCAGCCACCAGGGACGGGGCCCACTGGGCCGCGCCCAGGCAATGCACGTGGTGATAGGTTCCCAGCACCCTGTTGGTCATCAGCCCGCCGCCCTGGCCCAAGATGCCCTTGCCCCGGCGCACCTGGTAGGCCAGCCGGGGCTTGAACCCGGGGGCCAAGGTGGGCACCGAGTAGTGGAACTCGTGGGCCTTGAACTCATAACCAACCGGCATAAATGGATTTTCCTCCACCACCCGGCATAGGGTGTAACCGTGGCCCTGGGGCTTTTTGTGCATGGCGAAGTCCACGGGAAACACGCCCGCCATGGGGTGGGTCTGGCCATCTATGGTGATGCTGGCGCCCAGGTACATGAACCCGCCGCACTCGGCATAGATGGGCAGGCCATCCTGGGCCGCCTTCCGCACCGCCCGGCGGAAGGACTGGTTGGCGGCCAGGCGGGCGGCATGGGTCTCGGGAAAGCCACCGCCCAGGTACAGGGCGTCCACCGGGGGCAGGTCCTCGTCCTCCAGGGCCGAACAGAAGACCAGGCGGGCCCCGTGGTTGACCAGGGCCTCCAGGTTTTCGGGGTAATAGAAGCCAAAGGCGGCGTCGCGCACCACCCCGATGACCGGACGATCATGCTCGGGCGGCGGCTGCTGCGGAAAGAGCCCGGCCGGGGGGGCGGGGGGCGCGGAGGGCGCGGGGGGCGCGACGTCCGGCAGCCCGGGCGCGGCCCGCATCAGGTCCCACAGGGCGTCCACGTCCACGTAGGAGGCCACGCTGCGGCCTGCCTGGCGCAGGGCCTGGGCCACGGCCTGGTGCTCCTGGGGAGGCACCAGGCCCATGTGGCGCTCGGGCAGGTTAAGGTCCAGGCGGGGCACCGCGCCCAGCACCGGCAGGCCGGTGTAGTCCTTGATGGCCTGGCGGATCACCTTTTCCTGGCGGGCGTTGGCCACCGGGTTGAGGATCACGCCGGCCAGGTTCAGCTCGGGGTCGAAATCGCGGCAGCCCAGCACCACCGCGGCCACGGTGCGCGAGGCCATGGAGCAATCAATGACCAGGACCACCGGCGCCGCCAGCCACTTGGCCAGCTCGGCGGTGGACTGGCTGCCGGCCGCGTCCAGGCCGTCGAACAGGCCGCGGTTGCCCTCCACCACCGCGGCGGCGTATCCCTTGGCAAAGTGGGCGAAGGCGCGTACCACCTGCTCCCGGCCCATCATGTAGGGGTCCAGGTTGTGGCAAGGGGTGCCCGCGGCCTCGGTGTGCCAGAAGGGGTCGATATAGTCAGGGCCCTTCTTGAAGGGCACCACGGCCAGGCCGCGGTCGCTGAGCGCCTGTATGAGCCCCAGGCTGAGGGTGGTCTTACCCGACCCGCCCCGCAAGGCGGCTACGACCAATCGCGGCAGGGCCTGAGACATGGAAGCGGGCTCTCCCTACAAGCAAAGACGCTACCCGGGACCTCTGGAGTCCCGGGTAGCGGCGTGGTTACAGGCTAACCAGCAGACCTACTTGGTGTACTTGAACTGGGTGCTGGTCCGCCAGGTGGTCATGGCCAGGCGGTAGTCGTCGATGTGGTGGTGGCTGAACTCCAGGCCGGTCTTCTCGAAGAACTTCTCCCAGCCGATCCGCTCGGCCCACTCGCCGATACGCTCATACTTGTTGGCGTCCTGGGCGTAGACCTCAACGATCTTCCGGATGGCCTTGACAGTGGAAGGCCAGCGCGGGGGCTCGTTGGGGATGTAGGGCACGGCCAGCTTGGAGAACTTGGGCATGGACCGGGCGTTGGAGACCTTGCCGCCCACCCACAGGGCGATACCGTCGCCTTCGGCGTCGGCCAGGGGCATGGCGGGGCACATGGTGTAGCAGTTGCCGCAGAACATGCAGCGATCGGCGTTCACCGCCACGCTCTTGTAATCGTCCACCTTGGCGGGCTTGATGGCCGCGGTGGGGCAAGAAGCGATGGTGGTGGGAATCTCGCACATCTTGTCCAGGTGGGAGTGCTCGATCACCGGAGGTTTGCGGTGCACGCCCAGGATGGCGATGTCCGAGCAGTGCACGGCGCCGCACATGTTCAGGCAGCAG
>CAZUHP010000027.1:0-43114 GCA_964620595.1 uncultured Desulfarculaceae bacterium | reverse complement strand
GATGGTTTTATTGGTTTTTATTTTTATATCAACTGGTTGTACCTGCTCGCTGTCTCGCCAAAAACGCCAAGAGGCGCCTAAAAATTCGGAAATCTCCAACCATCTCCAACCGAGATCAGCGGCGCCCTCAAAAAAATCACCCGGGCGGTATTTTTTACTTGACGCGGCGGTAACTGGGCGGTAGACTGTACCTAACAATGAGGGCTGGCAGTGAGCCACCACCGCCAGCCCGGCAGGCCACAGACCCTAGACAGGAGGTAGAGACCATGGCCCGCGACACTCAGCATACCACCCACAGCCACGAGACCGCCACTGACCAGGCCCGCTGGACTGAATTGGCCCAGGCGATCGCAGCCTGGGACCGCGAGGACGTGCGGGAGTTGCGCGAACTGCTGCGCGCTCTGGAGGACGAACTGGCGGAGCCGGAGGTCGCCAGCCAGTTCGGGGTGCTTCCCGCCGTCGGGGAGCGCGTCTCACTGGCCGCAGCCGGGGTGGACCTCACCGACCTGCCCAGCGCCCCCATCCCGGACTGGGTGGACACGGCCTGGCCGGTGTGGGCCAGGGACCGGGCCGGCCGCCACCTCGTCGGCGACACGGCCGACGAGGTGGTGACGGAGGATGAGCTGCGCGAGGAAATGCTGGAGGACTAGTCTCCGGGCCGGCGGGCGCGAGCCTGCCGGCTCAAATTTTGGAGGAGGACTATGAGACTGATTAACCTCACCCCCCACCCTGTGAAGCTGGGCGACGTTGAGCTGCCCAGCGAGGGGGTGGCGCGAGTAGAAACAGAGACCTATCCGCTAAACAGCATTCAACTGGCGGACGCAACTATCCCCGCTTGTGTACGGATTACCAAGGGGATAACAGGCCTCCCTGAGCCTCGCCCAGACATCAAATATATTGTTTCCCAAGCTGTATTTGAAGCAGCCCGGAAACGCACAGACCTCTATTACCTCACCACCTCAGAAACCGATTGCATGCTGGCCGGACGAGTCAGCCCACAAGGACAGACCATCACCTCCTTGTGGGAAGCCATAGAGCTTTGTAAATCCCTGGGGGTTCAAATAGAGGAACAAAGCACGGCCGACGCACATAATCCCGAGTGGGTCGGCGTCTATTGGTTTGATCCCCACGAAGAAAGCAGCATCACACTCTCAGAACCCCCAACAAGCATTCCGTCCTTTTTGCGGCGGCAGGTTCTGGTCATAGATACACCAAAAGACGACGAGATCGTAGGCATTGATGCGATGCATCTAGTCATACGCCGTCTCGAAGAATGTGGCGCGATCAGAAAAACAGAAGATCATCCGACCTGGGTGCGAGTTGAAACCCTATTCACAAAAGACGGCAGGCGATAAGCGGAGGAATGGTCATGAGCATCAAAACCAGCCTCACTCTCGACGAGGACACCCGCGCCTTCCTGACCCGCGCCGGCCGGGGGGCCACGGCCCAGACCCGCGAGGACCTGCGGGTCCTGGCCGCCCTGCGGCGCTCCTGGCGCCGGCGGCTGGAGATCAGCAAGGAGGAGCTGGACCTCCTCCGGGACCTACTCAACGGGTCCCTGATGCCCACCGAAGTGGCCGAGCGCATGAACCTGCTCCTGGCCATGGAGGTGGAGGACGGCGAGCCCGACGGGCTGTCCAAGAAGTGGGGCGTCGACATGGCCGCCCTGGCGGCCAAAATCCGCGACGCCCACCCGGCCGACGCCTGGGCACTCTGGGACGAGGTCCGGGAGTGGTGGGTGGCGCAGGGACAGGATGAGTAGCGGAGGGGATGGTGGGGCGAGTAGCCGTCATCATAGACCTTGTGCGCGACATCTTTGGCGACCGCTGGGACGTCCGCGAATACCGAGAGACTCGCTATGGGTTCCTTATCGCGCTGGGCTGGCCGCATGGTCAGCCGCGAGGGCCCGGTGGCACCGGCGGGCCCCGAGTCGTCCTAACCCGCCCTCTGGTACGGTTGCTGGAGGAATACCGTGACGCGCCGAGTCGGCTGGACCTGCCCATAGGACGCAGCGCTATCAAACGACTGCGGCGGCTGCTCGGACATCACTGGTACCGAGATCGGGCCCAGTGGTGGGAGGAGCGCATTGAGGACTTGAGCTCCCTCACCCTGGAGGAGTTCGCCCGCCGGCACGGGGTGACGCCCTCGGCGGTGGAGGAGGCCCGTCTCAATCTGTGCGGCCGCAAGCTCCGGCCAGCCCATTGGTGGATAGAGCCAGCCATCGCCCAACTCATCCTTGACGGGCCGATGGCCTTGGCCGCAGACCGGCTGGACCTCACGCCTAGCAGCATTCGGCGGCTGCGGTTTTTGCTTCGCAAGGCCTCCCTTTAGGCCGGGCTAGGCGAGGCATGGCGGGGGGGCGGGGTTTCCCGCCCTCTCAGTTTAGGCCCCCGGCCCGGGGTGGTCAGGCCCAGGCCGGGGGAGTGGGGTGGGGAGGGAGAAAAGGAGTGGTGTTGGCGGGGGCCGAACGGCCCCCGGGTTAGGCCCATATCGGCGCTAGGTTCAGCCCCTGCGGCGAGCGCCACGAGGGGTGCACCGCCTTGAACGCTTCGGGCAGGGGCACGGTCCGCAGATGCTCGGTTCTCCGCAAGAGGGTGTCCACGCCCTCGGAGCAGAAAAGCTTGGCCGGGTCCTCAGCGAAATTGGGGGCCCGGCCGTTGTCGTCGTCGTCGCTGAGGGGAAAGCCCACGGTCACGGCCCAGGTGTCGTAGGGCGTGCCCTCCAGCTCCCGAGCCAGGCGGCACAGCTCGGCCGCGGCCTCGGGCGTCTGGCCGGCCGGGGTCTTGAGCCAGATCAGGGGCGTGCGTCCCTGGAGCCGGGGCCCCAGGGGCGCCACCCGCCACTCCGGCCATGCGGCCTCAGCGCAGTAACCGTCCTCCAGCACGATCCCAACGTGGGTGGCCACCAGGAGGCCGGCGTCGTAGGCCTCCCGGGCGGTCTCCAGGGCGATGGAATCCGAGACGAACCCGTCGCCCATCGAGAAGAACACCTGGCCGGGCTCCAGCAGCGCCTGGCAGTTGGGTGGCAGGATCACGAGGGCCATGCTATTCCGCCGACTCCGCCGACTCGGTGGTGGGGTTGTGGCTGTTCCAATTACCGTCGCGCCCCACGTAGGTGGAACCGCCCGAAACCTGGTTGCCGCCAACCTTGTCTTGGCCGGTCCAATCGCCGCCGATCGTGGTGTTGTGGCCCGCATGCGCGCCAACCGCATTGGCGAGGTCCACCATGTTCTGCCCGCTCAGGTACAGCCCGGCCACGCCAGCGGCTATCCCCAGCACGGTGGTACCGACGGAATAGGCGGGGTCCTTGTGTTGGCGCACCGTCCAGCCACTGCCATCGTCGTGGGTGGGGGCGTAGACGATGAAGGCCTTGACCCCCGTGAACGAGATGTCCTCGCCGTCCTTGGCCTGGATCATCAGGAGGGGCTTGCGGGCAGCCTCCACGGCGGCCTTGGCCTGGGCGGCCTTGACCTGGGCCTCGTAGTAGGCCAGCACCTCTTGCTTACTCGCACACCCCGAGGCAGCCAGGGCGAGGGCCAGGCACGGGAGCAAGAGCCAGGCGACGCGCCGCATCACTGCCCACCTCCCTTGGTCTTGCCGCGGCTCAGGGCGTAGCCCAGGGTCGACATACCCGCGATGATGCCGCCGGCCACCTGGCCCGCCGCGGACTTGAGGTTCCCCACGCTTTCCTGGGGAATCAACCCGAACAGGGCCGCCAGTCCGCCCAGCAGGCCGGCGAGGGTCACGTAAAATTCCGTCGTCTTATGTCCAGGTCTGTCCTTGTTCATCTTTCATCTCCTTTTTCTGCGGCCCATTCCCGGGCCAGTTCAGCGCAGAGCCGGACGCAACGCAGCGCCCAGCCCCGCAGGTACGGTTTATATTTTTCGTGGGCGGCCAGCCGTGCGTGGCGCTCCAGCCGGCCGACGGCCACCATCAGGGCCAGGAGCGTGGCCCGGCAGGGGTCGCCCCCCAGGGCGCGCACCGCCCGCTTGGTGGCCGGCCCCAGGATGCCGTCTACTCGCAGGGTCGGCCGGCTCTCCAGCAGGTTGACTGCGCGCTGGAGGCGCCGCGTGGCCGGGCCGCAGCCCGTGTTGACGGCCACGTCCAGCATGGCCAGGGGCACCGGCCAAGGAAGCGCTTCCAGGCCCAGGCGGTCCCAATAGTCGCGGCGGTAGATGGCTCGGGCCCGCTCCACCGTGAGGGTGGAGAGGTCCAGGCCGGGATAAGCCCGCTGGCTGATGCCGTAGCGGGTGGGTCCGCCGCTGTCGTGGGTCCAGTCCCCCTCCTGGCGCAACACGAACTCCACGGCCTGGGCGAATCGATCACGCATGGCCACCTCGCCGGCGGCCCTTGCGGAGCAACGTCATCTCGGCTTCAATCTCCTGGGGTTCCACGCCGGAACGCTTGAGCAGCACACGCAGGGCTGCTTCGACCCAGAGAAACACGCTGTCACCGTCGTCCAATCGGCCGTTGAGCTGGGTGCGGCAGGTGGCGCAGGATGCGTCCCACCGTGCCTGCGCCTCGGCGCGACGCTCAGTGCATTCATCCTCGGAGACTACGTTGGCCTCCTGCTGGCGATGTTCCAGGTGACGGACGTATTCCCGATGCCGCATGAGCGCGGCGTGGCCGCGGTCCAGCACCAGGGCCAGTAGGCCGCCGCTGACGATTGCGTCCCAGGGCCAGGAGAAATCCATGTGCTAATCCAGCGCCCGCACTACTTTGAACCGCAGCGGCGAGGCCAGCTTGAGCCGGTAGGGCCCGATCATCTGGAGGCGGTCCTCGGCCAGCTCCACTTCACAGGGCGCGATTGTGGTGGTGTAGTTCATGTCGATCACGCCGGCGGTCATCTGCGCCAGGGGCGCATCAGCCAGGGCGCCGGTATCCACGTTGACCAGCTCCAGGGCCCACAGGCCGGTTACGTCCTGGCCGCCGATCTGGGTCACGGCGTTGCTGGTGGCCGCGTCTGGGCCGTCGCGCAGCTCGGCGTGCACCTGGAGCGCGTCAACGCCGTCGTTCTTGAGATAGAGGGTGCCGGCCGGGGACTGCACCCCGCCGGTCAAACTGACGTGTACCCACAGGGTGGGCGGCTCGGGCGCGGCCTGCACGCTGGTGACCTGGCCGTCCTCGATGGTGGCCCGGAGGCGGTTGCGGTCGTAGCTGGGAGGCTCGCCGTCCAGGATGTACAACAGACAGCCGGGGTAATCCCGCGCGATGCCGGCCTCAAACACCGGCCCGAAATTCGCCTTGCGAATCGGCCCCGCCACGGCGGTGCCGTCGGGGTTAAAAACAATCGCTGTCTTCATGGTCTGCTCCTATTTGGGGGTGACCACGCAATAGGGCGCGTAGTTCCAGGTGCCGGAGTCGTTGACGCCCCGGCAACTCGCTATCAGCTTGGTAGGATCGGATGTGTGCTTGCGGAGAGCGTAGCGCTCCGGCACGCCATTGGTGGGCGTGGTGCAGTGGTACGGGTTGCAGATCGCATAGTTGGCCTGAATGTAAATTTCTGGGTAGCTGTTTTCGTTCGTGGCGTGGTCGAGTTGTATCTCTGTGTCCACGGCAACCCCGTTGCCGTAGTCCACAGCGGCTATCCCCTGCTCCACGATCCAGAGACGGGGGACCTCCAATATCTGGTAATCAATCTGGCCGTCCGCATCCGGGGTCGAGCCTGCGAAAATCCGCAACTTGTTGGCGGCGGCATCGAAATACCAGTACACACCGTAGGAGCAGTAGCCCACCACCCAGCCGCCCTCGGAGCAGAGCCTAGCAATGTGGCGCGAGGGGTCCACATCAATATTGAGCTGGATGTCGACATATTTCCGCCCGGCGGCATCGGTGGACCAAGTAATGCTGGTCAGTTCTCCAGTCTCAACGAGTTTGAGCCTGCCACTGTTCATCTGCCGCGCCATGGCTACACCTCCACCGGATAGATGCGCGCCGCCACCAAGCGCAGGTTTCCACCGTTGGCATCGGCGGAGCCACGCCGCCACAGGCCCACGTGCAACCGGTCGCCAGCCGAGGCTTCACCCGAGGGAATCACCAGGCCGCTGGGGGTGGTTTTCCAATCTCGCCAGGCCTCGCCCGGCGGGGTGACCAGGTCGCTCAAGCCCTTCATGCCGCCGATCTTGCAGGTCCACACCGCAGTGCCGTCATCGGTATAGCCACCCTCGGTGGTGCCCCAGGTGGGCTGGCTGGCGCCGCTGGTGCCCGCCGTGCTGCACTCGTAGTAGTAGCCGTTCAGGTGGGTGCCCAAGGGGATCACCTGGTCGCCCACGCTGTAGGCGTGGCTGGCCTGCCAGCGCTCCTTGACCACTGGGTTGGCGGTGCCGTCTGGCACCACCAGGTAGGCCACCCGCCAGTCGATATCGGCGGTCTCTGCGTTGCCGTGGATCAGCTCGAACTCCAGTTGCCAGGCCACTTCTGAGCGCCAGAGTTGCACGCTGTTCCATGTCCAGCCGTCGGAGCCGGCCGGAAAAACGAGCGCGTCCCGCTGGAGGTCAGTCTCCACCGGCTCCTGCTCGTCCTGCAGGTAGGGGTCCGGCAGCATGGCCCCCGGCCCGCCGTTCAGGGTCTGGATGGCGGCGAGGAGCTGATCATCCTGGGTCTTGTCCAGCGCGATGCCGGCGGCCTCAATGACGTTTGCGATTTCCTCCTGCACGGCGTTGAGCCAATCGGGGACGACGATGGTGGCCGGGGTGCCGGTGGCCGGGTCGCCGGATGTGAATTTGTTGTTGTCGTTGCCGGGTCCGTCGACTCTGTGCATAATGCCTCCTACTCTCCGTAGGCGAACAGCAGCGTGGTGTGGGCTGGCTTGGCCTGGCCCACCACGCACTCGAGTTTTTCGTTGCCCCACTTGGCCAGGGGCTCGCCCGCGCAGCCCTGGCCGGCGCGGAAGTAGCGCACCGTCTGCTCCGGCGCACGCACCCGCCAGGCGAGCGCCCAGGCTTCATCGTAGTCCGGGTCTCCGGCCGCGCTGTGGCCGGCGCGGAACGGGCGGAATTCCTCCACCTCCACCTCGTAGCCCAGGGCCTTGGCCAGACCCACGAAGTAGGCCGGGCTCTGGCCGCCGGCGTGGGAGAGCTTGGCCACCACTGCCTCGCGGCGCTCGGCCAGGGTGGCGGTCAGCTCGCTGCACTCGTCGGGCAGGCCGCATTCGGTCTCCCACTCAGCCAACAACTCGAAAGCCTGGGCTGGGTTGGCCTCGCGCACCAGGTCCTCGGCCCGGGCATCGGTGGCGGCCAGGCCCTCGGCCCAGGTCATGAGCGCCTTGCCCAGCACGCTCTCCGGGTCGCGCGGCCAGATGATGCCCGGTGGCAGCAGGCCAAAGAGCATCTCCAGGTAATCGTCGGCAGTGCGCGCCATGCCTAGCTCCAGGTAATAGTCCCCATGGTGATGATCTCGCCCGCGCCAGCCTGGATATTGGCGGTGGGCGCGATCAGCACGTGGTCATATTCTCCGGCCGCGACAGAGATTGCCTCACGGACGTGACTTATGAGCAGCTTTCCTTCGGGCTCGGCCTCGCGGCGGATCAGGTCCTCCAGCTCGGCCTGGACAGCCGCCTTGACCGTCGCCAGGTCGGAGCCGGCGGCGGCCGTCAGGCTGATCTCGAAATCAAGCGGCGCCTGGGCGAGCGCAAACACGTGCAGGTCCGCGGTGACCGGGCGGCGGTGGGGAGAGCCGGTCTCGTCAACCTCCTCCAGGTAGTCCCGCACACGCTGCACGTCGGCCTCGCTGGGGATGGGGCCGTATTCGGCGTCGTCAACCAGAAACGTCAGGCCCACGGTGCCCGGGCCCATGCGGTTGGGATAGCAGTAGGCCCGGGTGACACCTTCGCATTCCAGGGCCCAGCGCACATAATCGGACTCCGCCCCGCCCCTGGGCGGGTTTTGGATGCGGAACAAGGTGCGGGCGCGGAGGGAGTCGTCCTCCTCCTGGTCGGCCCCGCCGGTGAGTCCATCCGTAGCCACCACGGCGGTGGAGTTGAGCCCGTGCACATAGCCGGTGAGCGCCAGGGGGGTCCCGGCCACCGCGTTGCCCGCGTTGCCTGCCTCCACCGCCTCCACCGCGGCTGCCGTCTCGGCGCCGGACAGGGTGACCTCGGCGGTGGTGACGTAGCGGACGTCATCAGCCCGGCGCAATTGGGTGCCGGCCGGCACCACGGTGCCCGGCGTGCCGGTGAAGGTGATGGAGCCGGAGGCCTTGGCGGCCAGCTTGCGCCGCACGCCCCAGGTGGCGGCGAGGTCCTCAAGATAGGCGGACTCGGCGCTGTGCACGAAAATCTGTTGTGCCATGCGGGCCAGGTAGCCGTATTGCAGGTGATCGGCGGCGGCCCGCACGATGGTCAGTACCTTCAGATTGGAGCGGCGCAGGCTCAAGTCGGCCTCGGGCAGGACGGCCTTGACGCTGGCCTCGGCCTGCTGCTGCAGCTCCTTCAGGGTTGGGCGTTCCCAGCTCATCACGCGCTCCAGGCGTAGGTGACTGCCAAGGTGTCGGCCCGGCCGTCCGGCGCCGTGGTCTTGATCAGGCAATGCAGGGAGGCGGGCCTTTCGATCTCCACCTCCACCTCCACCGAGGCCAGGCGGCCGTCATCGATCAGCCACTTGAGGGCCTCCTGCAGGATGTCCTTGGCCCGGGCGGCCACCTCGGCGGAGAGCTTTTCGCGGCGCAGGGTCCAGAAGCGCGAGCCGTATTGATCGTGCTCGTCGTCGGCCAGACAATCGCCCCACCAGCCCCGCGGCGATTCGCCGGGCAGAAGCTCGTCGCTCTCGTCCGCCCGGCGGTCACTGAATATGCTGTGCAGGATGGCGGTCTTCAGGCTTTGGTCCGTGGCCAAGAGCCCCCCATCCAGGCCGTAGTCCCCGCGCATGGCCTCGTTGTCAAAGATGGTGGCTATATCGCTCATGCGTCGTCGCCCCGCACGATCACGTATTCGCCCGCCGAGGAGCCGTGATCCACGACCACCCTGTCCACCCCGATACGCGCGATTCCCTCGGAGCCGCCCTCGCCGCCGAATTGGTACGGCACTCCGTTCACCTTGATCTCCAACTCCTCGCAGGTGATCTCCACCTTGCGGCCTGGCTTGAGGGCGATGCGGCAAAGCCCCTGCACCTCCGCCCCCTCGGGCGGCTCCGGGGCCCACTCCGGGGCTTCCTCCCCAAAGGCCAGGCCGTCCTCGGCCGAGTAGATCACCACCTCGCCCTCCCCCAGGACGGGGATAAAACGGCGGTCGCAGGTGGCCACGGCCACGCCCTGGGAGCGCTCGCCACCCATGAAGGCGACCACGCACTCGGCGCCGGGCAGGGGCCGGGAGGCAAAGCCGTATTGCTGCATGAGGGGGATGTCACCGTGTTCCTCGCCAGCCAGGAAGCGGGCGCGCAGGGTGGGCAGCGCGCCCTCCTGCTCCACGGCGGTGACGATTCCGCGCGCGAGCATCAACATGATGCGGTTTTTCAAGGGGGCCAGGAATTTGAGCAGGCCGCGCGGGTCCATTACGTTTTCTCCGAAAAGTCCAGCGGAGTGCTGGCAACGCCTTTGCCTTTTTTCAGGGGCTCGGGCAGGTAGGCGTCCGGGTGGATCAGGCCCAGCTCGGCGAGCTGGCCATCCTGCCCATCCAGGCGGTAGGAGACCTTTTCGATCAGGTAATCACCGTTCATGCCCAAAAAGGGGCAATCCACCGGCACCAGCCGGTTTATGCGCCAAAGCGCGCCGGGTTTGGCTTCCCAGCCCTTCACGGTGACGGTGGCACGCAGGGATCGGCCGGCCCGGTTGGCGGCCTCCCACCTGGCCCGGGTTTCCATGTCGGCCTGGGCGGCCGCGGTTTCCGACAGGATCACCAGCGGCCGGAAGCGGGCCACGCCGGGGTCATGGGCCAGGGCGGCGCTGGCCACCGCCTCGGTGAAAAGGTCCATGGATTCCTGGTAGGTGTCGGCGCCGGGCAGGGGCGGGCTGAAATCCAGGGAGGCGGTGGAGCCCTGGCCCTTGACGTGGTACTCGCTGAAGCGGTCCTTGTTGGTGCCTTCGGCCCGGGCGGCAAGGATGTTCTCTCCCTGCTTGAGGGCCACGCCCACGCGCGCCGCGCCTGCCCGGGTGAATACCAAGCGGCCGTCACCGTAGCTCGCCATGATCACGCTCTGCTTGCGCGCCAGGCGCAACAGGAACGCATGAATGGTGTCGCCTTGGTTGTATTTCTCCAGGGGCAGCTTGCCGCCCAGGTCCACCTCGGTCGCCACCTCGATCCCGAACGGCTCGCAGACCTCGCGGGCGATGGTGAGCAGATCCTCGGCTTTCCATTCCTGCGTTTTGCCCACGTGGCAGCAGTCCACCAGGTCGCAGGTGCGGTCGCGGCCGGATATCCTGATGGTGTGGCTGCTTTTGTCGAATGCCGGGCGGACCTCGTCAATGTAGCCGGTGATCAGCAGGTGGCCGCCGTAGTGCAGGGTGCAGGGCGCGCCCCGCTTGATGGTCTGGCGTTCGAGCTGGCCGGGCCAGCGGTCGGAGATCACCAGATCAAAGGTGCCGGCGAGCTGCTCCAGGGAAGCGGTCACGACTACGCTTTTCCAGCCGCCGTACTCATGGCCTGATATGCGGAGCGTCACATCAGGCACGCAGCACCTCCAGCTCGTCGCCGCTGGGCAGAAATGCGGGATGCATCACGCCGGGGTTTCGCCGCATGATCTCATCGGCGCGGGAGGGGTCGCCGTAAAGCTCGGCCGCCATGACAAAGGACGAGGTGACCGCGGGGGGCACCGGCACCTTGACCAGGGGCTGCAGGCTGGCGCCTTTTTGCTCGAAGGCCTTGATGACCTCCACCTGCAGGGTGCGCAGGGCCCGGAATCCCTCGTCGTCGCCATTGTCGCCGGCCTCCAGCATCAGCTCGTCAAGGCGGGTGAGGATCTGCTCACTCACCCGCTGGGCTTGCTGGTAGTTGTCCAGCTCCATGTCCAGCGCGGCCTGGATGCCGTGGGTCACCGCCAAGCGACGCACCAGGTCGGTGAAGGCCTGGCGGTTGGCGGCCTGGGTCTGGCGGGCGGCGGTGGTTTGGGATACGGCGGTCAAGAGGCCGCCGTAAATGCTGGCCTGGCTGCTGCCCGGCAGGGCCCCGAAGCTGCTGACCTCCAGGGCCGCCCACAAGGCCGCGGCCGGGTCGGCGTCGTTGGCCAGGCTCCTCAGGGCGCCCAGGCCCAGGCCCACGATGGAGCCCACGCTCTGGCCGGCAGTGCTGCCGGAGGCCAGGGCCTGGGCCCGGGCCACAATATCCAGGGCGGCCGAGGCACCGCCCCCAGGGGCAGCCACGCTCACCACCTGGGCGATCATGTCCAGCGCGACCTTCAGGTCCTTGGCCAGGGCGTCGGAGATCCAGCCAGGCCCTCTGAGGTCTATCAGTTCGCCAAAGAGATCCTGAAAGGTTCCCAGGCTGGCCTCGGCCTTTTGGGCGGCCAGTTCCGCGTAATCGGCGTTGTCGGCCGGGTAGCGGTTTTCGCCCTCCTCCATGAAGGACAGCGAGAAAACCACCTCGCCCTTGCGGGATAGGGTCCAGTTCGGCCTGCACTCCTTGCACACCACCTGGAGCGTGCCGAAAAGCGGGTGCACCAGGGCACCCGGGCCGGGCTTGTTGCAGGCCTCGATCAGGCGCTGGGCCTGGCCCAGGAAGTCCTCACCCACCACCCTGCCCTGCAGGTTGATGAGGGCGGCCCGCTTGCCCAGGTCCTCGGACAGCCCGATGTCGCGCAAGGGGTACTCGTGGGTGGCGATGCGGCGGCCGTGCTCGGCGTCGCCGTCAATGGGCCAGAACTCCACCCCCCTGAAGCTGGCTTTTCTGTATTTCTCCCAGTAGCTCATGGCTAAGGCGCATAAGCCAGGCCGGCGTCGATGTTCACATCGGCGTCGCCTCGCTTGTCAAGTTGGGTGATGATTGCGCCGCGGGGAACATTGCTGAATTCCATCTTCATGCGGATTTCACTTTTTTCCTTGCGATCCCCACGCGCGGCCGCGCTGGCGTCGGCTACGGCCTTTTGGGTGCGAGCAGCCTGGGCGGCGGCCTGGGCAGCGGATGGGGCGGACTCGGCGTCCACGGCCACCTTCAGGCCGATCTTTTGCTTGATCCAGTTCTGGGCGCTCTCGGGCAGCAAGGAAAAAAGACTTTTGTAGGTATCGATAATCTTTTTGATCACCGCCTTCAGCACGCGGTAGATCCACCTCACCGGCCCCAGCACGGCCTGCACGATGCCGTCCCAGAGGTTCTTGAAGAACGGGCCGATGTCCTGCCAGTTCGCCACCAGCCAGTCCTTGAGCGCAGCCATGGCCCTGATAGGCACCACGATGAGGGGAAACGCGGCGGTGATGGCGCCGCCCCACTCGTCCCACAGGCCGCTCCACCAGGCCGTGACCTTGTCCCAATAGACGTAAAGCGCAACGCCGGCGGCGATTATGGCCAGTACCGCGGCGGTGATGCCGGCGGCGATCCAGGTGACCGGATTGGTCCAGGCGACCAGGCTGAGCCCGGCCATGGCCACGGTGAAGGTGCCCACCGCCACCGCAGCCACGCTGAGCGCGCCGGCGATCATGATGATGGTGCGGGCCAGCTTGGGGTTGGCCTCCACCCACAACCGGGTGCGCTCTACCAGCTTCTGGAATTTTTCCATCAATGGCAGAAGCAGAGGGCTCAGGGCCTTGCCGATGGCACCCGCCAGGTTGCTTATGGACTGGCCTATCTTTTTCCAGACCGAGCCCTCGCCCTTGTTCTGGACGGCGGCCATTGCCTCGATGTACTGCTTGCCCTTCTTGGCGGCCTGGCCGACAAACTCGATCTTCCGCCCCAGCTCCTCTTGGCGCTCGATCAAGAGCTTGAGGACCTTTACCGCCTCCTCGCGGCCGAATGCCTTGGTGACTTCCTGCCACGCTTTGCCCTTGTCTTCTGCGCCATCCAGATAGTTCTGGATTTTCTTCAGCACCTCGATCATGGGCAAGGCATTGCCAGCAGCATCCACAAGCCGTTGCCCGTGGACATCGGTCACTTTGCCCAGAGAAGCCATCAAGGCTTTGTAGCTGGTGCCCGCTTCGCTGGCTTCCATGGTCTGCTGCAGCATGCCCAGCACTGCAATTTGTTCCGCAAGTGGAACATTGGCCGAGGCCGCTTCGGCGCCCAGGCTGGATATGGCCCGGGCCATCCTGCCGCCGTCGGTCTTGAACGCCTTGGTGGCGGCTGCGATGCCCGCGCCAAACTGCTCGGCGAATTCTTCATCACTTTCAAAGAATTTGCGGAAAATGCCGTGGCCAGTGGCAAAGGTGCGGGCCAGCTCTTTGGCCGTGCCCCTGGTGGCCTTGGCGGTGAGCGCGGCCACGGTGGTGGTGGCGGCCACGCCCTCGTCGCTCAAGCCGTCGATACCCGACTTGATGTCATAGGCCGCGGCCAGAAACTCGTTGCGGGTGGTGCCGCTCCACTCGTCGGAGAAATCCACCGCAGCCTGGCGCAGGTTTTCCAGCTTTTTCACGCCCAGCGACTCCAGGGCGTTCAGCGCGTCCATGGTTGCGCCGCGCTGGGCCACCGAGGCGGCGACGACCGCCCCCGTGGCCGCGGCCATGAGCATGCCCGCCCGATTGACGGTCTGACCCACCTTCTGCAGGTTTTGACGGCTCTGCTTGGACATCATGGCCAAACGCGCCTGGATCCCGCGGATGGGCGCGGTGGCCTTGTCCAGGACCTCAAAAATCAGTCTTATGGCTGGTAAGTTCATAGAAGCGCTTTGCCCTCTCTAGCCAGAACTCCAGATCCTCGATGGTCAGGGCCCAAATGGTTTCAGGCTCCCAGTGGAAGGCCCCGACTATGAGCGAGACGCCATCAAGCCATTCGTCTGGGAACCTCCGATAAAAAGCATCACCTCCGTGTAAATCTTCATGGCGTCGGCCGCGCCGATCTTGGCGGCGGTGGCCGGCGCCAGGTTGCCCAGGCGCTGGGCGGCCAGGAAGGCGGTGCTGGCCCAGGGGCCAAGCTCGGCCCTTCCTTTGGGGTCGGCATTGAGGCCCATGCTGTCCAGGAACTGGCGGTCGCCCAGCGTGGGCGGGCGCAGCGAGATCTCGGTGATCTCCTCGCCGGCTTCGTCGGTGATGGGATCGTCAAGCGTTATGACTTTCGGCTCGGCCATGGCCTATTCGGCTCCTTTCTGCTCGCTGAAGCGGTAGGCCTTGAAGGTCACCTTCCACTTGCCGCCGCTCAGCTTTTCATGGTCGGCATAGAAGGCATCGCCCATGGTGTACTGCTTGCCATTTTCGCCCATCAGGGTGATGGTGGCGCCGCGCACGCCCTGGTATTCCACGATGCTGAGCCCGCTGGTGTCGGCCAGGGTGACGGAGAGTTCCGGGGGCTTGGTTTCGCCCCGGGTTTCCGCCACCACCTCGCCGGGGGCGATGCCCTGGATGGGCTCCACCGGGGTGCCGCCGGGGTCGAACTCCGGGTCCTCCACCACAGGCAGGCGGGTGCCGTCCAGGTATACGCCTACGATCTTGGTTGCCTTGGCCATCTCGGTCTCCTTTGCGCGTCGTCTCGTTTAGGTGTGCTCCACCCGCGTGAAGATCCGGCGGAGCTGGCCGATCAGTTGCACGGGCAAAAGCAGGTTCACCCGGCCGCGGTCGCCCTCGTCCCGCTCGGCCACGATGTTGTCCTTGTAGAGATTGGGGTGTTCCACCCAGCCGCGTTCCGCATACAGCTTGGTCAACAGGTCGATCACCTCGCCGCGCACCATGCTGGGGGTGGCGATCTGCATGCCCGCCGCCGGCTGGGCCCCGCCGTCGTCGGCCAGCTTGTGGCGGGGGAACTTGCTGGTGAGATACGCGATCAGGGTCTGGGCCAGGCGCGCCAGGGTGGCCGGGGTGTTCACGTAGAGATAGGCCGTGTCCGGCGCGCCGTAGGCGTTCTCCTGGTAGGTCGTGATGCAGGCTTCGATCAGGCACTTGCTGTCGCTGGAGAGCATGAAGGTGCTCACGCCGTCGTGCAGCAGGAGGTCCCGCTCGGCGGCGTCGAACTTGTCCGCGCGGCTGGGCGGCAGCACGCCCTTGATCTCCAGGGTTTGCAAGGGCCGGGCCGGGTCCATGTTCAGGTGATAGGCCGCCACGGCGCACAGGCCGGCCGCCCAGGTTTCCGGGGTGCTGGGGCTCTTTTCGGCGCCCATCAAGGTGAGGTGCTGGCTGTTCAGGCTGTCGCCCAGGGCCTGCAGCTCGCCCACGGTGCCGGTGGCGGCGGTGAACCCGTGGCCGTAGGTCTGCTGTTCCCAGCCCCAGCGGGCCTCCAGCTCGTCGCGCAGCGCGGCCAGGTTGGCGGTGTCCGTGTAGGGCAGGCAAAAGTAGTCAAAGGCCATGCCGGAGATCCCGGCCAGGGCCGGGGCTATCTCGGGGTTGGCCGTGCCGCCGCTCATGGCGGTGACGGTGATGGCGAGGCCCGCGGGCAGGCTCTCGCCCTGGTAATAGCTGTGGCGCAGGTCAATGGCGTTGCCCAGAACGCCCTTGTGCTTGGCCGTGAGGTTTATGGTGGCGTCGGCGGCGGCGGCGCTGGCCGGGCAAAGGGGCTCGGCATTGATGGCCTCGGCCGCGGCCGTGGCGATATCGGCGGCGGTATCGCCGGATGCCACCGCGATCCTCACCCGGACCCCACCCACATACAACGAGAGCGTGCCGGCCCTGGTGGCGGTGCCGCTGATGGCGATGCTGCCCGTGGCGGCCACGCCGGCCGCGGCATCGTCCAGGGGCAGGGCCCAGGTCTCGGTGTAGGAGTTGTTCTGGTAAGCGGTGCGGTACATGCGGGCCAGCATGGATCCCTCGCCGAACAGGTCGTCGGCCTGGTCGGGGTGGGTCACCAGAACCGCCTCCCCGCTGGCCGCGTTGCCGGTGGCCAGCTTTTGGCCGATCAGGAGCTGGCGCTGGTCGATATCCAAAGGCCCGCGGGCGCCCGGTGCGAACTCCACATAGGTGCCGGGCAAGCGGAGGGTCACCGGAAGGTAATCAAAGGCTATCATGGCTTACTCCTCCTTGGAATCGGGGGCTTTGGAGGCCTTGGGGACCGGCGGCCGGCCCTGGGTGACATCGCCGTCGCGCAAGCGGCGCAGGTAGAATGTCCGGCGCTTGGGGTCTGCCAGGTTTATCAACTCTCCCGAGGGGTTCAGCGCGCGCCCGCTGAGAGGGTCGCGCACCAGCCGCTCCGGGTGGGGAATCAAGAATCTGATGTCGGGCATGCTTTGCTCCTATTCCTGGGGCAGCTCGGCGTGGAACTCCACCGCGGCGCCGCCCTCCTGGGGCGGCGGGCCGAGCTGCTCGCCGTGAATGCGTAAGAACGGCTGCAGGTCCATCTCCTCCACCGGGCGCACCCAGAGGTATTGGATCTCCAACTCCACCGCGCCCACTCCGGGGATCAGTCCCTCCGGGGTCTTGATGGTCAGGGTGGTGCCCTGCCAGTTGATCTCGCGTATCTCCACCGGGCCGTCCTCGGGTATGCCCAGGTTGTCGCTGTCCAGAAGCGTCCGCTCCACCGCCCAGGTGAGGTCGTCCAGCTCGTCGCCGCCTTCCTCCTTAAAGTCGTGGTGCGGCTGGACCAGCAGCTTGAGCGACCTTAGCTGGAGGGTGTTGTTCCAGTCCGGCGCCGGGCCTTCGGCCAGGGCGTAGACCGCCAGCGCGGGCATCTTGTCCCTGGGCAGGTCCTTGGCCAGGTTGCCGTAAACCCGGTCACCCGCCGCAGTGGGCGGGGCCGGGGGGTCGCCCACCGGGGTGGTCAAGAGCGCCTCCACGGCCTTGCGGATCAGCTTGCGCGGACTTTCGCTCATGCCTCTGCCAGCTCCAGCTTGGTCAACCCGGCCTCGCCGGGCAGGAAGTTGGATATGGTGAACTCGCCGCCGGCCACGCCCAGCCCCTCGGAGGGGTGCACGGTGATGGCGTCGTCTTGCTTCAGGCCCTGGGCATCGGAGCTGCGCAGGGTGATGGTGGTGGGCATGGTCACGTGCCGGACCTCGCCGCCCACCTCCGCCAGGTTCGAGGCCCGGCTGAACACCCCGCCCTTTTCGATAAAGCGTTCCCCGGGCTCGCCGGGGTGGAGGGTGATGTCCACGCCCCAGTCCTCGAAAATGCAGTCCAGGTCCTGGATCACGTCTATGCTGCTCATGGCACCAGCCCCGAATTGATCAGGCCCTGGCGGATCTCGTGAGCGAATCGCTTGTTGAGGATGCGCGCCATCTCGGGCTGGAGCGGTGGCAGGACCTTGCGGGCCATCACCGCCACGCCCGGGCTCATAAGTTCCTTGATGGGCAGGCGACCCACCCGCGCACCCCTGCCGATCACCCGCACCACCTTGCGGCCCTTGCCGCCGCGGCCGGGGCGGTAGGAGCTGCCGCCCTTCAGGCGGATGAACACGCCCACGTGACCGGATTTCATGCGGGCCACAAAGGCATGGGGGATCACCTTGGGCCGGCTGGTGATCAGCACCCGGCCCTTGGCGCCCACCCGGGGCCGGCGGGCCATGGCGCTGAAGGGCTTTTTGTGGCCACCCTTGAACTTGATCAAGGGCAGGCTCCCGCCCACGCTGATGAGCAGTCCCTGGGTGTGATACCGGCGGGCGGAAGCCTTTTTTACCCGTATGGCCTGAAGGGCGTCGCCGGCCTTCACCGCGTACCGGCCGGTGATGGCTTGCTTGAGCCGGGTGCGGGACATATCCAGGGTGCGGTTGACCGCACGCGCCGCGGCCAGGGGCACCGCGCCCGGGATGCGTCCCAGCTTGTTCAGCGCCGCATGCAGCAGGCGCTCGTCTATGCGGAACTTGGCCTGCACCTGGGTTCCCTACGCGTTCAGCTTGACCTTGACGCTGGCGGCGGTCTCGGCGGCGCCGGCCCAGGCGATGCCGATATACTTGGCGCCGGTGGGGTCGGTGGTGATGCAGCCGGAACCGGCCTCGCCGCCGTAGGGGTTGCCGGTGGGGTTCCAGTAGACCTTGGCGCCCTGGCTGATGGTTTCTTGGGCCTTGGCGCCCAGCTCCCACACGCCCTCCGGCGCAGCCACGCAAACATCGCCCACCGCGGCATCGGACAGCGCCACCGCGGCCAGGTCGCTCAGCATCACCAGATCACCGCTGGAAACCGCCTCCGCGGCGGTGAACTCGACGCGCTTGCCTTCCTCGATGAAGTTCTTAGCCATTCAAAAGCCTCCTTGAACTTGGTTTCAGCCGGGGGCGGCCGGGCCGCCCCCGCGCTGGGGTTAGCCGGTGATGGTGACCTTGACCATGCCGCGCCAGTCCAGGGCCTTGGCGCCCACGTCGATGCGAACCTTCCCCTTGCGGCCGTCGGTGTTCCAATCGTCGGCAAAGTCGATGAAAGGCTTCTTCACGCCGTTCAGGAAGAAGACCTTCACGGTCTTGCCCTTGGGCCCCATGATGTAGAAGACGTCGGTGGAGGCGTCGTCCAAGCGGGCCTCATATACCCGGTTGGTGGGCGTGAAGGTTCCGGTGAAGGGGTTCTTGACGTTGGGCTCGTCCTGGGTGCCGATCACGTCGGAGCCGAAAAACTTCTCCGCGGTCACGAACAGCGCGGTGGGCGACACAAAGTACTGGGGCACGATGTTGAGGCGCCGCTTGCCGGCCATGTCCTTTTGGGCGGTCATGGTCTGGATGGCCTGGCCCACGCCGTCCACGTCCAGGGCGGCGATGCTGACCAGGTTGTTGTGCGCGGCGTCGAACAGGGGCTTTCCATCGCCCATGCCGGGGTTGGCCAAAAAGGCCGCATAGGCCACGTCCGCGACCAGGCGGGCCGCAGCCTCGCCCATGGCCTGGGGAATGGAGGTGAGCAGGCTCAGGTCGTCGTTGATGATCATGACGCGGCCCAGGTGGATGGCCTTGCCGTAGGAACCCAGCTTGAAGGACTCCTTGATGTCGCTCAGCTTGGCGTACTTGTACTCGCCGTCTTCCTGGATCTGGTCCAGGTCGTCGAACTCGGAGAGCCGCACCAGGGTGGATTCCTTGAAGTCGGGCGCCGAGCCGGAATCGTCGGCCCACACCTGCCAGGTTTGGGAGGCGGTATCCCAGCCGATCATCACCGCCTTGTTGGCCACGCTGGCCAGGATGTGAGGCAGGTCGGAGGTGGTGAGGGCGCGGCCCACCATCTCGTGGTCGGTGCCGCCGGTGCGCTGGCCGGCGCGGCGCAGGCACTCGCGGGCCAGTTCCTTCAGGCTGTAGCCGCGCAGTTCGTCGTGCCCGGCGGCCGGGGTTTCCACCGCCAGGCCGCCGCGCAACATGATGGCATCGGCGGCAGCAGCGCGGTACCTGTCGGTCTCGTCGGCCTGGACCCGGACGCCGCGATAGCCCGGCCCGCCGCCCTGGCGCTGGGACACCAGGTTCAGCACCTCGCGGGCGCACTGGTCCACGGTCCGGCCGGACTTGACCAGCTTCAGGGCCTCGCTGTGCTCCACGCCGTTGGCGCGGCACATCTCGAAGATCTCGGCGGCCCGCTCGCGCTCGTGCTCGACTACGGCCCGGTCGCCGTCCTGGCCACCCGGGGGAGAGGGCGGATCAGCGTTGCCCCCCTCGCTCCCCTCGCCTTCGCCGCCCCCGTCGCCCCCGCCGCCCCCGTCGCCTTCGCCGGGCTCCGAACCGGTTTCGCGGTGGTGGCCGCGCTCGGCGTCCTGGGCGCTCAGCTTGCCCAGGAACTCCCAGGCCTCGTCGTCGGTGGCGTCGGTGGCCAGGCCGCGACTCTCCAAATATGCCCTGAGTCTCTTGTCCATGTTTTGCTCCTTGGTCTTGGTGTCTTGCCGGTTCGCGGCTCGGACCTTGGCCGCCTGGTCGGCCCCGATGGGCACGGCGGACACTTCGTGCAGCGACCATTTGGTCACCACCTTCACGGGGCCGGTGTAGGTTTTGCCGTTTATCTCCGCGGTCTCGCCCTCCTCCACCAGCCGGAAGGCCTCCACCCGGTAGCCCACCGAAACGTCGGTCAAGTGGCCGTCGCGGGCCAGGGTCAGGGCGTCCGCGGCCTTGGAGTTTTTGGCGAAGTGGGCCCGGGCCACGAGCTGCTCGCCCTCCACCCGGAAGCCCCGCACGCTGCCCAGGATGTTGTCCACCGCAAAGCGGCTATGGGCGTCCAGGAAAGGCACCTGTTCGGGCACCGGGTCCAGGGCGGACATGAGCAGGATCTCGTCCACCAGCTCGCCCAGGCGCCAGTCGTAGACCTGGACCGGGGTCTCGCTGGCGGCCACGATCTCCACCGAGCGGGTGGCCTCATCAAAGCTGGCCGGCACCGCGCGGATGTCCAGCGGCATCTTGCGGGTCTGCAGATCCTCGGGCGAGTTCCTGAATTGCAGGGGCTCAAACACTTTGTTCCTCCAGGACGGCGGCGGGATTCGTCTTGGCCGGCTTCTGGTCCCAGGAAAGTTCCACCCCTTGCTCGGCGGCCATGTCCTTGAACCGCTTGATGTTGGTGAGCACGGTCTTGGGATCGCGGCCGTTCTTGGCCAGCTCCTCGATGGGGTCCAGGATGCCCGCGCCCAGCTTGTCCAGGGTGGAGCGGGACTGGCGGAGCTGGTCCAGGGCCTCCATGGTGGGCGGCTGGAACTCGATGGCGCGGTGGTACTTTTTGCGCTGCTGCCAGTAGGAGGGAAGCCGGAGATTGGAGCGTGGGTCCAGATGCATGCGGTCCAGCCAGCGGGCGAAAATGGGCCCGGTGTGCTGGCGGGCGAAGCGGAGCTGCTCGGGCCGGGCCTGCTGCACCAAGTCGGCGCGGATGTTGTTCACCGTGGACCAGCTCACCCCGCGGTAATCGCCCGAGGCCAGCTCGTAGGAAACGCTGGCCACCACGGCGATAAGCCGGGTGATGAAGTTGACCGTGGGCTCGAACTGGACGGAAGGTCTCTCGTTTTTGAGGAGCTTGAACTCCTCGCCGGGCCGGCCGATTATCTGGATGTTGCGGCCCACCTCCTGCACCCGGATCTTTTCCTTGGCCGTGCCGGCGGCGCCGGCCTGGGCGGGCCGGGTGGTTTGGCGGCGCAGGCCCGCGGGGTCCTGCACGTTGCGGGTGAGCAGATAGCGAGCAGCCATTTGGGCGGCCTCCACCTCGGCGCCCACGTATTCGCCGATGTCGTGGGCGGCCAAGACCGCGGAGGCCAGGGGCGAGACCCCGCGGAGCTGGCCGGGCCGGGTCCGCCTGAAGGTGTGGATGGCGTCCTCGGCAGCCACCCGCTTGGGCGTGCCGGGCCGGGCCGGGTCCTCCAGCCAGTAGGCCAACACCCGGCCGGTTTTCCGGTTGACCTCCACCCCGTTTATGATCTCCGCCCCGGCGGAGGGGGCTGCGCCGCAGCCGCTCAGCCAGTCCGGCTCGATGGGGTGCAAGTACATGGGCGCGGGCTCGCGGCCGGGCTCATCCACCATCACCGTGAAGGATTCGCCGCATTCGTATTCCTGGCGCCAGGCCAGGCGCTGCAGCTCCGCCAGGTCCTGGTCGTGGCAGAACTCGGCCCAGGCCTCCTCCACCCGGTCGTTGAGCCTCTCGTCCAGGGCCTTGCCGTCGGGCTTCATGATGCGCACCTGCAGCCTGATGCCGGTGCCCACGAACAAATTGACCGCCACGTCCACCACCCGGGCGAACACGGGGAAGTCGCGCACGAGCTGGCGCACGCGGCTGCGTAGGTAGGGGCTGGATTCGCCGATCAGGCGGTTCACGTCGCGGTCGGCCAGCACGCCCAGGCCCCAGGAGCCCTTGTACGGGTCCACCTTGGCCGCGGCGTAGCGGCGCAGGGCCTCGGCCTGGGCCAGGCGCTCCTGGCGGGCCAGGTAGCGCTGGGAGCTGAAGGCCTTGAGCAGGCTGTCCACGGCGCCGGAAAGGTTGAAGCCCATGGCTAAAACTCCGGGGCCGGGACGGTGCAGACCTGGGCGTAGGCCAGGCCCTCCTCCGCGGCGGCGCGCTGCTCTACCTCGCGGTAAAGCGTCCAAAAATCATCAATGGATCGGTAGGTGGTGGCCCTGCCGTCCGGCGTGGTGTAGGAGGCGATGCGGCTGAAGTTGCCCGCAGCCAAGTCGTTCTGCAATTGGGTTAGAAGTGCGGCCCAGGATGTGAAAACGGCCATGGCAGCCTCCAGTATCAGCTTGGAGGCTACACCCCGTTTTTGGGCCTATTTAGTAAATCTCGCTAAATCTCGCTAAATCTCGGAGAATGGGCATTAAAATCGAAAGAATCGCGGAGATTCGCTATTGACAGGTTTTTGTCAACGCAAAAGGAGGCGGGGTTTTGTGTTGACGCTGGGAGAGATGTTGCCCGCCTCCCTATGCGGCGACCAGTCTATCTGCTTGCGCCCTGCTTGCTCTTTTTCCCCTTGCCATCGCCGGCGTCGGGCTCATCCTGGCCGGCTGGAGCATCCCCATCCCCCTTGCCACCTTCGCCGGTGCTGGGGTCTGAATCGTCGCCCTGGGCGTTGTCGCCGGCGCCGGGTTCGCTTGGGGCGGACTCGGGCCCGGCCCCGCGATCCGGGCCGAGGTATTTTTCGGTGTCGCCGGCGGCATAGTCCTTGAGGAACTGGCGCAGCCGGTCGGGATCGGCCAGATATATGTGGCCCAGCCTCCTCATGGGCATGAGAGGGTATTCCTTTTTCATGCGAAGGAGAATCACCCGGTTGAAGCCGCTGAAAGCCTCGATGGCATCCATGCCCTTGAGCACCCCCGCTCTTGCCGTTGATTTTTGAGTGTCTACCATCTGCTAAAGCTCCTTGTAATGGGTTGGGGTTCTTCTTCCGGTTCTTCTGTCTCGGGCTCCAAAAAGGCGATGCCCGCTATGTCATAGGCCACCAGGTGGCCCACCTCGCAGTCCAGGTAATGGTTGGGCCGGTGGGGGATCTGCTCCCAGATGCCCTTGTCGTTGCGGCGCTCGGCCACCATCTGGCGAGCGTAGTCATTGAGTGCGCCCGGCGTGTCGCCTTTGAGGTCGCTGTGCAGCATCCAGGCGCCGGGATCAAAGGGCGCAATGGTGAGCTTGGCGGCCAGGATGTTCTTGTAGTGGTTGCTGTTCACCACATAGAGCGGCAGGCCCGGATGGGTGGCGATGCTGGAGACCCGGTAGGGCTGGGCCATGGTGGGCGCGACGCCCTTGCTGGGCATCATGGGCGGGTTCTTGTCGCACCAGTCGTAGACCTCGCGGCTCTTGGTTCCGTCGCCCGAGTCCACCAGGCCGAAGCTGATGACATAGGCCCGGCCGGCGGCGTCGCGGTAGGGGTCCTTGAACAGCACCCGCTGCAAGGCGCTCCAGCTCTCCACAAAGCCGTGGCGCACCAGGTGGGGCTCCAGGTCCTGGCCGGGCTGCCAGTCCAGGCCGGGATACCAGGCGCGGACCGTGAAATAAAAACCGTTGTGCTGCACGTCCACCACCGCCACCAGGGCCAGGGTGCCGGCCGGCACTAGGCCGGGGGGCAGGTCGGGATTGGCCAGGCGCAGGATCTCGTCCTCCACCCGGGGGGCGCGCTCGTTGCGGTAGGGCAAGGCCAGGTAGGTGTTGTGCAGCTCGTGGTTGGCGGCCTCGTCGGACTTAGCCTTGATGATCATGGCCGCGATCTTGCCCAGGGGCACGAAGGGCGAATAGAAGGAGCTGAAATGGAAGCCCACCGAGATGGGCGTGTCCTTGGGCTGGGCTGGTTTCCACCAGCGTTCCTCTGAGTCCCAGCGGTGGGGGCGGTAGGCGCCCAGGCGGGTGGCCTGCTTGCGCTTGGCCTCGTTCCACCTGGCCCCGCAATGCTCGCACTCGTACCAGGCCAAGCCCTCGGACCAAATGTGGTCTGGGTCCGCCGCGGCCTCCTCGGGCCATTTGACCTGGGCCTGGCGCATGATCTGCAGCCCGCCGCAGTCCGGGCAGCGGGCCATGTAGACCCGGATCTCCTGGCATCTCATTAGCTGCACCCAGATGGGGCCGGTTTCGGTGGTGCAGGTGGAGACGGCCAGGACCTTGCCGGTGTGCAGGTAGGTGGTGGTGCGGGCCTCGGCCTGGGCCACCGGGTCGGCGTATTGGCTGGTGGGCTTCCAACCGCCCCACTTGTCCACCTCATCGGCGAACACGCACTCAACGGGCCAGGTGGCCAGGGCCACCGGGCTGGTGGCCCAGGACATATAGGTGATGGAGCCCTTGAGGCGTAGGGTGTTTTTGCTCAGGTCCAGGGGACTGGCGGTCATGAGCCGGGCCAGGGCGGGCGATTCTTGGATGATGGGCTTCAGGCGATCGGTGGCGATCTTTCCTGCAGTCAGTTCGTCGGCCATGATGATCATGGCCCAGGCCTGCAGGTAGTCCTGGCTGTAGCCCCAGCAGTTGTAGAGCACCTGGGTCTTGCCGGATTGGTCGGTGCCCACCACGATGACCTTGCGCACGCGGGGCTGGCCCCAGGTGTCCATGGGCTCCACCAGGTAGGGCGTGAGTTCGTTGCGCCAGGGACCCTGCTCGGGGCCGTCGGTGACCACCCGGAACCTTTCGGCCCACTGGGATACGGTGAGCGGCTCGCGCCGGCGCCAGGCGTCGATCTCGCCCTGGGTGAGCTGCACGGAAAACAGGCGCGCGGCTTGGCTCATTGGGGATGTTCCAAATCGATCCGGCCCGCGCGGGCGTAGCGGTCCAGCTCGTCGTCGATGGCCTCTTCCCAGGCGGCCAGGACCTCGGGCGCCTTGGCGGGATCTCCGCCGGCCATGGCGATCACGGCGTCCACCTCGCGGCGGGCCCAGTTGTGCAGGCCGGCGCGCAGCAGGCGGGCGCGGTCGGCCAGGTCGGACTCCACCTGGGCGCGGGATATGAGAGCGCCTTCCAACTCCTGGCGCTTGAGGCGGCGGATGCGGGCCCGTTCCTGCAGGTCCTCCAGCTCGGCCCTGAGTTTCCGCTGCGTGTAGGCGTCGCTTTTGGCGTCCACCTCGCCGGCCTTTTTGAGCCGGGCGCGGCTGATGTAGCGCTCCACGTCTTCAAGGGTGTAGACGCCGCCCGGGCCGGTGGGCTTCAAGAGGCCCCCCTTGGCATCGGCGTAGATGGTGCTCTGGCCGCGCTTGTAGCCCCGGTCGGCCAGGTGGGCGTGCACCGCCTTGGGGTTGGGGAAGGTGGGGGCGGTGTCGCTCATGCCGAAGCCCCCAGGCGGTTGCGCCAAAACCGGATGGTGTTTGCGTTGACGCCGCAGAGGGCCGCCGTGGTAGGCAGGGGGATCTCCAGCGCCTGGCACAGCGCCAGCAGCACGACCTGGGCCGGCGAGACCTTGGCGCCTTCCAAGAGCGTCCCGCTGGTGGCGGAATAGAAGCGGCCACAGCGGGCGCACCGGAGGCGGCGGCCGGCGTAGAAAGCTGCAAGCTTGGCCTTGGATACCGGCGGGCAGCCGCAGGCCGGGCAGGCCGGGCCGCGGGGATGAAGACGGCGCAGAAGCCAGTCGCGGCAGCGGTCTGCATCCAGCCAGGCCGGGCCAAAGGCGGCCAGGACCTCGGCGGGAGAGATTGCGGGCTGCTCCCGCGCCGGGGGCTCACATCCTAACATTGCGTCTTTCCTGTCGATTTCCATTTTTCCATCCCGATTTTCAACCCAAAAGTTGCCATCGATCGGGGGTCGCAGTCCCCGCGATGCGCCTACTGCCCGGGAGGACCCGCGCGGCGCAGCGGCGGCAGGTACGGCGCGAGCGCCGCCTCGGCCTCGGCCTCGCAGTCCTGCCACAGCGTCTCAAACCGCTCCACCTCCTCCCCGTGCTGGTCGGCGGCCTGCACGTCGGCGACTACGCGGCCAGCCTTGGTGTAGAGCCCTAGCCAGGTGCGGTGCGCCTCCAGTAGATCGGCCAGGGCTTCCATGGCCTCCCGGACTGGGCCCGGCTCCATGTCCAGGGCCGCACCCCTCAGCAACGCAGCGGCGGCCGGGGGCAGATCATCGTGCAGCCGCCAGACCTCTGACCATCTCTCGCTCGGGTGTCCAGGTGATTTACTCATGTTTCCAGATGTTTACCTACTAGCTGCCCGCCGATGTCCGGGTAATGTCCAGGCGCCCTTTCCCTAACCTCTTGTTTTTACAGGCTCTGTCCAGGTGTCCAGGTAAACTGGAACTTACTGGCCCGCAAAAACGGGAGAAGACAGGTCCGTCACGCGCACGCGCGTGCACGCGCGATAACCTGCGTCGTACCTGGACACCCTGGACAGCCCCACACAGGGCCGCATAAACACGGGCTGAAACCGCGTCCAGGTAGCCAGTGCGTACCTGGACCACCCCGGACGGCGCCTGGACAGGCATACCCTGGCCCGTGAAAGGGAACGCGGGGTACGGGGCGCGGCAGGCGCGGTGGCGGTGGTTGTGGCGGGGTTCCATTAATCCCGTGCTCCTACGAGAGGCCCAGGCCCTCGATCACCCGGGTGCGGCCGTCACCAATCGTGAGGCGGCGCTCGGTGATGGAGAGCCCGTCCATGCTTCGCAGCTCCCGGAAAAACCGGGGCTTGTCCAATCTGGTCTTGAGTCCGGCATCCTCGTGCCAAGCCTTGTAGGCGTCGTAGAGGTCCTGTTTCGAAACTTGTTTGTCCTCGCCCACCACGCAGCGCTCGTCCACGAACAGACGCAGCACGTCGTTGAGGTCCCGGTACTCGGCCAGGACCGCCTGGCTGGTGGGGGAGAGCCTGAACCCGCCGCGGTCCAGCAGGCGCCGGAGGCCCACCAGGGCGAACTGGAAAATGCCCGGCAGCTCGGCCCTGAGCTTGTCCTTGGCGGCCGGGTCCTCGTCGCCGGGGCCGAAGCGGTGGCGGAACTTCACCGGCAGGATTCGCCGGTAGAGCGCGTGGCTCTTGTCGGACATCCTGGGCAGTGAGTTCATTGAGAACGCGTGTTTGCAGGTGCTCTCGAACCGGAACGGCTGCTGGTGTTTGTAAGCGGCGGTGATGGGGTCGCCGCCGGTCAGCGCCTTGAAGTGGTCGCTCCTGAAGAAGTCGGCCGAGGCCTCAGTGAACACGTTGAGGGCCGCCCGGTGAAGCATCACCCGCAGGAACTGGTCCTCCAGATCGCGCAGGTTGATCGCCGCACAGCGTTCCTTGCCCACCAGGTCCTGGAGCACCGCCAGGAACGTGCTTTTGCCGTCGTTGCCCTGCCCCACCAGGAATAGGGCCTTGTGGTAGGGGTAGGCCCGCAGGAGGCAGTACCCCATGAACTCCTGCACCTCGCGGATCACCTCGGGCACCTGCACGGTCTTGAACAGGCTGGCCTTGAACCGGGGGCAGTCCACCGGTCGGCGCGGGTCGAACGTCCAGGGGTGTTGATAAGTACTGCGATAATCGGGATCGTGCGGCAGCACCTCCCAGGAGCGCAGGTCCACCATGCCGTTCTGCACGTTGACCAGGTAGGGCTCCCGGTCCATGTCCTCGCCCTCGGGCAGGAGGCTCAGGGTCTGGATCATCTCCGCCGCCTCGCCCACCCGGTTGCGGGAGGCGGCCACCCCCATCTTGTCCATGACCAGGCGCTTGACCACGTCCAGGGGCGCCGGGCGCCACACGCCCAGGCCGGCGTCGTAGATGTAGGTGATCCCCGAGGAGCGCTCCGTCACAATGCGGTGCTCGGCCAGAATCTCGCGCACCAGCAGGATCGGCCGGAACGCCACCTTGCCGTCCAACTCGCTCCACGCCTTGAATCGGGTCAGGTCACCGGCCTGGTCGCTCCCCTCGTCACGGGGTGCGGGGGGCTTGGGCTGGTAGGCGTCGGCCAGGAGGTCCAGCAGGTCCTCCACGGTCTTCTGGTGGCGCGCGAAAAAATCGGTGAGGTCCTGGCCGTGGTTCTCAGGCAGCCGCTCCCAGTATTCGCCGTCCTCGGGCGCATCCTCGGGCAGCATGAAGTCCGGCCAGCGGACCACCCGCACGCTGGCGGCCACCCGGGCGAGGGCCGAGGCCGCCTTGAGCGCGCCCTCCCATCCCGCGCGGTCCGCGTCGTAGGCGATGACCACGTGGCGATTCACGAACCAGGAGCTGAACCCGGGCTTCCATGTGCCGGCGCCGCCGGTCTGGCAGACCGCCTCGAGGCCCTGACTCAGGGCGCAGATCGTGTCCGATTCGCCCTCGCAGAGCCATATGATCTGGGCGTCCGGCATCAATTCTTCCCTATCTGCTGTTGCGCCTCTTTCTGAAACGGCACCAGGGCCGCCACCAGACGGCGATTACGCTCCATTGAATCCGCAGATTGAATGTATCCCGTGGGGTTAAAAATCGGTCCCATAACCTCCATGCGTCCCACTTGCTGTAGAAACCCGTCCAGGTCCAGATCTGCGACGGCTTCGGCAAAGAGCCCGACCTGGAACAGCAGCGATTTGATTGCCTCGGCCCTTTCGGGGATGGGCATGGCGGATAATTTTTTCATCTCCTCGTCCTCCTCCATCACGCAGCCGCCTCCTCGGGCAGGCCATCAGGCTCCATGTAGTACACGGGCATGCCTTGTTCTTTGGCGGTCGCGATCTCGGCCTGGACGCCCGTGCTCTTGGTCCAGCCCGACAGGACCAGCACCACGATCCCCCGGCACCGCGGCGACCGCAGCACCGCCATATCTACGTTGTGCCACGCCGTCCAGTCGTAGGGCGCGCCAGCCTCGGAAATCGGATGCCCCATGCTGATGGGTGAAAACACCTGGTGCCCCAGGGACACCAGGCGGGCGGCCACCTGGTTTGCGATCTCAAACCTGGCCCGTCGTACCGCGGGGTCAGGATGGCTGTAAGGGCAGGCCAGATACAAAAAACCATCAGCGATCACGCGCATGAGCATCTCCCAGAAAACGGCATCTCGGGTTGAACAATGCGCCGGCGCCACCTGGCCCGGCGGGCGGCCTCGGCCGAGGTCTTGGCCTTGTGGCAGGCAGGACAGAGCGCCTGGCGGTTGCCCAGGCGCCAGGCCCACAGCGGATCGTCCGCGTGGGGCAGCGCCTCCACCAGGGGGATTATGTGGTCGTCCTCCCACTCCCCCAGGGGCTCGCCGCAGATACCGCAGCGATAGCCCGAGGCCTCCAGCACGGCCCGGTGGCGCGGAGTGATAATGATCCAGTACTCCAGCACGCAGGCGCTGTGCCAGTAGATGCGCCGGGGCTCGTTCACCGGCTGGCCGCACAGGCGACAGGTACCGCGCGGGACGGAGTGAAACCACGGCGGCAGCGGCGGCTTGCGGTGGGAGGCGAGATGCATCACGCCACCTCCTGCGCTTGACGCACAGCGGCCACAAACCTGCGGGCCTCTCGGCGCACCCAGCGCTGGGAATAATGGCCGCATGGGCATCCGTCCGAGCCGGGAAACATCGTTTCGCACCGCCAGCAAATTCCCTCACTGGAGCCAGGGTAGTGGCGGTCGCTGTCGTAGTGAAACCACGGGCAAGCAAGTGGGTCCTCTCGTGCAAGCCACAGCTCAATGGCGAACAACATCTGCGGATTCCACTTTGCCAAGTCCACACTCTTTCCGCGCCACTTCATGGCCTTACCCCCGCCCGCAAACAGGTCCACCACTAAGCCGGTCATCGGGCACCCCCCACGATCATTGTTTCCGGCACCTCGAAAAGCCCTAGGCGGCCCCGCATGGGGATGGGCTCGGCAAAGTGCTTGGGCTCAGCCAGGAGCCAATGATAGTGCCCAGCCTCGGCCCAGGGTGAGCCAGAATCGCGCACCACGCCCATCAGCAGCACCCGGCCCACCACCGCCCGGCGGGGCAGCCCCTCGGGGTAGGCGGCGCAGATTCGCGTCCAGGCTTGGGGGAACTTTCCACGCAACCAGGCTTCCCCCTCCCGGTCGTAGTTGCTACTGGCGTGAATCAAAAGCGGGCCTCGGTAGCCAGTGCTCCAGGTACGATTTTCAACGTCCTTGAGTCCCAGCACGATTGCAGCAGCCCAGGGTTGGCGAACTGATAAGCACCTCATCTACTCATCCAGGGCTTCCTTGATGCGGCCCTTGGCCACCTCGAAATAGTGCGGGTCCAGCTCGATCCCGATGAACCGCCGGCCCTGGCGCACCGCCGCCACGCCGGTGGTGCCGGACCCCATAAACGGGTCCAGGATCAGGCCCCCCTCGGGGGCCACCCCCACCAGCCGCTCCATCAGCGGGGTGGGCTTGCCCGTCATGTGATATTTGTCGCTCCTACGGACAGGCTCTCGGAAACAGCCGGGCCAGATACCCCGCGTGCGGTCCATCGGCCCTTTGGTGCCCCACTGGATGTACTCGCATTGTGCGCGGAACGCGCCCTTCTGCGGTCGTGCGCCCTCGGTCTTGTCCCAGGCTATAATCCCTCGGCGTATCCAGCGGGCCATCTGCAGAGCGTCCCCGGCCTGGGCTGCGCGGCGCCAGTCACTAAACACCAGGAAATATCCACTCTCCCTGGTGAGGCTCCAGCAGAGGCCAGCCCATAGCGCACACCAGTGCACCCAAGCCCGGCCGTCCATTTGGTCGCCCAGGAAACTGGGCCACCGGTGCTTCTGGCCGCCCTGGACGTATTTTTTAGCGGGGTCCTGGGTGCGGGCGGCCAGGGTGGCCCCGCCAGAGCTGTACGGCGGGTCCGTGATCACCGCATCCACCGGCTCCGTCAGCTCGGGCAGCACTGCCAGGGCGTCTCCCAGGTACAGGTACACTCCGTCTTTGCTCCAGGTTGGTTTCATCCGACCTCTCCGTGGTACAATGCCCCGCACTTCACGAGGGCTGGGTTGATACCTGGTCGGATGCCTCTGCCATCCGGCCGCCGGGGAGTGGTGTCATCGCTCTCCGGCAGCCCTCACCTCTCAGCCCGTGTTTATCGGGCTGGCTGTTTCCTCCTCCGCTGGGTTCCGGGGCAGTGGCCAGAGGCGCGCGGCGCCGAAGCCCTTCCCCCACGACACCACCTTGTTGCCCGAGGCGCCCGGCAAATAGAGCCGGACGTTGACCAGCCGCCCCTTGTAATCGCGCACGGGAATTGCGATGCGGCGCTCGCCCGGCCGGCCCAGGTAGAGGCCGGCGGCCTTGGCCCGCTTGCGCGCCTCGCCCTCTGGCGCGCGCCAGAGTTTGATCTGGGCCGCCCGGATGGCCTCCGGGGTCCAGGCCCGCTGGGCGCACAGGCGGGCCACCCAATCCTGCGGCAGGTCCTCTAGCTCGGCCCAGGCTGCCTCGTCCACGAGCTTGGGCGGCACCTCGGAGACGCCCTTCCCGCGGCCCGAGCGCCGCCTGGCGCGGCGATCCCGGCGTGGGCCCTGGTCTGGCCCGTAGCGGCGGACAAACTCGCTGTAGGCCTGCCTGTTGCCCATCCCGTTGACCTCGGCGTAGAGGCGGACCAGGTCTCCGCCACCGCACTGGGATGAGCAGTTGTAGACGTCCTTGGTGTAGGAGTAGCTGAAACTGGGGTTGCTCTCCCGGTGGAGCGGGCAGAGGCCCACCAGCTCACCGCGGGCCGCGTCGTGCTGGGTGACCTTCCCGCCGCCCTGGCGGATCAGCCCCTCCGCGATCGCCTTGCGCTCGTCCGCGCTCAGGTTGTCCAGCGCCCAGCCCATCAGGCCCTCCTACCGGTCGCCGGGTGGTGACTGGTGGACACAGTCAATCCCCGGCAGGCCGGCGATTATGCACCGCCGGGTGGACTTCAGCACTGCCAACATCTGGCCCCTCACGTAGCCGTTGCACCAGGCCCACAGCTCGGCGCGGGGCAGGTCCGGCGGGCAGGCCCAGAGAGGGTCTCTCTCTTCCCTGCCCGCCGCGAGGCCGGCAAACCAGCAGCGTGCCCGGCGCAGCGTGGTGGGGTTCACTGCAGCGGCTCCATCACCGGTCCGTCCTCGGTGCCGGTGATTTTTACGCCCGTGCCGTCGCTGTCGGTGATAGACACGCTGTCGCCGGACTTCACCAAGTCGGCCAGGTGCTGGCCTGGCGGCTGGTCCTCGAACTCCAGGTTGGGCTGGTTGGGGTCCTGGACGGGAGGGGGCTCGTCGTACTCGTATATGGCGGCGGCCACCTCGGCCAGGCGCTCCGCCCAGTGCGGGTCGCCTTGGTTGAGCCGCACCTCTGCTTTGAAATCCTCGATGTCGTGCGGGCGTAGTTTCCAGGGGTTGTCCACGTTCTCAATGTCGTGCTCGCAGTGGCGCAGTTCGTGGCGGATCAGGCGGCGGCGGTCGGTGTCGCTGATCCGCATGAACACCTCGCGGTCCAAGACCATGACGTAGTCGTAGCCCTCGGGCCGTGCGGAACTCTCGCTCAGCAGGCGCTCCAGGTCCTTGGCCCGCTTCATCTGCCCGAGCACATAGCGCCGCTGTTTGACCCGCTTTTTGGTATCGAAAACCACCAGCATCTCCGCGCCCTTCAGCTCGAGATCGAAATGCTGGCGGCGCTCCTCCTCCACCATCTCGACGACCCAGTCGGGCGCCGGTTTGAACCTGCTGGCCACCGCTCTCCTCCTAGATTCTCATGGGCATGATCACGGCCAGGAAATCGGGGTCGGCCTCGCCGGTGATGCGCACCGGGCTGAACGGATTGTCCAGGCCCAGGCATATGACCTCGCTGTCCATCACCTGGCAGACGTCCTGCAGATACCGCGCGCTCAGGCCGAGCAGGATTTTGCTGCCGCTATACTCCGCCTCCACCTGGTCGCAGGCGAGGCCCAGCTCCGAGGTGCGGGAGAACAGCGAGATCGTGTTGTTCTCGATTTCCAGGTTCAGGCCGGCGAAATAGTCGTCGAGGATTATCCGCACCCGCTTCACCGCCTCGGCCAGGGCGGGGCGCGAGACCAAAATCTCGCTCTCGACCTCCGCCGGGATGGTTTGCCCGTAGTCCGGGAATCTCCCGTCCACCGGCCGCGTAATCAGGGTGCGGTCGTTCGTGCGGACCGATATCTGGTTGTCGTCCAGGGCCACCCCCACACTCTCGGCGGCCTGGCTCAGAGCGTTGATTCGCTGGGCCGCCCTGGCAGATACGAGCACGGGCTCGGGCAGCGCCAGGCCGTCCACCGCAGCCGTGGCCCGGGCCAGGCGGTGGCCGTCCGTGGCCGCGGCCACCAGGGCGCCGGTTTTCTCGTCATTGTGCAGGTAGACTGCGTTCAGGCTGTAGCTCGTCGCATCGCGGCTCACCGCGTGCATCACCCGGCCCAGCAGGCGGGCCAGCGTGGTCCCCTCCAGTTCCACCGAGGTGTCGCCGGCCTCGGGCAGGTCGGGGAACAGCTCGGGGTCCAGCAGGGCCGGCTCCCAGCAGGTCCGGCCGGACCTGACCCGCAGGGTGCCGATGGCCTCCTTGGAGCACTCCAGGTTGACCTCCTCGGCCGGCGCGGCCGTGATCATGGCCAGGAGCTTGGCCGCGGGCGTGCAGCACGCGCCGGGCTCCAGGACATCTGCTCCCACCTGGGCCAACACGGTGGTCTCCAGATCAGAGCAGGCCAACTCCAGGCCCTCGGGCGAGGCGCTCAGCCTCACGCAGGCCAGGCCCGGAGCGGCCTCCTTGCGCGCGCACACCGCGGCCACGTCGGCCAGGGCCGCCCGAAGACTGTCGCGATCGACGTTCAGGTTCATCGCACTCTCCCTTTCCGCCACTCCCACGGTGGCACAGGCTTGCCCGGCAACCCCCACAGGCCGCGGCGGGCGGCGCGGGCCTCGGCCTGGAGGTCCAGGAGCACCCGGTCGTGGCTGTAGCGCGGGTCCACCCACGCCCAGCCGGCGCGCACCAGTTCGGTGGCCAGGTCCTGGCCGCCTGGCAGGATCACCCGGCCCACCACCCGGTAGCGGCCCGCGCCCGTGATCTCCAGCAGCACGTAACGGTCCGCCGTCCGGGCGGCCACCCAGTCCCGGGCCTGGCGGGCTCCCGGCTGCTCGGCCCAGCGGCCGCGCCGATCGGCTAACTCCGGGCAGTCCACGCCCTGGAGCCTCACCCGCAGGCGGGCGCCGTCCAGGTCCACGGTGTAGGTGTCGCCGTCGTAGACCCGCAGCACCCAGGCGGGCTGGGGCCAGGCCCAGGCGAGAGCGGCCCAGGCGAGGATCGCGAGCAAAACCGCAGCAGAAAACTTGAGTCGCATCACACTATCTCCGGCCATTCGTTCCACTCTCGGCCGTCCAGGCGGCGGCCGGCGATTTTCCTGCCGACATTAAAGAAGTCCAAATCGTTTATTCTCCAGATGTGTGTAAACCCCGGCGCTTCGGTGATGCAGCACCCCGCTCCATCACCCTCCAGCCATTCACGAGTGCTGGGCAGGTCTATAAAGTGATCGGCTGGCATCCACTCCCCCCAGCTTTTGAAAAAGAACGGCACTCCGGCCTCTTGACACTGATCCCGCAGACCTCGTACCCAGTCGGGGTGCATTGGCCGGGTACCGTGGCGGAGAAGGGGTCGCTGGCGACTCGGGTGGGGACCTGTCTCTCCGCCGCAGATGACCCATTTGATAGCGGGGGTGCCGTCAGGATCGCAGCGAGGGCCAGATGGTTCTCCATGTCGGTCGGTGACGGAAAAGAAGGGCCACAGGTCCACCGGCCCCAGCAGCGGCTCGCAGGAGACGAACCGCACCGCCGCCGGGGTCTTGAGCAATTCCGGGATGCGCTCGTCGGCCGCCGCTTGGTTCTCGACCGAGACGCCGAGCCACAGGTTGGGTGATAGGGCGCGGCCGAGAACCCGCCGGAACCGTTCTCGCATTATATGGGGGCGTTTGGTTAGGATCATAAAGGTGTGCTGGAGGCACTCAGCTATCGTATGTATTACGTCTTCAAGCACCTCCTCACTAACCGCTTCGTGAAACGGGTCGCCCATCGAGCACACGAAAACCCGCCTGGGCTTACGCCACCGCAGTGGTTCCTCCATCCGATCCTCGTGCACCGTCCCCGGCCGGAAGGGATCGTCAGCCGGGTAGCCGTAGCGCCCCTTGAGCCGCTGGGCCATGGACTGGGCGTAGCAGTTGGCGCAGCCTTCGCTTACCGGAGAGCAACCAGTTACCGGATTCCAGACCGCGTCTGCCCATTTGATTCGCGTGAGGGTCATCACAACCACCTCTCCACGGCCAGGCCCAGCCAGGCCAGGGTCAGAATCACGCTTACCACCAGTTTGCCCCAGGCCCGCTCGCGGGCGGTGGAGAACAGCCACACCGGCTGCACCACCAGTCCCAGGGCTATGCCGATCCCGGCCAGGTCCCCGCCGTGGCCGGACAGGTAGATGGCGGGGGGCGTGAGCAGGCCGATCACCCACTCCTCGACGATCCGCGCCGGTATACGCATCAGTCCAGCGCTCCTTTGTGGCTCCAGCCGGGGGGCTGGGGCCGGTGGACCTCGGGTTGGAGCAGGGGCAGCGGCCCCCAGCAGGGGTGAGGATCGGCCAGGCGCAGGCGGCCGCCCAGGGCGCCGGAGGGGAGCACGCAGGGTACGCACTCCACCACCCGCACGGTTCCCACCGGGCCCCGCCTCCAGGGGATATCCCAGGGCACGGTCTCGGGCAGGCTGATGCCGCGGCAATGGGCCCGGCGGCGCAGCTCCAGGAGGGCGCCCTCGAAATCGGGCTCGCTGGCCTGCTGGACCACCTGCACCTCGACTGGGGCCTCTACTAGTGTCAGATGGGTCAGGCGCTCCACCAGCCCCAGCACCACCCCCATGCCCCAGGGCGCGGGCACGTAAATTTCCGTGGCCGTCACGAGAGCACCCCCCAGACGACCGCCGCCAGGACCAGTAGCGGCCCGGCAATCAGACAGGTGGTCGCGTAGGCGATCTGGCGTTGCTGCAATCTCACCGTCAACAGTCGCGCAGCGGCGAGACGCTCCAGAAAAACGCTGGCCGACTCACCCGGCCAGGACGGTGGGGGTGGGGGTGGGGAGGGCTGGTAGAACATGGTCTCAACTCCGGTTTTGCAGGCCCAGGACGGGCCGGGTGTGCAGGCGGCGCATCCGCCGGAGGGCCCGCGCGGCGCGCACGTGCTCCGGGGCGATGACCACCCCCCAGCGCTCGCCCTCTTTCTGAATCTCGCGCATGAGCCGCCGGCAGTCCTCGCACAGGCAGGTATCCGGGTCGGCCGGGTCCTGCCACCAGGACGGCGGCGGGCTCTGGCCCTGGCTGCGGGCCACGGCCCCGCAGGCGTGGCACACCGCCGCAGCCACGGCACCGTCCCCCCGGGGGGAGTCGAGGGACGGTGCCGCGGCTGACCGCGATTCATTGGCTGGATTTCCCCGGCCGGCGGCGCCGGTAGACGCAGGCCCCGACGCCGCCGCGTCCGGGGAGGCGCTCCCGCAGGGAGGGACCGGAGCGCCTGGTTTAGCCTTGTCGCTCATTTCACCCGCTCCAGGCTGATTGAAAGCAGCCGCGCCAGGCGCTCTTGCTCGGGACTCAAGGCGGGCTTGGGCCGGCAGCCCAAAAGCCGCTTCACCGCGGCCCAGGCATCGGCCACCAGCCAGGCCAAAGCCTTCCGCCCGGTGATTGTGCTCAATGGCGGGCGAAGCATACCGCTCATGACCCCGCCTCCAGCCTGGTGCGCTCGCGCTCGATCACGTCGGCCATTGGGGCGCCGGGCCCATAGGCCGCGCGCAGCCAGTACAGGTAGGCCAAGCCTCCGGCCATCACCTGCTGGGACCGGCCGCTCACCGCGGCCACCTCCGGGGCGGCGGTGAGCACCGCCCGGTCCACGGCCTGGGCCAATTCCCGGCTCGCGCTCATGCCACCGCCTCCAGGATCTCCACCGCGGCCGAGGCCAGGGGCTGGCCGCCCGCGCCTATCTCGGTGTAGCGCACCCGGGCGAGCTTGCCCGCCAGGCCGGGCCGGTCCAGCTCCGGGTTGGCCGCCACCACAAAACGGCAGTCGCCCGCGCCTTCCACCTCCAGGCCGGTCAAGGCGTTGTCGCCGTACTTGGCGCGCCGGGTGCCGACTACGCGGTAAAGGTCCTCGCCGCCGGGCTTGATTTTCTGCACCGCCGCGCTGTAGCCCCGTTTCCAGCGGCCCAGGGGATGGCGCAGGATGATGCCTTCGTATCCCTCGGCCAGCCAGGCGGAAAGCGCCTCGTAGACCATCTCCTCGGAGCGCAGCCGCCGCAGGGGCACGCAGAAAACAGGGGGGCCAAAACGCTGGGACAGCGCGTCCAGTACCGCGAGCCTGGTCTTCTGGTCCTGGTCTGACACGCAGTCGAACAGCCAAAACCCCACCTGCTCGTGATCCGGGTGCAGGCTGTGGGCGCTGCGCCGGGCCATACCGGCCACCACCTCGTCCGCCTCCCCGTGGATGTAGGCCTCGCCCTCGACATCGATGCCGGGCAGGCGGTCGGCCAAGGCCGCCGCGATATGCGGCAGCCCCGTACACTCGTCGCCGCCGGCCAGGAGCAGGCGGTCGCCGGTCCAGCGCAGGTGCAAGCCCATCAACTTGGGCTGGGCGTACACCCAGCCGCACTGTTCCAGGTCCTTGCGTAGGCGGTTGACGTCGAACGCCGCCGGTTTTTGGATCACCAGTTTGCCCATCATCTCCCCCGTGATCGGGCTTGGGGCTGGGTGTCAGACGCCAACCTGGCCACCCATTCGCCCCGCCGCCCTTTGGTTGCGCGGCCCAAAGGCCGCTGGTTAACTGTTTTCCAAAAAGCGGAGCAGCTCCATGCGGCTGCCCACGCAGGCCTCCAAAAGATCGTCCAGCTCCTTGAGCATGCGGAGCGCCTCCCGGCGGTCCAATTTGCCGTCGGCCAATGCCCGGCCCACCTCCTCCGCAAAATCGCCAAATTCCTTGCTCAGCTTCCCCACTCGCTCGAACCAGCTTTTTACGGAGTCCGGCTGGCGCTGGGGAATCGGCGTGGCCACGTGGTCGCAGTCCAGGGCCAGGCGGCGCAGGGCCAGATAACTGCGGGTGGTGTTGGTGATGGTGCGAAAATCCAACAGGCCCAACTTGTGGGTGCGGCCTTCGCCCGGGTGGGGGTTCACTTCCTGATAGAGCGTGTTCGCGCCCTTGTTCAGCACCTCGGCCAGTCGGGCCACCCCGTAGTCCAGGGTCATGTCCTGGACCAGCTCCATCAGGGTCTTGGGCTTCTGCTCGCTAACGCTCATGCAAAAATCTCCTGATTGTTTCATTTAAAGCCGGCGCTCGCCGGGCCATGCTGAAACCATGGAACCCCGCGCATCCATGGATCCCGCCTACGCCGCCCAGTCCGGCCACCAGAAATCCTCCACCTCCAGGCCCAGCAGCTCGGCCGCGCGCTGGCGGATGCCCTTGCCGTTGTTGTCCTGGCTGCGGATGGCGCGCGAGAGCGAGACTTCGCTTTTCAGCTTCAGCGGCGCGACCAGGCCCCGCTGGTTCTTGAATCCCGCCAAGGCGGCGGCTACTTGCAGCTTTCCCGGCGGGTCCAGCGGCGCATTGCGCAAGGTTGACCGCAGGGAGGCGTTCGGGTTAAGCTTCCGGCTAAGGGGGTTAGCCGGTGCCGGGGCCTGTGAATACGCTTCGCACATGACTAGTTCTCCGTGTGAAGAGGACAATCTGATCCGGGTCTACTACCCGAGAGGACCCCAATAAGATCGGCTTCCTCTTCGGGGTCCAGGCTGGCGGCGATGTTGGCGAACAGCACGAGGGCGAACTCCGTGTCCGGTATGGCGCCGCGGTACACGGTGTGCATGTCGCCGGTCAGGTTGAGGGAAAGATCGAAGCAGGGGACCTTGTACGCATGATAATTGAGGCACCCCACCACGTTGGGAGGGTAGCCCGGGCGCCGCAGGATCCAGACTTTGCCCGGGAGGTCCTCCTGCCAGCCGAAGTCTTGAGGGTTGAAGGGCTTGCTCATTCCTTGCTCTCGCTCGCGTGGGTTAGCGGGTTTGGGGGAACAAATGGAATTAACCGTCGGTGAATTGATTGACTGGCTGTCCCGTTACCCCAGGGACTGCAAATTGGATTTTGGTGCTTCTTGGGGCTCGCCAGCGGGTATGCCTTTTGAAATGCTGAGGCTGAAAGAGCGGGGGGCGAACCTGTTGCAGATCGAATTGTGCGACAAATACGATCTGGACGAATGGCTGGCACGGCGGCAAGGATGATCATTGCCTGGCTCTCCTGCCGTGGGTGTAGACCAAAAGGTGGTCGCAGAGGGCCTCGGGGGGCAAGTTGCCGCGCTCGCGCAAGAAGGCTGATGCCACCTCCACTGCCTGAGTGCGGGTGGCCGCCCACCATATCTGGCGGGGATGATCGGCTCCGCGCTCGCACAGAATGAGTGCGATAGGGCCGGAGCCTTCGGGGCTGATAGTTAGCTCTAGGTCGGTGGGCATCAAGCTTGCTCTCGCTCGCGTGGATTAGCGGGTTAGCTGGGTAAAAGGCTATCGCCATTGGTAGACATATGTCAACCCAAAAAATAACAGATGAGCAAAAAAGATACTACGGGGAAGCCCTGCGTTCATTGCGAGTTAAATATGGTTATACAATTCAACAGCTTGCAGAAAAAACTGGCTTGTCGAAGCAAACGCTGTGGCGGTACGAAAAGGGCAAAACAAAGCCAGATGGGTTACAACTGGCGAGATTGAAAGAATTTTTTTATGAACTAAAGGTTTCACGTGAAGCGGCGGGCGGTGGCGCCGAGGCCGGCTCCCCAACAAAAAACTCGTTTGCTTCGCGTTTGCGGGCGTTTAGGGAGAGCTTGAAGCTGTCCCAAGAAGCCTTCTCGGAGAAAATCGGTTTAAATATAGGTACTTATCAAAATCTGGAAGCGGGCCGCACCACCAGGATTAAGTCTGAGGCCGTTCAGGCCTTGATTGAGATGGGTGCTGACCTAAATTATTTATTTGGTGGCGAAAACATAAATATTATTTCACGTGAAACGCTAGGCGGCTCCGCCCAAGGTGGCGTCATGCGCGCGGGCGACCGCGTGGGCAGTCCCTTTTCCCGGCTGGAGCTGGAGCGGGTGGACCTGCTCCTGACCGAGCTGGAGGCCTGGATGCGGCGCACCGTGATGGCCTCGCCCCAAGCCATAGACGCCCTGGAGCCGGCCGTGCGCCGGCTCATCAATGAAGTGGAACAAGGGCAGTTGAACGCCCTGAAGATGGATGTTGTCGCTCATCCGGAAACCTGGGGGGAAAATCTGCGTGCGCTGGTCATGGCATTGCCAGCGCTGGAGCGCCGGCGGTTCCTGGATTGGTTGGCCGATCAAACCAGCGGCCAGGCGGATCGAGATCAGGGCCCCGCCCGCGAGTCGGCGGCGGGCGGGGAAGAAGGATAAAGCCGATTTAGTCGATTTGGGGGCATACAAACTGGGGAGTGCCTGCCAGAGCCTCTTGCCGAACAGCAAAAAAGCACTCCTTATCCATCAACATGGACCGATCCTCACCTGCAACAACGCCATGGGGGAGCTGGTGGGCGCTACGCCTGAAAGGATACGCGGCCAGATAGGCATCTGGCGGCGCCTCTGCACGCCGGAATCCAGCGAGCTGATCGACCAGTGGACCGGCAGCCGTGAGCCAGCCAGGTATGAGGTTTGCCTGAAAAGCGGGACCGCTGTGCTCATCAGCTCCCGCGCCAGCCAATACCTGGGGTTTTCCTGCCGCCTGGTCCAGGCCGAGCGGCTGGGCAGGTGGATTTAGTCTGGATCAATCAACGGGGGGATCATGCCACACGTACTCGTATTGTTGATGTTGGCCAGCGCGGTTTGCCTACTGATGGGCCTGATAAAGCCCGGCTTGGTGATCCGCTGGGGCGCCAAGCGCACCCGGCCCATGGCGCTCTTGTACTACGGCGGCGGGGTCGTGCTTTTCTTCGTTCTTTCGACCTTTGCTATCGTGGCGGATATCGAACACAAAAAGACCGCGGCGGCGCCTGGCCTTGGGCAGGCTGCAGCCAGCGCGCCCAAGGCCGCTACGACCAAAGCAGACCCCATGTCCACAGCTCCGCCCCGCCAAAAGAGCCTGACCGAAATCGTGGTGCGCAATCTGAAAGCCTATGAAGCAGCGGACAATGAACTCAAGAAATCGGCGGTGCGCCGCGCCCGGCGCGATGAGATCGCCAGGCTGATCGCAACCGACGGCATTTTCAAGGGCTGGGTGGGGCGGCTGAAACAGATGGGCACTACGGGCGATGGCAATGCTTATGTGGTGATAGATTGCGGACCATTCGACCTGATGACCACCAATAACGAATTCAGCGCAACTTTGAGCGAAGTAAACACCCTGATCCCTGCGGGTTCACCGCTCTTTAACTCGGTCGCGCAGCTTTCCGAGGGCGATTATGTAGTCTGCACGGGCTCGTTCCTGCGCAGCAAACTGGATTATATAGAGGAGCTCAGCCTGACGGAACGCGGCGCCATGAATGAGCCCAGCTTTAAAGCCCTCTTCAAATCAATAAGGCCATGGAGCCCAAAGGCTGAATAGTTGATCATCCGCGTTGTAATAGCGGTCCTGCTCCTGGCCCTGGCCGGGGAGGCATCGGCCGAAGGCACCCCGCCATGGTCGGCCGAGGTGCTAAAAGTCTTGGACGGCGACTCGCTGATCGTGCGCCGCGGCCGCAAGCCGGTGGAGATCCGGCTTTACGGCATAGACTGCCCCGAGCGCAGCCAGCCCTATGCCGACCAGGCCCGCGACTTCACCGCCAGGCTCGCCGGCCAGTGGGTAAAAATCGATTCCACGGACGTGGACCGTCACGGCCGGGTGGTGGCCAGGGTGTGGGGGCCAGATAAAAAGGAGCTTAACCTGGAGTTGATCCGCGCCGGCCTGGCCTGGTGGTACGCGCGCTACGCACCGCGCGAAACCGCCTATGCCGAGGCCCAGGAGGCGGCCCGCAAAGCCAAGCGAGGCCTTTGGGCTGATCAAGACCCCGTGCCGCCGTGGGTCTGGCGGCGGGCCAAAATCGAAACCCCTTGACACTCCCAAGCGCCATGACTATGCTGATCTTGTCAGACGCCAACCTGACTGCTCATTCGCCCACGCCGGCCGCCAAAGGTCGGCATGGGCGTCTTTTTGTCCACAAAACAAGTTGCCGACCAGCTAGGCATGTCGCCCAGTTGGGTGCGGGAGCATGCCCGCGAGCTCGGAGCGGTGAAGTTCGGGGGTGCCTGGCGGTATCCCAGGCCAGAGCTGGAGGCCTACATTGAGCGTGCGCAAGCGCAAGCTGCGCAGCGGCTTGCGCTGGGCCTACGACAAGACGATCAGGGGGGTGCGCCTGTGGTCCCCCTACGTGTACCTATCCCGCGCCCAGGCCGAGGCCGCAGAGACCGAGGCGGTGCACCAGTTTCTCACCACCGGCCAACGGCCGCTGACATCCGAGCCGCCCTCGGCTGGTGAAACCATCTCACAACTCTATACCCGCTGGATCGAGTGGCTCTCGTCTCACCGTTCGGAGCGCCACGCCCGGGATATGCGCTCCCTCATGAGCCGCGCCCTGGCTCAGGCACCGGAGATGATGGAGATCCCCGCCGCCGAGCTCACCATCGAGCAGGTGGAGGCCTGGGCCGAGCGCTGGGCGGCCGACCTGCTGGACCGAGGCAAGGGCCGTGGCGAGGTCAACAAGTGGCTTCGCTACTCGCAAACCGCCTGGAACGCGCCCTGGGGCCGGCGTCGCCGGGCGGTGCGGGAGTATCCCTTCAACCCCTTCGCGCACGTGGACCGCTACCAGGTGGAGCACCGGGCCAAGTACGTGCCGCCGGAATCAGACGTAAACAAGATCAGGATGGCGGCCGACGGGGAATTTCGGCTCTACTTGGAACTTCTGATCGAGACCGGTGCCCGGCCGTCAGAGGGTCTGAACCTGGCCTGGGAGGACGTGCAGTCCGGCGCGGTGATCTTGTACACCCAAAAGACCGGCACCGGCGACCGGCTGCCCCGGCGGGTGCCCATCAGTCCTGGCCTACAGTCCCGCTTTGCGTCCTGGCGGCGTGCTCAGGGTAGTGGCAGGATTTATGTGTTTCAGCAGGAGGACCAGGAGCGCGGCCATCGGTTGATATGGACTCGTAAGCGTCACCGCGCGGCTTGCCTCCGGGCGGGGGTGGAGTATTTTCCTGTCGGCTGCTATCGCCACTACCACGCGGTGGTCTATTACTCCACCACCAAGGATGTGCTCGCGGTACAGCGGCGCCTCGGGCATCGGGACATCAAGACCACGCAACATTACCTGGCGAGCCTCACCGGGGTTTGACCCCCCCCTGCCTCTTTTTTTTGCGGAAAATCTCCAACCATCTCCAACCAAATGAACAACAAGGGGGTAGCCCAAGAGCGTAACACCTTGATATTTTTGGCACGCCTGGAGGGATTCGAACCCCCGACCCGCGGCTTAGAAGGCCGCTGCT
>CAZUHP010000026.1:0-43517 GCA_964620595.1 uncultured Desulfarculaceae bacterium | reverse complement strand
GGGGGGGTGCCCCAGGGGGGAGCCGGGGGCGGGGGCGGCGGGGCCGGTGGGCGGGGGGGGGCGGGGGGCGCGGGCGACGGGGCGCGGGCGCGGCGAGGGCGGTACGGCGGCGGCTGGCGATAGCTATCCGGCTTCGCCTGGTCCGCAGTGGAAGGAGCCCTTCAGGTAGTCGGTTATGTCGCGGTCGCACAAGGGCTGGCAGAACAAGAAGCCCTGCACCAGGTCGCAGTCGTGGTCGCGCAGGAAGTCCAACTGGCGCAGGTTCTCCACGCCCTCGGCCACTACGGTCAGGTTCAGGCTGCGGCTCATGTTGATCACGGTGCTCACGATGGCCGCGTCCTGGTGGGAATCGGGGATGTCCTTTACAAAGGCCCGGTCTATCTTCAAGGTGTGGATGGGAAAGCGCTTCAGGTAATAGAGCGAGGAGTAGCCCCGGCCGAAGTCGTCCATGGAGAGCTTCACGCCCAACTCCTTCAGCTCCTCCAGGGTGTGGATGGCCGTCTCCACGCTGTACATGACCGCATCCTCGGTCACCTCCAGCTCCAGGCATTGAGGCGGCAGTCCGGTTTCGGCCAGCACCTCGGCCACCATGCTCACCAGGTTCTTTTGCTGGAACTGGCGCGGCGAGATGTTGACCGCCACCTCCAGGTTGGAGAAACCCTCTTCCTGCCAGGCCCGGGCTCGGAGGCAGGCCTCCCGCAGCACCCACTGGCCCAGGGGCACGATGATGCCGGTCTCTTCGGCCAGGGGGATGAACTCGGTGGGGGGCACGATGCCCTCGCCGTTGCGCCGCCAGCGCAAAAGCGCCTCCAGGCCCACGGTCCGCCCCGTGCACAGCTCCACCTTGGGCTGGTAGTAGACATGGAACTCGCCGCGTTGCAGGGCCTTGCGCATCTGGTTGTCGAGGCTCATGCGCCGCAGCATCTCCACGTTCATGGAGGGGGTGTAGAGCATGTAGTTGTTGCGGCCGTGCTTCTTGGCGCGGTACATGGCCAGGTCGGCGTTGGAGATGAGGACCTCGGGCAGTTGGCCGTCGTGGGGGAAGAGGGTGATGCCGATGCTGGCCGAGAGGTAGAAGTCGCTTTGGTTGACCCGGATGGGTTGGCTCAAGGACTCCAGGATGCGCTCGGCCACGTTCACCGGATAATCCGAGCCCCGGCTGCCTTGCAGGAGGATGATGAACTCGTCCCCGCCCAGGCGGGCCACGGTGTCTTCGGCGCGGACGCAGTTGGACACCACCTTGGCCACCTTCTTGAGCACCACGTCGCCGATGGCGTGCCCCATGCTGTCGTTGATGTCCTTGAAGTGATCCAGGTCCAGGAACAGCACGGCCAGGCCCTCGCCGGTGCGCCGGGCGTGGGCAATGGCCACGCTCAGGCGGTCGGTGAACAGGTGGCGGTTGGGCAGGCCGGTCAAGGTGTCGTGATAGGCCTGGTAGATCACCTGCTCCTCGTTGCGGCGCACCTCGGTGAGGTCGTGCACTATGCCCACGAAGTGGCTGGGCCGGCCTTGCTGGTCCTTGATGCTGGTCACCGTGACCCAGGCCGGGTAGGTTTCGCCGTCCTTGCGCCGGTTGATGAGTTCGCCCTGCCAGGAGCCCTGGTAATTGCGGATGGACCAGCGGGAGTCGGGGTGATCGTCCACCTGGAGGCGGAAACCCAGATCAGCGGGACTGCAGCCCAGGACCTCGTCCCTGTCAAAGCCGGTGATGTTGCAAAAGGACTGATTGACAGTGTGGATGCGCTCCTGGGGGTCGGTGATGAAGATGCCTTCGATGGTGTTTTCGAAGATGGAGCCCATGAGCCGCATCTTGGATTCGTATTCGTGGCGTTCGGTCACGTCCTGCACTGCGCCCACCACCTTTACCGACCCGTTTTCGCCCACCTCCACTTCACCCAGCAGGTGCACCACCCGCACCTCGCCGCCCGGCAGCACGATGCGGTGTTCCAGGCTGAAGGCCTGGGGGTGGGGCCCCAGGCTGTCCAGCAGCTCCTGTACGCGGGCGCGGTCCTGGCGGTGTACTGACTGGAGGTAGTCGTCCAGGGTCAAGGAATCCAAGGCTTCCGAGACCTTGAAGATGCGGCCTATCTCTTCCGAGCAGCGGAGCTTGCCGCTGGGCCAGTCCAGCTCCCAGGCGCCCAGGTGGGCCAGTTGCTGGGATCGGGCCAAGCTGGCTTCGCTCTTGCGGAGGGCGCGCTCCACATGCTTGCGCTCGATGATCTCGGCCTTCAGCTCGGCCACGGTGTGGGCCAGGGAGGCGGCCTTGTCGTCCAGCTCGGCGCGCAGCAAATGGGTCTGGATGACGTTGGCCACCACCCGCGAGAGCAGGACCAGGTTGCGCTGGCGGGGGCGGTCAAAGGGCAGGGACTGGCTGAAGGAGAGGTTCAGCACCCCGATGCAACGTTTCTGGGGACACAGGGGTAGGCAGGCCAATGAGGAAGGCAGCTGCGAAGTGCCCGTGCGCACCAGCAGGTCCTGGTCCGGCGAGGTGGCGTCCCAGAAGATTGGTTCGGTCTCGGCGAACACCGTGCCGGCGATGCCCTCCCCGGGCTTGAAGGCCAGCTCGCGGTTGGCTTGTTCCAGCTTCTCGCCGAAGAACTCGGCCTGTCCCCGGGCGGCCAGGAGCCGCAGGATGTCGTGCTGGGGATCGTAGAGCAGGATGGAGCAGTTGGAGATGTCGTGCACCACGCGCACCAGTATGTCCAGCACCTGTTCCGCGGCCTGGTTCAGGCTGCCCGTTTGGAGCGGCACGGTGGTGAGCTCGGACAAGGCGGACATCAGCGCGATGGAGGTGTCCAAGCGGGTGGCCAGGGCGGCCAAGTTGCTTTTCAGCATCTCGAGCTGGCGGGCCAGTTTGTCAGATTGATCGTTGGGTGTCTTTGCTCTGTTGGCGATCATGTGATGTTTATTCCCCCCTGCAAAGTCTAACCCTCTTGCCTCAACCAGCTACGCATCTTGTCCAGGTTGGGAGGGATCTCGCTCTGGGCCTTTTTGATCACCCTGCGCAATTTGTGCTCGGCCAGGTCGATGGCCTTGGAGTAGGCCACCGCCGCCTGGTCCTGGGACTGTTGGACCAGGCCGAACCCCAGGCTCTTGGCCACCCGGTTGGCCAGGTATACCAGGTAGGTGACCTGGTAATAGGGCAGGCTGGGGCTGGGCGCGTGGTGGTAGCGGATGGCTTCCTGGTATATCTCGGGCAGGTCCCAGCGCTTGGCCAGCCAATAGCCCACGTTGGTGTGGAATATCTTCACTTGGGCCTCGGCCTGGTGGTAGGGAACCCCCTGGTTCACCAGGTCCAGTATCCTGCTGAACTCGTCGCTCAGGTGAGTGGCCAGGACCAGCTTGCCCAGGTCATGCAGGAGCCCGGCGATCATGACCTCGCCGGGCGATGCGTTGTCCGTGACCAGGGCCAGCTCCCGGGCCAGCCAGGACACGGCAAAGCAGTGGAGCCACAGTCCCTCGCCGTCAAAGCCAAAGGGAACCTTGCGCACGTCGAACACGTCGGAGAGCCCGGCGCCCAGGGCCAGCATCTGCAACTCCTGGAAGCCGATGAGCACCGCGGCGCGTTCCACGGTGGTGATCTGTTGGCGGAATCCGTAGTAGGCCGAATTGGCCAGGCTGAGGATCTTGGAGGCGAGCGCCTGGTCGCTTTCTATGATGCGCGACAGCTCGCCGATGCCCACGTTCTCGTCACTCAAGGCATCCATGAGCTGCAACACCACGTGCGGCATGCCGGCCAGGCGCTTGATGCGGAATATCCGCTGGCGCACCCGTTCCTGGCAGGATACCTCCCCGCCGGCTTCTTCGGACCGATTCTTGTACAAGGCTAACATGATAGCCAGCGCTACCCCGATACAGGTTGGCAGCCTTTGCCCGGGCAAAAGACATATCGGGGCAGGCCGAGACGGGGGGCGCTTGGGTGACATAACTCACCAAGCCATGGGCGACGTAGGCGTTACCGCCTTCCATGAGGCAGAACGGCGGGCTCGGCTGCTTTTGGTTGTAAAACTAACTTACATCATTCGCATATCAATCTAGCTAAAATCAAGTGAAAAACTACTTCCTAACCCCCCTGTTTCACCCTGGGGGGAACATATGGCTTTCAGGCGGGGAATTGTAGGGGTGAGATCAGGCCCGGTTCCAGCGGCCCGGCCCGCCACCGTGCCTGCCTGCCGCTAGGTTTGCGCGTACTCGGCGCGGGCCAATTCGCTGACCCCGGCGGTGAGGTCCAGTATGGTGCGGGCGCGCTCCTCGTCCAGGGAGCCCATGCCGCAGGCCGGGGTGACGAGCCCCTGGCTGGCCAGAAGCTCCCGGGGCACGCCCTTGGCCTCCAGGCCCTCCAGCAGGCCGCGCAGGTCCTGCCACAGACCGGCGACGGTCTCCTGGCCGGTGAACTCGCTGGTGGGCACCGCCCCCCAGGCCACCGCCCCGCCCCGCTCCAGCAGCTCGCGCACCTTTTCCGGGTAGAGCAGCAGGTGCTCGCCATAGCCGGCCGAGTCCAGGTTGATGACGTCGGCCCCGGCCTCCACCAGGATGCCCCAGTCGGTGTTGCCGCAGCAGTGGATGCCCACCACTGCCTCGGCCCGGCTGCGGAGTTCCTCCAGGGCGGCGCCCAGGAGTTCGACCACCTTCTCGCGGTTCAGGGGGGTGAAGGCGCTGCCATAGCCGGAGAGAAAGGGCTCGTCCAAGAAGATCATCACCTTGCGGCCCAGGGGTTTGAGCTGCTCCACCTGGGCCGCGGCGGCCACCCCCAGCCCCCGGGCCAGGGCGTCGGCCACCTCGTCGTCATAGAGCAGCGCCTTGCCGTCCGGCCCCATGACCGAGGCGGCAAAGGTGAGAGGACCGGTGACATGGCCCTTGACCCAGGGAAAGGCCTCCCCGGGCGCGGCGCCCACCTGCTCCAGGAAGCTGAACAGCCCGGCCGCGGTATCCGGGGCCAGGCCGAAGGATTCCAGCTCCCCGCCCATGAGCCGCTCGAAAAAGCCGGCCAGGGCTTCTTCCCGGCTCAGGCCGGCAAAGGCCTGGATGCTGCGGTCGGCCAGGGCGGGCGTCACCAGGGGCCTGAGGGCCGGGGCGTATTGCAGGTTCATGTCCTCCTGGGGGCCCAGGTTGGGGAGCTGGGGCCAGTAGGGCATCTCGGGCAGCCGCTCCAGCACCGCGGCCACTGCCGCCGCCGGGTCGCGGTGGGGCAGGGAGCCGATGCCAGTGGCCATGAAACGGGGGAGGAAGCTTTCAGGCACGTTCCAAATACTCCCCGGTGCGGGTGTCTATCTTGAGCTTGTCGCCCTGGTTCACGAAGAGCGGCACCTGCACCACGTAGCCGGTCTCCAGGGTGGCGGGCTTGGTGGCGCCGGTGGCGGTGTCGCCCTTGACCCCGGGCTCGGTCTGGGTCACCTCCAACACCACGTGGGTGGGCAACTCCACTCCGATGGGCTTGCCCTTGAAATAGAGCACCTGCACGTCGATGTTGGGGTACATGAAGTTCACCGCCTCGCCCAGGTACTCGGAGGCGATGAACACCTGGTCATAGGTCTGGGTGTCCATGAACACGTACTGGTCGCCCTCCTGGTAGAGGTACTGCATGTACTTTTCCTCCAGGTCGGGCTTTTCCACCTTGGCGCCGGAGCGGAAGGTCTGCTCCAGCACCTGGCCGGTCTCCAGGTTCTTGAGCTTGGTGCGCACGAAAGCGCCGCCCTTGCCGGGCTTGACGTGCTGAAACTCCACGATCACAAAGGGCTTGCCGTCTATCTCTATCTTGAGCCCCTTGCGGAACTCCGCAGTGCTGTACATCTCCATGCCTCTGTTGTTGATGGGTTGCGGGGGATTCGTCCCGGGTGCCCCGGGCAGGCCTTCAGCCTCTCATCCTTTGCCGCGCCGCCCGCTCCAGGGCTTGCAGCCGTTTGAGGAGCGCTGCCCGGGCCTGGGGCGGCAAAGAGGAAGGGGGCGGCGGCTCCTGGGGCGGGAGGCCCGCCGGCGTGGCCGCGGCCGGGCGCGGGAGGCGCAGGCCCAGGTCCTGGCCCAAGGCCCGGCCCACTTCGCGGGCCTTGCGGGCCTGGTCGCCTTGGCCCTTGGCCTCCCACAGCTCGGCCAGGCCGTCGAACACCTGGGCGTGGCGGCAAAGCTCGGCCGCCGCGGCCATGAGCTGGTTCAAGGCGCCCTCGTCATCGCCCATGGCCCGCAGCAACTCGGCCAGGAGCTGGCGCGCCTCCACCATGGCCGGGTGCATGACCAGGCCCCGCTCCAGCACCGCGGCTGCGTCCTCCAGGCGTCCGGCCTGGCGGTAGGCCTGGGCCAGCTTCAGGAACAGCCGGGAACCCGGGTTGTCGGCCACCCAGGCTTCCAGCAGAAAAAGCTCGGCCTCGCGTTCAGCCATGCTAGTACCTGCCTTGGTTGGATGACGCCGCCTCACCAGAACTACCGGGGGGGGCGGGGGCGACGGGGGGGGCGACGGGGGCGGCGACGGGGGCGGCGGCCGAGGCCGTTGCCGGCTCCAGGTAGACCACCTCGTCCGGCCGCACCAAGCCCATGTCTTGGCGGGCGGCGCGCTCCTGGGCCCTGGCGTCACCGCGCAGGCGCAGGACCTTTCTATACAAGGCGCGGTTCTCCGCGTCCAGGCGCTGGTTGGTCTGGCGCACCTGGCTCAGCTCGGCTTGCACCTTGTTGAAGTTGGCAAAGCCGCGGTAGAGGGTGAACCCGCATACCAATGCCACTGCCAGCAAGATGACCGGCCACCACAAATTTCCCCGCTCGTGGGCCGCCAAGGGCTCCTCCCCTAAGAAGGCCGTCAGTTCAAGTGTTTACTATAGTAGCCCCCGGCTTCGGGGTCAAGGCTTGGCTGGCGGCTCAAGAGCCTGGCCGCCAGCGCGCCCCACAGGCCGGGCAGGGAAAGCTCGCCGCGCAGCACCGCAAAGCCCAGTTTCAGGGCGCCGGGACGGCGGCGGGCCAGGTCGTGGAAGAACCGGGGCCAGCCATAGACCAGCCGGGCCACCAGCCAGCCGTGGCGGTGTTCCTGCCATAGTCCCCGCAGGGCGCTGCGGTACTGGGCCAAGTCGCCGGCCAACACCGCCCGGGCGGCCAGGCGGCCGCTGTGGAGCGCCTGGCCGATGCCCTCGCCCAACAGGGGGTCGGCTGCGGCCGCCGCGTCGCCCACCAGGCAGGCCCGCTCCCTGGCCACCAGGGGCGGCCGCCAGGCCGGGCAGGGGATCGTCCAGCCCCGCCAGGCGCCGGGCGCTCCCAGGCCGTGGCGGGCCAGGAAGGCGGCATAATGTTTCAACAGGGAACCGCCCCCGCGCTTGGCGCCGGCCCACTGGACGATTCCCAGGTTCAGGGTGTGGTCCCGGCGGAATATCCAGCCGTAGCCGCCGGGGAAACCGCCGATCTCCAGGAGCGCGGACTCGGGGGGAAAGCGGCCGGCGTGTTCCGCGGCCGGCCTTTCCTCGGCCAGGGCCAGGTATCCATGGCCCGTCCGGCCAAGGCCCGTGTGCCTGCCCACCAGGCTGAAGGCCCCGTCGGCCCCGATCAGCCAGTCTGCGGCAAAGGCCCCTTGGCTGGTGCGAACCTGGTAGCCTGCGCCCTGCCGGCGGATGCCAAGTACCTTGTCTTGGATCAGGGGGATGTCCCTTGCCTGGATCTGCCGCCGGAAACACCGGTCCAGGCCGGATCGCTCCACCAGCAGGGCCACTCCCCTGGGATGGCTGGCGCGCAGGGTGGGCTCGCCCGGACTGGCCAGGGCCACGGAGCGCACCTGGTGTTCCCCGAAGCGGCCGCCAGGGGCGTACTCCTCCAGCAAGGGCAGGAACCGCTTGGAGATGCACCCCCCGCAGGGCTTGCGGCGGCCCTCCCGCTTGGCGACCACCAGCACCCTGGCCCCTTGCGAGGCCAGCTCCAGGGCCGCGGCGGCCCCGGCTGGGCCGGCGCCGATTACGATGGCATCATGGCTACTCATCGCAGGCAGATATCGTTCCCCTGAACAACCTGACCTAGAATGCCAGAATCCTGGGGTCCCGTCGACTGTTAATAGATAGGGTAAAGGAAGCGCGAAAGGCAGGCCCGGCCTGTTTTCAGGGCGCCTTGGGGGGCTGAATTTTTGGTAGCTACTATGTAGCTATCCGTGCTATAATGCCTTCCAGCACTCGGGTTAGATAAAGCAAGGGTTACGTTTCTGGGCAAGAGGAAGGTAGCCGGTCAAACGATCACGAGTGCTGCTGGGGCCGGGCTGAAAAAGCCCGGCCCTGGTTTTTGGTCGGCCCGGGGTGGGCGACGGGGGGCGACGGGGGGGCAGGTGGGGGGCAGTGGCGGCGCGGGGCCCGGGCGGTTGGGGGTTGCCGGGCCCCACCTTCCCGGCCGGAGGGATCGCTTGCCTGTGGGCCCTGGGGCCCCGCGCCGGTATCTTGGGACGCGCGGCTGGACCGGGGCAGGCGCCAGGCCCGGCCGCGCTGGGCTGGGGGCGGGTTACTTCCAGTCGCTGGCCCGCTCGAAGTTGTCTTCAAAGTTGCCGCCACAGCCAGGACCCTGGACCGTGCGGTTCCAGGCCGGGCTGTTGCCGAAGTTGCCGGCAAAGTCGCTGCCGCGCCCCGGAGCCACGGCCCCCTTCAACTGGGCCTGCTGCTGGGGCAGTACGCCCTTGGCGCCGCTCTGGTCCACCGGGCAGTTCCATTCATCCATGATCGGCTGGTCCATGGCGGCCAGGGCCGGTACCGCGGCCAGGGCCATGGTCAGGGCCAGGCAAAGGCTGAGTATCTTCTTGGCTTTCATGTCGGTCGCTCCTTTGATTCGTTGATTGTGGCGCTCTCCAGCACGCCCCTGGGTGGAGCAACCCTTGTGCCAGGTTGATTGGATCGCGGATTATGCCGTGATTAAAGCATGATAAGACAAAGGCCCCGCAGCCTCCCGGCCGCGGGGCCATATGCCAAAACGGAATGAATTGGTCTATTATGGAATAGATTCCATCCTCAGACCATGCTGTCCGCCATTTCGTTCAGGATCGCCTCGGGGTCGCCCTGGCTCTCCAGCCGCTTCAGGGCCGAATCGAGCTGCTCGCGCACGCCGGGGTGGTTCAGGTCCCGGGGGTCGCGGCAGCGGCCCATGCGGCGGCACAGGCGGTACATCAGCCGGTCGCGGTCGGCCAGGTCCAAGTAATGGTCCAGGACCGCCAGCATGCGCTCCTTGTCGTCGGGCAGCCGGCCCTCCACCGTCTCTATGAGGTTCATGATGTGGTCCGAGGCCACGTAGGAGTGGATGCCTTCCAGGCTTTCTATGAACAACCGGATCTCCCGCACCACCTCGTCGTCGCTTTGCTTCTCGAACTCGCCGTCCTGCACGTCCTGCCACAGCTCCACCCGGTCCGGCACCCGCAGGGTGCGCAGGCGGATGAAGTCCGGGTCGATCTGGTTGAGCACCTGGGCGGTGGCGGTGGCGTGCTCGCGCCACCACTTGCGCCCGCCCAGCCCGGGCATCACGTACTCACTCAGCTCCAGGCCAGCGGCCTTGATGTTGCGGCCGCCCTTGATCTGCTTTTCTGCGGTCACGCCTTTTTTCATGAACTTGAGCAAGGGGTCGTACCCGGTTTCCAGGCCGATGTGCACCCGGTCCAGGCCGGCCTCCTTTATCATCTTCAGCTCTTCCACCGTGCGCTGGGCCGCGGTGGAGGAGCGGGCATAGGTGGTGACCCGCTCCACCTCGGGCAGCTTCTGGCGCAGATAGCGCAGGGCCTCGGCCAGGGATTCGGGCTTCATCACCAGGTTGTTGGCGTCCTGGATGAACACCGCGCCGGTGCCGTAGTAGAGCCAGGCGGCCACGTTGCGGAAGGCGTCGGACAGGCGCGGGTTGCTGAACACCCGGCTCACCACCGCGTGGCTCACCGCGCCGCCCTCGCCCATCTCCCAGGACAGGGCGATGATCTGCTCGCGCATGGCCGCGGCCGCGTCGATATCGGCCTTTATCTCTTCCAGCTTGCGCTTGCTGAAGGTGCGGCGCTTGTACACCGGGCAGAACTTGCACTTGTTCCAGGGGCAATTGCGCGTAAAACGCAGCAGCAGGCTGCGTGCTTCTGAAGGCGGACGGATAGGTCCCTGCTCGAAGTCGAGGCTTTCATCCAGCTTGACGGCCACTTTTTTCTCCTTGGGGTTGGCGGAAGCGTTAGAGAAAAAGTAAGGGGAGGTGGGGTAATAGTCAAGCCGCCCTGCCGGCCGCCGGCCGGGATCGGGGGAGGGATCGCCAGGAAGGCCTGCCGCCAGGGACTTTTCCGCAAAGTCCCGGCCAATGCGGGCTTGCCAGGGCATCCTGGCGGGCAGCGCCCGGCTCCCCTTGGGCAAGTTTTTTTGCTAAGGGCGCAACTAGGAATTGTGGCCCGAGGCCCTGGTTTGCTATATTTTCTATTAAGGTCTTTATATCCCGGCACAAAGATATTGCCGGCCATTGGTTGACGGGGAGGGGACCATCCAATATAATCCCACAATTTTGCGGGAGAAGGCGGACCCTTAACCCGCAAGCGGTTTTGTCTGCTCTTATTTGTAGCGATTGTGAACTGATGTTCGACAACCTCAGCGACCGTCTGGCTCAGACCTTCAAGCGCCTCAAAGGGCACGGCAAGCTATCCGAGAAGAATATTGCCGACGCTCTGCGTGAGGTCCGTCTCGCCCTTTTGGAGGCGGACGTCAACTACAAGGTGGCCAAGCAGTTCATCGCGCGCGTCAAGGAGCGGGCGGTGGGCCAGGAGGTGATGCAGAGCCTCACCCCGGCCCAGCAGGTCATCAAGATCGTCAGCCAGGAGCTGGCCGAACTCATGGGCGGCCAGGCCGAGCCCCTCAACCTGGTGGGCCGGCCCCCCCTGGTGTATATGATGGTGGGCCTGCAGGGCTCGGGCAAGACCACCACCAGCGCCAAGCTGGCCCTGGAGCTGAGGAAGCGGGGCCGGCGGCCCTACCTGGTGCCGGCCGACCTGCAGCGCCCGGCCGCGGTGGAGCAGCTCAAGCGCCTGGGCGAGCAGATCCAGGTGCCGGTGTGGGATTCCGACCCCGGGTCCAACCCGGTGGAGGTGTGCGTGGCCTCCCTGGCCGGCGCCTCCCGGGAGAACGCGGACGTCATCATCCTGGACACCGCCGGCCGCCTGCACGTGGACGAGCCGCTCATGGCCGAGCTGGCGGCCATCAAGGACAAGCTGAAGCCGGTGGAGGTGCTCCTGGTGGCCGACGCCATGACCGGCCAGGACGCGGTCAACGTGGCCTCCACCTTCCACCAGCGCCTGGGGCTCACCGGGGTGGTGCTCACCAAGGTGGAGGGTGACGCCCGGGGCGGGGCCGCGCTTTCCATCAAGGCGGTGGTGGACATCCCCATCAAGCTGGTGGGCGTGGGCGAGAAGCTGGACGCCCTGGAAACCTTCCACCCCGACCGCCTGGCCGGCCGCATCCTGGGCATGGGCGACGTGCTGAGCCTGGTGGAAAAGGCCCAGGAGGCCTATGACGAGAAAAAGGCCAAGGACTTGGCCCGCAAGATGGCCAAGCAGGCCTTCACCCTGGAGGACTTCCGGGACCAGCTCCAGCAGCTCAAGAAGATGGGGTCCCTGGAGTCGCTGCTCTCCATGCTGCCCGGGGTGGGCGGCAAGCTCAAGGGGCTCAAGAACATGGCCCCTGACGAGAGGGAACTCAAGCGGACCGAGGCCATAATAAACTCCATGACCCCTGGCGAGCGGAGCAATTATAAGATAATAAACGCTTCGCGCAAAAAGCGTATCGCTGCCGGCAGCGGTACCACGGTGGCAGAGGTGAACCGCCTGCTCAAGAACTTTGCGCAGGCTCAGAAAATGATGAAGAGCATGAGTCGCATGGGAGGCAGGAAGGGCCTGGGCCATTTCCTGCCCATGTAGAAACCGGTAATCGGATAAAAAGAGCGAGAACGAGTAGCCATGGCAGTGAAGATTCGTCTTACCCGTATAGGGGCCAAGAAAAAGCCCTTTTACCGTATCGTCGCCGCGGATTCCCAGTCCCCCCGCGATGGAAAGTTTCTGGAGATTCTGGGCACCTATGATCCTCATCAGGAACCGGCCGAGGTGAAGGTCAAGCCCGAGCTTCTCAAGAAGTGGCTCGACCAGGGCGCTAAGCCCACCGACACCGTGGCCGCCCTGCTGAAGGCGCGTGGCCTGCTGCCTGGCGGCCAGCAGCCGGCCGCAGCCGCAGGAGAATAAGCGCTCGCGGATGTCCGGAATTCGCGCCACCGATTAACTACTCTGGTGGAGGTGCCGAATGAAGGAGTTGATCAAGTACATAGCTCAGGCGCTGGTGGACAATCCCGATCAGGTTGAGGTCAACGAGATCGAGGGCGAACAGACCTCTGTCATCGAACTCAAGGTGGCCAAGGAGGACCTGGGGAAGGTGATTGGCAAACAGGGCCGCACGGCCCGGGCCATGCGCACCATCCTGAGCGCCGCCTCCACCAAGATCCGGAAGCGATCGGTCCTGGAGATCATCGAGTAGCCATGAGCCGGCCGCAGCTCGTCCTCATGGGTCGGGCGGCCGGGGCCTTCGGGGTGGCGGGCGAACTCAAGGTCTTCTCCCACGCAGAGGACCCGGGGGTGTTCCTGCGGGCCGGGACCGTGTATATCGGCCCCAACCCGGAAAGCGCCCGCGCCTACACCCTGCAAGGCCAGCGCCCCCATTCCGGCCGGCTGCTTTTCAGGCTCAAGGAACTGGAAAACCGCGAAGCGGCCCAGGCCCTGGCCGGCCAGTGGGTCTACCTGGACCGGCAGGCCCTGCCCCCCTTGGGCGAGGACGAGTACTACTGGTTCGAGTTGAAGGGCGCGGAGGTGGAAACCGCCTCCGGCCGCAAGCTGGGCAGGCTGGAGGCGGTGCTGGACTTTGGCGCCCACGAGCTTTGGCTGGTCAAGGGACCAGGCGGCCGCGAGGCCATCCTGCCGGTGATAGAGGGCGTGGTCCTGGAAATGGACCTCGCCGCCCGCCGCCTGGTGGTGGAGCCGCCCGAAGGCCTGCTGGAAGCCCAGGGCTGGCCCGAGGACTGAAAGGGGCGACGGGTAGGCGAGACGGGGCCGGCCAAGGAACGGGGGGCGGCCAGGAGGGCCAGCCAGGGGGCGGCCAGGGGGGCGGTCAGGGGGCCGGCCAGGTGCGGAGGCGCGGGTGAGAGCAGATGCCGGCCGTGATCTTTGACATACTCACGCTTCTGCCCGAGGTCTGCCAGGCCTATGCCCAGGCCTCCATCCTGGGCCGGGCCCAGAAGGCGGGGCTGATCCAGGTGCGGCTGACCAACGTGCGCGACTTTGCCCATGACCGCCACCGCACCGTGGACGACGCGCCCTATGGCGGGGGCGACGGCATGGTGATGATGCCGGGACCGGTGGTGGAGGCCATCGAGAGCCTGCCGCCCGAGCCGCCCGGCCCGGTCATCCTCATGAGTCCCCAGGGCCGCACCTTTGATCAGCAGGTGGCCCGGGAGCTGGCGCGGGAAAAGAGGCTCATCCTGGTCTGCGGCCGCTACGAGGGCATAGACGAGCGGGTGCGGCTCTTGAAGGTGGACCAGGAACTCAGCCTGGGCGACTTCGTGCTCTCGGGCGGTGAGCTGGCCGCCCTGGCGGTGGTGGATGCGGTGAGCCGGCTCATACCCGGCGTGTTGGGCGGGGAGTGCTCGGCCCAGACGGACAGCTTCATGGACGGGCTCCTGGAGCATCCCCATTACACCCGGCCGCCCGAGTTCAGGGGGCTGGCCGTGCCGGAGGTGCTTCTCTCGGGCAACCACGCGGCCATTGCCCGCTGGCGCCGCAAGGAAAGCCTGCGGCGCACCCGGCGCCGCAGGCCCGAGTTGGTGCGGGCCGCGGAGCTGAGCCCGCAGGACGTGGAGCTTTTGGCCGAGATAGAGCAAGAGGAGCAGGGCGGGCAATAAAAAACACACCGCCTTGCGGCGAAAGGCGAGTTTTTTTGATACACTCACTCCCTCGACGGGAGCAAGGGGGCGCGGCGCTCTTGGCCGGCCCCGATAAAAGAGCAAGGAGGCAACCAATGGATGCCATGAAGATGCTGGCGCGGGAGCAGATGAGGGTGGATGTCCCCTCGTTCCGCGCGGGCGATATGGTGAAGGTGCATGTCCGCATCAAAGAGGGTGACAAGGAGCGCATCCAGGTATTCCAGGGCCACGTGCTGCGCCGCCGCGGCTCGGGCCTGGGCGCCACCTTCACGGTGCGCAAGGTTTCCTATGGCGTGGGCGTGGAGCGCATCTTCCCCCTGCACTCGCCCATCATCGACCGCATCGAACTGGTGAGTGAGGGCCGCGTGCGCCGCAGCCGCATCTACTACCTGCGGGCCCTCAGGGGCAAGGCCGCCCGCATCAAGGAGAAGCGGCGGGTCTAGGCCATGGCCCGGCCCCGCGCCTCCCGGACCCCCCGGCCACGGCAGTCCCGTTTCTCCCGCTTGGAGAAAAGCTTGTGGGAACAGGGATACCGCCTGGTGGCCGGGGTGGACGAGGTGGGGCGGGGGCCCTTGGCCGGGCCGGTGGTGGCCGCGGCGGTGGTCCTGCCCCGCGACTGGCAGGACCCCGGCGTGGCCGACTCCAAGGCGCTCTCCGCCGGACTCCGTACCGAGTTGGACGCGGCCATCCGCGCCACCGCCACCGCCTGGGCGGTGGGCGTGTGCGAGCCTCCAGAGATAGACCGGTTGAACATCCACCGCGCCAGCCTCTTGGCCATGCGCCGGGCGGTGGAGGGCCTGGGCCTGGAGCCGGACTACCTTCTGGTGGACGGCCGCTTTCCCCTGGAGCTGGATACCCCCCAGCAGGCAGTGGTGGGCGGCGACGCCAGCCTGCGTTGCGTGTCTGCGGCCAGCATCCTGGCCAAGGTGTGGCGGGACCGGGTCATGGAGCGCTGGCATGAGAGCTATCCTGCTTACAATTTCGCCTCCAACAAGGGTTACGCCACTGCCGAGCACCGCCGGGCCCTGGCCCGGCTGGGGCCTTGCCCCATCCACCGCCGCTCCTACCGGCCGGTGGCCCAGGCGGAGCTGGATTTCGGCGATGGCTGAGGGGCCCACCTCGGCCGCCCTGGGCCGCGCCGCCGAGGCCCTGGCCCGTCGCCACCTGGAGGCCAAGGGCCTGAGGGTCATCGGCGCCAACCTGCGCACTGCCGGCGGCGAGCTGGACCTGGTGGCCTGGGACGGCGAGGTGCTGGTGTTCGTGGAGGTCAAGGCCCGTTCCTGTGCCCTGCGGGGCAGGCCCGAGGAGGCAGTGGACCGCCGCAAGCGCCAGCGCCTGGTCTCCGCGGCCAGCGCCTTTCTGGCCGAGTTGGGTGAGAACCCGCCGGTGTGCCGCTTCGACGTGGTGGCCGTGGACCTGGACGGGGGGCGAGGCGGGGGGCGCGGCGGGGGGCGTGGCGGGGGGCGTGGCGGGGAACCCCGGGTGCGCCACCTGGTGGACGCCTTTCGGCCGGGGGACTGAAGCCATGGCTACGCTGTTCGTGGTGGCCACGCCCATAGGCAACCTCCAGGACCTGAGCCCCCGCGCGGCCCAGGTGCTGAAGGATACGCCGGTGATCGCGGCCGAGAGCCTGACCCGCACCAAGAAGCTCCTCAGCCACCTGGGGCTCAGGGGCAAGCGGCTCGTCTCCTGCCGCGAGGCCAACCGCAAGCTGGCCGCGGTCAAGATCCGCGAGGCCCTGGACCAGGGCCTGGACGTGGCCCTGGTGTCCGATGCCGGCACCCCGGGCCTCAGCGACCCCGGCGGCGCGGTGGTGGCCGCCATCGCCCAGAGCGGCCATCGCATCTCGCCGGTGGCCGGGCCCAGCGCCCTGGCCGCGGCGGTGAGCGTGGCCGGCTGGCCGGGCGCGCCCTTTGTGTTCCTGGGCTTTTTGCCGGCCAAGCCCGGTGCCCGGCGGCGGCTGCTGGAACGGGCGCGGGATACGGGCTGGCCCTTTGCCTTTTTCGAGGGCCCCCACCGCCTGGCCGACACCGCCCGGGACCTGGCCGAACTCATGGGCGAGCGCAAGGTGGTGCTGGCCCGCGAGCTGAGCAAGGTGAACGAAGAGGTGGTGCACACCACTTGCGAGGAACTGGCCGGGACGGTAAAAACCCAGGGGGTGAAGGGGGAGATAACCCTGCTGGTGGCTGGCGGCGAACCGGTCGCCCGCCATCTGCCGGACATGGACGAACTTCTCCGCCAGGGACTGCGCCAGGGGGCCGAGAGCCCCAGCCGCCTGGCCAAGAGAGTGGCCGCGGCCACCGGCCAGCCCCGGGAGCAGGTCTACCGCCGGCTGTTGGTGCTGAAGGAAGAGCCGGCCGGCCGGAGCGCCCAGCGCATTACAAAGATGAGTGAGTCTGGCAAAGTGATCGAAAAAGAGCTGGCGGTGAAAAACGGGCTGGGCCTGCACGCGCGGGTGGCGGCACGTATCGCCGAGACCCTTAAGCAATACGACTGCGAGGTCACGCTGAGCAAGGACGGCCTGGAGGCCGATGGCGACAGCGTGCTTTCCATCCTCACCCTTGATGCGCCCGCGGGCAGCCGGCTGGTGGCCCGGGCGCGGGGCGCCCAGGCCGAAGAGGCCCTGGCCGCCCTGGAGGGGCTGTTCGCGGAAGGATTCGGAGAAGACTAGTGAGCGCGGGCCAGGAAAAGATCTTCGAGGGAGTGGGCGCTTCCCCGGGAATCGCCATAGGCCGGGCCATGCCCCTGGCCCGGCGGCCCGTGCAGTTCTCCTACCACCGCCTGGACGACCCGGCCGACATCGAGCGGGAGGTGGCCCGTTTCAACGCCGCGGTGCGGGCCACCCAGGACTACCTGATCGCCGCCCGCGACGATTGGGACCCCGAGATGAAGGACTACTCCTACATCATCGAGGCCCACCTCATGATCCTCAAGGACAAGCTCATCACCCAGCGCACCGTGGACTTGATCCGCGAGCAGGGGATCAACGCCGAGTGGGCCCTGAGCCAGGCCATGGCCGAGGCCCAGGGCGCCTTTCGCAAGATAAAGGACGAGTACATCCGCTCCCGCTTCGGTGACGTGGAGTACGTGATCGACCAGCTCCTCCGCCACCTCTCCGGCCAGGAGGCCAGCGAGCTTTCCTCCATGCGCGAGAAGGCCGTGGTGGTGGCCCACGACCTCTCCCCGGCCGACACCAGCCAGATGGACCTGGACTGGGTAATGGGCTTTGTCACCGACATGGGCGGCCCCACCAGCCACACCGCCATCATGGCCCAGGCCAAGGCCATACCCGCCGTGGTGGGCCTGGAGCGCATCAGCCGGGAGGTGCGAAGCGGCGATTTCATAATCGTGGACGGCTCCTCCGGGGTGGTGATCATAAACCCCGAGGAAGAGACCCTCCACACCTACCGCGAGAAGCAGGAGGCCTACGAACTCTACGCCCAGGAGATACTGGCCCAGGCCCACCTGCCCGCCGAAACCACCGACGGCCACCAGGTGCAGGTGGAGGCCAACATCGAGCTGGCCGAGGAGGTGAGCGCGGTGCTCAATTACGGGGCCGAGGGCATCGGCCTGTACCGCACCGAGTTCTTCTACATCACCCAGAAGACCCTGCCCACCGACGAGGAGCTGTTCCAGAACTTCAAGACCGTGGCCGAGCGCCTGGAAGGCCGGCCGGTGAACATCCGCACCCTGGACATCGGCGGCGACAAGTTCGCCAGCTCCATAGAGCTGGCCCCGGAGATAAACCCGGCCCTGGGCCTGCGGGCCATCCGCTACTGCCTCAAGGAACGCCACCTGTTCAAGGACCAGCTCCGGGCCATCCTGCGGGCCTCGGCCTTTGGCAAGGTGCGGGTGCTCTTTCCCCTGGTCTCCGGGGTGGGGGAACTCATGGAGGCCCGCGCGGTGCTGGACGAGGTGCGCGCCGAGCTGGACGCCGAGGGCGTGCCCTATGACCATGACCTGGAGGTGGGCATCATGATCGAGGTGCCCTCGGCCGTGGCGGTGGCCGACCTCCTGGCCCAGCGGGTGGACTTCTTTTCCATCGGCACCAACGACTTGATCCAGTACTCCCTGGCCATCGACCGGGTGAACGAGCACGTGGCCCACCTCTACCAGCCCCTGCACCCGGCGGTGCTCAGGATGGTGCACCAGGTGGTGGAGGCCGGCCACCACGCGGGCATCCCCGTGGCCATGTGCGGCCAGGTGGCCGGCGACCACCGGGTGGTGCCCCTGCTCCTGGGCCTGGGCCTGGATCAGCTCTCCATGAACGCCCTGGCGGTTCCCCAGGTGAAGCGGGTGGTCCGCCTCACCGACCGCGCCACCTGGCGGGAGTTGGCCCAGGAGGCGCTCACCTTTCCCACCGCGGCCGAGGTGGCGGCCTTCATGTCCCGCCAACTGAAGCGGCTGTACCCCGGGCTGTTCGAAAACCTGGTGTGGACCGGCCTGGAAGGGTAGGGGCCCCATGGCGGGCGAAGGCGTCAAGCTGGTGGCCAGGAACAAGAAGGCCCGCTTCAACTATGACCTGGGCGAGCGCTTCGAGGCCGGCCTGGTGCTGAAGGGCACCGAGGTCAAGTCCCTGCGCATGGGCAAGGCCAACCTCACCGACTCCTATGCCAAGCTCAAGGACGGCGAGGCCTGGCTCGTTTCCTGCCACATCAGCCCCTATCCCTATGCCCATTACGACAACCACGAGCCCGAGCGGCCCCGCAAGCTCCTGCTCCACAAGCGGGAGCTGAAGAAACTGACCGGCAAGGTGCAGGAGCAGGGCTGGAGCCTCATACCCCTGGCCATCTACTTCAAGCGGGGCAAGGCCAAGGTGGAGCTGGCCCTGGCCAAGGGCAAGAAGCGCTATGACAAGCGCCAGGCCATGAAGAAGCGGGACCAGGAGCGCGAAATGGCGCGGGCCTTGCGCCGGCACCGATAGACGGGCCTTGGGAGGCCGGAAGGGGAGAGCGGCCATGCGCATCGGCATCATGCTGCGCCACATCGGCGAGGCCGGCGGCATCGTCACCTACTCCCAGAACCTGCTCCAAGGCTTCTTCCGGGTCGCCCCCCAGCACGAGTACCACCTTTTCTACAGCGACCCCGATCACCTGGGCCGGTACGCCGGCCAGGACTGCGTGCGCGAACACCTGCTCGCGGCCAAGGGCAAGTTCCTCTGGGACCAGTGGGCCGTGCCCCGGGCCGCCCGCCGCCTGGGCCTGGATATCATCTTCAACCCCAAGCTCTCCATCCCGGTGAAGGCCGACCAACCCTGCATCCTGGTCCTCAGGCCCGAGCAGTTCGTGCACCCCGAGCTGTTCCCCTGGCTGGACCGCCAGTACTTCAAGACCTTCATCCCCCTCTACTGCCGGGCGGCCCGCTTCATCCTGGCCCCCACCCACCAGGCCGCAAAGGACATCGTGCAGTACATCGGCGCCGACCCGGCAAAGATGGTCACCGTGCACGAGGCCGCGGGCGAGCACTTTTTCGCGCCGCCCCCGCCCCCGGCCGAGCTGGAGCGCATCCGCCGGAAGTACCGGCTTCCAGAGCGTTACGTCCTTTTCGTGGGCGGGCTCACCCCTCTCAAGAACTTTGAGCGCTTGGTGCGGGCCTTTGCCCTGGTGCGCCAGAGCGAGGACATAGAGCTGGTGGTGGTGGGCTTCAAACGCTGGAAGTTCGAGCAGGACATCGCCTTTGCCCAGAACCATCCGATATCACAACATATCCACTTCCCGGGCTTCGTGGAGGACCTGGACCTGCCCTGGGTCTACCACATGGCGGCCGTGCTGTTTTTCCCCAGTATCTACGAAGGTTTCGGCATACCGGTCTGCGAGGCGTTCGCCACCGGCTGCCCGGTGATCGCCGCCAACCGCGGCTGTTCGCCAGAGGTGGCCGGGGATGCGGCCGTGTTGGTGGACCCCTTTGACGTGGACCACATGGCCGCGGGCCTCAAGCGGGTGGTCAGCGACCCGGCCCTGCGCCAGGAGCTGATTGCCAAGGGCCGGCAGCGGGCGCCCCATTTCCGCTTCGACCGCACGGCCCGCCAGACCCTGGACGTATTCGAGCAAGCGCTGGAACGGCACCCCTCCTCATAATAAGCTTTTTATTACAGTGTGTTAAAGTGCCGCTTGCCTGCAGGGCTCAATCTTGGTAAACCACACTAGTTTATGGGGCATCCTGGTTGACAGGCCAGGAAATCGCCTATATATTACTAATCTTCCTATTCACTACGAGCTGATATGGTTTCGTAGGGATTAAGGAGGGCGTTGTGGCCAGGGTAGCGGTGGCCATGAGTGGAGGGGTGGACTCCTCCCTGGCGGCCCTGCTGCTCCGCGAGGAGGGCCACCAGGTGGTGGGACTCTCCCTGAGGCTGGGCCAGGGTCCGGACCGGGCCTGGCGGGCCGGGGCGCGCGCGGCCCGGGAGCTGGGCATTCCCCACCAGGTGGTGGAGGCCGAGGACCAGTTCCGCTGCCAGGTGTTGGAGCCCGTGATCGCGGCCTATGCCAGCGGGCGCACCCCCAACCCCTGTGCCCGTTGCAACGCCAGGGTGAAGTTCCCCCTGCTCTGGCAGGCGGCCCAGGAGATGGGCTGCACCCTCTTGGCCACCGGGCACTATGCCCGCCTGGCAAAGGGGGGGGGCGACGGGGGCGCGGGGGGCGACGGCGCGGGGGGCGACGGCGGCGTGGCCCTGGAGGAAGGCGTTGACCGCGCCAAGAGCCAGGCCTATTTCCTGGCCCGGCTGCGGCCCGGGATGCTGGCCAACCTGCGCTTTCCCCTGGGCGGCATGACCAAGGCCCAGGTGCGTGCGGCCGCGGCCCGGGCCGGGCTCAGCGCGGCGGCCCGGCCGGAGAGCCAGGACGCCTGCTTCCTGCCGCCCGGCGGCTGGGACGAACTCATGCTCCAGGCCGGCGCCGTGCGGCCGGGGGAGGTGGTGGACAAGGGGGGGCGGGTGCTGGCCCGTCACCAGGGCGTGCACCGCTTCACCATCGGCCAGCGCCGCGGCCTGGGGGTGGCCTTGGGCACTCCCCACTACGTGCTGGCCCTGGACGGCGAAAGCGCCCGGGTGGTGGTGGGGACGGCCGAGGACCTGTGGTCCCGCGGGCTGGTGGCCGAAGGGGCCCTTTGGCACCAGGAGGTGACCCCGGACACAGACCTCCGCGTGCGCCTGCGCTACACCCATCCCGGGGTTGGCTGCCGGGTGCGGCCGATCGCCCGCGAGGACGCAGCGACGGGGGGGGCGACGGGGGGCGCGACGGGGGGCGCGACGGGAGGCGCGACAGGAGACGAGACAGGAGGCGCGACGGTAGGCGCAACAGGGGGCGCGATGGGAGGCGCGGCCTTTGGTCCTGGGGAGGGGAAAAGGGTGCTGGTGGAGTTTCACCAGCCCCAGCAAGCAGTGGCGCCGGGTCAGTTGGCGGTCTTTTACCTGGGCCGCCGGGTAGTTGGCTCGGCCTGGATAACCCAATCCATACGACACACGGATGGTGGCTAAATGAAGCTTTCAACTCGAGGACGTTACGGCGTGCGGGCCATGCTGGAACTGGCCATGAACTCAGGCAAGGGCCCTGTGCCCCTCCGGGACCTGGCCAGCCGCCAGGAGATTTCAGCCAAGTATCTGGAACAGCTTCTCATTCCCTTGAAAAGCGCCGGCTTGGTCAAGAGCGTGCGGGGCGCCCGCGGCGGCTATCTGCTGGCCCGCGACCCGGAAACCGTTTCCCTGTATGACATCGTGCGCAGCCTGGAAGGCCCCCTGGCCCCGGTGGAGTGCGTGCAGGACCCCCAGTTCTGTGACCGGGTGGGCGGCTGCACCGTGCATCTGGTCTGGGGCGAGATGGGGGAGATGCTGGTGAAGTTCCTCTCCAACATGAGCCTGGCCGACATGGTGGAGAAGCAGAAGGAAAAGGACCGCATCTGCCGGCCCGGCGCGGTGAGCGCCGCGGTCTAGGGGCTTTTCCAGACTGGTCCTGAAACTGCCCGGGGCCGGGGCTGGCCGGCCCGGGAGCGGCCTGACAAGGCTGGTATCTGTCAATACAACCTGATATAGGGGGTTTCGCCGGTGCTGCGGACCATAGAAGAGATCAACAAGAAGATCAAGGCGGGCAAGGTAGTGGTGGCCACTGCCGAGGAGGTGGTGGCGCTGGTCAAGGAAAAAGGGGTCAAGAAGGCGGCCAAGATGGTGGACGTGGTGACCACCGGCACCTTTGGGCCCATGTGCTCCTCGGGCGCCTATTTCAACCTCAAGCAGTCCACCCCCAAGATCAAGCTGGGCGGCGGCCGGGTGACCCTGAACGGGGTGCCCGCCTATGCCGGCTGGGCGGCGGCCGACATCGTGATCGGCGCCAACGCCCTGCCCGACGACGACCCGCGCAACGCGGTCTACCCGGGCCTGTTCAAGTACGGCGGGGCCCACGTGATCGAGGACCTGGTGGCGGGCAAGAAGGTGCGCCTGGAGGCCAAGGCCTATGGCACCGACTGCTACCCCCGCAAGGAGTACACCATCGAGGTCGGGCTGGAGGACTTCAACGACGCGGTGATGTTCAACCCCCGCAACTGCTACCAGCTCTACAACGTGGCGGTGAACCTGTCCAACCGCACCATCTATACCTACATGGGGGTGCTGAAGCCGCGCCTGGGCAATGCCAACTACTCCACCACCGGCGCCCTGAGCCCCCTGCTCAAGGACCCGGAGCTTCGCACCATCGGCATCGGCACCCGGGTCTTGATGGGCGGAGCCCAAGGCTATGTGGCCCTGCACGGCACCCAGCATGTGGCCCAGCCCCAGCGCGACGAGAACGGTCTGCCCCAGGCCCCTTCGGCCACCCTGGCCCTGATCGGCGAGCTGCGGGGCATGAGCACCCGTTTTGTGCGCGCCGCCTCGGTCACCGGCTACACCTCCACCCTGGCCCTGGGGGTGGGCATCCCCATCCCCATCGTGGACGAAAAGGCCATGGCCCAGGCCGCGCTCTCCGACGAGGAAATCACCTACCCCATCGTGGAGTACTCGGAGAACTACCCCTTGGGACGCACCAAGATACTGGGCCGGGTCAGCATGGCCCAGCTCATGAGCGGCAAGATCGAGGTGGACGGCAAGAAGGTGCCGACCGGCAGCATGGCTTCCCGCTCCCGCGGTCGGGAAGTGGCCCTGGAACTCAAGCGGCTCATTGCCGAGGGCGAATTCCTCCTCACCCAGGCGGTGGCGGCCCTGCCCGGCGCCAAGCTGGCCTGGGAGGAGTAGGTACAGCCAATTCAAGCCCCCCCGGGGGCTGCAACCTACAGGGGACTTTATCGTGGCCAAGAAAAAAGTGATCTTCAGCTTTCCTCCCAGCCTGGTGGAGGAGCCCATAACCTACATACTCATCAAGGACTACGACCTCCAGGTGAACATCCTGCGCGCCACGGTGCGCCCCCGGGACCGGGGCCGCATGGTGGTGGAGCTCAAGGGCAAGAAGGACAACCTGGACAAGGCCTTTGACTACCTGGAGGATGCCGGCATCCAGGTGGACGCCCTGGTGCAGGAGATGCGCCACCTGCCCGAGCATTGCGTGTCCTGCACGGCCTGCGTGCCCTTGTGCCCCACCGGCGCCCTTTCGGTGGACAAGAAGACCCGGGAGCTTTCCTTTGACCACACCAAGTGCATCATCTGCGAGGCCTGCATACCGGCCTGCTCCTATGGTGCCCTGGAAAGCCAGTTTTGATCCCACACCCGCGCTTGACACCGCACCGGGCCGCCCCGTAGCTTAAGCTGGGCGGCCCGCTGTTTCCCGGCGCCCGTGGGAGGGGTCTTGCACATCATCGCCCACATACTTCCCCGCCGCGTGATCCTGTGGCTCATCGCCCTGTTGGCCCTGGGCCTCCGCCTGTGGGGGCTCTCCTGGGGACCGGCCGAGGCCGGGGTGCTGCACCCGGGCGAGTGGACCTGGCAGGTCATTGAGCGGCTCTCCCTGGAGAGCCCCACCTACCCGGGCATCTGGACCCAGGCCTTTTTCAGCCTGGCCGCCCTGGTGCACGGCGCCCTGCACCTGCTGGTGGGTTGGGGAGAGGTGCTCCTGGGCCAGGCCCGGACCCTTTTGGAGGTGGAGGTCTCGGCCCGCCTGGCCGGCCGTCTCACGGTGGCGCTTCTGGGCAGCGCCCAGGTCTTCCTCACCTACCTGGTGGGCCGCCGCTTCTTTGACAGCGTGGCCACCGGTCTGGTGGCCGCCGGCCTGGTGGCGGTGAGCCCCCTGCTGGTCACCCACGGCCACTACCTTTCCCTGGACGTACCCCTGGGCTTCATGCTCCTGGCCTGCTTGTGGGCGGCCTGGCTCATGCTGGAATACCCCCGCTCCCGGGTCATGGCCGTGGCCGGGCTGGTGCTGGGCATCACCATCACCACCCGGGCCAGCGGGGTGCTGGCCCTCCTGTTCATGGCCGCGGCCTATGTGCAGGGCGCCCGCCAGGCCCGGCCCAAGCGGAACCGCATCTACCTCATCTGGCCCGCCGCCTTTGTGCTGGGCCTGGCCCTGGGCCTGGTGTTGGGCTATCCCGGCTTTGTGCTGCGCTCGGACCAGACCGCGGACCTCTTGCGCTCCTCCCTCAGCCTGCCGCCCGGGCCGGGCGGGGCCTGGCTGGGTTTCGTGGCCGCCCGCCTGGGAGACTCCCTCCGGGTGGTGGTGAGCAGGGTGGGGGTGGAGCTGCTCCTCTTGTGGGCCCTGGGCCTGGGCCTGGTGATCTACTACCGCCGCTGGGGCCGCCTGCTCCTGGCCGCGGTGCCGCTGCTCTATTTCCTGGCCGGCGTCACCGTGCTGCGGGGCTCCCTGGAAGGCTTGGCCGCGGTCTGGCTGCCGGCCCTGGCCCTGCTGGCGGCCTGGCCCCTGGTGTGGCTCTGCCGCCGGCTGCCCGCCTATCGCTGGGCCGTGGCCGGGGTGAGCCTGTTGGGCGTGCTCCTGTGCCTGTGGCCCTTCTGGCGCTCCCTGGGCGCGGATTACCTGTTCTGGCAGCAGGACACCTTGTCCTCGGCCCGCTTCTGGGTGGAGGCCAACCTCCCGCCCCGGGCCCGGCTGATGGTGGGGCCGCGCACGCCCCTGAACGTGTTCCTGGCCACCCGCACCCTGGGCCGGGACCTGGACCTGGCCAAGCTGGAGCCGGGCCGCGATTTCGTGGCCGTTTCCTCCCTGAGCCGGGAGGACCAGGCCGACCCCTGGCAGGACTGGGCCCCGCCCCGGCCCTTGCCCCAGGCGGCGGAGCTGCCCCGGCGCTTGCAGCTCCTCAAGCGCTTCGACCTCAAGGCCGGCTGGGGCGCGGCGCCGGCCGGGGGCCGCACCGGTTTCCCCCGCTGGGTCAGCCCCCGGGTGGACATCTACGCCGCCCGGCCGCCCCTGGCCGTGCGCCAGCCCTTGGCCCTCTGGAAGCCGCCGGTGGGCGAGCGGCGGGGTTACGCGGTGGTCTACACCGACCACAGCGACTACTCCCGGGACGAGGGCACCATCCTGGTGCAGGGCGGTTCCCTGGGGCACCGGGTGCTGGTGGCGCAAAAAGGGCTGGGCGAGCTGGGCCTGGTGCTGGCCAACCTGGGCGAGGACCTGGCGGAGATCGAGGTGGGCCAGGGCATCTGGCCCGGCCGCCGCTTGAGCCTCTACCCGGGCCAGGAGGCGGACCTCCGCCTGAGCGCTCGGTGCTGGCCGCCCATGAACCGGGCCACCTACCCCCTGCGGGTGCGCCTGCGCCGGGGCGGCAGGCTCCTGGCCCGGGTGCTGTGGGACCCCTTGCTCTTGGGGCGCCGGGCCCTGGAATCGGGCCGCTACCAGGAGGCGGCCGACATCCTGGGCCGCGAGCTGGCCCGCGGCCGCGAGGGCTTTGACCTCCGGGCCATGCTGGCCGAGGCCCTGGTGCGCCTGGCCAAGTTCGACCAGGCCAGGGAGGTCCTGGCCGGGCTCGAGGACGCCGCCGGAGAGCCGGCGCGCTCCTACCAGGAGCTGGCCCTGGCCCCGGCGGCCGGTCCCGCCTGGCGCCGGCGCTTCCAGGAGCTGACCGGCTACCATCCCGACCACCTGAGCCGGGCCTGTTCCCTGGGCTTTGTGGTGGACGGCCCGCCCCTGGAGGCCGACGGCAAGGAGCGGCCCATTGCCGGCCGGGGATTCCACGGCACCTACCAGCGCCAGGCCAACCGGCCCCGCGGCCGCTTGCGCCTGTGGCTGGAGACGCCCTTCCCCCGGGGACGCCTGCGCGCCGATATGGCCCTCACCCTGGCCGGCCCGGCGCCCGGGGACCAGGTCCTGGCCCAGGTGGAGGTGTGGGCCCATGGCCCCCGCGGCGGCCGCCTCCTCGCCTCCCGGCGGCTGCTCGGCAGTGACCTGGCCCGGGGCCGGGGCGTGGTTTCCCTGCCCCTTCGGGTGCCCTGGGAGGGTGCCCGCCTGGAGCTGCGCCTGGACTACCTCACCAGCCGGAGGCTAGGGCTGGAGAGCCTCACCGTGGGAGTGGACCTCCAGGCCCACATGCGCCACCTGCTGCGCTGGTACCTGGACGCCGTGGGCCAGGTGTCCCTGCAGGCCAAGCGCTACCCCCAGGCGGTGGAGGCATTTGAAAAGCTCCTCAAGCTGGACCCGGCCTTCAGCCGGGCCTACATCCCCTCGGCCCGGGCGCTCTCGGACATGGGCAAGGTGGCCGAGGCCCTCGAGCGGGCGCGGGCCGCCGAGGCGCTGTTCGCCAACCAGCCCCAACGCCTGGCCGCGGTGCGCGGCCTGTACCAGGCCCTGCAAAAGCCCAAGGACGCGGCCCGGGTGGAGGAGCGCCTGGTCCACTTGCGCCCCTCCCTGAAACGCGAGGCGCGCTTTGCCGGCGGGCTCACCCTCTTGGGCTACGACCTCTCGGCCAACCAAGTCAAGCGGGGTGGGGTGCTGGACGTGAGCTACTATTGGCGCTGCTGGGCGCGGCCGCCCCTGAACTACTTCATCTTCGTGCATCTGCGCGGGCCCGAACGCACCCTCACCTATGACCACCTCCTGGACCATGGCCGCCAGAACATGACCAACCTCACGGTGGGCGAGGTGGTGCGCGAGGACTACCAGATGCAGATACCCCGCGACATCAAGCCCGGCCGCTACCGCCTGGTGGTGGGCCTGTGGGACCCCCAGCACACCGGCAAGGGCGTGCCCGTGCTGCAGGGTGCGGGCCAGGGCACCGAGGAGGTGGAGCTGGCCACGGTGGAGATCAAGTAGGAACCACCCCCGGGCGACGGGGGGGGCGGGGGCCGACAGGGGGCGAGGGGGCGGAGCGGGCCTTGCTACTTGCCGGTTGCCGGCGCCTGGCCGTCCAGGGGTGCCAGGGCCGCGCCGGCCAGCCTCACGTCGGCGCCGCCGGCAAAGCGTACCCGCAGGCCGATCTCGGCCCGCTGCTTCAAGCTGAATCCCACCAGGAAGTCCTGGTAGTGTTCCCCCAACTCCGAGGCCCGCACCCGGCGGAGGGCCAGGGGCCGGCGGCCCAGGTCACGGGCCACCACCAGGTCCACGGCCGGGGCCTGGGGCAGCTTGCCCGGCTTGCCGGCCAGGCGGAAGCTGGCCAGGTAGCGCCCCGGCTCCAAGGTGACCTGGGGCCCGTGCATGAGGTACAGGGGCGGGTGAAAGCCGGCCCGGGCCTCCACCGCCAGGCCGCCGGCCACCCAGGGGTCGCTCACCAGCTCGCCGGTCTGGCGCCAGAGGTCCTGGGCGCGGTAGAAGCCATCCCGGGGCGCGCCGTCGGCAAAGCCCACCAGCACCACATCCAGGTCCAGGCCGCCCTTGCCGTTGTACCAGGTGCGCAGCTCCAGCTCGGCCAGGCCCCTCAGCTCGAAGGAGAGGCCCACGTCGTGCCAGCGGCCGTCAACCGGCAGCACCTCGGGCGTGAGCGCCACCCTGGCCAGGGAGCGGGTGCCCTTGGCCGTGGACACCTCCACCCAGCCCGGGTAGGGGGCCGGGTCCCCGGCCGGCCGGCGCAGCCGGAAGCGGGCCAGGTAGCGGCCCGGGGGAAAGGCCTTGTAGGGCCCGAAGCTGAGGAAGCCCGGCCGGTCGCGGCCGGCCCGGGCGCTGATCACGTTGCCCCGGGCCCTAGGCCGCCGGGGGCCCAGGGGGCCGGTAGGGTCCTCCAGGGGCCGCTCGCCAAAGAGCAGCCCCCAGCCCGAGGCCTCCCGCTCCTCCAGCGCCCGGCCGGTGCGGCGGGGCAGGGCCTCGGCCTCCCACAGGCTCACCACCGGCGAGACTAGGCGGCCGGGGTTCAGGTCGGGCCCGGCGCCGGGCACCAGGCCCAGGAGGAAGCGGTTGCCCTGGCGGGCGAGGTAGTAGACCGCGCCCGAGGCCAGCAGGCGCTGGCGGGCCAGGGCCGGCGGGAAGGGGCTCACCTTGCGGGCATAGACCAGCTCGTCGTCATGAAAGGTGATCAGCCGCACCTTGAGCCGGCGGAGCGTGTCCAGCGCCTTTTTGTCCACCAGGCCCAGGTCCAGGGCGTAGAGCGGCTGGAACACCCGCTTCACATAGGAGCGCGGCACCACCGGCGAGTAGCCGTTGACCATCTGGGCCCGGGTGCGGGTGATCAGAAGCTCGTACACCGAGGACTGGTGGGAGTCGCCCGGCCAGATGGGCAGCCCCAGCAGCCGGTCCGGCGAGTCGGGGCCGGTTATCATCTGGGCCTTGACGCCCGCGGCCACCCGGCCGGGGGGGGGCAGCAGGCTCACCCCCATGCGCGCGGGCAGGGCCAGGTCCCAGCCCAGGACCAGCACCAGCCCCAGGGCCAGGGCGGCGCCGGGCCATCTCTTGCGGCCCGGGCTGCAGCCAAGCTCGCGCACCACCCAGCCGGCCAAGAGGGCCAGCATGAGCACCGCGAAGATGATCAGCCGGCCGGGCACCCGGGGGAAGTGGAAGAAGGGCACCGTCTTGTACAAGAGTTGGTAGAGCGGGGCCTGCGGCACGGTGGGGCCCAGGGCCAGGAGCGCGGCCAGGGCGGCCAGGAAGGCCCACAGCGAGGCCAGGGCGGCCTGGCGCGCCCGGGCCGGCCGGCCCAGGGCCAACAGCACCAGGCCCAGCACCCCCAGCCCGGCCAGGCCCCAGCCCAGGTGCACCAGTTTTTCCATGTGCGGGTTGGACCAGTTCAACAGGTCGCCCAGGCGGGGGGTGAAGAGCATGACCTCGTCCAGGCCGCGGCCCTGGCCGGCGATGCTCTGGTCGAAGTTGGTGGCCTTGATTATGAGCATGCGCCCCGCGGCCAGGCCCAGGGCCAGGGCCAGGGGCCACAGGGGCGCCCAGCGGTCCGTGCCCAGCCGGGGCCGGCGGCGATGGCGCCAGATCTCGGGCAGGCTCAGGCCCAGGCCCGCGGCCAGGGCCAGGGCCGCCAGCACACCGCCCAGGTGGGGCAGGTCCCAGGCCAGTTGCACCGCGTACAGCGCCAGGCCGGCCAGAGGCAACATGCCCCGGGCCACCACCCGCCGGGCCCGGGCCGGGCCCAGGTCGCTGAGCGAGGCGGCCAGCCAGGACAGAAGCAGCCAGCAGGCCAGGGCCAGCACCAGGTAGATGCCCAGGGACTCCACCAGCCCGCTGCTCCAGAAGACCCCGCCTTTCTTGGCCACAAGGACCTGGCCCATGACCCCGGCGCCCAGGCCACCGGCCGCGGCCATGAGCGCCTCCCCCACCCCGCCGGCCTGGGGCTTGTCCTCCTGGTCCAGGCTCAGCAGCCGCAGCGGCACGTACAGGCCCAGGAACAAGGAGCTGTAGTAGACCAGGTGGGGTTCCATGAAGCCCATGGCCAACAGGCACCCCCCCGCGCCCGCACCCCAGCGCCAGGAGGCGCGGCGCCAGCCCCGCTCCAGGCAATAGAGCATCAGGGGCAGGAGGAAGGCCACGAAGCCGTACAAATGGCCCGAAAGCACCTGGGCCGCGCGGAAGGGCAGCAGCGCGAAGACGATGCCCGCCGGCACCGCGGCCACCCGGTCTTGCAGGACCTCGGCGGCCAGGCCATAGGCGCACAGCCCGGCCAGCAGGTAGGAGAGGAACACCAGCACATTGTAGGCAAGGGCCTGGCCCAGGGGCGCGAACAGCACGTACAGGAGCGAGAAGGGGAAGTTGGCGAAGCCCGGCAGCCCGCCGGGGGTCAGGAAGGTGCTGAACTCGTAGGGGTTGCTGAAAAGGGCCGAGGGGCCGAACAGGTTGTCGGCCATGAGCCAGCACCAGTAGAGGAACTGGAGGTGGTCGCCGGGCATGGCCGGCACCAGCTCGTAGCCCGGCACCACCCGGTAGCCATAGGGAATGCCTTCCGCCAGGTGGCGCCACAGGGGATGGGTCTGCACCAGGGCCAGCACCATGAGCGCCAGGGCCATGAGCAGCCCCGCCCGCCAGGCCCCGGGCCGGGCCTTGGGTTCTACTGGAGCGCGTACCACGGCAACCTCCAGAATCGCCCGCCCTGGAAGGGGGGATAGGTGGAGCCCGGCCAGGGCAGCAAGCCGTACTCCAGGCGCAGCAGGTCCACCTCGGCCAAGGGCGCGCCGGGCTTGAGCGGCTTGAGGAGCCGGGCGGGCAGGGGCTCGCGCCCGCGTCCCGGCGGCTGCCAGGCCAGGCTGAGGCTGGCCCCGCCGGCCAACTGGCGGTAGCGCACCTCCAGGGCGTGGGGTCCGGCCTCGAGCGCCACCGTGCCCCACACCTCCCGGCTGGGTCCCTCGCGCCAGTCGGCGGCCACCAGCCGGCCGTCCACCAGGATCATGAGCCCGTCGTCCACCCGGCCGCCCAGACCGTAGCGGCCGTCCTCCGGCACGCTGAGCACCCCCAGCCAGCGCACCACGAAGTTCCTTTGCCGCCCACCCGGCAGGGCCTCCAGGTGGGGGAAGTGCCAGTCCCGGGCATAGCCCAGCTCCCGGGCCGGCCCGGTCATGTCCAGGCTGGAGTAGAGCAGGGTGTTGAGCCCCTGGGCGGTCTGGTCGGTGCGGGCCAGGAACCACAGCCGCACCTTTTCGGCGCCCTGGTCGGGCCGCACCCACCACCACCAGGCCCCCGCCCCGGCGGCCAGGACGAGCGCCAGCAGCACCACCAGCCAGGCCCGGCGGCCGCCGGGAGTGCCCAGGCCGGACAGGGCCCAGGCGATGCGGGCCGCGTCCGCTCCCCAGCGCCGGCGCAGGGGGGGCAGGGCCCAGGCCAGGAGGGGACCCAGCACCAGGGCGCCGGCTGCCAGGCCCGCGGCCATCCGCAGGGGGGCCTGCTCCCAGCCGTGCTGGCCGAGCCAGGCAAGCTGGCTGGCCAGGCCCGCGAGCGCGCCCAGGACCAGCCAGGACCAGTTATGGGCCAGCCAGCGCCTCACCACACCCCCTCCAGGTCGGGCGGGTGCTCCACCGGCGGGCCCACCCGCTCCAGCAGGATGTACTTGTCAGCCAACTCCGGCGGCAGGGTTGCTTCCCGGAACTGCTTGGGTTGGTGGCCGCGCACAAAGGCCTCCATGCGCTCGCGTCCCTCGAGACTGTTGTAGAACACCGCCGCGCGCTCGGTGTGGGAGCGCGAACTCCAGGACACGGCCTGGAACTTGAGCGGCCGGCCCTGGTAGAGGTTCAAGGCCAGGTGCAGGGTGTAGTGCCAGTAGTCGGCCGCGGCCACCACCGGGTATCCCCGCCGGGCCAGCTCGTCGGCCAGGAGCTTGTGGTTCATCCAGGCGTCCGAGGTGTGGTCCAGCAGCGGTTCGTTCCAGACCAGGGGCCTGCCGCCGGTGGTCAGGTGGCAATAGAAGTAGTTTATCCCAAGGCTGGCCAGGCAGAACAGGCTGAAGGCCAGGGCCGCGGCCTGCACCCCCACCCGCATCCTTGCCGGGCTCCACTGATAGGCCCGGGCCCAGGCCCGGCCCAAGAGGAGCGCGCTCAGGATCATGGCATAGGCAAAGTAGCGCGGGTTGGCGGTGGGCGCGCCCACCGGCGCCATGGCCAGGTAGCCGGCCAGGGCCAGGATCAACACCGCCTCCACCCACCAGCCCTCGTCCCGCCGGAAGACCAGGCCCCAAAGGAGCAGCAGCACCCCCAGCCCCAGCACTCCTGGCACCACCCACCAGGTGGCCCAGAGCAACTGGCCGGTGAAGAGCTTGTACACCACCTCGCCGTCCAGCACCCGCAGGTAGGTGGATGCAAAGCCCCAGAACTCCCGCAGGCGGCCGGGGTCGAAGAAGCTCATGGCGTCCTGGAGGTGGGGGTGCAGCAGCCGCTCGATGAAGCGGGGCAGCATGGCCAGGCCAAAGCCCAGTGCCGCGCCCCAGGGGATGGGGCTTTTCAGCACCCGCAGCCGCGAGACGATGAGCGCCGCCAGGCCCAGGCAGGCGGGAAACACGATGAACACCGAATGGTTGAACATGCCCAGGCCCCACACCAGCCCGCCCGCCACGGCCAGCGGCGGCCGCCGCCGGGCCAGGGAGAACAGGTCCAGGCCCAGGAAGAAGAACAGGGGGCCCAGGGCCATGAACTCCACCGGCATGCGGGTGAACATGACCAGGGCCGGCAGCACCGCCAGCATGAGGCAGGCGGCCAGGGCGGTGGGCTTGCCCGTCTCCCGCAGGAGCACCCGGTAGCAGAACACCAGGGCCAAAAGGTTGGTGGCCGCGGCCGTGGCCCGCAGGCCCCAGGCGGTGGGGCCGAAAAGCGCGGTGGGCAGGGTGAGCAGGTAGTCCCACAGGGGCCCCACCCGGGTGTTCATGCCCTGGAAGGGCCAGGCGCCCTCCAGGATCAGCTCGGCCCGCCAGGCGAAGAAGGCGCTCTCGCCGCTGATGCCGTGTACCGTGGCGCCCCAGGCCAGGCGCAGGACCGCGGCCAGGCCCAGCACGGCCAGGAACCAGCGGTGGTCCCGGATGATCCGCCAGGTGCGCTCCGGCCGGCGCAGGGCCAGCAGCCAGAACAGCAGCCAGGCCAGGGGCAGCAGCCAGGCGAGGACCCGCCAGCGCTGGCAGGCCTGGTAGAGCACCTCCAGGCGGTCCGGCCGGGCCGAGGGCGCAAGGGGGGTCATGGCCGCGGCCGGTATGACCTGGCGGTCCTTGGCCCCGGGCGGAGCCCAGAACAGGGTGAGTTCCAGGCGGTGCTCGCGCTGCACGTTGGCCAGGTCCACCAGGTGCGGCCCGGGCTCCAGCTTCACCAGGCAGAGCTCGTCCCGCGGCGGGCGGGCCACCCAGCTCTCTATGAGCGGCCGGCCGTCCACCCGCAGGCGCACCGCCTCGGGCGCGTACACGCCCAAGAGGTAGCGGCCCTCGGCCGGGGCCTGGAGCAGCCCCAGCCAGCGCCAGGAAAAGGGATAGGGCCGCTGCTTGGCAGGAGGCTGGCCCGGCCCGGGGGCGGGCAGGCGGTCCTTGTGCAGGTTGGGCGGCGGCTTGAGGTAGGTCTGGGCCGGGCCGGTCTGAAAGGGGTTGTCGTACACCCAGACCCCCATGCCCTGCTTTTCCGGCTGGGCATGGCTTTGGGCATAATCCAACACCGCCCGCCGGGCGTCCCGGCCCTGCCAGGCGCCCAGACCCAAGAAGAAGGCCAGGCCCACCAGCAGCCAAAGCCAGGAGCCTAAGCGAGCCCGGGGTATGCTCATAGTGGAGGCCGTGTCCTAGATAGATAGTGAAAGTGAATACTTACCTGCGGGCCACGCCCAAGTCTACCGGAGGGGTGCTGCCAGGGTCAAGCCTGGAAGGGAATCAGGGCTTGAAGGCCAGGAACTTACTGCCCAAAAAGTTGCTCACCGTGGCCAGCAGCACGCCGATCAGGTTGGCCAGCACCGGGTCCAGAGCCAAAAGCTCCACCAGGGCCACCAGCACCGCCAGGTTTATGACCAACCCCACCAGGCTCACCCCCAAAAAGCGCAGGTACTGGCTGGCCACCCGGGATCCGCCCCAGCCGTGGTCGGCAAAGGTGAACACCTTGTTCAGTGCGAAGTTGCTCAGGTTGGCCACCAGGAAGGCGCATACCGAGGCCAGGGCGTAATGCAGGCCCAGGCCGTCGAACAGGGCCCACATCACCAGGGCGTTGACCCCCACCCCGCTGGTCCCCACCAGGCAGAAGCGCAGGAACTGGTTGGCCGAATGGCCGGGGATGAACATGCCCTGCCAGCCCCAGCGCAGCCAGGGACCCAGGGGCAGGAGCCGTTCGGGCCGGGGGCCGCTTTGGCGGGGAGCAGGGCTCATTTGCCGAAACGCAGGCGCCACACCAGCCACACCGCCTCCAGGGCGATGGCCGGCGACATCTTGGATTGGCCCACCCGGCGGTCCACAAAGGTGATGGGCACTTCCACCAGGCGGTGGCCCTGCCGGTGGGCGCGGAAGCTCATCTCGGCCTGGAAGGCATAGCCATTGCTCTTCACGCTGGCCAACTCCAGCCCTTCCAGCACCTGCCGGGGCCAGCACTTGAAGCCGCCGGTCACGTCGTGGATGGGCAGCCCCAGGATGAGGCGGGCGTAGAGGCTGCCCCCCCTGCTCAACAGGCGCCGGCCCAGGCCCCAGTTCTTCACCCCGCCGCCGGGCACGTAGCGCGAGCCGATGGCCACCGCCCCGCCGCGGGCCGCGGCCACCAGCTCGGGCACCTTGGCCGGGTTGTGGGAAAAGTCCGCGTCCATCTGTACCAGGAGCCGGGCGTCGCTGTGCGCCAGCCCGTGCTGGAAGCCCTGTACGTAGGCCGTGCCCAGGCCCTGCTTGCCCGGCCGGTGCAGCACCATGACCCGGGGGTCGGCGGCGGCCAGCTCGTCGGCCAGGCGGCCGGTGCCGTCGGGCGAGGCGTCGTCCACCACCAGAAGACCCAGGTCCAAGTCCAGGCCCAGAAGGGTCTCGGCCAGGCGGGGCAGATTCTCCGCCTCGTTGTAAGTGGGCACCACTACCAGGACTTCCATGGCCACCCTCACCGCGGCAGCATGCCGGTCTTCTTGGCGTAATGCCGGCAGAAGGCCAGTTTGTTGGGGTGCTGGGCCAGCCACTTCAGCACGTGCCAGGGCGCGGAGGCGGCCGCGTGTTTCACCTCGCACTGGGACCAGCAGGTGCAGGAGGCCAGCTCCTGGCGGCGCTGCCAGGTTTCCGGTGCGTCGGCGATTTCCCGGAAGAGCCGCTGGCGCAGATCACCCAGGGGCTCGTCCAGGAGGTTGCACACGGTCACCTCGCCGAAGGGCGTGAGGAAGTAGCTGGTGAAGCCGGAGTAGCAGGGCAGGGTGCGGGGGGCGCCCTCCAGTTGCCGGCGCAGGTTGTCCATGTAGAAATGGTGGCTGAACTGGGCCAGGTCGCTGAGGATGCGCTCGCGGTGCTCCCGGGCCAGCTCCTCGGTCTGGCCCTGGGTGTGGAAGTTGGCCCCGCGCTCCTGCAGGTTGCAGGAAAAATCCACCCCCATGCCGGCCAGCAGGTCGGCCAGCGGCTGTATCTGGTCGAAGTTGATGGACGAGGCGGTCATGCCGCTGGTCACGGTGAAGCCCAATGCCTGGGCGCCCTTGATGGTGGCCAGGGCCTTGTCATAGGCTCCGGGTATGCCCCGCACCTTGTCGTGCACCTGGCCGATGCCGTCCAGGGACACGCTGAACACCAGCTCGGGGAAAAAGCTCCTGATCTCTTCCAATGTCTTCAACACCCGCTCGGTCAGCAGGCCGTTGCTCACCAGGGACATGCGCGCCCTGGGGAGGCGCTTGTGCAGCGCCCGCACGATCTCGGCCAGGTCATCGCGCAGGAAGGGCTCGCCGCCGGTGAGGCCCACCTTCTTGACGCTCAGCAGGAACTCGGCGTTGCGGGCCAGGATGTCGTCCAGCTCCTGGGGCGAAAGCTCGGGCGCGCCGGTGAGGGGATGGTGAGGGCTGGATTTCCAAGTATCGCACATGATACAGCGCGAGTTGCAGCGCCAGGTGACGGCATAGCCCAGGAACAAGGGCCTCACCAGCTTGCCGCGGCGGCGGTTGATGGCTAACAAAGGATGGCGCAGGCTGGCCGCTAGGCCGGTCAGGATGAATTTTAGCACGTTTTGGATCCTCGGGGTTTCAAGCTTGGAACGCAGGCTGGTAAGCAGTAGAACTACACGCTGGACCGTGCCAAGTCAAGCCGATCAGGAGGGTGGGGCCGCGGGGTCAGTCTTCCGGGGCCTGGGAGGAAGGGGCGGGGTCGGCTTGCGCGGCTGCCTTTTCGGCGCGGTATATCCGCAAGCCCCCGCCAGTATAGACAAAAGCGCCGGGCAGGGTGGTGACCACGATGGAGAGGTTGGCCGCCAGGCCCAGGAGGAAGGAATCGGTGGGGGTGAGGCCCACCAGGGAGAAAAAGGCCACGTACAGGCCCTCCACCACCCCGAAGCCGGAAAGGCTCACCGGGATGCGGGTGAAGAGCAGGGCCAGGGGAACCACGGCGGTGGACTCCAGCAAGGTGAGCTTTATCTCAAAGGCCAGGGCCGTGAGCCAGGTGCCCACTATGGGCGCCGACTGCTCGGCCAGGCTGAGGAGCAGAAACAGAAGCAGGCTGCTGCGCTGGAGCCGGTAGTCGCTGTAGGAGGTGAGGAAGCGTCCCAGCCAATCCAGCACCTTGCCCCGGCCGGCCAGGTGGCCCTGCAACCGCTCCAGGTGCTTGGCCAGCCAGCCCGACAGGGACAAGAGCACGGCCAGCACCACCCCCCCCAGCACCGCCAGGCAGAGCCATAGCAGGTGGTGGGGGAGTTCCGAGGCCAGGCCGGCCAGGAGGATGATGCCCAGGCCGGCGGCCACGGCCGCGGCCAGAAAGCCCAGGGCCCGCTCCATCACCACCGAGGCGGCCACCAGGTCCGAGGGCCGCCCCGGCCCCGATACCGCGGCCACCCGCATGGCGTCGGCACCCACCGTGCTGGGCAGGAAGCAGCCGGCAAAGGAGGCCAGGTAATAGGCCTTCAGCGCCTCCCAGAAGCTTATGGCCACTCCCCGGCAGGTGAGCAGGAAGCGCCACTTGTAGGCCATCATGCCCCGGTCCAGGGTGATCCATATGGCCAGCCAGCCTATATATTGCCAGCGACAGTGCCGCAAGGCCCGCCAGGCTGCGGGCAAATCCACCATGAAGCCCAACAGGACGGCCATGAGTCCCCCGCTGACCAGCAGCCGGGGCCAAATCCTGTGGGGTTTGTTCGCGCTTTTTGCCAAGCTTTTTGCTTTCCATGTGCGGGGGGAGGGGATGCCCAGGGACCTTCGCAAGTTATCACGCGGCCCCGGCAGGGGTCAACGCCCAGGGGCGGCGGGCAAGTGACTTGCATTTTCCGCTATTCTTCACTAGGCTTGGGGCGATTATTTCATCCCCGCCCCCGCGCCCCAGGGAGCGGCGGGAGAGGCCGGCGGCATTTTCCTCATGAGGCGCGCTTGTCCACGCCCCGCCAGCGCCGGCAAGATGATTTGGCCACGATGATTCTGGTGCGGAGGTAAAGTCCTATGGCAAAGCAGTGGTGGAAGGTCATGGTGGTGGCGGCCGCCCTTTTGGCCCTCACGGCCGGCACGGCCGCGGCCGGGGTGGTGGACCAGGTGGCAGTGGGGGTGCGCTGGAAGTATTGGGAGCTGACCGGTGACAAGAATTTCACCGGCACCATCGTGGCCAACTCGGTGGACGAGAAGATCGAGGCCTACCCCACCAACGCCAACCTCCTGGTCACTTTTTGCCCCTACGGCGGGTTGGTGTTCGAGTACGACCGCTTCGGCGCGGTGATGGAAAAGGACGGCAACCTGTACTGGGACAGCTTCCTGCTGGGCCTTACCGTGCGTTATCATTTCAAGAAGTACCGCCTGGCGCCCTATGCCCTGGCCGGGGTCACCTGGAACTGGGTGCGCTTTGAGGAGAACAACTGGTGGCGCTATGGTTGGGGCAGCGTCCAGCAGTTCGACGAGTTCGCCAAGGACCACACCAAAGAAGAGTGGATGACCGAGACCCGGCGGATACGCACCATGCAGCCGGACGACACCTTTGGCTGGGCCTTTGGCTTTGGGGTGGACATCTTCCTCACCGAGCACCTGGCCTTGAACCTGGACATCCGCTGGCACAAGGCGGATACCGAGGTGCACTACCGCACCCGCATCGACGGGTTCAACGAGATCGACCGGCACTTCACCTATGACCTGGACACCGTGTCCTACGGCGCTGGTTTGCGCTGGTACTTCTTCTAGCTGATCCGCTCCATCGCGCGGCCGGCCTCCCCTTCCCAGCGGCCGGCCCGCTTTTTTGGCACCAACCGTGTTGCGCGCGGCCGGCGGCCGGGGAGGGGCGCGCGGGATAGAGAATCGCATGCGGGTTCTGGTAACTGGCGGCACCGGCTTCACGGGCTCCCACCTGGTGCGGCGCCTTTTGAGCGAGGGTCACCAGGTGCGGGTGCTGGACACCCAGCCCGGCCTGTTTCGTGACGAACTCGAACGCCTGGGCGCGGAGATAACCCTGGGCTCGGTCACTGACCGGGACTTGGTGCGCCGCCTGGTGGACGGCTGCGAGGTGGTGCAGCACATGGCCGCCGCCTTCCGCGAGGTGAACCGGCCCAAGAGCGTGTACTGGAACGTGAACGTGGAGGGCACCCGCCTGGTGTGCCGGGCAGCCCAGGAGGCCGGGGTGCGGCGCCTGGTGTACTGCTCCACCCAGGGCGTGCACGGCAACGTGGACAACCCCCCGGGCGACGAGGACAGCCCCATTCAGCCCGAGGACTACTACCAGTACACCAAGTACCAGGGCGAGGTGGTGGTCAACCAGTTCGTGGACCAGGGCCTGGAGGCGGTGATCCTTAGGCCCATGGCCATCTTCGGCCCGGGCGACCCGGCCCGCTTCCTCATGATCTACCGCCGGGTGGCCAAGGGGCGCTTTGTCATGGCCGGGCCGGGCAAGGCCCTTTACCATCCCCTGTACATCGACAACCTGGTGGACGCCTTTCTCCTGGCCCAGGAGGCCGAGGGCGTGGTGGGCCGGGCCTACCTCATCGGCGACGAGGAGTACGTGACCATCAAGGACCTGGTGCAGCGCATCGCCAGGGCCATGGACACCGAGGTGCGTATCGTGCACGTGCCCTTCTGGCCGGTGTACCTGGCCAGCGCCTTGTGCGAGGTGCTCTACAAGCCCCTGCCCTGGGAGCCGCCCCTGTTCCGCCGCCGGGCCGATTGGTTCCGCCAGAACCGGGCCTTCAGGATCGATCGCGCCCGCCAGGAGCTGGGCTATGACCCCAAGGTGTCGGTGGATGAGGGCCTGCGCCGCACTGCCCGCTGGTACCGCGAAAACGGGTACCTCTAGGAGCCTCCTCCCCCTGGCCGGCCTTGCTGGGCCGGTAATTTTTTTCGCAGGGCGGTCCGCCGCTGTGCTACAATGACCTAACCGGTTGGTAGCAGGGGGGAGAGCTGCTGGCCGGGTACAGACAGACAACCGCATGGTGTGAGTAGGGCTCATGACCGGCCCACCCTGAAAAAGGGGGGGCCGTTTTTTTATTGGGGGGCTCCGTCTTGCGGCCGGGCCAGGCCCGGGCCGCCCGGCCGTGGGGGCCTTGTGGGCAACCACCAGGATTGAAGGAGGAGGTCATGGCAAGCGAAATAAGCAAGGGAAACAAGGAACTGGCAGCCAGGATCAAGGACGCCTTTGCCAAGAAGGGGCTGAACCTGGACCTGGACACCCTGGAGGCTACCCTGTCCGAAGAAGCTTGCGGGAGCTGCCACAACATCGGCTGCCGGGACGGCTGTAGCAACGGCTGCCTGAGTGCCTGCAAGACCAGCAACCGTTAGCTCTTTCGGCCATGAAAGAACCGGTGAACGGCAATTGGCGCCTTGTCTCACCCTGGCGCCTGCGTAACGAGGGCGATCACCTGCTGGCCTACCAGTGCAACACCACGGACCTCGTCTTCAAGGTCCTCTCGCCCTTGGAGGCCAGCCTGGTTCCCTTCCTGGACGGAAGCGCGGACGACGAGGAACTGGGCCGGCTGTGGAGGCAGATGCACTCCGCGTGGCTCAGCGAGGCGGACGCCTCCCTGGCCTCTATGCTCCAGGGCCTGGCGGAGCGCGACCACATGGTGGCCAGAGAGGGGCTGCCGTCTCCTTCCTTTGACCTGCCGCGGGAGGACCTGCTGCCGGATTTCAGCGCCTACCAGACCGGCCAGAAGCGCCTGGCGCGCCCCTTTGCCGTGTCCCTGTACATCACCAACAACTGCTGCACCGACTGCCTGTATTGCTATGCCGAGCGCCCCAGGCTGCCCGAGCTGACCAAGGACCAATGGGCCCGCATATTCGACGACTTGGAGGCCAACCAGCTCTACATAGTGGACATCGTGGGCGCCGATCCCCTGGCCCGGGGCGACATCCTGGAGATCATGGAGGACATGGTGGCCCGGGATTTCGTGTTCTACATTTCCACCAAGTGCCGCATCACCCCGGCGGTGGCGGAGCGCTTGGCCCGCATGGGAGTGGGGCGCGGGGACCTGCCCCCCCATCTGGTGCGGCCCTTGCAAGTCAGCGTGGACAGCGCCGACCCGGTCATCGCCGGCAAGCTGGTGGGGCGCAGCGGCTATCTGCAGCGGGCGGTGGACTCGGTGACCAACGCCGTGGCCGCGGGCATGAGCCCCCGCGTCAAGGGCGTGCTCACCTCCCTGAACCCCGACGCGGCCGAGGGGGTGGTGCGCTTGTTCTATGACCTGGGGGTGCGCGACTTCCAGTTCGTGCAGTACGGGCTGAGCCACTACCGGCCCCGGGAGGACCTGTTCCTCACCCTGGAGCACAAGCTGCGCCTGCCCCGGACCCTGGAGCGGCTGCAGTCCCAGTACTCCGACATAGCCATCACCATCCAGGACGACCGGACCGTGGGCGACCGGCAGCCCCGCAGCCCCCGGGCCTGGCAGGAGCGTTCCGTGTGTTCCGGGGGGCGCAGCAGCCTGCAGATAAAGGCCAACGGCGAGGTGGTGCTCTGCGACCAACTTCCGCACAGCCGGCCCTTTGTGGTGGGCGACATCCTGAAAGAGGGGCTGGTGGGCGTGTGGAACTCCCCCCGCCTGGCGGCCTTCCTCTATCCGCCCCGCGAGGCCTTTGCCGGCACGGTGTGCGCCGACTGCCCGGAGTATGACCAGTGCCACCAGGGCAAGGGCTACTGCTACCGCGACGCCTTTTTGGCCTATGACACCATCTACGAGGCGCCGCCCGACTGCCCGCGCCAGGTACGGCCCGGCCGGCGCCAGATCTGAAAACGTCGCCCGCCCCGGGACGCTTCTCGCGTCCGGGGGCGGGCACCCTTTTTCCCGTCTCCCGCGCCGCCGCCGGCAGGCAAGGCCCGCGGCGGGGCGGCTGCCGAGGCTAGCTGGCCAGCACCGGGATCCTGGTGCTCTGGGACTTGGCCGCCTCGGTCTTGGGCAGGTTTATCTTGAGCACGCCGTTGCGGTAGGTGGCTTCCACCCGGGCCGGGTCCACCTCGCAGGGCAGCCAGAGGCTCCGGTAAAAGGCCCCGTAGGAGCGCTCCAGGCGGTAATAGCCGGAATCCTGGTGCTCCTCTTCGGCCTTCTTTTCGCCCTTGATGGTGAGGCGGTTGCCCACCACCGAAACCTCGATCTCATCCTTGTCCACCCCGGGCAGGTCGGCCACCACCGTGAGGGCGTCCTCGCTCTCGCTCAAGTCCAGGCGCGGCCAGCCCCAGTCCTTTTCCGGCCAGGCCAGGTCAAAGGGCCCGCCCCAGCGGCTGACCGGCCAACCGAAATGCCGCAGGAACTGGTCGAACAACTGGTTGGTGGCCCGCTGCAAGGCCAGCACCGGGTGCTCTCCCTCGCCGAGCGGCTGGACCTTCACCGGCACCTGCCGCTCGCGCTTGCCAAAGGGGAGCAGCTCTTTCACTTTTTCCTTGAGCTCCTTCACTTCCTGCTTGAGCCCGTTCACTGCTTCTCTGAGGTCTTCCTTCACCGGCATGACCCACCTCCTTTCTGCCCAGGACCAATGCTGGTGGTGAGGGGAGGGGGCGCCCCGGGCGCGGGCCCGGGGCCCCGCGGGCCTAGGCGGCCTTGACCTCGATCTTGTGGGGCTTGGCCGCCGGAGACTTGGGCAGAATCAGCCTCAACTCGCCGTTGGCCATCTTGGCCTCGATCTTGTCCCGGTCCACCACCTCGCCCAGGGTGAACTGGCGCCAGTAGCGGGCCGGGCGGAACTCGCTCAGCAAGGGGCTCTCCTCTTGCCCAGCCTGGTCCTTGACGATTCCTTCTATGGTCAGGATGTTGTTGTCCAGCCGTATGTTCAGCTCGTCCTTGCCCACCCCGGGCAGGTCGGCCAAGAGCACCAGCTCGTCAGCGGTCTCGTATATGTCCACCGCCGGAGTGGACACCGGCTCCGGCCGGGTCTGCTCGGTGGCAGCAGGGACTTGGCTCTGCTCTCTGCGAACCAGCTCCTTTCCCTTGGACATGCTCCCACCTCCTTGTCAAGCCGCCTTGACCGCGATCTGCTTGGGTTTGGCCTCCTCCACCTTGGGCAGGGTGATGGTAAGGATCCCGTCCTTGGATTCGGCCGTCACCTTGTCCGGCTCAACCTCGCAGGGAAGGCCGATGGCCCGGCTGAAAGAGGCGAAAGACCTTTCGCGCCGGTGATAGCGGGCCCCTTCCTCGGCCTGGGGGGCCTTCCTTTCCCCTTGGATGGTCAAGGTCTTGCCAGTCACCGAGATGTCGAGGTCCGAGGGGGCAATGCCTGGCAGCTCGGCCCGCACGTAGAAGTTGTCCTTGTCCTCGCTCACGTTCAGCAAAGGGAACAGCCCCGTGCTTTCGGGCAGCCACCACGCACCGGTCACCCCCTTCAGCAGGCTGTCCATGTCCTGGCGCAGCCGGTCCAGCTCGGAGAAAACGCCACGCCAGGAGAACCAGGGATCAGAGGATATGGTCTGCAGCATGGTCATTCCTCCTTGTTGGTCCTTCGTGGGTTCGGCTGGCTAACACGCTGAATTGATTGCGTTTGCCGTCCTTCCGCCTCAAAAATAATCCCCCGGGCGCCTCCGTCAAGCCTGGGGCTGAAATTTTTTTCGGGCACCTCGCCGGCAAGGGGCGGGCCGCAGTGTTTTTTTGGCCGCCGGGCCCGCCCCACCCCTTGCACCGGGTCCAAAGATGATTATTGGTTATATCGCCGGCGTTTGGTGCCGGCGGGCGGCAGGGGCGCTGGCAGGCCCTTGCCGCAAGGGTTTGGTCTTTGCTGTTCAACTGTGGACCTCAAAGGGAGGAATATGGATGGGCATTAAAATCAAGCCCTTGCAGGATCGGGTAATCATAAGGCGCTTGGAGGAGGAACAAAAGACCGCCGGCGGCATCATCATCCCCGACACTGCCAAGGAAAAGCCCCAGCAGGGTGAGGTGCTGGCGGTGGGTCCCGGCAAGGTTCTGGAAGGCGGCACCCGCCTGGAGATGACCGTGAAGGAAGGGGACCGGGTCCTGTTCGGCAAGTATGCCGGCAGCGAGATCAAGATCGATGGCGAGGAACTCTTGATAGCGCGCGAGGACGACATCCTCGGCATCATCCAGGATTAGTCCTCGACCCGTGGAGAAACTTGCTGGAGGATGAGCGCGATGTCTGCCAAGGAATTGAGATACGATATAAAGGCCCGCGAGGCCATGATGCGCGGCGTGGACACCTTGGCCAACGCGGTCAAGGTGACCCTGGGCCCCAAGGGCCGCAACGTCATCATCGAGAAAACCTGGGGCTCGCCCACCATCACCAAGGACGGGGTGACGGTGGCCAAGGAGATCGAGCTGGAGGACA
>CAZUHP010000025.1:0-45728 GCA_964620595.1 uncultured Desulfarculaceae bacterium | reverse complement strand
CCCCCCGTCGCCTTGCGCTCCGGTCGCCAAGCTCAGCCCTCAATCATCGCCGAAAAAGGTGCTCAGCCCCACGTTGCCCAGGATGGAGCCCTCGCCCTTGTCCTCGCCGCCGTACTGGGGCGCGGCGGACAGGATGCGGTCGGCCAGGCGGCTGAAGGGCAGGGACTGGAGCCACACGTGGCCCGGCCCGGTGAGGGTGGCGAAGAACAGGCCCTCGCCGCCGAAGAGTGCGGTCTTGACCCCCCCCACGAACTCCACGTCGTAGTTCACCGAGGGCTTCAGGGCCACCAGGCAGCCGGTGTCCACCCGCACGGTCTGGCCCGGCTCCAGGTCCATCTCCACCAAGGTGCCGCCGGCATGCACGAAGGCCAGGCCGTCACCCTTGAGCCGCTGCATGATGAAGCCCTCGCCGCCGAACAGGCCCGCCCCGATCTTCTTCTGGAAGGCTATCTCCAGGGCCACTCCCCGGGCCGCGCACAAGAAAGCGTCCTTCTGGCAAACGACCTCTCCGCCCAGCTCGCCCAGGTCGAGGGGCAGTATCTTGCCCGGATAGGGCGCGCCAAAAGCCACCCGCTCCTTGCCCGCGCCGCGGGTGTTGGTGAAGATGGTCATGAACAGGCTCTCGCCGGTGAGCAGGCGCTTACCCGCGCCGATGAGGCTGTCGATGAACCCCCGCGACTTTTCCTCCCGCCGTCCGTCGCCGAAGATGGTCTCCATGGTGATGCCGTCGGTCATGTAGAACATGGCGCCGGCCTCGGCCACCGCGCTCTCGCCGGGGTCCAGCTCTATCTCCACGTACTGCATCTCGCTGCCTTCGATCACGTAGTCGATCTCGTCGGCGCTGGCTCCCGCCGGGGCGGGAGGCGGTGGAGGCGGCGGCGCCACGCCGGCAAGCAGGCCGGACAGCACCCCCACCGACCTGAGGGGGGTCCACTCGGCCGCGCCGGGGCCGTAGACATAGGTTTCAGGGTTGATCTCGCCGGCGGCCAGCTTGCTCTTGATCTCTTCCAGGCCAAAGGGTCCTTGGGTCTGGCCGCCCACTGCCAGGTACCATTGATCTGCCACTTGTCTGTCTCCTGGTCAGAGGTTGTGAATTTTCTAATTTATAACAAGTGTCCCGGCAAACACCACCACCCACTTGCGGGGACAAGCCAAATAGGTAATGATTGACATCCATACCCAAATGACCTAAGTCATGTAATGGCCGGCGCCTGTGGGGGAATTAATCTAACCATGCCTGCGGAGTATTCTCATGGCCAAGCCTAAGCTCACCTTGAACGGCAAGGTAGTTCGATTCACGCCGGGTCAGACCGTGTTGGAGGTGGCCCGGGATCACGGAGTGGAGATACCCACCCTGTGCTGGTTGAAGGACGCCACGCCCACCGGCGCCTGCCGGATGTGCCTGGTGGAGATAAAAGGGGCGCGCACCCTGGTGGCATCCTGCGCCATGCCGGCTGCCGACGGCATGGAGGTGCAGACCGACACCGAAAAGATCCACACCGCCAGGAGGCTCAACGTGGAGCTGCTGTTGGCCAGCGGCGACCACAACTGCCTCATCTGCGAGAAGAACGGCGACTGCCGCCTCCAGGAGCTGGCCTACCGCTACGGGGTGGACACGATCCGCTTCGAGGGCCAGACCCAGCACTACCCGGTGGAGGACCAGAACCCGCTCATCATCCGGGATTTCTCCAAGTGCATCCTCTGCGGGCGCTGCGTGCAGGCCTGCAACGAGGTGCAGGTGAACCGGGCCATCGGCTTCGGCTACCGGGGCGCGGAGGCCAAGATCGTCACTGCCGGCGACAAGCCCTACCACGAAAGCGACTGCGTGTTCTGCGGCCAGTGCGTGGAGGTCTGCCCGGTGGGCGCGCTCATCGAAAAGGGGGCCAAGGGCAAGGCCCGCTCCTGGGAGACCAAGAAGGTGCAGACCACCTGCACCTACTGCGGGGTGGGCTGCCAGGTGCTGCTGCATGTCAAGGACAACCGGATCATCAGGGTGACCGCGGCAGGGGACGGACCGCCCAACCAGGGTCGGCTCTGCGTCAAGGGCCGCTTTGGCTTCGACTTCGTGGCCTCGCCCGAGCGCCTCACCACCCCGCTCATCAAGGAGAACGGCAGCTTCCGCGAGGCATCCTGGGACGAGGCCCTGGGCCTGGTGGCCTCCAAGTTCCAGGAGGTGAAGAACTCGGACGGCCCCGACGCCCTGGCCGGACTTTGCTCGGCCCGGGCCAGCAACGAGGCCAACTACCTCTTCCAGAAGCTCATGCGCGCGGGGGTCGGCACCAACAACGTCGATCACTGCGCACGTCTCTGACACAGCTCCACGGTGGCCGGTCTGGCCACCGCCTTCGGCTCCGGCGCCATGACCAACTCCATCGCCGAGATGGAATACACCGAGGTGATGCTGGTCATAGGCTCCAACACCACCGAGAACCACCCGGTGATCGGCACGGTGCTCAGGCGCAACGTCACCCGCAACGGCGGCAAGCTCATCGTCTGCGACCCGCGCGAAATCGGCCTGGTGCGTGACGCCACCCTGTGGCTGCGCCAGCGGCCGGGCACCGACATCGCCCTGATCAACGGCCTGCTCAACGTCATAATCTCCGAGGGCCTACAGGACCAGGCCTTCATCGACGAGCGCACCGAAAACTTCGCCCAGCTCAAGGAGGTGGTGCAAAGCTACACCCCCGAGAAGGTGGAGGAGATCACCGGGGTGCCGGCCGAGGACCTGCGGGCCGCGGCCCGGCTGTACGCCGGGGCCAAGACCGCGGCCATCTTCTACGCCATGGGCATCACCCAGCACCGCAACGGCACCGACAACGTGAAGGCCCTGGCCAACCTGGCCATGGCCTGCGGCCACATCGGCAAGCCCGGCACCGGGGTCAACCCCCTGCGCGGCCAGAACAACGTGCAGGGCGCCTGCGACATGGGCGGCCTGCCCAATGTGTTCTCCGGCTACCAGAAGGTGGACGACATCGCCGCCAACCAGAAGATGGCCCAGGCCTGGGGAGTGGCCTCCCTGCCGGACAAGCCCGGCCTCACCGTGACCGAGATCATGGACGCCATCCACGAGGGCCGGCTCAAGGCGCTCTACGTCATGGGCGAGAACCCGCTGCTCTCCGACCCGGACAGCAACCACGTTGAGGAGGCGCTGAAGCGCTGCGAGTTCCTGGTGGTGCAGGACCTCTTCCTCACCGAGACCGCGGAGCTGGCCGACGTGGTGCTGCCCAGCGCCTGCTGGGCCGAAGGGGAAGGCACCTTCACCAACACCGAGCGCCGGGTGCAGCGGGTGCGCAAGGCGGTGGAGGCCCCGGGCCAGGCCCGGGAGGATTGGGACATCCTGGCCGAGTTGGGCTCCCGCCTGGGCCTGGGCTGGAAATACAAGAGCGCCCGCCAGGTGATGGAGGAGATCGCCAAGGTGACCCCCTCCTACGGCGGCATCAATTACCGCCGCCTGGAGCGGGGCGGCCTGCAATGGCCCTGCCCCGACACCCGCCACAAGGGCACCCCCATCCTGCATGCCCAGGGCTTTGCCCGGGGCAAGGGCCTCTTCTCCCCGGTGGAGCACCAGGAGCCCATGGAGGGGACGAACGGGGGCTACCCCTTCACCCTCACCACCGGCCGCATCCTCTACCACTACCACACCGGCACCATGACCCGCCGCTCGGAGGGCATAGAGGCCCTGGCCCCGTTCTGCCGGGTGGAGATCAATCCCGGCGATGCCGCCGAGTTGGGCCTCCGCAACGGCGACAAGGTGCGGGTGGCCTCCCGCCGGGGCGAGATGGAAGCCACCGCCTGGCTGACCACCCGGGTGCCCGCCAAGGTGGTGTTCATCCCCTTCCACTACGCGGAAAGCGCGGTGAACAAGCTCACCATCAAGGCCCTGGACCCGGTGGCCAAGATACCGGAATACAAAGTGTGCGCGGTGCAGGTGGCCAAGGCCTGACCGCCCGCCAGCCGGACAGGCAAAGCCCTCCGCCCTCTTGGGGCGGGGGGCTTTTCAGTTGCCAGGGGCAGGAGGCGTAAGAGGACGCCGGTTCAGCGCTCGTGGCCGGGCAGGGTGATGGTGGTGCAGGAGCCCGCATTGGCGCAGGAGCGGTTCTGCACCTGGGGGGCGGCGGCCTTGCCGCTGCTGGGCGAGCCGTCCACTATGGAGGCGCAGGTGCTCATCACCCGCGACAATTCCTGGCCCCCGCACTGGGGACAACGGGCCTCTTTCTGTTCGTTCTGGGTCAGGGCCAGGTGCTCGAACACCTCGCCGCAGGCCTCGCAACGGAATTCATAGATGGGCATGGTCTACCTCCCACTGGCCGCCGGGGTTGTCCGGGGCCCGGCGGCAAGTGTATCGTTAGGCGGCGGCAGGGGCAACCCTGTAAAGCGCGGCGGCGAAACCTTGCGCGGGAGTGCGTGATGAGCTGGAAACTGGCCACCTTCAACGTGAACGGCATCCGGGCCCGCCTGGGCCTGCTCCTGGATTGGCTGGGGGAGCAGTCGCCCCAGGTGGTCTGCCTGCAGGAAACCAAGGTGCAGGACAAGGATTTCCCGCTCCAGGCCCTGGAAGAGGCCGGCTACCAGGTCCAGTACCTGGGGCAGAAATCATATAACGGGGTGGCGGTGCTCACCACCAGCCCTCCGCAGGAGGTGCGGCGGGGCCTGGACGACGGCGAGGACGACCCCGAGGCCCGCTTCCTGGCCGTGCAGGTGGACGGGGTGTGGGTGGTGAACATCTACCTGCCCCAGGGCCGCGACCCCGAGCACCCGGCCTTCCAGTACAAGCTGCGCTACTTCGAGCGGGTGCGGGCCTGGCTGGAGAGGCACCACCGGCCCGGCGAACGCCTGGTGGTCACCGGCGACCTCAACGTGGCTCCCGAGCCCCTGGACGTGTTCGACCCGGAGCGCCTGGAGGGCCAACCCGATTACCATCCCCAGGTGCGCGCCGCCTTCCGCAAGCTCCTGGACTGGGGTCTCGTCGACCTCTTCCGCCAGCACCACCCGGACCAGAAGCAGTTCACCTTCTGGGACTACCGGCTGCCCAAGTCCTTTCAGCGCAACCTGGGCTGGCGCATCGACCACCTGCTGGCCACCCCCTCCCTGGCCGAGGCCTGCACCGCCTGCTGGGTGGACAGCGCCCCCCGCGGGCTCCCCAAGCCCTCGGACCACACCCCCCTGCTGGCGGAGTTCGAGCTGGCTTGAGTCCTTGCCCCCCCGGCCCCCTGGATGCTATGCTTGATTGGTGTCGGCGGAGGGATGCCGGCGAGGGACCAAAACTAAGGTAGTGACTTGTGAGTATGGGCTGGGACTTCTATCTGGTGGTGGGGGGATCGCTGTTCATCGCTTTTCTGATGGCCTACCTTGGTTGGCGCCAGGACAAGCACGACCAAAAGGCCGGAGAGAACGGCTGAACCAGCGGTATCTTCCCCCTTCCTACATCCCGTTGAGATGACAAGAGCGGCAAGGCGCGGGCGCCCCGGGCGGAGGGGGCGAGGCGCGGACGTGGTGGGGCCGTACTATCCTTTCAGGCAGGCGGCGGTACGCGATCCGGGTGCCAAGAGCGGCAAAAGGCGGACGCGCCGGGGCCGCACTATCCCTTTCAGGCAGACGGCGGTGTGCCGAACACTCGCCTCGGCGTGGCGCGCGGACACGCCGGGGCCGCGTTTTCCCTTCAGGCGGCGGCCACCTGGTTGCGGCCCGCGGCCTTGGCGGCATAGAGCGCCTGGTCGGCCCGCAGGATCAACTCCTTGGCGCCGTCTTCTGCGCCAAGGGTGCTGACCCCCATGCTCACCGTGAAGCCGCCCAGGGCCTCGAAGGGCGGCGCCTGGGAGCGGCGGGCCACCTCGCGGCGCAGCTTGTCCGCCACCTTGAGCGCCCGCCTGGGCCCGCAGTCCACCAGGAGCACCACGAACTCCTCGCCGCCGTAGCGGCCCACCAGGTCCATGCGCCGCACCCCGGTCTTGATCCAGGTGGCAAAGCGGCGCAGGGCCTCGTCCCCCACCTGGTGGCCCAGGGTGTCGTTGATGCGCTTGAAGTGGTCCAGGTCGGCCATGACCAGGCTCAGGGGGTGCTTCTGGCGGCGGGAGCGGAGGATCTCCTCCTCCAGGCGCTGGACGAAGTGGCGCCGGTTGAACAGGCTGGTGAGTTCATCGGTGATGGAAAGCTCCTCCAGCCGCAGGTTGGCCTGCTGCAAACGCTGGTTGAGTTCGGCCAGCTCCCGGGAGCGGCGCTCCTCCTGTTCCTTGAGCATCCTCAGCTCGTCCACCCGGTCCACCAGCTCGGCCACCAGGCCGGCGTGCTCGATGGCCAGGCCCACCAGGTGCCCCACCGTCTCCAGAAAGGTCAGGCGCTCCGGGTCGGGATCCAGGGATGCCTGGTTGGTCCACAACAGGCTCAACACCCCCAGGCCGATGTCCGCCCCCCGCACCGGCACCGCCACCACCGCGCCCAGCCCGGCCGGGGACTCCCCGCCGCTCAGCTCCAGGCTCTCGCCCCGGCCGTAGACCAGGGCCGGCGGGGTGTCGCCGTCCACCTTGAGCCGGGCCCAGGCCCGGCTCCACACCGGGTCCAGGCCCTGGTGGTGCACCAGGGTGAGCCGATCCTCCTCGCCGCCCACCAGATGCAGGCAGGCCATGGGGGCCTTGAGGGCCGCGGTGACCTGGGCCAGGGCCTCCTCGAACACCGGCAGCACGTCCAACTGCACCCGCCCGGCCATCACCTGCACGATGGCCTGGAGCGCGGCCTGCTTGTCCTGCAGGCTGGCTAGCCCGTTGCTATGGTCCAGGGATGAAGTCATGGCCCTCTTTTGGTAGGGTTTGGGCAGGCCGGCTCGAGACTTCCTAAGTATACGCACTTTGCCCTGGCCCGCAAAGACCGGGGGCCTGGAACCTATAATGCCTACCATCACGCTCGGAACGCAAGCGCCATGACCCCCTGGGGACACCTGGCGGCCGCCCTGCCCCTGGCGGGCGGCATCTACCTGGCCGCGGGACCGGCCGCCGCCGCCGCGGCCGGGGCGGCCAGCGTGCTGGTGGACCTGGACCACCTGGCCGACTACCTGTGGCTGCACAGGGGACGCTTCCACCCGCTGGGCTTTTACCGCGACTACCGGCGGCACCACACCCCCAAGCTGGTCCTGGCCCTGCACTCCTGGGAGCTGGCGCTCATGGCCCTGGGCGCCGCCTGGCTCTGGGCCGGCCCGCCCTGGCTCCTGGCCCTGGCCGGGGGCTGGCTGTATCACCTGGCCTGCGACCAGGCGGCCAACCGGGTGGGCGCGCCCTTCTATCTTCTATCCTTTCGGGCGCTTCGGGGATTCGAGCGCTCCCGGTTGCCCTGCCCCCAGGCCCAGGCCGGCCTTGACACCCAGGGCAAGCACGACTAATTTGAGGGGACATCTGCCGCAAGAGGGTGCGCCCCCATCCCGGGGGGACGGTGACCCTGGAGTCCCTTGACCAGAGACAAAGGAGCATGACCATGACAAGCATCCTGCGGCGAATCGGCGGGTGGCGTGCGCTGGCCTGGGCCACGGCCCTGGCGGCCCTCTTTGTGGCCCTGCCGGCAGGCGCCTCGCCCAAAGAGCCCATCACCGTGGGAGTGCTGATGCCCATGACCGGCCAAGTGGCGGCCTACGGCCAAATGGCCAACACCGGCATCCAGATCGCCCACCAGATGCGGCCCACCGTGCTGGGCCGGCCGGTGAGGCTCATCGTGGTGGACAACAAGAGCGACAACGTGGAGGCGGCCAACGGCGCCAGCCGGCTGGTGAAGAAGGAACAGGTGGTGGCCATCCTGGGTCCGGCCACCTCCAGCCGGGCCCTGGCCGCCGCGCCCATTGCCGAGGCGGCCGGGGTGCCCCTCATCTCCCCCACCGCCACCAACCCCATCGTCACCCAGGGCAAAAAGTACATCTTCCGGGTCTGTTTCATCGACCCCTTCCAGGGCCAGGTGGCGGCGCGCTATGCCTACCGCAAGCTGGGCAAGCGCAAGGCCGCGGTGCTCATAGACGTGAGCCAGGACTACTGCGTGGGCCTGGCCGCCTTCTTCATGCGCGAGTTCAAGCGCCTGGGCGGGTCCATCGTGTGCCGGGTCAAGTGCAACACCGGTGACCAGGATTTCTCGGCCCAGCTCGGCACCATCAAGGCCGCGGGGGCGGACCTGCTCTACCTGCCCAACTACTACACCGAGGACGCCCTGGTGGCGCGCCAGGCCCGGGAGCTGGGGCTCGTCATCCCCCTGCTCTCCGGTGACGGTGCCCAGGCGCCCGAACTCATCAAGATCGGCGGGCCCGCGGTGGAGGGCTTCTCCTTCACCGCCCATTTCCACCCCGCCAGCGCCAAGGGCGCCTTGGCCCAGGAGTTCATGGCCCGCTACCAGAAGATGCGCGAGGAGGGGCGGCTCAAGGAGGACCTCACCGGCTTCCACGTGCTGGGCGCGGACACCTACCTGGTGCTCCTGGACGCCATCCAGCGCGCCGGCACCACCGATGGCGCCGAACTCCGCCAGGCCCTGGCCCACACCGAGGGCTTCCAGGGGGTGAGCGGCACCATCAGCATCGGACCGGACGGCAACGCGGTGAAAAGCGCGGTGATCCTCCAGGTCAAGGACGGCAAGTTCAGCTACGTGACCACCATGGAGCCCTAGGGGGACCGGACAGAAGCTCTTTCCACTTCAGGGAGGGAACCAGCACCATGAAGAAGTTCGTCTGCCTGCTGGCGCTGCTGCTCATGATTCCGGCCGCGGTGGCCCCGGCCGCGGAGCCCGTCAAGATCGGGTTGATCCTGCCCATCACCGGCCCGGCCGCGGCCTATGGCGACATGGCCTTGGCAGGCATCAAGCTGGCCCAGGCCGACCGGCCCGAGGTGCTGGGGCGGCCGGTGAAGCTCATCCTCACCGACAACAAGTCCGACAAGGTGGAGTCCACCAACGCGGCCAACCGCCTCATCCAGCGCGACGGGGTGGCGGCCATCATCGGCGCCCTTTCCAGTTCCCCCACCCTGGCCGCGGCGCCCATCGCCGAAAAGGCCGGGGTGCCCATGGTGAGCGGCTGGGCCACCAACCCCCTGGTCACCAAGGGCAAGAAATACATCTTCCGCACCTGCTTCATCGACCCCTTCCAGGGCGGGGTGGCCGCCAACTTCGCCTACCACGACCTCAAGGCCCGCACCGCCGCGGTGATGATGGACGTGAGCCGCGACTACTCGGTGGGCCTGGGCAGCTTCTTCATCCGCTCCTTCCGCAAGCTGGGCGGCAAGGTGGTGCACGTGGCCAAGTACTCCCACGGCGACCAGGAGTTCTCCGCCCAGTTGGGCACCATCAAGGGCCTGAACCCGGACATCATCTACCTGCCCGGCTACCTGCCCGAGGAGCCCCTCATCATCCGCCAGGCCCGGGAGATGGGGCTCAGCCAGCCCTTCCTCTCCGGTGACGCGGCCCAGGCCGATGAAACCGTGAAGATCGGGGGCAAGGCGGTGGAAGGTCTCTACTTCACCACCCACTTCGACGAGGGCGGCGTGACCACCAAGGCCGGCAAGCGCTACGCCAAGCTCTACCGCCAGAAGTACCACAAGGCCCCCGACGCCCTGGGCGCCCTGGGCTACGACGCCTACAACATCCTCCTCGACGCCATGGAAAAGGCCGGCACCACCAAGCCCCTGGCCGTGGTCCAGGCCCTGGAGAACACCAAGGACTTCCCCGGCGTGTGCGGTCTCACCTCCATCGTGAACCACGACGCCGTAAAGCCCGCCGTCATCCTCAAGGTCAAGGACGGCAAGTTCGTCTACGTGACCACGGTGGAGCCCTAGAGGCAGGCCACCCATTCCCCGGCCGGGAGGCGGCCCCTTCCCCTGCAAGGGGTCCCCGCCCGGCCGCGCGCAGGACGCCATGGACCTTTTGCAGCAGCTCATAAACGGGCTCACCCTGGGCAGCCTCTATGCCCTCATCGCCATCGGCTACACCATGGTCTACGGCATCCTGCGCCTCATCAACTTCGCCCATGGCGACGTGTTGATGGTGGGCTGCTACATCGCCTGGTTCGGGGCGGTGCAGTTCGGGGTGCCCTGGTGGGTGGGCCTGGCGGGCGCCATGGCCCTCACCGCCCTTTTGGGCATAGTCATCGACCAGGGCGCCTACCGGCCCCTGCGCCAGGCCCCGCGCATCAGCGCCCTGATCACCGCTATCGGGGTCAGCTTCCTCCTGGAAAATCTGGGCCTGGTCATCTTCGGGGGCCGGCCCAAGGCCTTCGTGCGGCCGGAGGTGTTCAACCAGATATACCAGTGGGGCGAGCTGCGGGTGCTCAGCCTCAGCGTGTGGGGGCCGGTCATCACGGCGCTGATCCTGGCCGGGCTCTTGGTCGTCATCTACCGCACCCGGATGGGCATGGCCATGCGCGCGGTGAGCCGCGACATCCACACCGTGCAGCTCATGGGCATCGACACCAACCGCATCATAGCCCTCACCTTTGCCCTGGGTTCGGCCCTGGCCGCGGCGGGCGGCGTGTTCTGGGCCATGAAGTACCCCCAGATAAACCCCCTCATGGGGGTGCTGCCCGGCCTGAAGGCGTTCGTGGCCGCGGTGCTGGGCGGCATCGGCAACGTGGTGGGCGCCATGCTGGGCGGGCTCCTCCTGGGCCTGGCCGAGATCATGCTGGTGGCGCTCCTGCCGGAGCTGGCCGGCTACCGCGACGCCCTGGCCTTCGTGCTCCTGATCGGCATCCTGCTGTTCCGGCCCACCGGCATCATGGGCGAGGAGTTGCCGGAATGAGCCTGGGGGAGCGCATATTCGGGGTGGGCCCCCTGCCCGACCCGGAAGAGACCCGCCGGCGGGACACCCTGCTCACGGTGGCGGCCTGCGCGGCCCTGGCCGGGGTGCTGTGGCTGGTGGAGACCTACACCAGCGGGTATGTGGTGCACATGGTCACCCTGGCCGCCATCTTCGTGGTGCTGGCGGTGAGCTACAACCTGATCAACGGGGTCACCGGCCAGTTCTCCCTGGAGCCCAACGCCTTTGTGGCCTGCGGCGCCTACGTCACCGCCCTGCTCACTCTCTCCCCCATGGAAAAAGAGGCCTCCTTCATCCTGGAGCCCCTAATCTGGCCGCTCAGCGTGATCCACCTGCCGCTCTTGCCCGCGCTGGTCATCGCCGGGGTATGCACCGCCTTCATGGCCTTTGTCATGGGCTTTCCCGTGTTCCGGGTGCGCGGCGACTACCTGGCCATCGTCACCCTGGGCTTTGGCGAGGTGGTGCGGGTGGTGGCCAACAACGCCCAAAGCGTCACCAACGGTCCCCTGGGGCTGAAGGGCATCAGCCACCTCACCAACGTGTGGTGGGCCTGGGGCCTGGCCTCGGTCACCCTGTTCGTGGTGGTGCGCCTGGTGCACTCCTCCTATGGCCGCGCCTTGAAGGCCATCCGCGAGGACGAAACCGCGGCCGAGGCCATGGGCATCAACGCCTTCTGGCACAAGATGCTGGCCTTCACCCTCTCGGCTTTTTTCGAGGGGGTGGCCGGCGGACTGCTGGCCCACCTCATCACTACCATCAGCCCCAGCCTGTTCACCTTCTTCCTCACCTTCAACCTGCTCATCATCATCGTGGTGGGCGGCCTGGGCTCCACCACCGGCGCGGTGCTGGGGGCCGTCCTCTTCACCTTTGGCGGCGAGTGGCTGCGGGTGGTGGAAGAGCCCATGACCATCCTGGGCCTGCACATCCCCGGCATCCCCGGCATGCGCATGGTCTTCTTCAGCATCATCCTGGTGGGGGTCATGCTCTTCGCCCGCCGGGGCATCCTGGGCCGCAACGAGTTCTCCTGGCGCTGGCTCCTGGCCTTTGCCCGCCGCCGGGGCACCAGGGGAGGGACCGCCTCATGAGCGCCGAGGTGCTGCTCCAGGCCAGCCGCCTGACCTGCCGCTTCGGCGGGCTCCTGGCGGTGGACTCCCTGGACCTGGCCGTGGAGCGCGGCTCCCTGGCCGGGCTCATCGGGCCCAACGGCGCGGGCAAGACCACCTGCTTCAACATGTTCACCGGCCGGGTGCGGCCCAGCGCCGGCAGCATCACCTTCAAGGGCCGGCCCGTCCAGGGCATGCGCCCCAGCCGCATCAACCAACTGGGCATCGCGCGCACCTTCCAGAACATCCGCCTGTTCGACGACCTCACCGTGTTGGAGAACGTGCTGGTGGGCTTCCACGGCGGGCTGCGGGCCAACTTCCTCTCCGCCATCTTCCGGCTGCCCGGCTACCTGCGCGAGGAGCGCCGCATGCACGAACGCGCCCTGGAGCTGCTGGACATGGTGGGGCTGGGCCACCTGAGCCAGGAGCGGGCCAGCAACCTGGCCTATGGCCAGCAGCGCCTGTTGGAGATAGCCCGCGCCCTGGCCACCGGGCCGGAGCTGCTCCTTTTGGACGAGCCGGCCGCGGGCATGAACGCCCGGGAAACCGCCGCCCTGGCCGAGCTGGTGCGCCGGCTGCGCGACCAGATGGGCCTGACCGTGCTGCTCATCGAACACGACATGCGCTTTGTCATGAACCTGTGCGAGGTGCTCACCGTGCTGGACCACGGCCGGGTCATCGCCCGGGGCGCCCCCCAGGAGGTGCAGATGGACGCGGCGGTGATCGAGGCCTACCTGGGCGCGGGCATCGAGATGGCCCAGGCCGGCCACGGCGACGGGGGATGCGACGGGGGCGGCGACGGGGGGCGCGACGGGGAGCGCGACGGGGAGCATGACAGGAGGGGCAGCCATGCTTGAGGTGCGCGGCCTGGGGGTGCGCTACGGCGGCATCACCGCCCTGCGCTCGGTGGACCTCTCTGTGGAACGGGGCGAGATCGTCACCCTGATCGGGGCCAACGGCGCGGGCAAGTCCACCCTGTTGGCCGCGGTGATGGGCCAGGTGAAGCCGGCCCAGGGCAGCATCCGCTACCTGGGTGAGGACATCGTGGGACGCAAGCCCTACCGCCTGGCCCGGCAGGGCCTCATCCTGGTGCCCGAGGGGCGCCGGGTGTTCGCCAACCTCTCGGTGCACGAGAACCTGCTCCTGGGCGGCTACGCCCATCCCCTGGACGCCAGGCAGCAGGGCGACCTGGAGCTGGTCTACGACATCTTCCCCCGCCTGGCCGAGCGCCGGCGGCAGACCGCCGGCACCCTCTCCGGCGGCGAGCAGCAGATGCTGGCCCTGGGACGCGGCCTCATGAGCCGGCCCAAGCTCATGATGCTCGACGAGCCCTCCCTGGGCCTGGCGCCGCTATTGGTCATGGAGGTGTTCAACATCATCCGCCGCATCCACCAGGAGGGTGTCACCGTGCTGCTCATCGAGCAGAACGCCGCCGCCGCCCTCCAGATCGCGGACCGGGGCTACGTGCTGGAAACCGGCCGCATCGTGCTCACCGGCAGCGGCCGGGAACTCATGGCCGACGGCCGGGTCCAGCGGGCCTACCTGGGCATGGACTAGCCGCTCCCACCCCCTGCCTCGTTTACCTTGTCCCCCTGCTCCAGGCCCCGCGCGCCGGGCTGCCCGGGCGCCTCGCCAAGGGGCCCCTGGCGCACCAGGCGGCCCGCCTCCAGCAAGGCGGCGTGGCCGAGGCCCGGGGGCAGGTCCTCCGGGTGGTGGCTGACCACCACCAGGCCGATGCCGTCCCGGGCCAGGCGTGCCACCAGGGCCACCATCCGGGCGCGGGCACCCTGGTCCAGCCCGGCCAGGGGCTCGTCCAGGAGCAGGAGTTCCGGGCCCATGACCAGGGCCCGGGCCATGAGCAGCATGCGCAACTCGCCGTAGCTCAGCTCCCCCACCCGCCGCCCGGCCAGGCGGCCGATGCCCAGGTATTCCAGCCAGGCGCGGGCGGCCCGCTCCTCAGCGGGCTGCGGCGGAGCCTTCAGGCCGATGCTGCCCTGCAAGCCGCTGACGACCGTATCCAGGCCGGTGCGGCGGGGGTGGTGGTGGCGCACCTGGAGGTCGGCCGAAACCAGGCCGATGCGGGCGCACAGCTCGTCCTGGCGGGGCCGCTCCCGGCGCCCGAACCAGGCCACCCTGCCGCCGGCGGCCGCGGGCAGCTCGCCGCGCAGCAGCTTCAAGAGGGTGGTCTTGCCCGCACCGTTGGGCCCCAACAGGGCCCAACTCTCGCCAGGCCGTATGGTCCAGTCGATGCGGTGCAACACCCGGCGCCGCCCGCGGAACACGTCCGCCCCGCGGACCTCCACCACAAAGGCGCCGTCCGCCGGCCTCGGCTCCCGGCGGGGGGGCGGGGGGGGCGACGGGGGGGGCGGGGGCGACGGGGGGGGCGGGGGGGGCGGGGGGGGCGGGGGCAATGCAGCGGAGCACGGGGCAGGGGTGGGGGCAAGGGAGCGCAGGTGGGCCTCCACCTCCTGGCGCGGCCCCTGGCGCACGATGCGCCCGCCCGCCAGCACCACCAGGTGGGTCAGGGCGGCCGGCAATTCCTCGGGGCGGTGGGTGGCGCAGATGAGGGTGACCCCCTCTGCGGCCAGCTCCTCCAGCAGGCCCAGCAGCCCGGCCCGGGCCCCGGCGTCCAGGTCCTCGCCCGCCTCGTCCAGGATCAACACCTGGGGCCGCCGCACCAGGGCCCGGGCGATGAGCACCCGCTGGGCCTGCCCGCGGGAGAGCCGCAGCAAGGGCTCGTCCGCCCGCTCGGCCAGGCCCACCCGGGCCAGGGCCTCCCGGGCCGCCCGCCACTGGGCCGGGCCGGGCTCCTGGTGAAGATACACGCTGTCCGCCTGGCCGGCGCACACCGTGGCCAGGGCCGAGAGGTTCCACTCCCGCCGCTGGTAGCGGTCCAAGAGTTCCGGGGACACCAGGGCGCTCACCCGCCGGAAGCCCAAGGGGCTCTCCTCGGGCGCGCCGTTCAGGCGATACACCCGCCGGCCCCGGCCCGGCTGGGGCCACACCTCGCCGCGGACCAGGCGCAGGAAGCTGCTCTTGCCCGCGCCGTTGGCGCCCAGCACCCCCCAGTGCTGGCCCCGGCGCAGGCTCCAGGTGATGTCCTGCAGGATGGGGCGGCGCTTCAGGCTGTAGCCCACCTCCCGAAGCTCCACCATGAGATCGTGCCGCCGTCTCATTCCAAGCCCCTTGGCTGCGTCCGGCCGCACCCGGCCGGCTCCCAGCCCTTACCTAACAGAAGCCGCCCCTGCCCGCCACCAGGTGGCAGGGACGGCCGAACGGGATGACGGCTTGTCAGGACCGAAGCTTCTTGGCCAGCACCAGGCGGTTGGTGCCGCCCTGCCGGGCGCGCTCCACCCGGTCCATCATCTTGTGCATGAGAAACACGCCCAGGCCGCCCACCTTGCGCTCCTCCAGGGGAGCCTCCAGGTCCGGGGCGGGCACCTCCTTCTCGTCAAAGGGCTTGCCCTGGTCCTCGATGGTGAGCACCACCTCGTCGCCGTTGCGCTGCAAGGTGAGGCGCACCGGGCCGGGCGGGTCCGGCGGGTAGGCGTAGTTGATGACGTTGGTCACCGCCTCGTCGGCGGAAAGCTCCAGGGCGCGCTGCACGGCCAGGGGCACCCCCAGGGCGGCGCATTTTTCCTCCAAAAAACGCACCACCTCCTCCAGGGCGGACAAATCGGCCTTGAGTTCCAGGCTGTAGGTTTGTGGGGCCGGGGCCATGACTCGTCTCTACCTGCCGCTGGTGCCATAGCGGGGGGACCTCTGCCAGCGCTGCCCTGTAGGATACCACCATCCGGGCGAGTTGTGGCAACCGCTCTTTCCGGCAAGCCCCTCAGGAACTGCCGCCTTCACACCCGCCGCCCGGGGGCGGGCCATAGTCGCCCTCGGGCTTTTCGCCCCGGTTCACCGCCTCGTACAACGCGATCTGCTCGGCCTGGCTGAGCCCGGCAAAGCGGCGCTCCCCCGCCTCGGCGCCCTGGCCGCGGCACAGGTGGCAGCGGGCCGGGGAGCACTGCTGGCACTGGCGGCAATCCGGGCAGGGATGTTTCTTGCGGGCACAGGTGGTCACCACGCACCTCCTACCCCATACTATAAGCCGCCTTCCCCGCCGGCGCACCAGGCCAGCGGGTATTTTACTTTGCCAGGCGGGGAAGGATTGATTAAACTTTGGGCTGGCCAAGGCCCCCCATCCCCTCTAACCCAGGCCGCATTCCTATGGAAGTCACCACCATTCAGCAAATCATCATCGACTACGGCTACGCGGCGCTCTTTGCGGGCACCTTCCTGGAGGGCGAAACCTTCTTCCTGCTGGGAGGGATCGCCGCGCGCCAGGGCCTGCTCAACCCCTGGGGGGTGGCCCTGGCCGCCCTGGCCGGCGGTTTCGTGGGCGACCAGGTGTTCTTTCTCCTGGGCAAGTGGCGGGGGGTGGAGGTGCTGGCCAGGTCCCGGAGCCTGGCGCGCAAGGCGGTCAAGGCCCGCACCGTGGTGCGGCGCCACGCCCTGGCCCTCATGCTGTTTTCCCGTTTTCTCTACGGCTTCCGCATGGTGATTCCCCTGGCCTGCGGCACCTCGGGGATTCACTGGCTCACCTTCCTGGCCCTGAACTTCCTCTCGGCCGTGGCCTGGACCCTGGTCTTCGGCGGGGTGGGCTACTTGTTCGGAGGCTGGGTCACGTCCCACTTGGACCTGATGACCGCGCTGCCCAAGCTGGCGGTGGTGGTGGTGGGGGTGATGGCCCTGACCCTGCTGGGCGGCCGGGCCCTGCGCCGGCGGCTCATGGACGAGGGGTCCCCCTCGCCCCCCGCGTCGCCCCCCGCAGGCCAGGACCGAGACTAGCCCCGCTTGACGGGGGGCCTAGGGGCCTACCTGGCGAACAGCTCCTGGTTGAGCGGCGCAGCGGCCTGGCCGGCCGGGATCACCCTGACCGGGAGGGTTATCTCCTGGCTCTCGGGCATCAGGCACATCTGCTGGTTGCAGCCCTGGTAGGATATCCTGGCGCGCACCTGGTGCACGCCCAGCCTGGCGTCCGGCGCCACCCGCAGGACCATGCGCACCAGCACCGCCCCGTCGAACACTGGCACCGGCCTTTCGCTGAAGCCCAGCTTGACCCGCCGGGGAGGAGGAAAGCTGGGCGCCGACCAGCTCAGGCCGGGGGGGGCCGTGAGTTCCACCCGGGTGGGGATGAGGTTGGCCTCGTCTGGGCGGTGGGCGTTTATGTGCATGCCCGGCGCCACCTGCAAGCGGATGGCCATGGGATAGGCCCCGCCCCGGGCAAAGGCCTCGGCGCTGGGCAGCCACTGGGCGCGGAGCACCTCGCTGGCGCCCCTTCCCATGGCCGGGGGCATGGCGGCCCGGCCGGCAGGCGCCCAAACCCAAAGCACCGCCAGCAAGACCGCCAGAACCAGGCCCCTAAGCGCCGCCACTAGTCCAGGCTCTCCAGGATCTGGGCCACCTGGCGGCAGGTGGTGGTCTGGGCCGCGTCCCGCCAGCCCAAGGGCGCCTTCTCGCCCTCGGGCAGCACCTTGAGCCGGGCCGCGGCCCGGGCCAGGCGCGGCCATATCTGCCGGGCCGCGGCCTCGGGCTCCACCAGGGGGTCGGGCATCACCACCGGCGCCAGGCCGAGCCCTTCTTCCTTGGCCAGCTCGATGAAGGCCCACAGCCGCCGCCCCCCCAGGCGCGGCATGGCAAGGGGACCTTCCCACCTGACCTCGTCGCTGAGCCCGGCCTTGGGGCAGAAGTAGTCCAGGCCCAGCACCAGGGCGCGGCCCAGGGCCTCCAGGCGGGTGGCCACCTCCGGGTCGGCCGCCTTGGGGATGATGCCTCCGGCCGCGGCCAGGGCCTCGGGCCGGGGTTCCTTGGCCGGAGCCGCGGGCGGCTGGCCAGTGCCGGCCAGGGCGGCGAATTCCAGCCCCCCGGCCAGTTGGGGCCCGAACATGACCACATCCGGGCTCAGCCCATAGGCCTGGCGGGCGCCGCCAGGGGACAGGCGGAAGCCGGTGGCCGACTCGTCCAGCACCAGCAGCAGGCGCTCGTCCCGGATCTCCTGTTCGGCCGCGGTCATGGCCGCGGCATGCGGCGCCCAGTCGGCCCGCAGCATGGCCACCCCTGGTTCGTCCTGGGGCGAGCCAAAAGGAGCCCCGCAGCCCGGCGCCACCCACTTCACTCCCCGGGAGAGGCCCCGCTCCTGGGCCAGGCGGCTGGCCGCCACCACGGCCAAGGCCGGCTTGGCATAGAGCCGCACCCACTGGGGCCAGCCCATGGCGTCCTGCAGGGCCTGGGCCACTTCCGCCGCGGGCGGCGCCTCGGGCGCGGCCCAGGCCTGGGGCCAGGCTTGGGCCGCGAAATCCACCGCCGGCTCCGTCACCTTGGACTGGTCGCTCCAGATGGCCTCCAGGGCCGACCTATCTTCGGGCGATGGCTGCAATCTCATTGGGTATCCCCTTGTAACTTTAGCTGAAATTTATATATACCCCTGCGGAGTATTATGGCATTATAGCCCCCCCAGGCCAGCCTAACCAGGGTGGGGAAGCGGTTTTTTTAAAGAAAACCAAGGAAGGTGCCGATATAGAGGTTGAAGCGGTGGGATTCGCTCCCTGAACCTGGGACGAACCCCCGGCCAGGGAAGGCATGGAACGCATGGAGATCACTAACTACATAAAAGTCACCCCGGCGCAGCCCAAGGCGCAGGGCCCCGAAGCCCCCCGCGCCTCGCGCCCAGCCCGCGCCAGCGAAGAGGGTGCCCCTCCGCCCGGGCAAACGGCCCCGGCCGTGCCTGCCCAGGAGGTGGCCGCCGCTGTCCAGGAGCTGGAGCTGCGCTTCGACCTCAAGGTGGAAATGGCCACCGACGAGGAGACCGGGCGCGAGGTGGTGCGCATCTTCAGCAAGGACGGCAAGCGCCTTTTGCGCCAGATGCCGCCCGAGGAGGTGTTGCAGATGGCTGACCGGGCCCGCCAAGGCACCCTGGAGAACCTGGTGCACAACCGGGTGTAGGGCCTCACCTCCATCACCTTGGCGCCGGGACTCGGCCCTGCCGGCGGTTGCTGCCCGCCCTTCACCCGCCGCCCTGCCGCGCGCCCACCCTGGGGCTGCGCGGCACTTTCACCGACCAACAAAATTGTGATATTATGAGCTTGACCTGCGGGGGGCCGACTCCTCCAGCAAGGGAAGGGCCATGAAAGGCGTGTGAAAACCGCCGGTGGGGGGGAGTGGCTCTGCGGGGAGGAAGGGGGCGATCACGGCCGTTTGCCCACTCTAGATGGCCGGAGCTGCATCCGGTGAGGGTCGGATCCCGCCTTCTGGGGGCGAAAGCGGTTGGGAGGCTGGCCAGTCAAAAGCATTCGTTCGGGGTGGGCCTTTGGATACATCTGTGGGAAAAAACTCCTCCAGCGCCGCGGACGAACCCCTGCGTATCCTCCTAGTGGATGACGAGGAAAACATCCGCGAGGCCCTGCGTGAATACCTGACCGCCATCGACAACCACCAAGTAGTCGCCGTTGCCAACGGGGAAGAGGCCCTGGACCAGTTCGCGGCCGGCGATTTCGACTGTGTTTTCCTGGACTTGAAGATGCCCGGCATGAACGGGATGGAGATCTTGGGCCGGCTCAAGGAGCTGGACCAGACCCTGCCCGTGGTGATCATGACCGGCTATCCCTCCCTGGACGCGGCCATAAACACCATGCGCCAGGGGGCCAGCGATTTCCTGATCAAGCCATTCAATCTCAACCAGGTCAAGCTCACCTTGGAGCGGGTGGTGCGCGAACAGCGCATACTCAAGGACAACCTGCGCCTGTCCGAGCGCCTCAAGCACCAGGCGGCCATGGAGAAGCTGAACCGCGAGCTGAGCCGCCGCATCCGGGAGCAGAACATAATCCACCGTATTTCCGAGGCCCTGGACAAATTGCAAACCTCGGAGGAGATCTATCAGGGCATGGTGGACCTGGCCTGCCGCCACCTGGACACCCAGCGGGCGGCAGTGCTTTTGCTGGATCGCTCCACCGACCGGCTCCTGATAATCGCGGTGCATGGCTATGACCCGGTGGTGATAGGCCGGAGCGCCGGCAAGCTGGGCCAGGGCGTGTGCGGCAAGGTGGCTGCCGAGGGCGAGTGCATGCTGGGCTCCAGCGACCGCGACCCCTATCTGAAAGACGTGCTGCCGGTGGAGGAACGCTGCCTGGTGCTGCCCATCAAGATACGCGAAGAGATCTTCGGGGTGATGCTGGTGGCGGACAAGCACGGCGGCGCCGCCTTCCAGGGGGAGGACATCTTCATCGCCCGCTTCCTGTTGGACAAGGCGGCCCTTAGCATAGAGAACATCGCTCTCTACGAATCCATGGTGGCCAACATGCGGTCCACCTTGGGCGCCCTGGTCAGCGCCATGGAGGCCAAGGACCCCTACACCCGCCAGCACTCCCGCCGGGTCACCAACTTCAGCGTGCTCACCGCCCAGACCATGGGGCTCAGCCTGGACCAGATAGAGTCCCTGCGTTTCGCCGCCTACCTGCACGACATCGGCAAGATAGGCATCAAGGACTACGTACTGCTGAAGGGCACCGACCTCACCCCCGAGGAGTTCGAGCACATCAAGCGCCATCCCGTCATCGGCGAGAGTATAATCAAGGACATGGACCTGACCGACGCCGAGCGCTCCATCATCCGCCATCACCACGAGCGCTGGGACGGCTCCGGGTATCCCGACGGCATCGCCGGCCACGAAATCCCCCTGCTGGCCCGCATCGTGGCCGTGGCCGACGCCTTTGACGCCATGACCAGCGACCGCCCCTACCGCCGAGCCAAAAAGAGCAGCGAGGCGGCGGCGGAACTCAACCGTTGCGCGGGCCACCAGTTCGACAAGACAGTGGTGGAAGCCTTTGTGGAAATGCTTTCCCGCTACCACCCCCATGAGCGCTGAAGGCGCGGCCCAAGGAGGCTTGGAGACTGACCATGGGTGAGACGACCAGCGACAGGGAATACTTCCGGGCGGCGGCCGAACTGACCGTGCATTACGGCCCTGACACCCGCCAAGGGCGCCAGGCCATGGCCCTGGAACAGGAGGTCTGGAGCACCATGGCCGCCCTGGAGACCCAGGCCCGCCGGATCATGGAGGAAAACGGGGTGAGCGACGAGCACAAGCCGCTGCTCAAGGTCCTGCAATGGCTGGACTTCAAGCTGGACCTGGTGCTCTACCACCTGCGCTCCCAGGAGCAGCGGCAGCACTTCCCCTACCAGGCCACCACCACCGACATCAGCGGCTCGGGCTTTGGCCTGGCCGAGGTCTGCGAGCTGGAGCTGGGCAGCCGCATGCTCCTGAGTCTCACCCTGCCCGACGCGCCCTCGCGGCCGGTGGTGGCGGTGGGAGAGGTGGTCCGTTCCGAGCCCCCGGGCGGGGGCGCTGCCTCGGCGGTGCGTTTCGTGGAGATATCAGACACCGACCGGGAGCGCATCATCCACTTCACCTTCCAAAAACAGCGCCAGGAGATCGCGCGCCGCTCCGAGGAGGAAGGCAGGTGAGCCAAGACGGCCGGCTTTCACCCCAGGTGGTGGACGCGCTCATCCGGCGCGAGCAGCTCTGCCTGGTGGGCCGACTGTTGAGGGGCGTGGTGCACAATATCTCCGGCGCCTTGCAGATGGTGCGCCTGCCCCTGGACCTGCTGGAACTGCAAGCCCAGCGCGGCGGCGAACCGGAATTGGACCCAAAGCTCACCGCCCTGCAGCAAGGGGTGGCCCGCCTGGGCGAGGAGCTGGAACTCTTGGCCGGGCAGAGCCAGCAACTGCAAAAAACGGAGCCCGAGTCCCTGGACCTGGGGCAGTTGGCCCGGGAGCAACTCGCCTTCTGGCGGGCGGACATGTTTTTCAAGCACGAGGCCCAGGTGGAGGCGGACCTGCCCCGGCCCGGCTCCCTGGTCCGGGCCGCCTATGGGGACGTGGCCCTGGCCTTGAACCTGCTGGTGGCCAACGCCCTGGAGTCCCTGGCCCAAACGGAGCGCCGGCGGCTCGAGGTGGCCCTGGTGGAGACCCCGGGGCGGGTGGGGCTGCGGGTGAGCGACGAGGGGCCCGGCCCCGGCCCGGAGATGGCGGCTCGCATGTTCGAGCCTTTTGTCAGCGACAAGGGCCCTGGCCACGACGGCCTGGGCCTTTTCCTGGCCCGGGCGGCTCTGGCCCGCTGGCAGGGAGAGGTGCGCTGGGTGCAATCCCCTCCCGGTACCTTTGAAATGAGCCTGCCCCATGCCGACCACTAACCGCCAACCAGCATCCTTCCTTCCCTTCCCGCTATGAACCTGGACCGGCTCAACCATCTGCTCTACCAACTCCAGGCCCCGGCGCCCGACCTGCGCCTGCGCGCGGCCCAGGCCCTGGGCGAGATGGGCGACCGGCGGGCGGTGTCCGCCCTGGTGGACCGGCTGGCCGACGAGGATCCGGCGGTGGTCGAGGCGGCGAGCCAGGCGCTGTTGAAGATACGCGGCCGCGACGTGGCCGCCCGCCTGGCGCCGTTGCTGTCGGTGGAGCAGGTGGGCCTGCGCAACGCGGCCATGAACCTGCTGCGCCGCTTGGGCGAGGACGCCCCGGACCTGCTGCTGGACCTGCTGCGCGAGAACGAACGCGACCTGCGTATCTTTGCCGCGGACATCCTGGGCCACGTGGACGCCCCGGGCGTGACCCGGGCCCTGGTGAGGGCCCTGCAGGACCCAGACCCCAACGTGCGGGCCAATGCCGCCACCAGCCTGGGCAAGCGGGGCGACAGCTCCGCGGTGCCCGGACTCATCCGGCTCCTGCACGACGAGGAATGGGTGGCCTTTGCGGCCGTAGAGGCCCTGGCCGCCATCGGCGACCCCAGCGCGGTGGAGCCCCTGATCGACTGCCTGGAGGAAGGCTCGGAGCTGCTGCGGGTCGCGGTGGCCGAGGCCCTGGGCCGCTTCCAGGACCCCCGCGCCCTGCCGCCGGTGCTGGAGGCCATGCGCCGGGCCGAAGGCCCCCTGATGCAGCATCTTCTGAGCGCGCTGCTCAAGGGCGCCAACCCCCTCATGCTGAAGGAGATGGACCAGGAGCTGCGGGAGCGGGCCTGTTTGGGCTTGATCGACGCTTTGGGCGAACCCTCGGACCAGGTAAAATCCGACGCGCTCATGGGCCTGGCGGTCCTGGGCGACGGCGCCAGCGTGTACAGCATCCTGGACCTGGCCCGGGACACCAACAACCAGGAAGTGCTGGGCCTGATCGAACTGGCCCTGGTCGCCATCGGCGAGCTGCCGCCCCTGGTGGGAGCGGTGCGCGACCCCTCCGCCAAGGTGGCCGAGGTGGCGGTGCGGGCCCTGGGCAATATCGGGGGCGAGCGGGCGGTGGCACCCCTGATCGAGGGGCTGTCCCACCAGAGCCCGGAGGTGCGCCGCCAGGCCGCCCGGGGCCTGGGGGCGGTGGCTTCCCCCCAGGCGCTGGGTGCGCTGCTTTCGGCCTTGAACGACCCGGACGACCGGGTCAAGGCGGAGGCGGCCTGGGCCCTGGGCCGCCTGGGCGACTCCACCACCGTGCCCGCCCTGGGTTCGCTGCTGGCCCATCCCCGGGAACGGGTGCGCCAGCAGGCCCAGCAGGCGCTTTTGGCCATCGGCGGCCCGGCGGTGCGCCGGCTGTTCATCGAGGGCCTGACCAGCGACCCTCCCTGCCGGCGGGAGCTGTGCGCCCTGGGCCTGGGCCAAATGGGCGCGGGCGAGGGCATCGGCATCCTGGGCAAGCTGTTGAGCGACCCCGAACCCGCGGTGCGCCAGGCGGCGGTGGAGGCCCTGTTGGCCTCGGGCGACCGCCGCGCCCTGGGCTTTTTGGAGACCTCCCTCTCGGACCCGGAGCCCTCGGTGCGCCGCGTCTTGGTGGAATCCCTGGCCCAGCGCCAGCCCCAGGGGGGCCAGGCCCTGTTGATAAAGGCCCTACAGGACCCGGACCCGGACATCCGCCTCGAGGCGGTGGCGGGCCTGGGCCGGGCGGGGGCGGACGAGGCGGTGGAGCCGCTGCTGGCCCTGTTGGAAAGCCCGGAAAGCCGCCTCAGGGTGGCCGCGGCCCAGGCCCTGGGCACCATCGGCGAACCCCGCGCCTCCACCCCCCTGATCAACCTGCTGGCCGACAGCAACCCCCGGGTTCGCGCGGCAGCCACCACCGCCATCCAGAAAATCGAAGGAGGCTGGTGAGTAACCATGCCGGCGCTGTGAATCTTTCCCGCGAAGTGGTAATATCGTAACTTTGATCAAGAGCTGCTCACCCACCGGGCCCCCTTGCCCCCCCGGTCGATCGGCGCCAAGAAGGAGCCATGCATGCCTGCTCGTATTCTTCTGGTGGAGGACTCCCCCACCATCCTGAACCTGCTGAGCATGGTGCTCAGGCAATACGGCTTTGCGGTCAACACCGCCTATGACGGAGTGGAGGCGCTGGAGATACTGTCCCACGAGAAGGCGGACCTGATCATTACCGACGTGAACATGCCGCGCATGGACGGCTTCACCCTCATCAGCCGGGTGCGCGCCCAAAAAGCCCTGGCCAAGGTACCCATCATCGTGCTCTCCACCGAAAGCGAGGACCACGACCGCCAGCGGGGCGAGGCGGCGGGGGCCGACCTGTATCTCACCAAGCCGGTGCAGCCCCAGGTGCTGGTGGAACACGTGCGGCGGCTCATGGGGCAGCCGCGAGCTTGACCAGGCGCCAAAAGCTGTATATGATCAATGTCATAGGAAAAATCGGCCGATAGCTCACCAGGGTAGCGCTCTTGGGGGGGAAGACGTGCAGTACGAGTGGGGGGTGTGTTTGTCCTGGCCTCTGGTCCAAGACCTTGACCTGGCGATCGCCGGGGACAAGCCTCAGCAGCGGGAAACCGGCCCGCCTCATCCCGGCCGGGCACCGTGCGCCGGCAGCGGTTTCCTGGAGGCCCGCCAGCCATGGCGGGGGCAGGTGGACTGAACGTCATGGGCCGGCCGTCCCTGCCCCGCGGCGACCCGAACCGCGCCAAGAGCGCCGCCAAGCCCAAGGCCAGAGCCGGTGCTACCGGCCGGGAGCTGCGGGAGCTGCAGCGCCTCAAGGACATCCTGCGGGCCAGCCGCAACAAGTTGGCCGCGGTTTTCGATTCCATACCCGACCCCATCTTCTCCCTCACCCCCCAAGGCCAAGTGGAGTCCCTGAACATGGCCCTGGCCCGCCGGGCCGGCGCCCACCCGCGGGAACTGGTGGGCCTGCCGGGCCAGGAGGTGATGAAGCGGGCCTGGCCCTCCCTGCCCATTCCGGGGGTGTTGCAGCAAGCCTTCGAGCGGCTCAAGGCCCGGCGCACTCCCCAGTACCGCCTGGTGGAGATGTCCGGCGAGGACGGGCCCCAGTTCTGGGAATTCTCCCTGCTCCTCGCCCAGGATGCCGAAGGCGAGTTCAGCCTGGCCATCATCCACGGCCGGGACGTGACTATCTTCAAGCGCATGGAGCAGACCATCCGGGAGTACAGCCACTCCCTGGAGGACATGGTGGCCGAGCGCACCCGGGACCTCATGGCCGCCCAGGAGCAGTTGCAAAAGGACAAGGAGGCCATGGCCCGGGCCAATGCCGAGCTGCGGCGCCTGGAGGCCCTGCGCCATGAATTCACCAACATGGCGGCGCGCGACCTGCAGGCCCCCCTGGCCAAGGTCATGGACAACCTGGAACGCATATCCCAGGAGACACTCTCCCCCAGCCAGGCCGAGGCCCTGGAGCTGGCCGGCCTGGGGGCGGACGAATTGTTGCGCATGATCATGAACCTGGTGGATATCTCCCGCCTGGAGGAGGGGCGGCTCCAGATCGAGCCGGGGCGGGTGGTCTTCCAGGAGCTGGCCGAAACGGTGCGCCGCAGCTTCCGCGCCCTGATCCGCCACAAGGAGTTGGAGGTGAGCATCCAGGACGAGGTCGGCGAGGGCTTTTCCGCCGACCCCGGGTTGCTGGCCCGGGTGCTGCAAAACCTTTTGACCAAGACCCTTGCCCAGGCGCCCCAAGGCGGCTGGGTGGGCCTGATGGCCCGGAGCCAGGATCACGGCGTGGTAATCGAGGTTACGGACAACGGACCGGGCCTTGCCAAGCGCTTGCAGGAGCGCATGTCCCGGCTGTTCGGCCAGCCCCCCACCCCCCCTGGTGGCGGCAGCGGCCTGGGGCTCACCTTCTGCAAGATGGCGGTGGAGGCCCATGGCGGGCGCCTGTGGGTGGAAGGCGAAAAGGGCACGCGCTTTCTGGTGTGGCTGCCAAGCCACGCCACCCCCCCGGACGCCAAGAAATAGCCTCCCCTTTCCCTGCCCACACCCGGCCGCGGTCCGCCCCGGCCCGCAACCGCGGCCAGCCCCCGGGCAGGGGATGGGGGCGGGTGGCGGCCAGGGGCGGGGGGGGCGGGGGGGCGGGGGCGGGGGCGGAGGGGGAGGCTAGCTGCTCCGGCCCCGGATCAGGCGGCGCAGGTCCTCGGCCAGCCGGGTCATGGTGCCGGCCTGGTCGGTGAGCATATGGCCCGAGCCAGCGGTCTGCTGGGCCTCGGCCGCGTTCTCCTGCACCAGCTTGTCCAGGTCGGCCACCGCCTGGTTGAGCTGCTCGATGGCCTGGGCCTGCTCGCCCACTCCCTCGGCAATCCCCTCCACCAGGCGGCCCACGTTCTCGTTCTGCTCGCGCATGGTCTGGAAGGCGCTGCCCGTGTCCTCCACCAGGCTCACCGCCAGCTTGATCTGCTCCACCGAGCCTTGGATCATGTCCTGGGTGTTCTTGGCGGCCTCGGCCGCGCGCAGGGCCAGGTTCCGCACCTCGTCCGCCACCACCGCAAAGCCCGCGCCCGCCTCGCCGGCCCGGGCGGCCTCCACTGCGGCGTTGAGGGCCAAGAGGTTGGTCTGGAAGGCGATCTCGTCGATGGTCTTGATGATCTTGCCCGTCTCCTCGCCGGACACCTTGAGCCGCTCCATGGCCTCCACCGTGCGGCTCATCTTTTCCTCGGCCTCGGCCAGGGCCCGGCGCGACTCATCGCGGGAGCCCATGGCCTCGGTCGAGCGCTGGGCGTTCTCCCGGCTCCGGCCGGCCAGGTCCTCCAGGCGCGCGGCGCTCTCGGCCAGGCTGGCGGCCTGGCGGTTGGCCTGCTCGGCCTGGCGCTGGCTGGCCACGGATATCTCGTCCGCCGCGCTGGCCACGTCCTCGGCCGCGTTGCCCAGCTTTTCCGAGATACCGCCCAGCACCCTGACCACCAGGGCGGCGGTGAAGTAGGTGACCACGCCCAGGAGCAGCACCAGCACCACGGCCACCGCCATGAGGGTCCAGGTCTGCTGCCACACCGCCTTCACGGCCTGGGTGGTGTCCAGGGTGATGGCCATCACCGCCACCGGCTTGCCCGAGAAGTCCCGCAAGGGGGCATTGTAGATGAACACCGTGCCTGCCCGGGTGCTGACCTCGCGCAGGAGGGGCTTGCCGCTCTGGAGCACCCTCTCCAGGGCCGCCGGGTCGGAGTCCACCGCCTTCATGTCCATGGTGCGGGCCCAGTACCTGAAACCGCCCTTGCCGTCCGGGGCCAAGAGGAACAAATCGAAACCGCAGTGCTTCTTGATGCTCTTGGCAAAGGCGTCGTTCAGGGCCAGGCCGAACTCCACCGAGCCGATGTGGCGGCCCTGGTAGAACACCGGCACCACCCCCCGTATCCCGGCCCCGGCCACGCCCTTTTCCACCCCGGACACCGGCTTCTGGGTCTGGTTCACCTTGACCACGGTCCTGCGGAAGGAGGACAAATCGTCCCCGAACTTGGCGGGCTTATGCACCCGGAAAAAGGAGGTGGCCGGCGGCAGGTGAAACTGGAACTGCCTGAGGCCCAGCTCTTTCTTGACCTCCCGGTAGGCCGGGAGGGTAAGCGCGCTGAGCGCCTTGCGGTCGCGCTTGGCAAAGGCCTCCTGCACCAGGGGCATGGCCGCCACCAGGCGGGCCAGGGCCTTGGCCCGGATGCCGTCGTTGTCCACTGCCGAGCCCACTATCTGGGCCCAGGCCGCCATGCGGCTCCTGGCCTGGTCACGTACAGCGGACATGCGCTGATGGTGAGAAAACCATACCCCTGCCACGGCCATGAGGACCAGCGCCGCCAGTACGGGCGCTACGATCCTCTGCCGTAGTGACATCCTGACCAAAGATATGCTTGCCATGTGTCACCCGGTTCCAAGCAATAGAAGTCCCAAAGCTCGTTGCCAATGACGCGGCGGGGGGGTGGCGGGGCTTCCACGGTTTATTATGAATCTATTTATTAAAGAAGCACATACTTATAGGACAAAGCAAGCCGCGCAACACTTTATACCAAAAGTGTAATTTAGCGGCAACCCTCGATAATTCCCGCCCCCAAAGGCGCAGGCGATCCGTACTTGAAGCGGCTTTCGCGCCCAGGTGCCGCAACGTGCTTGAATCTCAAACATTGCGGCAGCTTCCTGGCCAAAGGACACAAAAACCAGCGGCCCCCTGCAAGGGGGCCGCTGGTTGCGATTCGTCAACCGGCCAGCGGCTTCTAGGCTTGCTCGCCCCCCTTTTTCAGGGAAACCCGGCGCCGCAGATAGGCCACCACCCCCAAAGAGGATACAAAGAGCAGGCCCGTGGCCGGCTCGGGGGTGGCTGCCGCCATCTTAACGCCGTTCAACAAGTCCTGATACTTCTCGTGGCCGTAGACCGCGGAGAAGTTGATACTGGCACTGGTAATGGTCTGGGGTATGGAGGCCAGGTAATAGCTGGCCAGGCTGAAGACCGGCTGCGAGTGGCCGCCGCCCAGACGGAAGTTACCGGTGGCCAGGGAGTGCATCTCGTCGTAGATCACCTCCCAGATGGCCACCTGCAGGGCCGCCACCTGGGTATCCCAGTCATAGCCCGCCAGGATTCCATTGCCCAGCCCGGGAGCATAGGAGTGCATCATCCAGGCCGCCTCCTGCTGGCTCCGGCTGAATTGCCCCATGCCGGTCACGTCATAGTCCGCTTCCCCGAACTTGGCGTGCTGAAACAAGTCCACGCAGTAGGCGATGGCGTCCGTATCACCGCCCAAAAGGGTGGTGAACTCGCCGGTCCAGACCTTCTGGTACCGGTGCCAGTTGCTGTGATAGACCTTCACCTTCTTGGCGTAGCTGAAGCTCAAGACATTCATGGTGTCGGCGCCGGCCGAAGCGGGAAGCGCCAGCATGACAGCCACGGCCAAGATTGCAAGCAAGCCGTATTTCCGCATATGACCCCCAGATTACAAACAAGACAGTCCATCTATTCTGTAGCAGGTTAACACATATCGGGAGCTACAGCTTTATCATTTTTAAATTAAACCGCCGGCCCGGGCCGGGGCTCTCTCCCGGCCCGGGCCGGCGGCCCCGGCGTGCTTCCCCACCGTTTCCCCGCCCCAGGGACACTCCGGGGCTAATAGACCACGGTGAGCTGGGTGGTGAGCAGGTCGCGGGTGTCGTCGTTGGCGTATTCCCCGCGCAGGTACTCCAGGCTGAAGGTGGTGTCGGGCAGGAAGGTCCAGTTCAGGCCACCGCCCCACTGGCGCTCGGGCTCCTGGCCGAACAGGTCGCTGCCGCCCTCATAGCGCACCGCGAAGCTCCAGTCATCCACTGGAATGAAGGCCAGCTCCAGGTTGAAGGCGCTGGGCCGGGCCTTCTTGCCGCCCGCAAAGCTCAGCTCGCCGGGCTGGAAGTCGTCCAGGGCGGTGATGTACTCGCCCAGGAGGGCGAACTTCTGGTACTCGGCCACCAGGCTGAAGGACAGGCCGGGCACCAGGTCCCGCACCTGCTGGCCGGGGATGTTGTCCAGGAGCCCGCCGGCGTCGCCGATGTTGTTGGTGTAGGCCACGCCGCCGGAGAGCTTGAGGCCGCCCAGGGAGCCTTCGGGATTCATGAGCTGCAAGCGGGTGTAGTAGGAGTTGATCAAGGTGTCTCCACCCTGGTTGGACTCCTGCAGGGAGCCGTTGTAGGCGCCCACGCTGAAGTTCAACCAGGAGCCGGCATAGCCCACCTCGGCCGCGCTCTCCTGGGTTTCGAACAGGTTCTTGGTGATGGTGTCGGAGATGAGATAGCTGTCGAACACGCCCACCGCCGGGTAGATGCGCCCGGCCATGAGGTAGAAGGGCAGATCCTCGGTCTGGCCTATCACCACAAAGGCCTCGTCCATGTCCACCGGCTCGGTCTTGCCCTCTTCCCACAGGAAGTGCAGCACGCCCCGGGTGTACTTGTTGATGGTGCCCTCGAAGAATATCTCCGCGGTGGCCAAAGTCAGGTCGCTGTTGTTGCTGCTGCGGCCGCTCTTGGCCTGGCGGCGCTCGTAACTGGCCTCCACCTGCACCTGGCCGTGGATGGAGATGCGCTTGCCCAGCTCGCTGAGCACGGCCGGCGGCTGCTTGGTGACGGTCTCCACGTCGCGGGAGGCCTTGACCGAGCGGGTAGTGGCCACCTTGGCCTGGTCAAAGGCCTGCCGGGCCTGCTCCCGCGCCTCCCTGGCCAGCCGGCGGGCCTCCTCGGCCGCGGCCGCGGCCTTGAGCACCTTGTCGCGGTTGGCGTCGGACACTTGGCAGGCCGCGCCCAGTTTTTTCTCCAACTCGGCCACTCTTTTCTTGAGCGCCTTGATCTCCTGCAAAAGCGCCTTCACTTCCTGGTCCGTGACGGCAAGGGCCGCCTGGGGCATACACATCAGCGCCGCCAGGAGCAGGGCGCAAAACACCCATACTTTTCTCTGCATCTCGTCTCTCCCCGAGTAGCAAGACCCTTCTGGGCCCGATGATTCCTGATTTGTCTTTATACGCTCAGATAGGCGGATCAGACCTCGAGGTGCCCGCAACAGGGCATTGGCTGCACTCCCCGCAGGATGGAGGATGCGGCCCAGCGGGCGCCTCGGACAGGGGGCAGGGGCCTTCATGACCGCCACAGGAGCACCCCCCCGCCTGGCCTGGCTTCAGCTGGCGGCGCAGGCGGCGAAACACATACCACGCCGCCGCACCCACGGCCAGAACGACTATGGCAGTTTGCCACATGTCATCCTCCTAGCCAAGCCCTAACAGGCGGCCACCCTGGTAAACCGCCAGGGCCGCCACATAGGCCAGGATCGTATTGTAGGCCAAGGAAAAGGCGGCCCAGCGCCAGGTGCCGGTCTCCTTGGCGATCATCACCACCGTGGCCACGCAGGGCGCGTAGATCATCACGAAGATCATGAGCGCCGCCGCCTTGAGGGGCCCCCAGTCCGGCGCCGAGCGCAGGCGCTCGCGCAGGCTCTGGGCCTCCTCGTCCACCGCCCCCAGGCTGTAGGCCGTGCCCAGGGTGGAGATGATGACCTCCTTGGCCGCGAACCCGCCCACCAGGGCCACGTTGGTGCGCCAGTCAAAGCCCAGGGGGTCGGTGACCAGGGTGATGGCCCGGCCGATGCGGCCGGCCAGGCTGTGGGCCAGCTTGGCGCCCGCCATCTCGTTGACCAGCTCGATCCTGGCCTCCCGGCTGGGCGCGGCCTGGATGCGCCCCTGCCAGCGGGCCTCCTCGCTGGCGGGCAGGCCCGGAAAGCTCATCAGGGCCCACATCAAGACGCTCACCCCCAGGATCAAGGTGCCGGCCTTCTTGGCGTATTGCCAGGTGCGCTCCCAGGTGTGGATCACCAGCCCCCGCAGGGTGGGCGTGCGGTAAGGGGGCAGCTCCATCACAAAAGGCGCCTGCTCGCCGGGCAGCACCGCCCAGCGCAGGAACTTGGCCGCCATGAGCGCCAGGCCCCAGGAGACCAGGGTGAGGATGAACAGCATGCTGGCCTGTTTCTCCAGGAAAAAGGCCCCGATCAAGAGGCTGTACACCGGCAGCTTGGCCCCGCAGTTCATGAAGGGCACCACCAGGATGGTGGCCAGGCGGGCCTTGGGGTCCTTGAGGGTGCGGGTGGCCATGATGCCCGGCACCGCACAGCCGCCCGAGATGCCCCCGCCCACGATGAGGGCGATCACCGAGTTGCCATGCAGGCCGAAGGCCCTGAGCACCCGGTCCATGAGGTAGGCCACCCGGGCCATGTAGCCCGAGTCCTCCATGATGGCGATGGCGAAGAACATGAACATGATGAGCGGCACGAAGCCCAGGACGCCGCCCACCCCGTCTATGACGCCGCTGACCAAAAGAGAGCTGAGGGGACCAGGGGGCAGCGCCGCCTCCACCGCCCCTCCCAGCCAGCCGAAAAAGGCGGAGAGCCATTCCACCGGCCCTTCCGAGGCCCAGAACACGAACTGGTACACCCCGTAGAGCACCAACAGCAGGAACACCGGCCCGAACAGGCGGTTGGTCAGCACCTTGTCCACCCGGTCGGAGAAGTCCATGCGGACCTCCCGCTCCCAGGTCACCACCTGGCGGGTTATGCCGGTGATGAAGCCGTAGCGGTAGTCCGCGATCACGCTCTCCGGGTCGTCGTCCAGGGTGGAGCGGATGTGCTCGGTGATGCGCTCCACCACTGGCAGCAGTTTCTGGCCCAGCTCCGAGTCGCGCTCCACCTGGCTCAAGACCTCGCTGTCGTGCTCCAGGCACTTGAGGGCCAGCCAGCGGGCGGAAAGCAGCCCCCGCCGGGGCTGGTTGCCCTCCAGGATGGCCTTGAGTTCGCTGATGCCCTGGTCCACGTCCGAGCCGTAGGATATCTTCAGGGGCCGCCACTTGGGCCCCCGCTGGGCCAGCTCCACCGCCACGGCCAGCAGCTCGTCCATGCCCTTGCCGCTGCGGCCCACCGTGGGCACCACCGGCGTGTCCAAAAGCTCGGCCAGCTTGGCCAAATCGATCTTCATCCCCCGCTGCTCGGCCACGTCCACCATGTTCAGGCAGATGACCAGGGGCACGCCCAGCTCCAAGAGCTGCACGGTGAGGTAGAGGTTGCGCTCCAGGTTGGCCGCGTCCACCACGTTCACCACCACGTCGGGCCGATCGCCGATCAGGTAGTTGCGCGCCACCACCTCCTCCAGGGAGTAGGCGGTCAGGCTGTAGGTGCCCGGCAGGTCCACGATGCGCACCTCTTGGCCCTGGCAGGTGCTCAGGCCCTCCTTCTTGTCCACGGTCACCCCGGGGTAGTTGCCCACGTGCTGGCGGGCGCCGGTGAGCGCGTTGAACACAGAGGTCTTGCCCGCGTTGGGGTTGCCGGCCAGGGCCAGGGTTATCTCGGGTTTGCATTGGTTCATGGGATCGGGCTTTCCGGGGCCGGGGGAAAACCGGCTGGGCGCTCCCCAGGGCTATCCCCTCCCCCATTACAATGAGGACCAAACCAGCGGGGCCATGCCCCCTTTTTTTGCCATTGCCTTGAGTTGTCGAATGGTTGGCCGCGCGGTGAACCACCAGGGGCCCCGCCTGCCCCGGCCCCCTCACTCCTGGTTCTCTATCTCCACCAGGATATGGTCCGCCTCGTTGTTCCTGAGGGTCAGGTTGTAGCCGCGGAGCTTTATCTCCACCGGGTCCTTGAGGGGCGCCCGGCCGATCACCCGCAGGGGCGTACCGGGCACCAGGCCCATGTCGCGGATGCGGCGGCCCAGTTCACCGCCAGTGCCCACCCGCACCACGGTGGCGGTTTGTCCGGGAGTAAGCTCGCGCAGGGAGACGACGGTCATGGCCAACCTTCCTATAATTGTAATTGAGTCTCAGTCTCAATTATGGCTTAATGTTTACCACTCCGCTGGGGTCGCGTCAAGCACGATTTGTCAGTTGGACTTGGGCGGCAGTTGGCTCACCAGCACTTTTTGGGCCACGCCCCGGCCCAGGGCCAGGCGGGAACCCTTCACCGCCACCACCATGGGACCGCCGTTGGCCGAGATCACCTCCACCTCGACCCCCTGGTTGAGGCCCTGCTCCTCCAACTGGCGCCGGACCTGGTTGCCGCCCACCAGCCGCTCCACCCGCACCCTCTCGCCGGGCGCGGCCAGGGCCAGGGGCATGCCGGGCTGGCGGGCCGAGCGGCACTTCTCGCACAGGCCGTAGATTTGCAGCCGGTGGCGCAAGGGATGGAAGCCCTGCTCATGGGCCACCCGGGACTTGAGGGCCTCCAGCTCCGGGTCGTGGAACTCGGTGATGGAGCCGCAGGCCGTGCAGATGAGGTGGTCGTGGTGCTCGCCCAGGTGACGGTGTTCGTAGCGGGGCGGACCGCCCTCGAACTCCCGCCGCATGGCCAGGCCGAACTTCACCATGAGTTCCAGGGTCTCGGCCACGAAATCCGCGCCCAAGTCCACCCCGTCCTCTTTCAGAAGCTGGTGCCAGCCCTCGGCGGTGTGGTGCTCCTCGGAAGTGAGGAAGGTCTCCAGCACAGCCATGCGGTCCTCGATGCGGTCCATGCGTTGCTGGCGCAAAAGACGCTCGAACTGGCGTCTTTCTTCTTTGTGCAGACCATTGGCCAAGCCTTTGCCTCCCTAACAGGGTTTGAAGGGAATATAAGGCCCCTTCCGCGTAATTGCAACTCAGTTACAATTAGTCCTCCCGATATTTCACATTATCACTTCCCGGTCAGCCGTCAAGAAGCAGCCGGGGGTTTTTACCGGGATGTCACCTTTTTATTCCCCCCTGTCCCCCGTCGCCCCCCCGTCGCTCCGCCCCCCGTCGCCCGCCCCCTGTCGCCCGCCCCCCGTCGCCCGCCCCCGTCGCCCCCCCGTCGCCCCCCCTGGGCAGGGCCGCCGCGGGGGGCACGGCCCGCCCGCGCAGAGCACCAGGCGGAAACCGTGCTCCCCGGACTGGTTGACCAGGCAGCGGTCGCCGGAGCGCAGCGCTATCCGCTCCAGGTCCCGGGCCCGGGCCGCGGAGCTGAGGCGCACCTCCAGGCATTGGCCGGGCGCCAGGGCGGCCAGGGCCCGGCGGACCAGGAGCAGCACCATGGGCGAATCGCTGCCGCGAAGATCCAAACTCTCGCTGATCTCTACCTGCATGGCCACCTCTTGGGCCTTAACAGAGCAAAAAGCATACCCAAGCGGCCTGCTCTGTTTTTTGCGTTTGATTATGAATAGTTGCCTCTTTGGTTGCCGCTGGGCTGCGGGCCATGTTAACGTTAAGCCATTGACCAGGAGGTTAGCTTTTGGACCTGGAGGCCCTGCACCGCATCACAGGGGAGGAGTGCCATCTCTACTGGCAGTCCGTGGTGAACACCATGGCCGAGGGCCTGTTCATCGTGGACACCCAGGGGGTGGTGGTGTTCATCAACCCCGCGGCCGAGCGCATCACCGGCTATGCCCGCGAGGAGGTGCTGGGCCGGCCCTGCGCGGTCTTCGAGTCAGAGACCTGCATGGCCTGCCGGGACGAGAAGGGGCGCATGGCCTGCGGCCTCTTTGAAACCGGCCGGGTGGAGAACAAGCGCTGCACCGTGCGCCACAAGGACGGGCGCCTCATCCATCTCTTGAAGAACGCCACCGTGCTCACCGATGCCCACGGCCAAATCATTGGCGGGGTGGAAACCATCACCGACATCACGGAGGTGATCGAAAAGGAGCGCCAGATCACCGGCCTGAGGCGGGAACTCAAGCGCTCCTACGGTTTCGAGGGCCTGATCGGCGAATCCCGGCCCATGCAGCGGGTGTATCAACTGCTGGAGTCGGCCGCGGCCTCCCAGGCGCCGGTGGTGATCCTGGGCGAGAGCGGCACCGGCAAGGAGCTGGCCGCCAGCGCCATCCACCGCCGCTCGCCCCGCCGGGAGGGCCCCTTCATCCGGGTGAACTGCGCGGCGCTCAACGAGTCGCTCCTGGAGAGCGAACTCTTTGGCCACGAAAAGGGCGCCTTCACCGGCGCGGTGCGCCAGCGCCAGGGCCGCTTCGAGGCCGCCTCCGGGGGCAGCATCTTCCTGGACGAGATCGGCGACATGCCGGCCGCGGTGCAGGTCAAGCTGCTGCGGGTGCTGCAGGAGGGCGAGATCGAGCGGGTGGGTTCCCACCAGCCCATCAAGGTGGACGTGCGGGTCATAAGCGCCACCAACCAGGACCTGGCCGAACTGGTGCGCCGGCGCCGCTTCCGGGAGGACCTCTATTACCGCATCAACGTGATCCCCATCACCCTGCCGCCCCTGCGGGAGCGGATCGAGGACATCCCGGCCCTGGCCCAGACCTTCGTGGAGCGGGTGGCCCTGCGCTCGGGCCGGCCCATCACCGGCTTTTCCCAGGCCGCCCTGGACCGGCTCATGGCCTACTCCTGGCCAGGCAACGTGCGCGAACTCATCAATACCGTGGAGTATGCCTTTGTCACCTGCCGGGAGGGCAGCATCCAGCCCCGCCACCTGCCGCCCAACCTGCAAGCCGCGGCGGCGCCGAAGCGGGGCGCGGGCCAGCGGCCTACCTCCCCTGCCCCCTCCGGCCCCCCCGCCCCGCCCGCCTCCCCCGGCCTTTTGGGGCAAGACCAGGATGCGGCCATGCGCCAAGAGATAGAACAAGCCCTGGCCCAGACCGGCGGCCGGAAGGCCCAGGCCGCCGAGCTGTTGGGCATCAGCCGGGTGACCCTGTGGAAGCGCATGAAACGCCTGGGCATGGGCTGAGCGCCCGGAAGGCAAGGGGCTTTTGGTTTTGGCCCCGATGGGTTAGGCTGAATGGTAAGGCAGGGCCCCGGCCGGGGCCGAATACCTGCCGCGCCTGCCGGGGGGAGACATCATGACCCAAGGCCGATTTCCCCAGCAAGGGGGGCCCAGCAAGGGGGGCGGCTGCGCCCCGGTTTGGTTCCCAGAGCCAAGGGGGCCTTCTTCGCGGCAGCCAGGAGGGGGTAGACCCATTGCCCAGGGACGACCCACCCCCCAAGGAACCGGGTTTTGGTTAACGCCCCCTTAACAACGTCGCCTTTCTTAACATAGGTTAACATCGGACCACGACCAGGCCCATGGCAATAACCCATTGCCAAAGCAAGGTTTTTCAAGGCAAGCCCCCCCGAGGGGGACCCTAGGCACGCATATTGCCTAGGTATGTGCTTGGCCAATGGCTCGTAAAAGTGACATATGCGAAAGGAGCCTCTCCATGGAAAAGAACCTCTCCCGGCGCAGCTTCCTGAAAGGCGGCGCCGCCGCGGCAGCCGGCTTGGCAGCCAGCCAGGTGGTGCTGCCCCAGGCGGTCAGCGCCTCCAGCGGCGAGGAGTTGTGCACCGTGCTGGACATCAGCAAGTGCATTGGCTGCGAGGCCTGCGTGGATGCCTGCCGCGAAACCTGGCAGGACACGGTGCCCGACCCGGTGCAGCCTATGCCCAAGCCCTTTCCCGAGCGGGTGCCCATCGAGGACTGGTCCCACAAGAAAGACGTGCAGGACCGGCTCACCCCCTACAACTTCCTCTACCTGGAACACCTGGAGGTGTCCCACAAGGGCCAGGACCTGGAGGTCCACCTGCCCCGGCGCTGCATGCACTGCCTGAACCCTCCCTGCACCAACCTGTGCCCCTTTGGCGCGGGCCGGGTGGAGGAAAACGGGGTGGTGCACATCGACCCCGAAGTGTGCCTGGGCGGCGCCAAGTGCAAGAAGGTCTGCCCCTGGCATGTGCCCCAGCGCCAGAGCGGGGTGGGCATCTACCTGGACATCCTGCCCACCCTGGCGGGCAACGGGGTGATGTTCAAGTGCCACCGCTGCCTGCCCCTGGTGGAGCAGGGCAAGCTGCCCCGCTGCATAGAGGTGTGCCCCCAGAAGCTCCAGTCCATCGGCCCCCGCAAGTCCCAGGTGGCCAAGGCCAAGGCCCTGGCCAAGGAAAAGGCGGTGGCCGACGGCAGGAGCGAGGCCGACTGGCAAGAGTACGTGTACGGCCTGAACGAGAACGGCGGCACCAACACCATCTATGTCTCGGCCATACCCTTCAAGGAGATCGCCGCGGCCATCGACGCGGACCACGCCGACCGCCTGGAGCTGGCCGGGATCAAAAGTCCCGCCGCCCGCAAGAAGCGGATCGCCTTCAGCGGCCTTTTGCACATGCACCCGGTGAAGAACTCCATGGCCCGCGCCGAGAACCTGACCCTGGCCCTGGTGCTGGCTCCCCTGGCCGGGCTGGCCGCCGGCTTCACCAAGCTCTTCGGCCAGAAGCGCCAAGCAGACCCGCCCGCGGACCAGCCGCCCAAGGCGGCCCAGGGCGGCAAGGGAGGTGAGCTATGAGTCTGACCCGAACCAGCAAGGGCTCCCGCCTGTTGTACTACCTGGCCGCCGGCGCGGCCATCTTCACCGGCATGGGGCAGCTTCCCATCATGAAGCGCTACTACATCGCGGACCTGCCCCTTTTGGGCTGGAGCCAGGACTTCTACCTGATGAGCGACCTGCACTACCTGGCCGCGGCCCTGCTGCTGGGGGTCCTGGCCTGGCGGCTCACCCTCTCGCGCCGGGTGCTGGACCGGAGCTGGTCCTGGGGCCCGCGCAGCAGCTGGGGCTGGCTCCTGCTCACCCTGCTGTTCATCAGCGGGGTGTTCAAGGTGGCCCGCAACGCCGGGGTGTTCCTGAACCCCACCTTCATCATGGTGCTGGACTTCATGCACCTGGGCTCGGCCATGGCCTTCATGATCACCGGCCTGGTGGCCCTGATCGCCCGGGGCCGGGCCAAGGGCGGCTCGCCGGAGGAGGCATCCTCGCTGCGCGTCTGAAGCCGCGCCCGCCAAGACCCACCACCCGGGAGCCCTCCCGCCGGAGGCTCCCGGGTGGTGCTTCCGGCCCCCGTCTTGACACCCCCCGCCGCCTCCCCTAGCCTGGGGTGGAGAAACCAGACCACCCTAGACGGAGGCCAATTCCCATGGCAAGTAAGGTGTATTTCGCCGACCTGCGCGCCACGCCCCAGCGTTCGCTCATGGACAAGCTCGACACCTTGGCGGAAAAGGCCGACCTGGCCGGGCGCATGAAGCCCGGCGGGCTCACCGCCCTGAAGCTCCATTTCGGCGAAAAGGGCAACACCGCCTACGTGCGGCCGGTCATAGTGCGCCGCCTGGTGGAGGCGGTGAAGGCCGCCGGGGCCAAGCCTTTTATCACCGACAGCAACACCCTCTACGGGGGCACCCGCTCCGACGCGGCCAGCCACCTGGTCACGGCCATTGAAAACGGCTTTGCCTACAGCGTGGTGGGCGCGCCCCTCGTCATCGGCGACGGGCTCCGGGGGCGCAGCGAAACCGCGGTGAAGGTGGACCTGCCCGAGTGCGCGGAGGCCTATATCGGCTCCGAGGTGGTGGACGCCCACGCCCTGGTTTCCATCGCCCACTTCAAGGGCCACGAGCTGGCCGGCTTCGGCGGCACCATAAAGAACCTGGGCATGGGCGCGGCCAGCCGCCGGGGCAAGCTCTTCATGCACAGCAACGTCTCGCCCACCATCAACGCGGCCAAGTGCATCGCCTGCGGCGAGTGCATCCGCCGCTGCCCGGCCGCGGCCATAAAGCTCGTCCGCCGGGAAAGCAGCGACCCGCCCGCGCCGCCCGAGTCCCAAAAGCCCGAGCTGCGCGCCCAAAAGGACCCCGACAAGTGCATCGGCTGCGGGGACTGCCTCTTGACCTGCCCCCACGTCGCCATCTCCATAGAGTGGGACGCCCAGGTCCCCGAGTTCCTGCGGCGCATGGTGGCCTACACCAAGGCGGTGCTCCTGGGCAAACAGGAGCGCAGCGTGTTCTTCAACTTCATCACCCAGGTGAGCCCGGCCTGCGACTGCTACCCCTTCCAGGACGCGCCCATCGTGGGCGACATCGGCATCCTGGCCGCCACCGACCCGGTGGCCATCGACCAGGCCAGCGTGGATTTGGTGAACCAGGCCCCCGGCCTGGCGGGCAGCGAGCTGAAGCACGCCCTGGAGCCGGGCGCGGACAAGTTCCGCGACCTCTACCCCAAGGTGGACTGGTCTATCCAGCTCGACTACGCTCAGCAGATCGGCCTGGGCAGCCGGGAGTACGAACTCATCAAGGTGTAGGGGAGGCGCGGGCGGGGGTTGCCGCCCTGCTCCCCCGTCCCCGCCCCCCCGCCCCCCCGCCCCCCGCCACCCCCAACGCCACCCCCAACCCCGAGCATGGAGACGCATAAGCCATGGCCCCCCTTCTCAGCCTGCAGCAGGTAACCTACGCGGCCCCCGGCGGCAAGCAAGTGCTGGCCGGGGTGGACCTGGCGGTGGAGCCCGGCGAGCTGGTGTGGATCAGCGGTCCCTCGGGCGGGGGCAAGTCCACCCTCCTGCGCCTCATGAACCGGCTCATCTCGCCCACCGGCGGCAGCATCAGCTTCCAGGGCCAGCCCCTGGAGGCCCTCCCCCCTACCCGCCTGCGCCGCCAGGTGGCGCTCATGCCCCAGAGCCCGGTGATGCTGCCCGGCACGGTGGAGCAAAACCTGCTGCTGCCCTTTGGCCTGCGGGCCGCCGGGGGCGCCGCCCCGCCGGAGCGAAAAGAGCTGGAGCACTGGCTGGAGCGCCTGGGGCTGGAAGGGGTGGGGCTGGCCGACCAGGCGGAAACCCTCTCGGTGGGCCAGAGGCAGCGCCTGTCCCTGGGCCGCCTGCTCCTCATGCAGCCCAAGGTGCTGCTCCTGGACGAGCCGGTGGCGGCCCTGGACCAGGACACCCGCCAGGTGGTGGAGCGCCTGGCCGGCGAGTACCGCGGCCAGGATGGCCGGGCGGTGGTCATGGTGAGCCACCAGGAGCCCCTTGATCAGGCCGGCGATTTGACCTGCTACCGCCTGGCCGGCGGACGTCTGGAGCGAATACCATGAACGGCATCCCCCTCATAGAACCCTGGCAACTGGCCCTGGCCCTGGTCTTCGTGGCCCTGGCAGCGGGGGCCTCCCTGTGGCTGGGCCTGGGCCTGGGCCGGGACATCCTGGTGGGCACGGTGCGCACCTTTGCCCAGCTCTTTCTCATGGGCTACGTGCTGGTATACGTGTTTGCCTGGCGGCTGCCCTGGCTGACCCTGGTCCTGTATGCGGGCATGATCTTCTTTGCCGCCCGCATCGTGGCCAACCGGGTGAAGGGCAAGGGGGTGCCGGTGTTCCGGCCGGTCCTGGCCTCCATGCTGCTCTCCTACCTGGTGGTGAGCTTCGTGGTGGTGGCGGTGGTGGTGCAGGCCCGGCCCTGGTGGGACCCGCGCTACTTCCTGCCCCTGGGCGGCATGGTGGTGGGTAACTCCATGAACGCCATGGCCCTGGCCCTGGACCGCCTGTTCAGCGACGTGCGCGCCCGGCGCGAGGAGGTGGAGATGCTGCTCAGCCTGGGCGCGGACCGGGCCGAGGCCACGGCCAGCATGTTCGCCGCCGCGGTGCGGGCGGGCATGATCCCCTCCCTCAACTCCATGATGGGGGTGGGGGTGGTCTTTCTGCCCGGCATGATGACCGGCCAGATACTGGCCGGGGCCGACCCGGTGCTGGCCATCAAGTACCAGATAGTGGTGATGCTCATGCTGGTGGGCTCCACCACCCTGGGCAGCGTGCTGGCGGTCTTTCTGGCCCGGCGGCGCCTGTTCACCCCGGACGAGCAGTTGGTCCCCCAGGTGGCGGCCCCGGGGCGTTAGCGTTCACTATAGAGAACGAAGCGTGGGGGCCAATCCAGCGCTTGACCTGGGCCCTCCGGGCTGCTAGATTTAGGCTTATGCAGACCATAGTGGCGTATTCCCTGGCAAATGATCCACCTATCCCCAACAAGCGAGGCACAAGGTGGCAAAGCAACTGATAGAACTTATAGTGAACGGCGACCGCTATGAGGTGGCGGTGGAGCCCCACGCCAGCCTGGCCGAGGTGCTCAGGGAGGAGCTGAACCTCACCGGCACCAAGATCGGCTGCAACCAGGGCGACTGCGGGGCCTGCACCGTGCTCCTGGACGGCCGCGCGGTGAGTTCCTGCCTGACCCTGGCCGCCGAGGCCCACCAGCGCGAGGTCACCACCATAGAGGGCTTGGCCCCCTCGGCCGACCGGTTGCACCCCCTGCAGGAGGCCTTCATCGAAAAAGGCGCCGTGCAGTGCGGCTTCTGCAGCGCGGGCATGATCCTTTCGGCCAAGGCGCTCCTGGACCAGAACCCCTCGCCCAGCGAGGCGGAGATCCGCCAGGGCCTGGACGGCAACCTCTGCCGCTGCACCGGCTACGTGAAGATCGTGGAGGCCATCCAGGCCGCCGCGGCCAAGCTGGCCAGCGGAAAGGAGGCGTAACCATGCCCACCCCGCGCTTTACCCTGCATCAGCCCCGCACCCTGGAGGAGGCCCTGGACATGGTGGGCATGTACCGCACCAACGGCAAGGTCCTGGCCGGGGGCACCGACCTGGTGCCCAAGCTCCGGGCCGGGCTCATGGACGTGCACCACCTGGTGAGCCTCAGCCGGGTGCCGGGCCTGAACCGCATCACCTTCCAGGAGGACGACGGCCTGGTCATCGGCGCCGGCGCCCGCCTGGCCGAGGTGGCCGCCCACCCCGAGGTGCGCAAGCACTACCCGGCCCTGGCCCATGCCTGCTCGGTCATGGCCACCAACCAGGTGCGCAACATGGGCACCGTGGCCGGCAACCTGGCCAACTCCGCGCCCAGCGCCGACACCGCCGCCCCGCTTCTGGCCTACAACGCGGCGGTCATCCTGGTGGAGCGCGGCGGCCGGCGCCACGTGCCCCTGGGCGAGTTCTTCACCGGCCCGGGCATGAACATCATGGAGCCCATGGAGATCATGGAGGCCATCCGGGTGCCCTCCCCGCCCCAGCGCAGCGGCTCGGCCTACCACCGGCTGAGCGCCCGCAGCAAGGTGGACATCGCCGCGGTGGGCGTGGCCGGTTTCCTGGCCCTGGACCTGGAGGGCAACATCATAAAGGCCCGCCTGGCCCTGGCCTCGGTGGCACCCACCCCGGTGCGCTGCCTGGAGGCCGAGGCCATGCTGGACGGCCAGAAACCCGATCCCCAGCTCCTCATGCGCGCGGCCGCGGCCTGCGTGCGGGCCAGCCGTCCCATCGACGACGTGCGTGCCACCGCCGCCTACCGCCGCAAGATGGTGCAGGTGCTGGCCCAGCGGGTCATCATGGAATGCTACCAAACGGCCAAAGGGGGTGACGCATGAGTAATCCCAGCATCATAGGGGCCTCCATCCCCCGCCTGGACGGCAAGGCCAAGGTCACCGGCCAGGCCATATACACCGACGACCTCAAGTTCCCGGGCATGCTCTACGGCGCCCTGCTGCGCAGCCCCATTCCCCACGGCCGCATCAAGCGCATCGACGTGAGCAAGGCCAAGGCCCTGGCCGGGGTGAAGGACGTGATCGTGGGCGCGGACACGCCCCAGATCAAGTACGGCAACTGGCGCCTGGTGCCTGCCAGCCAGGACGAGCTGCCCCTGGCGGTGGACAAGGTGCGCTTCGTGGGCGACGAGGTGGCCGCGGTCTGCGCGGTGGACAAGGACACCGCCCTGCGCGCGGTGGAACTCATCGAGGTGGAGTACGAGGAGCTGCCCGCCGTGTTCAGCGTGGAGGAGGCCACCGCCGAGGGCGCGCCCCTGATCCACGAGGAGAGCGAGGGCAACGTCTCCCTGGTGCGCAAGATCGAGTACGGCGACCTGGATAAGTGGTTCGACAAGGCCGATTTGGTGCTGGAGGACGAGTTCAAGGTCCACGCGGTGAGCCACGCCTACCTGGAGCCCTGCTCCTCCATCGCGGTGCCCGAGGAGGGCGGCCGCGTCACCCTCTACACCAGCACCCAGACCCCCTACATCGTGCAGTGTCTCCTGGCCCACACCCTGGGCATCCCCGAGAACCACGTGCGGGTGATGAAGACCCAGATCGGCGGCGGCTTCGGCGGCAAGATGGAGCTGCGGCCCTGGGAGTTCTGCGCCAGCTTCATGGCCCTGCGCACCGGCCGGCCGGTGAAGTTCACCCTCTCCCGCTCCGACGAGCTGGCCTACGGCCGGCGGCGCCACCCCATGAGCATCTACTCCAAGGTGGGCTTCTCCAAGGACGGCAAGCTCCTGGCCAAGGACTTCCAGGTCATGCTGGACGGCGGCGCCTACAACGCCATGGGCCCCACCGCCACCTTCCTCTGCGGCACCTTCGGCAACATGCTCTACAACTTCCCGGCCTACCGCTACTACGGCCGCCACGTGTACACCAACAAGCCGCCGGCCTCGGCCATGCGCGGCTTCGGCGCGCCCCAGGCCGCCTTTGCCAACGAGACCCAGCTCAACATCGCGGCCGAGAAGCTGGGCATCGACCCCATCGAGCTGCGGATCATCAACGCCATGGAAAGCGGCGACGTGATCCCGGACGTGGCCACGGTGTCCTCCTGCGGCTTCAAGGAGTGCCTGCAAAAGGTGCGCGAGATATCCGGCTGGGACGCCAAGCGCAAGGCCAAGACCCCGGGCAAGGGCCTGGGGGTGGGCTGCTTCTCCTTCATCTCCGGCGGGGTGTTCAACTGGTTCAACACCAAGTACAACTTCTCCGCCGCCGAGGTGAAGGTGTTCGACGACGGCACCGCCCAGTTGGCCACCATGGCCTGCGACATCGGCCAGGGGCCGGACACCGTGCTGCGCCAGATACTGGCCGCCGAGCTGGGCATCGGCATCGAGAAGATCCGCCTCATCGCCATGGACACCGCCACCACCCCCAAGGCGGACCTGGGCTCCTGGGGCAGCCGGGTCACCCTGATGAACGGCAACGCCATCATCGAAGCGGCCAAGAAGATAAAGGACATGCTCATCCCGGTGCTCTTCGCCGAGTTCGACCTGAACCAGATCCACGACATCGGCTTTGAGAACGACGAGGTGTTCGTCAAGGCCAACCCCAAGAAGCGCATGTCCTTTGCCGAGTGCGTGTACAAGGCCCTGCGCGGCCGCCGGGGCGAACCCCTCACCGCCCTGGGCTTCTACACCCCGCGCAACAAGGGCCTGGTGAGCCCGGCCTTCTCCTTCGGCGCCCAGGTGGCCGAGGTGAGCGTGGACCCGGACACCGGCCTGGTCACCGTGGAGCAGATGTACACCGCCCACGACTGCGGGGTGGCCATCAACAAGATGGGGGTGGAGGGCCAGTTGGAGGGCGCCATCCAGATGGGCCTGGGCTACACCCTGAGCGAGCAGTTCGTCATGGACCAGGGCCGCACCCTGAACACCACCTTCCTGGATTACAAGGTGCCCACTGCCAAGGATATGCCGCCCAGCCAGTACGCCGAGGTGGAGACCTACGAGCCGGAGGGTCCCTTTGGCGCCAAGGAGGCCGGCGAGGGCCTGGCCATCCCCACCGCGCCGGCCATTGCCCACGCGGTGTTCGAGGCCACCGGCTTCCGCTGCCGGGACCTGCCCATCACCCCGGAGAAGATCCTCCGCGGCACGGGCAAGCTCAAGTAAGGGTGGCAAAGGGGCGTGGGGGCCCCGGCCGCTATCCTTCGACCAGCAGGAACGCTCCACCGGCGGGAGGCAAGAAACCCTCCCGCCGGTGGTCTTTGACGGCCTCTCCCACCCGGCTGAACCGCCCCGGCGGTCAGGGCAAGAGAGGCTCTCCGCCATGGCGAAACCAGGCCATGCCCCCCGTCGCCCCCCGTCGCCCCCGCCCCCCGTCGCCCCCCCGTCGCCCCCCTTGGGGTTGCGGCGGCTAGTCCTCGGCGGTCTCGATGAAGGCGATGGTGAGTTCCCGGCCCTGGGTGAGCTGTATCTTGTTGGAGCCGCAACTAGGGCAGTCGGCGATGGGGCTCTCCATGTGGTCCAGGCTGGCCCCGCATTCCTGGCAGACTCCCTGGAGGGGCACCTCCTCGATGGCCAGCTCGGCCTCGTCGGCCACGGTGCCTTTCTTGATCAGGTCGAAACTGAAGGTGAGCGCCGAGGGAACCACCGCCGAATAGGCCCCCAGCTTGACCCCCACCCGAATGACCTGCTCCACCCCGTGGCGGGCCGCCTCCTGCTCCACTATCTGCAAGAGCGACTGGGCAATGGATAGCTCATGCACGGCGACTGGTTCCTCTGGCCGGGGTGTCTGGACAGGGGCCAAATCTAGCACGCTGCCCGGGGAGGGTCAAGACGGGGGGCGGGGGGGGCGGGG
>CAZUHP010000024.1:0-47345 GCA_964620595.1 uncultured Desulfarculaceae bacterium | reverse complement strand
CCGGCAAGGGCGCCTGTAAGATGGCCGGCCTGGCCAAGCCCACGGGCTGCGTCTAGGCAGCCGGGCGGATCATTCGGATCCAAGGCGGTGCCCGGCCGCGCGTGTGGCCGGGCACCCTAATTTTGGCGGACACCTGTCCAAAATTTTGTGCAAGAGCCCCTCGCGGGCAGGCGGAGAGCCGAGCGTGGCCATAACACCCCCCAACTCGGGCATAGACCTAAAACCAGCGCCCAAGACCTACACCGGCGAGCAGGACAAGGCCCGCCCCCCGGCCGAGACCGTGGCCTGGGTGCGGGAGCGCTTCGCCCGGCTGGGCCAGGAGGTGCTCAAGGACACCAAGCGCATAGACACCGGCCGCCTGGACATACCGGTCTACCTCAGCCTCTGCGGCCACCAGGCCAGCGCCCTCACCGGCACCGCCAAGCAGATGGGCAAGGGCGCCAGCCCCAGCCAGGCCGAGGCCAGCGCCCTCATGGAGCTGGCCGAGCGGTTCAGCTTCTTCTCCTATATCCGCCGCACGCCGTTCGACTACCTGACCGCCGAGCAGGCGCCCCAGTCCCGCATGGGCTTCGACCAGGTGGCCAAGAGCCTGTACCACCCGGTGGAGGACCTGGAGCGCGCCCGCCGGGTGTTCGAACTCCTGCCCCAGCGCTGGGCCTGGGCCCGCAACCTCACCGCCGACCGCGAGGAGGCCGTGCCCCTGGGCTGGTTCTACGCCATCAACGAGTACAACGGCCCGGCCGCGGGCAACTGCCAGGAAGAGGCGGTGCTGCAAAGCCTCTGCGAGGTGATCGAACGCCACATCTCCGCGGTGGTGAGCCTGGGCCAGGTGCCCACTCCGGCCATAGACCCGGATTCCATCCAGGACCCGGTGGCCCGGGAGCTGTTGGACAAGTTCACCCGCCAAGGCATCCAGGTGTTCCTCAAGGACTTCACCCTGGACATGGGGGTGCCCTCGGTGGCCGCCCTGTGCTACGACCCCGCCACCTTCCCGGCCAAGAGCGAGATAGTCTATGCCGCCGGCACCGCCACCAGCCCGGCCATGGCCCTCATCCGGGCGCTGACCGAGGTGGCCCAGCTTGCCGGCGATTTCGAGACCGGCTCCTCCTACAAGGTATCGGCCCTACCCAAGTTCACCAGCCTGGAGGAAGCCGCCTACGTGACCAAGGCCACCGGCACCGTGGCCCTGGACTCCCTGCCCGATGTGAGCCGGGACGACTTCCGCGAGGAGGTGCTGGCCTGCGTGGAGGCCCTGGCGGAGCGCGGCTTCGTGGTCTACACCCTGGACGTGAGCCACCCCGAGCTGGGGGTGCCCGCGGTCTACACCTTTGTGCCCGGCTTCCACTTCGCCCAGCGCACCACCGGCACCGACGTGATCTTCCACGCCGCCAAGCTGGCCAGCCAGCTCCCGGACCCCGGCCAGGCCCTCGGCGTGCTGGGCCAGATGACCCTGGCCGCGCCCGGGGCCTATTACCTGCCCTTCTTCCGCGCCCTGGCCCTGATCAACCAGGGCCGGCCCGCCGAGGCCCTCGAGGACCTGGACGCCGCCCTGAGGCTAAACCCGCCCCCCGCGGACGCGGCCAGCATCCACACCCAGCGGGGGGTGGCGCTCAAGGACCTGGGCCGCTTCGAGGAGGCCCAGGCCGCCCTGCTGACCGCCGCGGCCTATCCCGAACCCCACCCCGAGGTGTTCAACCTCCTGGGATTCTGTCTCTTCAAGCAAAAGCAGTACGAGGAGGCGGTGGAGGCGTTCTCCCGGGCCATCGAGCTGGACCCCGGCCAGGCCATAAACTACGCCAACATAGGCACCAACCTGCGCGAGCTGGGCCGCATCCAGGAGGCCTGCCAAATGTACGAGCACGCCCTGGAGCTGGACCCCTCCCTGGACTTCGCCCGCGAGAACCTGGAGCGGCTGCGGGGCTAGGAAAGGGGCCTGGCGCCGACCACCCGCCTCCCGCCGCGCCCCCCCCCCCGCCGCGCCCCCCGCCGCGCCCCCCCGGGCGGGCGGGCGGCTTTTCCCTTCACCCGCCCCCTTCCCCGGGCAGGGTTTCCCCGCCCTTCCGGCCCGCGCGGGCCAGCCGCCTTGACACTGGCTGGGCTCCGGGATAGCCTAAACACAGTCCGCATAGCCAATCCCAAGGTAGAGGGGGACAACCGATGCTAGCTATTGAACAAATTCAGGCCCGCGAGATCCTGGACTCCCGAGGCAACCCCACCATCGAGGTGGAGGTGCTCCTCGAGGACGGCTCCCTGGGCACCGCCGCGGTGCCTTCCGGCGCCTCCACCGGCGAGCATGAGGCCCTGGAACTCCGGGATGGTGACAAGAGCCGCTATGGCGGCAAGGGTGTCTTGAAGGCAGTGGCCAACGTGCAGGAGGTCATCGCGCCCGAGGTGATCGGCCTGGACGGCCTGGACCAGGTCCTCATCGACCAGACCATGATCGAGCTGGACGGCACCCCCAACAAGTCCAAGCTGGGTGCCAACGCCATCCTGGGGGTGAGCATGGCCACGGCCCGGGCCGCGGCGGAGGCGCTGTTGGTGCCCCTGTACCGCTACCTGGGCGGGGCCTATGCCCGGCTGCTGCCCATGCCCATGATGAACATCCTCAACGGCGGCTCGCACGCGCCCAACAACGTGGACATCCAGGAGTTCATGATCGTGCCCGTGGGCGCGGCCAACTTCGCCGAGGCCCTGCGCATGGCCGCCGAGACCTTCCACACCCTCAAGAAGGTGCTGGACGAGCGCGGTCTGGTGACCAGCGTGGGCGACGAGGGCGGCTTCGCCCCCAACCTGGACGGCAACGAGGAGGCCATCCAGGTGATCCTGGAGGCCATCGAAAAGGCCGGCTACACCCCGGGCGAGGACATCTCCCTGGCCCTGGACGCCGCGGCCAGCGAGTTCTACCGGGACGGCAAGTATGTCTTCCACAAGTCCGACGGCTCGGAACGCGACGCCGCCGCCATGATCGAACTCTACAGCTCCTGGGTGGACAAGTACCCCCTGGTGAGCATCGAGGACGGCCTGGCCGAGGACGACTGGGAGGGCTGGACCCAGCTCACCGAGGCCCTGGGCAGCAAGGTGCAGATCGTGGGCGACGACATCTTCGTCACCAACACCGAGCGCCTGCAGCGCGGCATCGACGAGCGGTCGGCCAACAGCATCCTCATCAAGCTGAACCAGATCGGCTCGGTGACCGAGACCCTGGCCTGCATCGACCTGGCCAAGCGCAACGGCTTCACCCAGGTGGTGAGCCACCGCTCGGGCGAGACCGAGGACCACTTCATCGCGGACCTGGCCGTGGCCACCTCCTGCGGGCAGATCAAGACCGGCTCCTTGTGCCGCAGCGAGCGCATCTGCAAGTACAACCGGCTCCTGCGCATCGAGGAGCAGTTGGGCGACACCGCCCGGCTGGCGCGGCCCTACTGAGACGGAGGCCGCGGGCTCGGCAGGCTTGACAGGCGCAGGCGGCAAAGGATAGCCTCGGGCCAGCGTCAACAACCCCCGCCCGGGAGGAAGCGGTGAGAACCGGCCCAGTTCGTTGGATAGCCCTGGGTGCGCTGCTGGCGGCCATGTTGGCCCTGGGCGGCTGCGCCTACACGGTGGTCACCAGCGAGGTGACCCCGCCCAAACCGGGACCGCCGGTGCATACCGGCAAGGCCGCGGTCATGGACCAGGTGGCCGACCAGCGCTCCTGGCCGGCCGAGGCGCCCAAGGCCCGCATCCCCAACGTGCGCATCTTTGCGCCCGAGATGACCAAGCTGCTGCGCAGCCAGCTCCTGCAGCGCGGCCTGTTCAGCGCCCTGCCCGCGCCCGGCGACCCGGCCGCGGGGCAGGTCAAGGCCGAGCTGGAGGTGACGGTCCGCTCCTTCGCCCTGGAGGAAACCGGCCGCAACGCCTGGCTGGTGCCGCACCTGCTGCTGGACGGAGTGGTGCTGCCCGTGTTCACGGTGGTGGCGGTGGGCACCGGCGGCGAGATAGACCTGGGCGGCTACGTGTTCCCCTCCACCGCCATGGCCACCAGGCTGCGCGCCTCGCTCAGTTGGCGGGAGCCCGGGCTCACAAAGCCGGTGCTCAGCCGCGACTACCTGATCCGCATGCCCCTGGGCGGCGTCAGCCAGCGCCAGATGAGGGAGCACATGGGCGACCCCCTCACCTACGGGGTCAGCGTGGGCAAGGAGGCGGGGGTCAAGGCCATCACCCTGCTGGCCGAGCAAGCCAGCCGCGACCCCCACTGGGCCTACCTGGACGACTACCGCCGGGTGGCCGCGGCCGAGGAGGCGATGAAGCGCTTCCGCCGGGCCAGCCGCCCCAAGGCGGGCAGCGCCCCGGCCCCGCGGCCCGAGTCCTACCGGCGCTACAAGGCATCGCCCGAGGTGCGGGTGGACAAGTACCGCAACGTGGCCCGGCCGCTGAAGGCCCCCGCCGGCCAAGCCGCGGGCGCGGCGCCCACCCTGGCCCAGATGGTGGCCCGCACCCGGAACCTCTTGTACCTGCTCCGACCCCTGGCCTACACGCCCGAGGAGGTCGGGGTGCTCAGCGACGGCTACCTGGAGCCTGCCCAGCGCGCCGCCATCGTGAACGACATCCGCGCCCGGCGCTACGTCCTGGAAAGCCCCGGGCAGCTCCCCCCGGCCGAACGCCTGAGCGCGGCCCAGGCCGCCAAGCTCTACGACTCGCCCAAGCTGGGCCGGGCCCAGGTGGAGGCCGGCCTGGTGGAGCGGGTACTGGCCCTGGCGGTGGAGGTGCTCACCCCCCGCAGTGAGGCCCCCTCTGCCCAGGCCGCGGCCCTGCGCCAAGGGCTCCTCAACGACCTGGCCGCCAGGTTGAAGGACAAGCCCAGGCTCCAGATACTGCTCATCGCCAAGGCGGAGCTGGCCGTGAAGAAATCCTGGCCGCCCATGGCCGAGTTGCTCAAGCTGGTGGGCTCGCCCCTGACCCAGCGCTACCTGGCCAGCCGCGGCGGCTGAGCCGCACGCCACGGACCGTCAAGCCGGGGTAAGGGGGCGGGCCGGGGGGCCGCGAGGGGGGGGAGGCGAGAGGGGAAGCACGAGGGGCGGCGCGAGGGGGAGGCGCCTTCCCGGTGTGCGTCCTCCTGGACCATCCCCGGCGCTGCGTGAGCGACCGCGCCGCGCCGGTCGAACCCGCTAGGGGCGCCTGGGCGGCGCCCCTGTTTCATCAGGCCGAGAGCAAGATGGACATCCACAAGGTTAAAGCGCGCGACCTGCCCGACCTCTGGTTCCAGGCGGTGTACGACATCCTGGACCACGGCCGGCGCTTCGTGATCGACCGCGGATCCTATGCCGGCCAGACCCGGCTGGAGTACGACTACTTCCTGGGCCATGTCACCCACCCGGGCACCCTGCCCCTCATCCCGGACATCCCCCCCTCCTGCGGCATCCCCAACCCGGTGGAGGAGGACTATATCTACGGCGGCGGCAAGTACGAGAAGTCCTACCTGGAATACCTCATGACCCCCGCCAAGGAGCCGGGCGAGTCGTACACCTATGGCGAAAGGCTGACCAAGGTGCCGCTCAGCGGCGACAAGCTGGCCTGGTGGGAACAGAACGACCCGGAGATCATCGACCGCCGCCAGGTGGACGGCAGGGTGGTGTTCGAGGAGGACGGCAAGCTCTACCTGAACCAGATCGAGTGGGTGTGCGAAACCTACCGCAGCTTCGGCCCCCGCAACAACCAGATGGTCCTGCAGGTGGCCCATCCCTCGGACCTCTGCCTGGTGGACCCGCCCTGCCTCCGCCACATCGACACCCGCATCCAGGACGGCAGGCTCCACTTCTTCGTGTACTTCCGCTCCTGGGACCTGTGGGGCGGGCTCCCGGCCAACCTGGCCGGCATCCAGAACCTCAAGGAATACATGGCCGGCCAGATCGGGGTGGAGGACGGCGAGATGGTGGTGGAGAGCAAGGGGCTCCACCTCTACGGCTACGCCGAGGACCTGGCCAAGCTGCGCTGCCTCAAGACCTGATAGCGCCCCCGCACCGGCAAGCAAAGCCCCCGGGCGACGGGGGGGGCGACGGGGGCGACGGGGCGGACGGGGGGCGAGCGAAGGGCGGGCGCGCGCGGGGCGGCATACCCTGATCTCCTGGCATTTCCTGAACTGCGGAAGGGAGGAGGGCGGAAGGTCGGCGTGCTTCCCCGGCGGCCGGGCCGTCCCCAAACAGCACCGCGCCCCTCCAGGTACGTGCTTCCTCGGCGGCCGGGGCGGGGCCGGCGGGGCGGCTACTTGGCCGGGGACTCCGGGCCCAGGGGGCTCTCGCTCGGTGAACCACTTCCCGCCGGCGGGAAGGCATGCGGGTACATCCGGCGGAGGGCCTCGTCCTGGGCCGCTTCCTGCTCGGCCTTCACCTTCTTCTCCTCATCCGAGGTGAGCGGCGTGGCCTGGACCTCGGGCGGCGGCACCGGCGGGGGGGGCTTGAAGAAGGGCGGCGGGGGCGGGGGCTTGCCCCGCTCGGCCGCGGCTATCACCTTTTCCATGTATACCCGCCGGACCCGGGCCGCCTCGCGCATGGCGCGGGTGTAGGCGTTGCTCTCGGCAGCCAGGTAGGCCGCGTGGGCCTCGTTGAAACGCCCCTGCGCGGCCAGGTCGTTGCCGTAGTTGTACATGCGGTTGGCGTAGCCGTCGTCCAGGAAGCGCTCCTCGATCGCCCGGGTGCCCAGGGGCTTGGTGCCGCAGGCCGCCACCCCCAGCGCCACCGCGGCCACGGCCAGCCAGGCTATGAGTCTTGCGAACTTCATGTAGTTCTTATCGGGTGGAGCAGGCCAAGGCTTGAGGCGATTTCAAGGATCAGCGCCGGATCAGCAGGCTGGAGGTCATGTCCCGATGGAAATTCGTGGTGTAGCTGCAATCGACCGAAGAGAGGCAGAGCACCCCTATCAAGAGAGACGCCAGGGTCACCCCCACGCCCAACCATACCACCACCGAACGCGGCACCCGGCCGAACAGCACCGAGCGGGCCACCAGACGGCAGGCCTCGGCCTTGCCGCTGGCATGCTCCACCACCGGGCGGCATTGCATCCCATCCTTGCCATAATGGCGCATACGACACCTCGGGGCAGAAAGGTTTTCTCATATCAAACTGCTGGTAGTCAGCTAACTCTAGACCACTCGGCTGGATAAGGCAAGTTGTTTTGCCAACTTTGCCGGCTCACCCTCCGGGGGGGGCGACGGGGGGGGCGGCAGGAGACGGACACCGCCGGGCGGACGAGTCAGGGGGCCTTGCCCGCCAGGCGGGCGTGCTCCACCTTCAGACAGCGGTCCTGCACCACCAGCAGCCCGGCCCGGCGGGCCTGGTCCGCGGCCTGGTCATGCCTCACCCCCAACTGCAGCCAGAGTACCTTGGCGCCGATGGCCTGGGCCGCCCGGGCTATCTCGGGCACGAACTCGGAACGGCGGAACACGTCCACTATATCCACCGGCTCGGGTATGGCCTCAAGGTCAGGGTAGCTGGTCTCGCCCAGTATCTCGCTCTCGGCTGGGTTCACCGGAATGATGCGGAAACCATGCTTCTGCAAGTAGGCCGCCACCATGTGGCTGTCGCGCTGGGGCTTGGCCGAAAGACCCACCACCGCGATGGTCTTCGCCTCTTGCAGCATCTCCCGCACGGTGTTGTCGTCGAATTGATCGGCGCTGGGCAACATGACTGGCTCCTCCGGGGGGCGGGGACGGGGGCTGGCTGCGGCCATCTTAGCACGCCTCCCCGCGGCTGGACAACGCCCCCCGCCCCCCTCGCCCCCCACGCCCCCCTCGGGGCTGGCTCTGCCGCTGGTGCCACCTATGCAGCAGGGCCAGGTGCAGGGCCAAACGGCGCTGCTCCCCGGGGGACAGGCTGTCCAGCCACCCTTGCACCAGGGGCGCGGCCGCGGGCGGCAAATCGGCCAGCAGGGGATAGAGGGCCAAGGCCGCCTCGGCCTCGGCCGGGGGCGCGGGCAGGGGACAGGCGGCGCAGTCCGGCTCCCCCTCGCCGCGCTCCTCCTGCTCGCGGCAGGCCGCGCAGTCCAGGCCGGGGTAGTCGGCCAGGAAGCCCAGGTATTCCTCCAGGGCCCGCATGCCGGCCTCCTCCTCTTGCCCCGGCCAGGGGGCGCACAGGGCCGCCAGAAGCGGCTCCAGGGCCGCGGCCGGCAGCCGGGCCAAGTCCTCGGGCCCGGGCCGGGGGCCGCTTTCGGCCACCCCCTGCCAGGCCACCGCGCCCAGGGCCAAAAGCTCCAGGCAGAGCCGGGCCGGCTTGGCGTCGTAGCGGCGGGCCAGAGGCCGCCACTGCCAGGGCCAAAGCGGCCGCAGCTCCAGGCGGGCCGGCCCCAGGGCCAGCTTCAGGGTGCCAGCGCTCATGAGAGGCATCTTGCCTTGCCAGGTGGGTATGGGCCAGGAAGGAAGCTCGCCAAAACACCTCCCCCCCGCTACCCCAGGGGGGGGCGGGGGGGGCGACGGGGGGCGACGGGGAGCGGGTGGTGGCGACGGGGCGGACTATCCGGGCGGCGGCTCAGGGCTGGTAGGGCTTCTGGAAGTAGAGATATTGCCAGCCGCCCTGGCCAGGGCCCTGGCCGCAAAGTTCCCATTCCTCCACTGCCAGCCGGTTGACCGTGGCCAAGACCTCGGTGGGGGCCACCAGTTCAACCTTGTACTGCATGGCCGGCTCCTGGGACTGGTGCGCCTGGGAAACCAGGGCGCCGCCCAGCCCGTAGGCCACCAGGTACAGGGCCAGCATCACGGCCATGGCCAACAGGCAGGCCTGGTTGAAACGCTTCATGGCAGGCATTTACTCCGTTAGGGTATCGCTTCCCCGCCTTGCGCGGGACGAAAGTCCTCTATTACCATCTCCAGGTGCCTTCCGCCATAGGAAGAGGCTCGGGGAACAAAGGCCACGTCCACCAGCTCGCCGGCGCGGGGGGCCCGCTCTGCCAGGCCAAAGCCGATGGCCGGCGCCCGGCGGCCCTTTTGGGACAGCTCCAGCTTGAGATGGTTTTCGCCCACCAGGCCCACCCGCTCCACCCTGGCCCCGAAGCAGGCCAGGCGCGGCTCGGGATTGCCCTGGCCAAAGGGCGCCAGGGACTCCAGCGCGGCCAGGGAGGAGGCGCCCAGCTCGGGGATGTCCGCCACCGCCTCCAGTTCCAGCGGCCGGGGCTCGCCCGGCGGGGGCAGGTGTTCGGCTGCCAGGCGGTTGAGCCCCTGGCTCAACTGGTCCACCGCCTTGGTGGGCAGGGTGAGCCCCACCGCCTGGGCATGGCCGCCGTAGTGGGTCAACAGGTGGGCCAGGCCGGCCAAGGCCTTTTGGAAATGAAAACCCTCCACCGAGCGGCCCGAGCCCACTGCCTTGCCGTTCTCCACGCTCAGGAGCAGGGCCGGTCGTTGGAAGCGTTCCACCAGGCGGCTGGCCACGATGCCCAGCACCCCCCGGTGCCAGCCCTGGCCGGCCAGCACCAGGCAGGCGGCCCGGCCCAGCTCCGGGCTCTGCTGCATCATGCCAAGCGCCTGCTGCAAGATGCCCTGCTCCAGGCGCTGCCGCTGGCGGTTGATGCGGTCCAGCTCGCCGGCCAGCTCCCGGGCCCGGGCCGGGTCGCGGGTGAGGAGCAGTTCCAGGGCCGGGCCCGCGTGGTCCAGGCGGCCGGCCGCGTTCAGGCGGGGGGCCAGGCCGAAGGTGACGTCCCGCGCGTCCAGGGGCAGCCGCAGGCGGGCCGCCTCGACCAGGGCCTTGAGGCCGGGTCGCCGGCCCTCGCCCAGCACCTTGAGCCCCTCCCGCACCAGCACCCGGTTGTGGTCCAACAGCGGCACCACGTCGGCGCAGGTGCCCACCGCCACCAGATCGAGGCTGTCGCGCAGGTTGGGCCCGGGGTTGCCGTTGAACCAGCCGCTCCGGCGCAGGGCGGCGCGCAGGCCGGCGGCCAGGTAGAAGGCCACCCCCACCCCGGCCAGGTGGGGGCAGAAGCCGCAGTCGGCGCGCTGGGGGTTTATCACCGCCTCGGCCGGCACCAAGGGCCCGGGCGGCACCTGGTGATGGTCGGTCACCACCACCCGCAGCCCCAGCTCCCGCGCGGCGGCCACCCCCTCGGCATCCGAGATGCCGCAGTCCACCGTGACCACCACCCGCGCCCCGGCCCGGGCCAGCCGCCCGGCCACGGCCGGCGAAAAGCCGTAGCCGTCCTCCACCCGGTGGGGCAGCTCCCACACCACCTTTGCCCCGGAGCGGCGCAGGAAGTCCACCAGCAGCGCGGTGGCGGTCACCCCGTCGGCGTCGTAGTCGCCCGCCACCCCGATGACCGCGCCCTCCTGGATGGCCGGCACCAGCACCGCCAGGGCCCGCTCCAGGCCGCGCAGCCCGTCCGGCGGGGGCAGCTCGCCCAGGGGCGTGCGCAAAAAACCGCGCACCGCCTCCTCCTGGTCCAGCCCCCGGACCACGAGCACCTGGCCCAGCCAACGAGGCAGGCCCAGCCCCCGGGCCAGCTCCGCGGCCCGGGGCGCGGGCGGAGCCAGGCGCCAGGGCCTCTGAGTGCGCGCAGATTCCATGCAGCCACTATATAAAGGGTCCGGGCGGGGGTCAAGCCCAAGATATGGGTGTTGATATGGCCGGTCAGATTAACGACTTGGCCCTAGCGGCCGGCCCGGCCGGGCCGGCGGCGGATGGTTCACCAGCCCCCGGGCGGCCGCAGGGGCTGCATGTCGAAGAAGTTGTTCATGGCCCGGCCCAGGTGCTCCTCGCGCACCTCGCGGGTGCGCACGTTCTCGGCCACCATCAGGGCGCGCAGCCGGGCCAGGGAGAGCGAGGGGGCCCGCAGGGCGCTGATCCGGCGCCAGCCCAGGCGCAGGGCCGCCTGCCAGTACTCCACCCCGGCGATGACCCGGCCCTGGGCGTCCACCAAAAGCGGGGGGAAGCGCTCTCCCCGCTCCATGGCCCGGGCCAGGGCAGCGACCTCCTCCTCCCCGGGCCACACGAACAGCCGCCTGAACTCCGGGTGGGCCTCGAGGCCCTGGGGGTCCACTACCAGGTATTCATCCACTGCCACCGCCTTTCGCCGATCATGACCGCCGGCCATTCTACCCCAGGCCGCGGCCCGCATAAACCCCCGGCTTGTGCTGGGGCGGGGGTGGTGCTATTTAGGGAGGGGCCTTTGCGGAAAGAAAGACCATGACCCAGCAGGAAGACAAGCTGAAGGACCTGGGCCAGGCCGTGGCCGAGCTGGTGCGCCCGGGCATGAGCATCGCCCTGGGCCTGGGCCTGGAGGGCTTTGTGCCCTTTGCCGCGGTGCACGAGATCATCCGCCAGGGCGCCGGCCCCTTCACCCTGATCGGTCCCATCAGCAACATCCCCTTTGACCAGATCATCGGCGCCGGCCTGGCGGAGCGGGTGATCGCCGCCTGGGTGGGCAACGTGTCCACGGGCATCGGCTACTGCTACCGCCGGGCCGTGGAGCAGGGCCGGCCCCGGCCCATCGAGGTGATAAACCACTCCAACTTCAGCGTGTGCCTGGCCCTGGAGGCCGGCGCCCGGGGGCTGCCCATGGCGGTGAGCCATTCGCCGCTGGGCAGCGACATAGTAAAGGATAACCCTCACTTCCAGCTCATCACCTGCCCCTTTTCCGGCCGCAGGCTGCTGGCGGTCAAGGCGCTCAAGCCGGATCTGGCCATCATCCACGTGCAAAAGGCCGACCGCCAGGGCAATGCCATGTGCTGGGGCGCCACCGGCATCAGCCGCCTGGCCGCCTATGCCGCGGACAAGGTGCTCATCACCTGCGAGGAGATCGTGCCCTCCGAGGTGATCCACTCCGACCCGGACCGCACCCTGGTGCCGGGTTTCGTGGTGGAGGCGGTGTGCGAGGTGCCCTGGGGCGCCCACCCCGCGCCGGTGCAGGGCTACTACGGCCTGGACCACGCCATGTTCGTGGACTATGCCCGCTCCACCCGGGAGGAGGCCGGCGCCAGGCAGTGGCTGGAGGAATGGGTGTATGGGGTCGGCAGCCGGGAGGAATACCTGGCCAAGCTGGGCCGGCGGCGCATGGGCGAACTCATGGTCAAGCACCCGGCCAGGAGCCAAGGCGTGGAGTACGGGTGGTGAGCGCGGCGCGGGGCGCTCCGGGCCGAGGATGTATTTTCCGGAAAACTCCGCCAGGATGGGACCCATGACCCAGGACTACTCGGTGGGCGACATAATGGTGACCGCCGCGGCGCGGGAGATACGCGACGGCGAGGTGGTGTTCGTGGGCATGCGTCTGCCCCTGCTGGCCTTTCTGCTGGCCCAGGCCACCCACGCCCCAAACGCCATCGGCGTGTTCGAAAACGGGGTGATCCGCGACGCGCCGGCCACCGGCCCCATCATCACCATGGGCGACCCGCCCAACCAGGCCGGGGCCCTTCGGCTCTGCGAGCTGGGCGAGGTGATGACCCTGCTCTCGGGCGGCCGGGTGGACGTGGGCTTCATCGGCGGCGCCCAGGTGGACGTGTTCGGCAACGTGAACACCCACCAGGTGTACACGGACAAGGGCATGGTGCGCCTGCCCGGCTCGGGCGGCGGGGCGGACCTGGCCTGCCTGGCCAAGCGCACCCTCATCATAATGAGCCACGAGCGCCGCCGCCTGGTGCCCCGGGTGGACTTCGTGACCTCCCCGGGCTGGGGCCGGGGCTCCTCGGCCGGCCCGGCCTGGCGCGCGGCCCAGGGGCTGCCCCGGGGCGGGCCGGACGCGCTCATAACCTCCCTGGGGGTGTTCCGCTTCCCCCAGGGCCGCGCCCAACTGGTCCAGTTGCACCCGGGGGTCGGCCTGGATCAGGTGCGCGCTGCCACCGGCTGGCCCCTGGAAACCGCCCCCCACCTGGCCACCACCCCTGCCCCTACCAAACAACAGATTGAGGTTATTAGACATTTCGACCCAGACCGCTTTTGGACCGGCTGACACTTTTCTATTGACAAAGCCGGCCCGCCCCCCTTATGGTCACAATGTAGCTACATTCTAGTTAACTTATGGCACCCGCGTTCCCGGCTCTGCCTCGGCGTGAGGGTGGGACCAGAAAGACAAGGGGATCGTCCGTCCCGGCTGGCCCCGTCAAAGGCGAAAACAGCATGGAACCAACCCAAAAATCAGCCAACCCGCCGTCTGAGAAAGAGGACGCCCTCGTCTCCTCCGAGGACCAACGCCGCAAGGCCAAGTTCGAGGTCTACGGGGAGGAGATGATCGAGAAGGAAGTCAAGCAGAGCGGCAACTCCGGCCGGGTGTACCTGCCCCCGGAGTGGGTGGGCAAGAACGTCAAGATAATCCGCATCGATTAATTCCCTAGGTGCAGCGAGGTGTGAACCCGTGGAACTACGCCCTCTGACCCACGACGACTTGACCGCAGTGGTCAGCATCCAGGAAAGAATCACCCGGGCTCCGGTAAGCGACCAGTGGCGGGAAATGCTGGCCCAGCACGTGGGCGACAACCACTATCCCGGCATCGTGGCCGACATGGGCGGCCAGGTGGTGGGATTCATCTTCGGAGAGGTGAAGGTGGGCGGCTTTGGCGCCGAGATCTCGGGCTGGCTCGAGATGGTGGGGGTCGCGCCCGAGCACATGGGCTCCGGCATCGGCCGGGCCCTGGCCAAGGAGCTGCTCAGGCACTTCTACGCCCAGGGCGTGCGGGACGTGCTCACCTCGGTCCGCTGGGACTCCGGCGACATGCTGGCCTTCTTCAAGAACCTGGGCTTTGACCGCAGTCCCTACATAAACCTCCAGATCAACCTGGAGGACGAAGATTAGAACCCCCGCACCGCCTCCCCGGCGAACGGTGGGCTCAACCAGCCGATAGGCCGATAAACCCCACGCCCGCGACGGCATTTCCCCGCGCGCCGCCCCGGCGTAGAGGGGCGTGACCAACCTCGCCCAATTCGTAGAGACCCCGTGCCGCCGCTCCCGGCGGCATCTTCAGGGCTCTGGCAGCGGCAGCATTTCCCGGTTCCCTGGCCAGCAGGCCGGGCCGTCCTGACAACCTCAGCCGATCCTCTCCAGCAACCGACCCGCTGATCGAGCGATCCCAACCTGATGCCCTGCAACCCTGCTTGGGGGCTGGCAGGCGCCGCAGCCGGCGTATCACACGCCACCCAGACCAATAGCTTGATATTGTTGTGTGTTTTTACATGCACTTACATAGGCCTACATATGTCATTTTTGACTTGACAAGGCCGGGCGATTTTTCTATGGTTACATTATAGCTATGATATAGTTATTATGTAACCACAATATAGCCGATGAGCGCCCACGCTCCTCATCGGCACTGCCGATGCGCAAGCCAAAACAGGGGGGGAACCCAGGTGGACTACTCAGCGGAAGCAAAAAACGTCATTCAAAACAACCGGATGAGTATCAAGTCCTTGCCCGGCCAAGGCGACGCTGCCAAGGCCTCCCAAGGCCATGTCCCCAAACCCAAGTTCGAAATCTACGGCGAGGAGATGATCGAAAAGAGCGTCCGGCCAAGCGGAAAATCCGGCCGAGTCTACCTGCCCCAAGATTGGGTGGGCAAGAACGTCAAGATCATCCGCCTGGATTGATCCCCGCGGCCCTGGGGGCACTCCCCTGGCACCGCGCCCCCTGCCCCCCCCCAAAAGCCCGCCCGCGGGCGCAGGCCGCCCGCGGGCCGGCGCGCCCGCATCAAAATACCCCACCGGAAAGACTGGAACCCAACCAACGAGATGCTACACTAAAGAGCCGCGGCTGCGCGGAGGCGTGAGGGACGTTGCGGTGACGACCTTCCGGGAGACAACATGTTCGGCGGACCCGAACCCCACGGGGCCGCACCAAGCGGGACAGGGAGGGATGAACGCATGTTGACCGCGGGAATCGACCTGGGAGCCAGGACGCTCAAGATCGTGGTGGCCCAAGGCGGCGAGATGATCGACAAGGTCCTGGTGCCTGCCGGCCCGGACGCCGGGGCCACCCTGGAGGACGCCTTCAGCCGGCTCCAGACCAAGCCAGAGCAGATCGAGCGCCTGGTGGCCACTGGCATCGGCCGCCGGGGCGTGGCCAGGGCCACCGGCTTTGTCAGCGAGGCGGCCGCCGCGGCCAAGGCGGGCGCGAGCCTGTTCCCCGGGGCCCGCACCGTGATCGAGGTGGGCGCCGAGGAGGGCCGGGCCGTGAAGCTGGACGCCGCCGGCAGGATGGTGGACTTTGCCGTCAACGAAAAGTGCGCCGCCGGCGCCGGGTCCTTTGCCGAGGCCATGGCCCGCGCCCTGGAGGTCAGCCTGGAGGAGCTGGGCCAGATGAGCCTGCGCGCCGGCGGCAAGGTGGCCATGAACGCCCAGTGCGTGGTGTTCGCCGAGAGCGAGCTGGTGGCCCTCTTGCACGCCAACACCCCCAAGGAGGACATCGCCAAGGCCATCCACGACGCCATCAGCGCCCGCATCGTGTCCATGGTGCGCCAGTTGGGCATGCAGGAAAAGGTGGTCTTGATCGGCGGGCTGGCCCGCAACCAGGGCTTTGTGCAGTCGATGAACAAGGAACTGGCCACCGAGGTCCTCGTCCCTGACGAGCCGGAGTTCGCTGGAGCCCTTGGGGCCGCGCTCCTGGCCGCTGAGGGCGATTATTCCGACCAACCCGGCAACCACACCTGAGACGACCGCCCCCAGGAGGACATGGACATGGCTGAGGAATATTGGAGATGGACCGAATCCCGCTGGACCAACCCCGAGCTGGATTGGAAAAGCGGGGACATCATAGCCGGCGGGGTGGACGTGGGTTCGGTCAGCTCCCAGGCAGTGGTGTTCGTGGACGGCCAGCTCTACTGCTACGGCAACACCCGCACCGGCTCCAACAGCCCGGACAGCGCAATCAAGGCCATGAACCTGGCCCTGGAAGGCACCGGCCTGACTGTGGATGACCTGCAATACACGGTGGGCACCGGCTACGGCCGGGTGAACGTGCCCTTTGCCAAGCGGGCCATCACCGAGGTCGCCTGCCACGCCCGGGGGGCCAACTGGATGTACGGCCCCACGGTGCGCACGGTGCTGGACATGGGCGGCCAGGACTGCAAGGCCATCCACTGCGACCAGAAGGGCAAGGTCACCAACTTCTTGATGAACGACAAGTGCGCCGCGGGCACCGGCCGGGGCATGGAGGTGTTTGCCGAGCTGTTGCAGGTGCCCATCACCGAAATCGGTGAGCTCTCCCTGCAGGTGGGGGAGGAGCCCCCGCCGGTGAGCGCCACCTGCGTGGTGTTCGCCAAGAGCGAGGCCACGGGCCTGTTGCGCGCGGGCTGGCCCAAGGAGAAGGTGATCGCGGCCTACTGCCAGGCCATGGCCCACCGGGTGGCCGGCCTGTTGGAGCGCCTGGGGGTGGAGGAGGACTTCGCCATAACCGGCGGCATCGCCAAGAACCCCGGCGTGGTGGCGCGCCTGGAAAGGGAGCTGGGCGTCAAGGCCCTGGAGCCCAGGCACGATCCCCAGATCGCGGGCGCGGCCGGCGCCGCCCTGTTTGCCCGGGCCCTGGCGGAAAAGGCGCGCAAGAAAAAAGCGGGCAAATAGGCAACGCCATGGCCACGGTGACCCTGACCATAGACGGGCAGGCGGTGACCGCCCGCCACACGGACACCATCCTGGAGGCGGCGCGTTCGGCGGGCATCTACATCCCCACCCTCTGCCACCATCCCGACCTGCCGCCGGCCAAGGGCAAGAAGCCGGCCCCGGCCGTGTACCACGGCCAGACCAGGATCGACAACACCCGGCCGGAGGAGATGACCGGCTGCGGCCTGTGCGTGGTGCAGGTGGCGGGCGAGGCCGAGCCCAAGCCCTCCTGCCACACCCCGGTGGCCCAGGGCATGGTGGTCACCACCCAAGGCCCGGAACTAACGAAGATACGCCAGGCCAAGCTGGTCCCCATCCTGGCCCGCCATCCCCATGCCTGCCTGGCCTGCGCCCAGGCCGCGGGCTGCTCGCGCACCCAGTGCTCCAGCAACGTGGCCGAGGAGGAGCGCTGCTGCCCCCTGTTCGGCCACTGCGAGTTGCAGGAGGTGGTGGCCTGGGTGGGCATCTCCGGCGACACCCCCCGCTGGCAGCCCCGGCGCCAGCCGGTGCTGGACCAGGAGCCCCTGGTGGTGCGCGACTACACCCTCTGCATCGGCTGCACCCGCTGCGTGCGCGCCTGCGAGGACCTGAGGGGGGTGGGCGCCCTGGGCTGGGTGCGGGACGCGGAGGGCAAGGTGCAGGTGGGCACCCTGGCGCCCACCCTGGCCGAGAGCGGCTGCCGCTTCTGCACCGCCTGCGTGGAGGTGTGCCCCACCGGCGCCCTGGTGGACAAGAATCCGGGCGCCGGCGACAAGGCCGCGCGCCTGGTGCCCTGCCGCAGCGCCTGCCCGGCGGGCATCGACGTGCCCGAGTACCTGCGCCTCATCGCCGAGGGCGAGCCGGAGCTGGCCCTGGCCACGGTGCGCGAGAGCGTGCCCCTGCCCGGGGTGCTGGGCCGGGTATGCACCCACCCCTGCGAGGAGGCCTGCCGCCGGGGGCAAATCAACGAGCCGGTCAGCATCTGCCTGCTCAAGCGTTACGCGGCAGACCACGGCGGCCACGCCTGGAAGCAGGCCCTGGCCGCGGCCCCGGCCACAGGCAAGCGGGTGGCCATCGTGGGCGCCGGCCCGGCCGGGCTCACCGCCGCCTTCTTCCTGGCCAAAAAGGGCCACAAGGTCACCGTCTTCGAGGCCGAGGAGAAGCCCGGCGGCATGCTGCGCTACGGCATCCCGGCCTACCGCCTGCCCGCGGAGGTGCTGGAGGCCGAGATAGCGGACATCGCCGCCCTGGGGGTGGAGATCAAGACCGGCCGCAAGGTTACCAGCCTGGCCGAACTCAAGTCCCAGGGCTATGACGCGGTGTTCCTGGCAATGGGCGCCCAGCTCCCCCGCCGCATCCCCCTGGAGGGGGCGGAGCAGGAGAAGGTGCTCTGGGGGCTGGACTTCCTCAAGGCCATCCGCCGGGGCGAGGACCCCGAGGTGGGGCCCAAGGTGGTGGTGGTGGGCGGCGGCAACCTGGCGGTGGACGCGGCGCTCTGCGCCCTGCGCCAGGGCGCCCGGAGGGTGGAGCTGGTGTGCCTGGAAAAACGCGGGGACATGCCGGCCCACCCCTGGGAGGTGGCGGCGGCCGAGGCCGAGGGCGTAAAGGTGCACAACTCCTGGGGCCCCACCAAGGTGGCGGAGGACGGCACGGTCAGCTTCCGCCGTTGCCTGCGCGTGTTCGACCAAAAGGGGGCCTTCAACCCCTCCTATGACGACCGCCAGACCATGCAGCTCGCGGCCGACCAGGTGATCCTGGCCATCGGCCAGGCCGCGGAGATATCCCTGGCCCAGGGCAGCGGGGTGGCCGAGGCCCGGGGACTCATCGCGGTGGACGAGAAGACCCTGGAAACCGGCGAGCCCGGGGTGTATGCCGGCGGCGACGCGGTGGCCCTGCCCGGAACGGTGATCCAGGCGGTGGCCGCGGGCCGCCGGGCGGCCGGCTTCATTGACAAGTACCTGGGCGGCGATGGCGACCTGGCTCTCTCCCTCCTGGAGCACCGGCCGCCCAACCCCCGCCTGGGCCGGGTGGAGGGCTTTGCCGGGCTGAAGCGGCTCCAGCCGGCCGAACGGGCGCCGGCCGAGCGCAAGGCCGACTACAGCGAGGTGTGCCTGGGGTTCAGCCCCGGCCAGGCCCGGGCCGAGGCGGAGCGCTGCCTGCGCTGCCAGCTCCGGCTCCAGATCGCGGCCCCGCCCTCGCCTCCCAAGCCGGTGCTGCCCCTTGGCCCAGACAGCCTGGCCCAGGTGCCCGAGGCAGAGGGGGTGTTGATCCTCCTTGACCAGGACCACCACGTCCTGGCCATCCAGGGCACCGCCAACCTGCGCCAGGCAGTGGCCGAGCGCATGGAGGGCGGCTCCTCGGCGGCCTTCTTCGAGTTCGAGGAAGACCCCCTGTACTCCAAGGCCGAATCCGAGCGCATCCAGGCCTACCTGCAAGAGCACGGCTCCCTGCCCCCTGGCGACGGCGCCGGCGACGACGACCTGGACGACCTTTTCTGAACGCCGATACCAGGCTCCCTCCCGCCCCAGGGGCTTCCCAATCGCCTCCGGCCTGTTAGTATTTGCCTGAAGGGCTGCGGGCCAGCTCGCCCGGGCCCCTGGGGAGCAGCTTCAGGAGTGGAGCATGTCTTGTTCTGCTGAACGCGAGTCGCAACTTTTGGCCAAAGGCTGGACCAGGCAGTTCATGGCCAATGAACCCCGCCTGAGCGAGGCGGTGGAGGAATACAAGCGCCTGGGCTTCGAGGTCCACCTGGAGCCGGTGGACCCCCGGGCCTGCGCCTCCTCCGGGGAGTGCACCATCTGCTTCCAAGAGCCAGAGGTGGCCGAGCAGTTCAAGATCATCTTCACCCGCCCCGCCCGGGGTGGAGGGGAGGCGGGCGATCTTTCCTGAGACGCCGGGTAGTCAAATTCCCGACGGCCGCCCTGTGGGTTAAAAAGGGCTCACCACTCTCCCGTCAATTTCTTGACCATGACCGCCTGCATTCCGCTTCACACGCCTGTGCAGACTGCTTCACAGCGGCCGGCGGCGGGCCTGGGCGGATAACACCTTGCCATCACAGGGCTTTTATGGACATTCTTGCCGGGCGCCCTGGCGGCGGAGGAAAATAGCTTCCTGGGGCCGCGAAACCCCTCCTCTCCTAACAGCCTGATATCAGGCGTCTTCGCCTGGAAGGGCCATGTTGGCCCGTGCCTTGCAATGAAACAGGGCGCAATCCAAGCAAGGAGACGCGCAGATGGAAAGTCAAAGCACCCAGCCCCGCGGCTTGACGCGGTTGATATACGAGAACCTGGTGGCCCTCACCCCCGAGGTGCTGGCCAGCGGCGAATCCTGGACCCCGGAGCTCTTGGAGCGGGTGGAGCAAGACCTGCACCATCTCCTGTCGCCCTCTGGTTCCCAGCGCGAGCAGCTCATCTTCAACATGGTGTTCCGCCGCGCCTTTGCCGAGGCCCGCGAGCTGGTCACCCGCCTGGGCTACCTGGACCTGAGCCAAAAGGACCTCTCCGCGGCGGGTCTGCGCCGCGCTACTGCCTAGTCTTTTTTCCCTTGGCCGGGCCGCCCCCTCCCCGGGGCGGCCCATCCTTTTGCCCAGCCCCCTGCCCCCCGCCGCCCCCCGTCGCCTCCCCGTCGCCCCCCCCGCCCCCCGTCGCCCCCGCCCCCGTCGCCCGTCTTGTCAGGCTGCTGCGGCCGTAATAGACTTGGGTATGCTCAACACCCTGTACAAAGTCCGGGCGGGCCTGCGCCTGGGGTTGGCGGTTTTGTTGATGGCTCTCGTCCCTGCCTCTGCCGGCGCCGGGGACCAGCCCGCCTGGCACCAGATCCTACCGGGCCTGGAGTTCGCCCTGATCCGAGCCGAAGCGAGTTCCCGCTCGGGCAGCGCCAACCTCGCCGCCCTGCGGGTGGACCCGGCCCGCCACCGCTTCCGGGTGCTGGCCGCCCCTCCGGGCGAGTCCGGCCACACTGCGGCCGAATGGCTGGAAAAGAGCGGGGCCCTGGCCGTGTTCAACGCGGGCCAGTACGCGGCCGACCGCACCTACCTGGGGCTGCTGGTGGTGGACGGCCAGGCCCGCGGCCACCTGGCCAGCAAGCTGGAGGCCCTGTTCCTGGCCGAACCCGACGACCCCGCCCTGCCCCCGGCCCGGGTCCTGGACCTGCGCTACACCGCTTTTGACCTGCGTACCAACCCCTACCGCCAGGCCGCGCAATCCCACATGCTCCTGGACCGTTTCGGCCAGATCCGGGTGCGCCGCTCGCCGGTGGTGGCCCACCGCACCGCTGTGGCCGAGGACACCTCGGGCCGCATCCTGGTGCTGGTCAGCGAGGGCGGCCACACCCTGTGGGAGCTGGCCAATTTCCTTAAGGGCTCGGGCCTGGGCCTGCGGGAGGTGATGAGCATGGACGGGGCGGGGGAATCCCAACTGGTGGTCCGGGCGGGGGGGTTCAGCTACCGCCAGTTCGGCGCGCCCACCGGCTCGCCCGAGATACTGCCCTGGCCGGTCACCTCGCTGCCCGTGGCCCTGGGGGTGTTCCCCCGCCGCTGAGGGGGGCCGGTTTCCCGGGTGAATCCGCCGGGGCCGCATCAGCGGCTCCATGCGCATTCCCATCGGCCGGGCTGAAAAGGAAGGGGCCGCCGGGACCTGGAGGGTTGGGTCCCGACGGCCGTGGGAGGGTGCCCGCGCCGGTGGCCGCGGGCCATGCGAAACGATCGAGGCCGTCAAAGGCGCGGCGCGGCCGGCCGGCGCCTCTAGTCGGCCTGACGGCGCAGGAAGGTGGGAACGTCCAGGTCGGCCGCATCCCGGGCGCGGTAGCCGCCCTTGACCGGCCGGGCCGCCTGTTCTTCCCTGCCCACCTTGCGCCGGTAGCGAGGCAGGTCCATGTGGTCGATGGCGCTGGGATCTATGTCCGGGCCGTTGACCACGCTGCGCAACCGGCAACCCTGTTCCGCGGTGTTGCCGATGCCGGTGGCGATGACGGTCACCCGCAGGTCTTCGCCCATGTCCTCGTCGATCACGGTGCCCCAGAAGATGTTGGCGTCCTCGTGGGCCGCCTCCTGGATGAAGGTGCTGGCCTCGCTCACCTCGTCTATGGTCATGTCGCTGGAGGCGGTGATGTTCACCAGCACCCCGCGGGCTCCGTCTATGCTGATGTCCTCCAGCAAGGGGTTGGAGATGGCCTTCTGGGCGGCTTGCAGGGCGCGCTCGTCGCCGCTGGCCTGGCCGGTGCCCATGAGGGCCACCCCCATCTCGCTCATCACCGTGCGCACGTCGGCGAAGTCCAGGTTGATCAGGCCGGGCGCCATGATCAGGTCGCTGATGCCCCGCACCGCGTAGAGAAGCACCTCGTCGGCCCGCTTCAGCATCTCGGTGAACTTGGCGTTCTTGGGCGCCAGGCTGCGGAGGCGGGTGTTGGGGATCACGATGAGGGTGTCCACCACCTTCTTGAGCTCCACCACGCCCTCTTCCGCCTGGGCCATGCGCCGGCGGCCCTCGAAGTCAAAGGGCTTGGTCACCACCGCCACGGTGAGCGCCCCGCACTCCTTGGCCACCTCGGCCACCACCGGCGCGCCGCCGGTGCCGGTGCCGCCGCCCAGGCCGGCGGTGATGAACACCATGTCGCTGCCGGCGAGCAGCTCCTTGATCTTGTCGCGGTCCTCCAGGGCGGCCTGGCGGCCCACCTCGGGGTCGGCGCCGGCTCCCAGGCCGCGGGTGAGGTTCTTGCCCACCTGGAGCTGCACCCGGGCCCGGCTCTTCTCCAGGGCCTGGAGGTCGGTGTTGGCGGCGATGAACTCCACGCCCCTGAGGCCGGCTTCGATCATGGTGTTCAAGGCGTTGTTGCCGCCGCCGCCGATGCCCACCACCCTCAGCTTGGCTCCGGCGTTCAGGTTGTCCATCATCTCGATCTCTAGCGGTGCCATTGCGACCCTCCTTCGAATGGCTGGTTAAACGATATCCTTGAACCACCGACGCATGCGGTTGGTGATCCGGTTGAAAATGTTCACGTCGCGGATGCGGAACTTCCTTTCGGGTTGGTTCTTGGCCGCGTACACGATCAGCCCCACCGCGGTGGCGTACATGGGGTTGTTGACCACGTCGCTCAGGCCGCCCACCTTCTCGGGGTAGCCCAGGCGGGCCGGGCAGTTGAACACCTGCTCGGCCATCTCCACCAGGCCCTCCAGCATGGCCGAGCCGCCGGTGAGGATGACCCCGCTGGCCACCTGCTCCATGAGGCCGCTGCCCTCTATCTCCATCTGGATCAGGCTGAGGAGTTCCTCCACCCTGGGCTCCAGAATCTCACCCAGTATCTGGCGCTTCACCCGGCGGGGGGCGCGGCCGCCCACGCTGGGCACCTCCACCACCTCGTCCTTGCCGATCAGGGAGGCCACCGCGCAGCCGTAGCGCTTCTTGATGCTCTCGGCCTCGCCCATGGGCGTGCGCAGCCCCACCGCCAAGTCGGTGGTGAGGTTGATGCCGCCCAGGGCCAGCACCGCGGTGTGCTTGATGGCCTCGCCGCTGAAGATGGCCAGGTCCGTGGTGCCACCGCCGAAGTCCAACAGGGCCGCGCCCAGGTTGCGCTCCTCGGGGGTGAGCACCGCCTCGCCGCTGGCCAGGGATTGCAACACGATGTCGGCCACGTCCAGGCCGGCCATGTTGCAGCACTTGATCAGGTTGTGGGCCGAGGCCACCGCGCCGGTGACGATATGCACATGGGTCTCCAGGCGCACCCCGCTCATGCCCACCGGGTCCTGGATGCCGTCCTGGCCGTCCAGGATGAACTCCTGGGGCAGCACGTGCACCACCTCGCGGTCGGTGGGGATGGCCACCGCGCAGGCCGCGTCCACCACCCGGTCCACGTCCCGCCGGGTAACCTCGCGGCCCTTGATGGCGATGACCCCGTGGGAGTTGAATCCCTTGATATGGCCGCCGGCGATGCCGGTGATCACGCTGTTGATCTCGCAGCCGGCCATGAGTTCGGCCTCTTCCACCGCCTTCTTGATGCTCTGCACCGTGGTTTCGATGTTGACCACCACCCCCTTGCGCAGGCCCTCGGAGGGATGGCTGCCCATGCCCACGATGTCCACCTTGCCGCCCTGCACCTCGCCCACCACGGCGCATATCTTGGTGGTCCCGATGTCCAGCCCCACGATGATCTCGCTTCTAGCGCTCATGCCGCCTCTCCCGCCAGGCGCACCACCACGCGCCGCTCTGCATCCAGGTCGATCAACACCGCCCGCCCCAGCTCGCCGCGCCGCTCCAGGTCGGCCTTGACCCGGGCCAGCCGGGCCAGGCGCTCCCGGAAGTTCCCGAAGCCCAGGCGCACCGTGGCGTCCAGGTCGTTCCACACCAGGCTGAGGCCCCACACCCGGTCCAGGTGCAGCTCGGAGAGCCGCCCGCCCGGGGCCTTGTCCGCGGCGGGGAGTTCCTCCCAGAGCCGGCGGGCCAGGGCCAGCAGCCCCTCCATCTCGTCGTCGGGCCGCACCAGGTCGGCCCGGCTGAGCCCGGTGAGCACCGGCAGGTCCGGGGCGGCCTCGCCCCCGGGGGGGGCGGAGGGGGAAAGGGGCGCGAAGGAGCGGAACTCGCGGTCCAGGTAGTAGAAGCGCCCCTCCACCAGGGCCAACAGCGCGGGCCGGCGCTCGCGCACCACGATGCGCACCTTGTTGGGCAGCACCCGCTCCACCCGGACGCCCGCCACCCAGGGCAGGCGCAGGAGACGCCGCTCCAGCCGGCCCACGTTCAGGGCCAGGAGGTTGCTGTGGCTGCCCACTCCCGCGGCCCGCAGTACATCCAGGCGGCTCAGGTGGGTGGTGCCTTCCACCTGGGCCTCGGCCACCGCAAAGGCGGGCAGGTTCACCAGCGCCGCCCAGCCGGCCAGGAGCGCCAGGCCCACCCCGGCGAACAGCCCGGCGGTGGCCAGCAGGCGCCAGGCCAGGCGGCGGGCCAGGCGGCGGCCGGGGCTGGGCCGCCTCTCGGCCGGGGTGCGCCTCTTCACCTGCTGGCGCTTGAGGCGCCGGTCCAGGGGCCGCCCCGCCTGGGGCGCGCCCGCCGGTTTCAGGCCCTTCTTGGCTGCCCGCCTAAACACGGCCCACCACCTCCACCTCGGGCTCCAGTTCCACGCCAAAGGTGCGGCGCACCCGCTCCTGCACCTCCTGCATCAGCTTGATCACGTCGCGCGCCGTGGCCCAACCCCGGTTCACGATGAAGTTGGCGTGCTTGGTGCTCACCTCGGCGCCGCCCACCGAGAGCCCCTTGCAGCCGGCCTCCTCGATGAGCCGGCCGGCAAAGTCCCCCGGCGGGTTCTTGAATACGCTGCCCGCGCTGGGCAGGCCGGAGGGCTGGCTCTGGCGCCGCCGGGCCAGGGCCTGGTCGCTGCGCCGGGACACCTCCCCGGGGTCGTCCGGCCTGAGGCCCAGGCGGGCGGCCAGCACCAGGCTGCCCGGGGGCAGCTCCCACCGGCGGTAGCCCGCGGGCAGGCGGTCGCCGGAAAGCCGCTCCACCTGGCCGCCGCCCAAGAGCAGGCTGATCTCCCTGGTCACCCGGCTCATGTCCGAGCCCAGGGCGCCGGCATTGGTGGCCACCGCCCCGCCCACGGTGGCCGGGATGCCCGCGGCCCACTCCAAGCCGGCCAGGCCCAGGCGGGCGGCGAACTTGACCGCCGCGGGCAGGGGGGCCCCGCCGCCGGCCCAGAGGCCGTCTCCCTCGCGGCGCAGGCTGGCCAGGGGGCCGGCCAGGCGAAGCATCACCCCGGGATAGCCGGTGTCGCTCACCAGGAGGTTGGAGCCGCGGCCCAGGGGCATCCAGGGCAGGCCTGCCTCGCAGGTGGCGCGGATCACGAAGGCGGCCTCCTCGGCGCTCACCACCCGGCACACGCACCAAGCCGGCCCGCCCACGCCCCAGGTGGTGTGGGCGCTCATGGGCTGGTCAAACCGGGCCCGCTCGCCCAGGTTCTCTTGCAGCACCTGCTTCAATTCAGCGCTCACCCTCTGCCTCGCGCTCGGTCAGCTCCTCGCCCACGCGCCAGACATCGCCGGCCCCCATGGTGAACAGCACGTCCCCGGGCTGCAGGACGCGCTCCAGCCGCTCCCGGGCGGCCTGGGCCGACCCCACCTCCTCCACCGACCGGTGGCCGTGGGCCCGGATCGCCTCCACCAGCTTGGCGGCCGACACCGTGGGGTCGGGCCGCTCGCTGGCCGCGTAGATATCCATCACCAGGAGCACGTCCGCGCCGTAGAAGGCGGTGGCGAACTCCTCGAACAAGAGCCTGGTACGGCTGAAGCGGTGGGGCTGGAAACAGACCACCAGCCGCCGCTCGGGCCAGGCCGCCCGCGCCGCCTCCAGGGTGGCTCGTATCTCGGTGGGGTGGTGGGCGTAGTCGTCCATGATCAGCGCGCCGCAGGCGCTGCGGCCCTTCTGCTCGAAGCGGCGCTTCACCCCCGACAGCCCCTGGCAGGCCTCCATGGCCCGGCCCAGGTCCACGCCCACCTCCTCGGCCACGGCCAGGGCGCCCAGGGCGTTCTGCACGTTGTGGCGGCCGGGCAGGGGCAGCACCACCCGGCCGGCGGCCTCGCCCCGCACGTAGAGGTTGAAGCTGGAGCCCATGCCTTCCGAGGCCACTTCCCGGGCCTGGTAGTCGGCCTGGCTGGCCAGGCCGTAGGTGATGGTCCGCTTGCGCACCCGGGGAATGAGCCCGGCCAGGCGCGGGTCGTCCAGGCAGATCACCGCCGCGCCGTAGAAGGGCACCTTGTTCATGAACTCCACGAAGGCCTCGTCCAGGGCCTCGTCCGAGCCGTAGTGGTCCATGTGCTCCCGGTCCACGTTGGTCACCACCACCACCACCGGGCTCAGCCGGTTGAAGGAGCCGTCCGACTCGTCGGCCTCGGCCACCAGGAAATCGCCCTTGCCCAGCCAGGCGTTGGTGCCCAGGGCTCCCAGCCGCCCCCCCACCACCACGGTGGGGTCCAGGCCGCCGGCGGCCAAGAGCTGGGCCACCATGGAGGTGCAGGTGGTCTTGCCGTGGGCCCCGGCCACCGCCACCCCGTACTTCAGGCGCATCAGCTCGGCCAGCATCTCGGCCCGGGGGATGACCGGGATCAAGAGCTCCCGTGCGGCTCGCACCTCGGGGTTGTCCTCCCCCACCGCCGAGCTGACCACCACCACGTCCGCGCCCCTCACGTGGTCCGGGTGGTGGCCGATACGCACCTCGGCGCCCAGGCCGGCCAGGCGCAGGGTGGCGGCGCTCTCCTTGAGGTCGGAACCGGTCACCTTGTGCCCCAGGTTGACCAGGAGCTCGGCGATGCCGCTCATGCCGATGCCGCCGATGCCCACGAAGTGTATGTGCTGGTGGCGCTGGTACATCAGGCCGCCTCCCGCATGAGGGCCAGGCACTGGCGCGCGATGTCCCGGGCCGCCTGGGGCCGGGCCAGGCTCAGGGCCTTGGCCTCCATCTCGGCCCGCATCTCGGGCCGGTCCATGAACTCGGCGATCACCCCGGCCGCCCGCTGGCCGTCGAACTCGGCATCCGGGATCAGCCGGGCCGCGCCGGCGGCCACCAGGGAACGGGCATTGGCGGTCTGGTGGTCGCCGGCGGCAAAGGGATAGGGCACGCACACCGCCGCGCGTCCCGCGGCCAGCACCTCGGTGAGGGTGCCTGCCCCGGCCCGGCAGATGACCAGGTGGGCCCGCCCATAGGCGCGCCCCATGTCCGCGAAAAAGGCCCCCACCCGCGCCTGGAAGCCCTCCGCGGCATAGGCGGAACGCACCTGGTCCTCCTCCTTGGCTCCGGTCTGGTGGGTGAACTCCAGGCGCTCCCGCCGCTGGCGCAGGAGGGGAAGGGCCTGGCACACCCCCTGGTTCAGGCGGCTGGCCCCCTGGCTGCCGCCCACCACCAGCACCTGGAAACGCCGGGACGGCTCCGGGCGGCGGGCCGCCTCCTGCCGGGCCTGTTGGATCAGCTCCGGCCGCACCGGGTTGCCCAGAAGCCGCACCTTGCGGGAGGGAAGGCCCTGCTCCGCGCCGGGGAAGGAAGTGAACACCACCCGGGCCAGGCGGGCCAGGGCCCGGTTGGTCAGCCCGGGCACCGCGTTCTGCTCCTGCACGGCCAGGGGTACTCCCCGCAGCCAGGCGGCCACGCCCAGGGGGAAGGCGGCATACCCGCCCACCGCCAGCACCAGGCCGGGCCGGTAGCGCCGGATGATGCCCAGGGCGGTCCCCAGGGCCCGGGGCAGGGCGGCCAGGCTCTTGAGCCGCTCCCAGGGCCCGCGGCCCCGCAGCGCCCGCACCCGGATCGCCTCCAGGGGATAGCCGGCCTCCCGGAGCACCCGGCTCTCCAGGGCCTTGCCCGCGCTCACGAAGGCCAGGCCGAGCCCGGGCTCCAGCTCCCTGAGCGCCGCGGCCACGGCCAGGCCGGGGAACAGGTGCCCCCCGGTGCCGCCGCCGGCTATGAGCACCGCCCGCTTCATGCCGGCCTCCTGTGTCCCGCCACCGAGAGCAACACGCCCACGCAGGCGAAGTTCACCAACAGCGAGGACCCGCCGTAGGAGATGAAGGGCAGGGTCAGCCCCTTGGTGGGCAGAAGCCCCATGACCACCGCCGCGTTGACAAAGGCCTGCAGGCCGATGATGAGGGTGGCGCCCAGGGCCAGGTAGGTGCCGAACAAGTCGCGGGCCTCCAGGGCGGTCAGCACCCCGCGCCAGATCAGCACCATGAACAGGCTCAGGACCAGCACCACGCCCCACAGGCCCAGTTCCTCGCCCAGCACCGCGAAGATGAAGTCGGTGTGGGGTTCCGGCAGGTAGAAGAGCTTCTGCATGGACCCGCCCAGGCCGGCGCCCCACACCCCGCCGCAGGCCAGGGCCAGGAAGCTGTGGATGATCTGGTAGCCGCGGCCCAGGGGGTCCTCCCAGGGGCGCAGGAACCCCAGCAGGCGCTCCAGGCGCCAGCTCACCTTGAAGAGCAGGAAATACAACACCGGCGCCGCCGCCGCCGCCATGATCCCCAGGTAGAGCAGGCGGGTGCCGGCCACGAAGAGCATGGTCACGGTGAGGATGAACAGGGTCACGCTCATGCCCAAGTCCGGCTCGGCCAGGATGGGCAGCACCAGCATCCCGGCCACCACCATGGAGGGCAAGAAGCCGCGGCTGAAGCTCTTGATCTGGTCCGCGTGCTCGCTGAGCGCGTAGGCCAGGTAGAAGAGCAAGGCCAGCTTGGCGAACTCGGCCGGCTGCACCGCCACCGGCCCGAAGCGCAGCCAGCGGGCCGCGCCGCCGGCCCGGTGGCCCACCCCGGGGATGAGCACCAGCACCAGGGCGATGAGCACCGCCAACAGCGCCGGGTAGGCCAGCTTGCGCAGGCGGGCGTAGTCTCCCGCCGCGATGGCGGCCATCACCGCCAGGCCCACCACCAAGTGCGCCAACTGGTGCTTGAAGAAATAGGCCGAGTCCAGGTAGCGCTTGCTGGCCAGGGCGCTGGAGGCGCTGAAGACCATGACCAGGCCGATGCCGGTCAGGCTCAGGGCGCAGAGCAGGATCCAGGGGTCGCTGACCCTGATCCCGCCCCGGCTCTGGCCGGCGTCGGCTGGGTTGGCTTGCATCACGGACATCGCCTCAAGCGCCTCCTAGTCTTTCCACGGCTCGCCGCGGACCAAGGCCTGAAAATGCTCCCCCCGCTCGGCATAGCCCGAGTAGGCGTCGAAGCTGGCGCAGCCCGGCGACAGGAGCACCGCCTGGCCCGGCCGCGCCGCCTCCCGGGCCGCGGACACCGCGGCGGCCAGGTCGGGCACCACCCTGCTGGGGGCCAGGCCCGCCAGTTGACCGTGTATGGCCGGCCCGGCCTCGCCGAAGCAGATCACCTCCCGCACGTAGCTCTTGAGCTGGGGCGCCAACTCGGCGAAGCGGCCCTCCTTGTCGCGCCCGCCCAGGAGCAGCACCGTGGGCAGGGCCAGGGCCTCCAGGGCGGCGGCCACCGCGCCTACGTTGGTGCCCTTGGAATCGTCGAACCAGAGCACCCCCTCTTGCCGCGCCACCAGCTCCAGGCGATGGGGCAGGCCCTCGAATGCGTCCATGGCCTCCTGCACCGCAAAGGGGTCGGCCCCCGCGGCCAGGGCGGCCAGGGCGGCGGCCAGCAGGTTGAGCCGGTTGAAGCGGCCCTGGAGCCGGCACTCCCTGGCCGAGAGCCGGATGCCGGTGCCCGGCTCCACCGCCACGATCAAGTCGTCGTCCAGGAGCCAGCCGCCCGGTTCCACCGGCCCCTGGGCCGCGTAGCCCCAGACCCGGGCCGGGCAGAGCCGCCGGCGGCCGGCCACCTGGGGGTCGTCCAGGCAGAGCACCGCCACGTCGTCGCCGGCCTGGTTCACAAAGAGGCTGAACTTGCTGGCCGCGTAGTCGTCCAGGTCCTGGTAGCGGTCCAGGTGGTCCGGGCTGATGTTGAGCAGCACCCCCACCCGGGGGCGCAGGGTCCTGGCGGTGTCCAGTTGGAAGGAACTCACCTCCAGCACCACCCAGTCCACCTCCTCGCCCCGGGCCACGAACTCGCACAGCGGCGTGCCCAGGTTGCCGCCCACGAAGACCCGCTTGCCCGCCGCGGCCAGCATGCGGCCCACCAGGGTGGTCACCGTGCTCTTGCCGTTGGTGCCGGTTATCATCACCGCCGGGGCCTGCAAGAAGCGCCAGCCCAGCTCCAGCTCGCCGATCACCACCGCCCCGCGCTCCGCCGCGGCCATGATCTCGGGCCGGCGCTGGTCCACCCCGGGCGAGAGCACCACCACCTCGGCCCAGGCAAAGTCCTCTTGGCGGTGGCCGCCCAGGTGCAGCTCGGCCCCGGCCTCTGCGGCCCGTTCCGCGCCGGCGGGCTCGGCCGCCTGGTCGGTGGCGATGACCCGGGCCCCGCGCGCGGCGCAGAGCCGGGCCGCGGCCGCGCCGCTGACCCCCAGGCCCACCACCAGGACTTTTTTGCCTTCCAGCTCCACCCGTCACCTCAGCTTCAGGGTGCTGATGGCCACCAGGGCCAGCACCACCGCGATGATCCAGAAACGCACGATCACCTTGGGCTCGGCCCAGCCCAAGAGTTCGAAGTGGTGGTGTAGGGGCGCCATCTTGAAGATGCGCTTGCCGTGGGTGGCCTTGAAGAAGCTCACCTGCAGGATCACGCTCACCGCCTCCACCACGAAGATGCCGCCCACCAGGGCCAGCAGTATCTCGTGCTTGGTGCAAAGCGCCACCGCGCCCAGGGCCCCGCCCAGGGCCAGGCTGCCGGTGTCGCCCATGAATATCTGGGCCGGGTAGGCGTTGTACCAGAGGAAGCCCATCACCGCGCCCACCACCGCGCCCAGGAACACGCTCACCTCGCCCACTCCGGGCACGTACTGTATCTGCAGGTAGGTGGCGGCCTTCACGTTGCCGCTCACATAGCTCAGGACCAGGTAGGTGGCCGCCGCGATCAGCACCGGCCCCGCGGCCAGGCCGTCCAGCCCGTCGGTGAGGTTCACCGCGTTGGCCGTGCCCACCAGGATGAACACCGCCAGCACCACGTAGCCCCAGCCCAGATCCGGCACCACGAACTTGACGAAGGGCAGGGAGAGCTGGGTGCTGTAGCCCGGGTGCAGGTAGAGCGCCACCGCCGCCACCAGACTGAGCGCGGTGAGCAGGGCCAGCTTGGCCCGGCCCGAGAGCCCGCCCTCGTTGCGCTTCTGGACCGTCTTGCGGTAGTCGTCCACAAAGCCGATGGCCCCGCAGCCCAGGGTCACCAACAGGCAGAGCCACACGTAGAAGTTGTCCAGGCGGCCCCACAGCAGGGTGGCGACGGTCACCGCCAGCAGGATCAGCACCCCGCCCATGGTGGGGGTGCCGGCCTTGGCCTTGTGGCTCTCCGGCCCCAGCTCGCGGATGTACTGGCCCATCTGCAGCTCGCGCATCTTGTTGATGAACCAGGGGCCCAGCAGCCAGGCGATGACCAGGGCGAAAAGGGCCGCCCAGATGGTGCGGAAGGTGATGTAGCGCACCACGTTGAAGCCGCCGAACAGGTCGCGGAAGGGATAGAGCAGGTGATACAGCATCAGCCCATCTCCCCGGTGGTGAGGGCGGCCACCACCCGCTCCATGCGCGAGCTGCGCGAGCCCTTGACCAGCACCACCTCGTCTTCCTGCAAAAGCTCCCGCGCCTGCTCCACCAGCTCCGTAAAATCGCTGAAGGCCAGGGCGCGCGCCGGGTCCAGGCCCGCCTCCCGCGCGCCGGCCGCCACCTCGCCGGCCCTTTCGCCCAGGGCCAGCACCAGCCGGCAGCCCAGCTCCACCGCCCGGCGGCCGGCCTGGCGGTGCAGCCCCGGCGCCTGGGGCCCCAGCTCGCGCATGTCGCCCAGGATCAGGGCCCGGCCGCGGCCGCCGGCCACGTCCGCCAGGGCGGCCAGGCCCGCCTCCAGGGAGGCGGGGTTGGCGTTGTAGGTGTCGTCCAGCACGGTGAAGCCCCAGAAGGAGCGCATCGCCTGGAGCCTGCCCTTCACCGGGGTGAAGGACTCCAGCCCGGTCAGGATGGCCTCGGCCCCTTGGCCCAGGGCCCAGGCGGTGGCCGCCGCGGCCAGGGCGTTCTGCACGTTGTGCCGGCCGGGGGTGGCCAGGCGCACCCTGACCGGCGGGCCGGCGGGCAGCTCCAGGTTGAAGGCCAGCTTGGAGCCCAGGGCGCTCACGTCGCGGCCGCGCACCTGGGCCGGGCCATCCAGGCCAAAGGTGAGCACCCGGCAGCCCAGCCTCTCCGCCCAGGGCGCCAGCAAGGGGTCGTCCAGGTTGACCACCGCGGTGGCCGCGGAGGAGAGGCCCTGGAACAGCTCGGCCTTGGCCGCGGCAATGGCCTCCATAGAGCCCAGGCGGCCCAGGTGGGCCGGGCCCACGTTGGTGACCACCCCGGCCTCGGGCGCGGCGATCTGGGTGAGGCGGGCTATCTCGCCGGGCGCGTTCATGCCCAGCTCCACCACGCAGGCGGTGTGTTCCGCCCCCAGCTTGAGCAGGGTTTGGGGCAGGCCCACCTGGTTGTTCAGGTTGCCTTCGTTCTTGAGCACCCGGTGGCGCTGGCCCATGATGGCGGCCAGCATCTCCTTGGTGGTGGTCTTGCCGTTGGAGCCGGTCACCGCCGCCACCAGGGCGCTGTGTTCCCGCCGCCAGGCCGCGGCCAAATCGCCCAGGGCCCGGGTGGTGTCGTCCACCGGGATCAGGCAGGCCCGGGGACGCCCCTCCAGGCCGAAGCCCCGCCGCACCACCGCCCCGGCCGCGCCCGCGGCCAGGGCCGCCTCCACGAAGTCGTGGCCGTCGAAGTTGGGGCCCTCCAGGGCCACGAAGAGCTGGCCCGGCTGCACGGTGCGCGAGTCGGTGCTCACCCCGCGGAAGGCCTCCTCCGGGCAGTCGCCCAGGGGAGCGGACCCCAGGGCCTGGGCCACGAACCGGGCGTCAAGCCGGGGCATGGCCACCTCCCCCGGCGCGGGCGGCCAGGGCCGCCGCCGCCTGCTCGCGGTCGTCGAAGTGCCGCTTCTGGCGGCCCACGATCTGGTAATCCTCGTGCCCCTTGCCCGCGATGAGCACCACGTCCTCGTCCGCCGCCGCCTCGATGGCCAGGGCGATGGCCCGGGCCCGATCGGGCTGGCGCACATAACCGCGGCCCGCGGGCGAGGAAAGCGGGGCCATGCCCGCCTCCCGCAGGCCGGGCTCGATCATGGCCATGATGGCCTCGGGCTCCTCGCTGCGCGGGTTGTCGCTGGTGAGTACCGCCAGGTCCGCACCCTGGCCCACGGCCTGGCCCATGAGGGGGCGCTTGCCCGGGTCGCGGTCGCCGCCCGCGCCGAACACGCAGATGAGCCGGCCCGGGGTGAGGGGCCTCAGCGCGGCCAGCACCTGGCGGAGGGCGTCGTCGGTGTGGGCATAGTCCACGAACACCGCCGGCCGCGCCTGGGCTCCGCCCACCCGCTGCAAGCGGCCGGGCACCCCGGGGCAGGCTTCCAGGCCGGCCGCGATCTCGCCGGGCGCCAGGCCCAGGGCCAGGCCCACCGCCGCCGCGGCCAGGAGGTTTTGCAGGTTGTAGCGCCCCACCAGGCAGGTGCGGGCAGGGAACCCGCCCCCGGGCCAGGTCACCAGGCAGGAGCCGCCGGCCAGGTCCAGGCGCGGCTCCTGGCCGCGCACCCGGGCCTGGGGATGGAAGCCGTAGGTCCACAAGGTGAGGCCTGCTTCCTCCACCGCCCGGGCCACCTCCTGGCCGGCCTCGCTGTCCACGCAGACCACCGCCACCCCGGGCTTGCCCCCAGAGCGGGAGGCGGGCAGGAGTTCCTTGAACAGGCGCAGCTTGGCCGCCAGGTAGGCCGCCATGTCGCCGTGGTAGTCCAGGTGGTCGCGGGTGAGGTTGGTGAACACCGCCACGTCGAACTCCACCGCGTCGGCCCGGTGCTGCTCCAGGGCGTGGCTGGAGACCTCCATCACCGCCTGGTCCACCCCGGCCTCCCGCATGCGGGCCAGAAGCGCCTGCAATTCCACCGACTCGGGGGTGGTCATGGCCGCGGGTGCGCGCCGGCCGGCAAAGCGGGTCTCCACCGTGCCGATCACCCCCACCTGGCCGCGCCGGGCCAGGAGGGACTCCACCAGGTAGCTCACCGTGGTCTTGCCGTTGGTGCCGGTGATGCCCACCACGGTCATTTCCCGGCTGGGCCGGCCGTGGAACTCGGCGGCTAGGCGGGCCAGGGCCGCGCGGCTGTCGGGCACCTGCACCTGCCACAGGTCGGCCCCGGGCACCGGCCGCTCCACCAGGGCCGCCGCGGCACCAGCCGCCGCGGCCTGGGCCACGAAGGCGTGCCCGTCGGCCGCGCCTCCCTTGAGCGCGGCGAAGACCATGCCCGGCTCCACCTTGCGCGAGTCATAGGCCAGGCCCTGGACCCGGCCGGGCGGAGGCGCGCCCTGGGCCCGGGCCCCGGGCAGGATATGCAGGATATCGCCGAACATCATCACGCCCCCCCCGCCTCGGGCGACAGGCGCAGGCGTAGCCCCTTGCCCAGAGGCTTTCCCGGCTCGGGCTTCTGGGCCACCACCCGGCCCCAACCCTTCACCTCCAGCCGCACCTTGCCGAAAAGCTCCAGCACCTGGCGCAAGGTGCAGCCCCGCAGATCCGGGGCCAGGCCCAGGGCCAGGGAGCGCTCGACCTCGCTGCGGCGGTAGCCCTGTCCCGCCGCCGCCGGCCTGGTCGCGGCCCCGCCCGGAGGCGGGGGGGAGGAGGCCGGCGCGGCCTGGGCCATCTGCAAGCCGCCGCCGGGCTGCACGCCCAAGGCCTCCAGGGCCACCCGGGCGATGCGGCTGAAGGCCGGGGCGGCCACCACCCCGCCGTAGTGCTGGCCGCGGGGAGTGTCGATCACCACCACCACCACCACCTGGGGGTTGTCCGCCGGCACGAAGCCGACGAAGCTGGAGATGTAGTCCCGCTTGGAGTAGCCGCCGCCAGGGCTTACCTTCTGGGCGGTGCCGGTCTTGCCCGCCACCGGCAGGTTGCCCACCCGGGCGCGGGTGCCGGTGCCGCCCTCCTCGGTGACCCTTTGCAGCATGCCGGTGAGGATGCGGGCCTCCCGGGCGCTCATGACCCGCCGCACCACCCGAGGCTGGGTCTCGTGGATCAGGCGCCCGCTGGAGTCCACCTCGGCCCGCACCACAAAGGGGCGCATCATGACCCCGCCGTTGGCAATGGCCGCAAAGGCCTGGGCCATCTGCAAGGTGGTCACCGCCACCCCCTGGCCGAAACAGATGTTGGCCATGTCCACCGGCCGCCAGGCCCGGGCCGGCCGCAGGATACCCCGGGACTCGCCGGGCAGGTCCACCCCGGTGGGCTGGCCAAAGCCAAAGGCCCGGATGGTGCGGTAGAGCGTCTCCGCCCCCACCGCCTGGCCCACCTTGGCCGCGCCGATGTTGGAGGAGAACTTCACGATGTCGGCCAGGTTGAGCTTGCCGTGGGAGTGGGTGTCGTGGATCAGCCGGCCACCCACCTTCCAGGTGCCCTGCTCGCAGTCGAACAACTGGTCCAGGCTCACCTTGGAACTCATGAGCGCGGCGGCGGCCACAAAGGTCTTGAAGGTGGAGCCCGGCTCGAAGGTGTCGGTGATGGTGCGGTTGCGGTAGGTGGCGCGGGGGAAGCGGGCGAACACGTTGGGATTGAACACCGGCCAGGCGGCCATGGCCAGTATCTCGCCGGTCTGGGGCCTCAGCACCACCACCTGGCCGCCCTTGGCCCGGTACCTGGCCACGGTCTCGGCCAGGATCTTTTCCACCTGGTACTGCACGCCCTTGTCCAGGGTGAGAATCAAGTGGCTGCCCTCGGGCAGTTGGGTGAAGGCCGCGGGAGTGAGGTGGATGGTGCGGCCCAGGGCGTCGCGCAGGCTGGTCAGGGTGTGGCGCTGGCCCTTGAGTATCCGGTCGTACTCCTTCTCCAACCCCTCCAGGCCCCGGGCGTCCAGGCCGGCGAAGCCCAGCACGTGGCAGGCCAGGGTGGTATAGGGGTAGAAGCGCCTGGGCTCCTTGACCAGCCCCACTCCCGGCAGGTCCAGCTTCTTCACCGCCGCGGCCTTGTCCGGGCTGACCCGCCGGGCGATCCACACGAAGCCGCGCTCGCCCCGCAGGCGCTTTATCACCTCCCGCGCCGGCAGGCCCAGGGCCGCGGCCAGCCTGCGGCCGATGGCGCGGGGGCGGGTGATCTTCAGGGGCGAAGCGTAGACGCTGTGGGTGTCCAGGCTGACCGCAAGCTCCTCCTGGTTGCGGTCGAAGATGATGCCCCGGCGGGGGGTGACCTCCACCTGCTTGAGGAACTCGCTCTGGGCCCGGGCGGAAAGCTCCTGCTGCTTGAGCACCTGCAAGTGGGTGGCCCGGCCCACCAGCACCACGAAGGCGCAGGCGAACACCAGGCCCACCAACCACAGCCGGGCGCGCAGCCAGCGCCGCTGCCGGGCTTGCTCCCGCGCCTTCACTTGAGCACCCTCTTCTGGCCGGGCCGGGGCCTCGCCAGCCCCAGGCGGGCACCCACCCGCTCCAGCCGCTCCGGAGCGCGCAGGATGTTCAGCTCCACCCGCAGCCGCCGGCCGGTCTCCCGCAGCTCGCGCTGGAGTTCCAGCTCGCGGCTGACCTGGTAGGAGAGGTTGAGGGAGCGCACCGTGGCAAAGGCATAGAACAGCGCCACTGCGGTCACCACCGCCAGGAGCAGCAGCACCCGCTTCAGGCTCGGCTCCTCCAGTCCCGCTACCCGGGCCCGGCGCCGGTTGGCCACCCGCACGCTCACGCTCATGCCACCGCCTCCGAGGTACGCACCGCCACCCGCAGCCGGGCCGAGCGGGCCCGGGGGTTGGCGGCCACTTCCTCTGCCGTGGGCTTGATGGCCTTGCGGAAGGGCAGCCGGGCCAGGGGCTTGCGCCCGCAGGCGCACACCGGCAGATCCGGCGGGCAGGTGCAGGGATCGGCCCAGGCCCTAAAGGCCCGTTTCACCCGGCGGTCCTCCAGGGAGTGATAACTGATGATGGCCAACCTGCCTCCAGGCTTGAGCCAGCCGGGGGCGCCCTCCAAGAAGCGCTCCAACTGGCCCAGCTCGTCGTTCACCGCCAGGCGCAGGGCCATGAACACCCGGGTGGCCGGATGCAGCCTGCGCTTCCTCCGCTCGGCAGCGGGCAGCGCCTCGGCCACCACCGCGGCCAGGCGCTCGGTGGTGGTGATGGGGGCGCCGGCGCGGGCCTTGACCACCGCCCGGGCCACCCGCCGGGCCTGGGGCTCCTCGCCCAGCTCCCGGAAGAGCCGGGCCAGGCCGCTTTCGTCCAGTTCCGCCAAAAGCTCGGCCGCGCTGGGACCCTCGGGTCCCATGCGCATGTCCAGGGGCGCCTCGAAGCGAAAGGCGAAGCCCCGACCCGGGTCGTCGAGTTGCATGGAACTCACCCCCAAGTCCAGGAGTATGCCATCGGCCCCTTCCTCGCCGCCTTGGGCCAGGCAAGCGCCCAGGCGGTCGAAGGTGGCCGGCCACAGCTTCACCCGTTTCCCAAAGACCGAGAGTCTCTCCCCTGCCAGCTTCAGGGCCGCGGGGTCCCGGTCCAGCCCCCAGAGGCGGGTGCCAGGCGAGGCGGCCTCCAGGATGCCCGCGGCATGCCCTCCTGCGCCCACGGTGCCATCCACGTAGAGTCCGCCGCGGTGGGGTTGCAGGGCCTCCACCACCTCGGCCAGCATCACCGGCCGATGCGCCTCTGCCATGGCCTAGATTCCCAGTTCGGCCATGAAGGAGGAGAGGTCCCCGAAGTTGGCGCGGATCTCCTCGCGCTCCGCGTACCAGCGGTCCTTGTCCCAGATCTCGAAGTTGGACTGCATGCCCACCAACAGCACCTGGCCGTCCAGGCCGGCCATCTCGCGCAGGGCCTGGGGTATGAGCACCCGGCCCTGCTTGTCGCAGGTGCATTCGTTGGCGCCGCTGATAAAGTAACGGCGGAAGGCCTGCACCCTGGGATCGAGCTGGGAGAGCCGGCTGATCTTGTCGGCCAGCGCCCGCCACTCCTCCAGGGGATAGGCCACCAGGCAGCGGTCCGAGGTGGTTATCACCAGGCGTTCGTCGCGGCGGGCCTTGAGCACGTCGCGGAAACGGGCCGGCACCGCCAAGCGGCCTTTGCTGTCCAGGCTATGTACAGACCAGCCGGTGAACACCTGGCACCTCGCTTAGGGACAATTACCCACTATTCCCCACTTACTTCCACTGTGCCCCACTATAGGTGGGTCCCACGAGGTATGTCAAGAAAAAAACACGATGTTTTCCTTCGCGTCCCCTTTTCCCCGCCCCGGCGTACCACCATATCGGAGGCTTAGGGAAATGCACGCCACTTTCAGGAGGGTTGTCTGGATAATATATTGATATGATTTGTATATATCGTAGGGAGCGCCGCAATATGGCTGGCCGCCCCCTGGATCGCTGCCCGCCGAGTGAACCCGAAGGGTGGTATTTAGTGGGGAACGGCTTTGGCCCCAGAGCCGCCCCCGGCCAGCGCCTGCGTCCGCACTGCCCTTAAATAGCTAGGAATTTCGAGTTGACGGCCCGGACCGCAGAATGGTATCCTGCCCTCCATCTCTAGGCGGTGCCCCCAGACAGCCAGTATTGAACGCGTCAAATGGCAAGGGGCCCCTCTGAGGCAGGGCCGGAGCGCTCTTTGACCAGGCTTCCCCGATCGCAAGCTGCCCGTCGGCCTGGCGAACGCCATCTAACCCAGTGAGGGAACGGCCCCCCTCTCTAGGAACCCACCAGGATCAAGAAGGAGGCGGCATGGCAAAAAAACCTATGACCAAGGCGGACATGATCGATCAGGTGGCCAAGGACGCCGGCATCTCCAAGGCGGCTGCCAAGACGGTCATTGAGTCTTTCGTCGACATGGCCCGCAAAGAGGTCAAGGTAGGGCGGCCTTTCCGCGTGGCGGGGCTGGGAGTGTTCTCCCTGAAAAAGAGCAAGGCGCGCAAGGGCGTCAATCCTGCCACTGGCGAGCCGATCAAGATCAAGGCCAAAAAGCGCATGGCCTTCAAGCCTAGTTCACAGGTCAAGGACCTCCTGAACTAGCACGGCCGGATCGCAAGTCTTATAGATCCCCTGCCCGGCTGCCTGGCGCATCGCCCAGGCGGGGGGGGCGGGGGACGGGGGAGACGGGGGGCGGGGGGAAACGACTTGCGCTCCATTCCGCAGGGCGACCAGCGCCACCCAGGTGCTGGCCAGCCGCTGATGCCAGTCCTGTTCAATCGAACCTCCCCCAGCCGAGAGAGTTCTTTCGGCAGGGGGTGATTCGCCCCAAAGGCCTTCCAGGCCGCCCCAAGGCTGACTTGGCCTGGAACGATAATGTAAACTAACTTTAGGCTTGCCCCACCCTTTTACGGTATATAGAGTTAAAAAGTGTGCGTTGCCACGCCGATGCGCGATTCGGCGGCGAGGCCACGCCCAGGTGCCCCTGCCTGGACCAGGCCCAGTGGTTGAACCACCGCAGGAGGACTCTGCAAGGCATGTCTGACCAAAAAGAAATGATCGGCTCCCTCCTGGACGATCTGGCCACCGAGGTGGTGGTGTTGGAGCCAGGGGACCTGATGACCTATGGCGACGTACTTTCCCGCCTGGAGCAACTGGCCATAGTGTGCGAGGGCGCAGGGGAGCCGGTACTGGCCCGGCTGTCCCAATCGCTCAAGTCCCACCTGGAGGCAATGATCCTGGGTGAGTACGAGGACCAGGAAAAGGGCGTGGAGGTGCTCAACCAGGGCGTGACCCTGGGCCAGTCCGTGTTCCGGGGAGAGGCCGAGGCCGCCACCGTGCAGGGCTTTCTGGCCGAGCACGGCCTGGCCGGGGCGGATGAGCCCCTGGCCGAGGAGGCCGAGGCAGAGGCAGAGGCCCCGGCCGAAGAAGCGCCCGCCGAGGAACAGGCAGAAGCCGAAGAAGAGCCGGCCGCCGAGGAGGCCCCGGCCGAGGCCCCGGCAGAGCCCCAGGCAGAGGCGGAGCCCTTCACCCCCGAAGACGAGGAACTCCTGAGCGGGTTCGTGGCCGAGGCCTTGGAACACCTGGAGTCCATCGAGGTCAACACCCTGCTCCTGGAGGACAACCCCGAGGATCAAGAGGCCCTGAACGCCGTATTCCGCCCCTTCCACACCATCAAGGGGGTGAGCGGCTTCTTGAACCTGCAAGACATCAACCACGTGGCCCACGCCCTGGAGAACCTCTTGGACCAGGCGCGCTCGGGCAACATCACCATCGACTCCACTGCCATCGACGTGATCCTGGCCGGGGTGGACGTGCTGCGCCAGATGATCAACGAATCCCAGGCCGCCGCGGCCGAGCACCGCCCCCGGGCCGTGTTCGACACCAGCGAACTGGAAGCCAGCATAGAGCAGGTCATCTCGGCCTCTGCCGGCGAGGCGAAGCCCGAGGCCGAGGCAGAGGCCGAGCCCGCGCCGCCCTTGGGCGAGATACTGGTGAGCGAGGCCGGGGTCCCCCCCGAAGCGGTGGAGCAGGCCCTGACCAAGCAAAAAGAGGAAGGCACCGGCCGCCCCCTGGGGGAGATGCTGGTGCACGAGGGCGCGGCCAAGCCGGCCCAGGTGGCCGAAGCCCTGAAGGCCCAAAAGGCCATGAGCCAGCCGGCCACCAAGGGCCCGGCCGTGCAGGAAGTCAAGATCGACACCATCAAGCTGGACAACCTGCTGGACATGGTGGGCGAGCTGGTCATCGCCGGGTCCATGGTGCGGGCCAACCCCCATGTGCAGGCCATCAGCGACCGCAAGCTCATGGCCGACCTGGGCCAGCTCAGCCGCATCACCACCGAGCTGCAAAAGACCACCATGAGCATGCGCATGGTGCCCATCAAGCAGACCTTCCAGAAGATGGTCCGGGTGGTGCGCGACACCGCCAAGAAACGCGGCCGCAAGGTGACCCTGGAGCTGGAGGGCGAGGGCACCGAGATCGACCGCAACATGGTGGAGAAGTTCTACGACCCCTTGATGCACATGGTGCGCAACTCGGTGGACCACGGCATCGAGCCGCCCGAGGAACGGGTGGCCGCGGGCAAGCCCGAAAAGGGCACGGTGGTGCTTTCGGCCTATCACAAGGGCGGCAACGTGTGCATCGAGATCCGCGACGACGGCAAGGGCCTGGATCGCGAGAAGATCATCGCCAAGGCCCTGGAGAACGGGCTCATCACCGAGGACGACGTGGAGAACATGAGCGAGGACGAGGCCTACCACCTCATCTTCAAGGCCGGCTTCTCCACCGCCGAACAGGTGACCGAGATATCCGGCCGCGGAGTGGGCATGGACGTGGTGCAGCGCACCATCGACGAGCTGCGAGGCAAGGTGGAGATATCCACCGAACTGGGCAAGGGAACCACCTTCACCATCGCCCTGCCGCTCACCCTGGCCATCATCGACGGCATGGTGGTGGAGGTGGGCACCGAGCGCTTCATCCTGCCCACCATCAGCGTGGCCGAGTCCCTGCGCCCCAGCCAGAAGGATTACAGCACCGTGCAGGGCCGCGGCGAGATGATCATGATTCGGGGCAACCTCCTGCCCCTTATCCGGCTCCACGAGGTGGTGGGGGTGGAGCCCACCGAGCGCAACCCCTGGGACGCCCTGGTGGTGGTGGTGGAGCACCACGGCCAGATGCGCTGCCTCCTGGTGGACCGCCTCATCGGCCGGCAGGAGGTGGTCATCAAGTCCCTGGGCGAAAGCCTCAAGGATGTCAAGGTGGTGGCCGGCGGCGCCATCATGGGCGACGGCCGGGTGGGACTCATCCTGGACGTGGAAGGCGTGTTCAAGGCCCACGAGGGCCGGAGGGGATAGATGAACCAGGACAACCTTTTGCAAACTCCGGACAGCGCGCGGGCCCCCCAGGCCCAGGCCGGCAAGGACATGAGCCGCCTCGCCGGCAAATACCTCACCTTCTTCCTGGCGGGTGAGCAATACGGGGTGGAGATAACCAAGATCCGCGAGATCCTGGGCGTGTTGGACATCACCCCCGTGCCCCAGACCGCCGATTTCCTCCTGGGCGTCATCAACCTCAGGGGCAAGGTGATCCCGGTCATGGACCTGCGCCTGCGTTTTGGCCAGGAATACCGCGAGCCCGACGAACGCACCTGCATAATCGTGGTGGAGGTGACAGGAGCCGACGGACAGCGCATACTTATGAGTATGGTAGTGGACCAGGTGAACGAGGTGCTGAACGTGGGCGCCGAAGACATCGACGCCCCCCCCGCCTTTGGCTCCGAGCTGGACACTGCCTACATCATGGGCATGGCCAAGACCGACGGCGGGGTCAGAATCCTTTTGGACGTGGACCGGATCGTACAGGAAAGCCAGCTAGTGGTGGGCTGATATCGGCGCAAGCAAGCCCCTGAAGACGCCGCCGTCTCCTGCGGCTGGTCGCAGGGCCCCGGGGCCCTTCCAATTGAACCAAGCGGCTTTGAGTCGTATGCAGATCAAACGAAGCTCCACATCCTCCCGCGGCTCAGGCCGCGGGGACGCCCCTGGCCCCCTGCCCGGCAGCGCCTTTGCCGTGCAGATAACCGACGCCCAGTACCGCAAGCTGGCCCAGCTCATCTACCGCCTCTGCGGCATCAACCTGGGGGACAGCAAGAAGGAACTCCTCAAGGCCCGCCTGGCCAAGCGGCTGCGCGCCACCGGCTGCCGGGACGTGCGCGAGTACATCAAGCGGCTGGAGAACGACTCCACCGGCACCGAGCTGGTCTTGTTCCTGGACTGCATCACCACCAACAAGACCGACTTCTTCCGCGAACCGCAGCACTTCGATTTCCTGGCCAAGGAGATCCTGCCCAAGGTGGACAAGCTCTGCGGCCCCCGGGACCCCCTGCGCATCTGGTCGGCCGCCTCCTCCACCGGCGAAGAGCCCTACACCATCGCCATCGTGCTGATGGAAAACCGGCAGTATTGGCAGCAGCGGGGCGTCCAGATATTGGCCTCCGACCTCTCCACCCAGGTGCTGGAGCACGGCCGGCGCGGGGTATACACCATGGAACGAGCGGCCCACATCCCCCGCCCCCTTTTGGTGCGCTACTTCCAGCGGGGGCGCAACCGCTGGGAAGGCCACGTGCGGGTGCGCCGCGAGTTGCGGGAGATGGTGGAATTCCGCCGGCTCAACCTGATGGATCCTTTTGAGTTCGACCGCCCCTTCCACATAGTTTTTTGCCGTAACGTCATGATATACTTTGATAAGCCCACCCAGGAGCGCCTGGTGAACAAATTCCACGACTGCCTGGTGCCTGGGGGCTACTTGTTTGTGGGGCACTCGGAGAGCCTCACCGGGATCAGACATCGCCTGGCCTTCGTGCGGCCAGCGGTGTACCGCAGGGAGAGTTGATGGCAGCGGGAAAAATCATCATAGGGGTGGGGGACTTGGCGGTATCCAACCAGAAGGGAACCGAGCTGGTCACCTATTCCCTGGGCTCCTGCATCGCGGTGCTGATCCACGACACCGCAGCAGGAGTGGGCGGGCTTTTGCATCTCATGCTGCCCGACTCCAACCTCAACCCAGACCGGGCCAAGCACCAGCCAGGCGTGTTCGCGGACACCGGGCTGCCCATGCTCTTCAAAAAGGCATACAAGCTGGGCGCCAAGAAGGGCCGGTTGCGGGTGGTGGTGGTGGGCGGCAGCCAAGTGATGGATGCCGGAGGCCACTTCAACATTGGCAAGCGCAACTATGCGGCAGTGCGCAAGATCTTCTGGCGCAACAACGTGTTGATCGACAAAGAGGACGTGGGCGGCAACGTCAACCGTACTGTGGGCATGGAGGTGGGCACCGGCAAGATTTGGATGAAAATCAACGGAGCGGAGGTCAGGTCGCTGTGAAGCTGGTAGAAGACATACTGGCCAAGGTGGACCACCTGCCGGGAGTGCCCGCCATCGTGCAGCAGATCCTGGCTGCGGTGAGCGACCCTGACTTCGACTTCCAGACGGTGGGGGAGCTGGTGCGGCTGGACCCGGGCATCACCGCCGAGGTGCTCAGGGTGTGCAACTCGCCCTACTACGGCCTCAAGACCCAGATATCCTCCCTGGAGCAGGCCCTGGCCTACCTGGGCGCCAACCAGATCATGGAGATGGTGCTCTCCAGCAAGGTGGTGGGGCTCTACAAGAAGCCCCAGTACGGCTACCGGCTACCCCGGGGCGAACTCTGGCGCCACAGCATGGCCACCGCCCTCATGGCCCAGCGCCTGGGCGAGCGCCTGGGCTTCCCGGACCTGCCCACCCTGTTCACCGCCGCCCTCTTGCACGATGTGGGCAAGCTGGTGCTGAGCGAGTACGTGGGTGATCAGTTCGCCGAGATCGAGGAGTTGGTCACCAAGCAGGGCATGTCCTTCGTGCAGGCCGAGCGCCAGGTGCTGGGCCTGGACCACGCCATCCTGGGCGCGGCAGTGGCCCGCAAATGGAACCTTCCCGAGCCCATCGCCCATGCCATTGCCTTCCATCACAACCTGGCACCAGCCAAGAAGCACCGGGCCCTGGCCCGGCTGGTGTCCCTGGCCAATCTCTTGGTGGTTTCGCTGGGAGTGGGCAGCGGGGCCCAGGGCCTGGCCACGCCGGTGCCCCCGGGGCTGCTGAAGGAGGTGGGGCTGAAGGCCCGCGACTTGGACAGGTTCAGCCTGGACCTCAAGGACATCCTGGACCAGGCTGACGAGTTGTTGGACATGGCCCGTTAGGGGGAGGGAGCAAACTCATGGGCCTCAAGGTACTGGTTGTGGACGATTCACGAGCCATGCGCTCGGTGATCAAAAAGACCTTGGCCGCCGCCGGATTTGCAGTGGACGAGTGCTACGAGGGCGCCAACGGGCTGGAGGCGCTCAAGGTGCTGGACGAGCACCAGGTGGACGTGGTGCTTTCGGACCTGCATATGCCGGAGATGAATGGCCTGGAGCTGTTGGAGACCCTCCGGGAGCAGGACCGGGTGCCAAAGTGCTTCATCCTGGTCACCACCGAGGGGCGCAAGGACCGGCTCCGGCAGGCCTTGGGCCTGGGCGCCCGCGGTTACATCTCCAAGCCCTTTCAGCCCGAGGGTCTGCGCAAGATTCTAAGCCTGTTCGTGGGAGAACCCGATGGAAAAGACATGGACGAAGGCCCTGAAGGAATCGATTTCTGAGGTATTCGCCACCATGTTCTTCATGGTGCCCGAGGAGGAGCCCTCCCTGCGGGAGTCCCTCAGCCCTGAAATGGTGGATGGCTGGCTGCACGGCCAATTGGAGGTGAAACACGAGGATGAGGCGGTGCGGGTGTGCGTCTTGGCCCCGCCCGAGTTGGCCAGAGAGCTGGCCGCCAACATCCTCTCCATGGACCCCGAGGACCTCTCCCAGGACGACATGCTGGACGCCTTCCGCGAGATGCTGAACATGGTGGTGGGCAACCTGCTGACCACCGTGGATCAGGAAAGCCAATGGCACATGGGCCTGCCCCAAGCCGAGACGATGGAGAGCGCCCAACTGGACGACCTCTGCTCGCAGGCCGAGTGGATGGTGTCTTACGAGGTGGAGGAAAAGCCGCTTTTGGCGGGCTGCTGGTCGCAATAGACCCGGATCCCAGGTTCGCGCGCAAAAGAGACTTGCGGCGCGGAGCATAGACAGAAGGAATACTCAATGGTTTACACAGGCGGGCGGCCCATCAAGGTGCTCATCGTCGACGATTCGGCCGTGGTGCGCCAGGTGCTATCCAAGGCGCTCTCCGGCGTACCCGACATAGAGGTGGTGGGGACCGCCACCGATCCCTTCGTGGCCCGTGACAAGATCGTCCAGTTGGAGCCCGACGTAATCACCCTGGACGTGGAAATGCCCCGCATGGACGGCATCACCTTCCTGAAGAAGCTGATGCAATACCGCCCCATGCCGGTGATCATCCTCTCCTCCCTCACCCACAAAGGCGGCAAGCTGGCCCTGGAGGCCATCGAGTCCGGCGCGGTGGAGGTGCTCTCCAAGCCCGGCGGCTCCTTCAGCGTGGGGGAGATGGCCGAGCAGTTGGCCGAGAAGATCCGCGCCGCGGCCCGGGCCCGTCCCCGCCCCGCCAAGCCCAGCACCACCCCCAAGCCCGCCCAGCGGGTGGCCTCCACCAACCTGGACCTGACCAACAAGATCGTGGCCATCGGCGCCTCCACCGGCGGCACCGAGGCCATCAAGGAGGTCCTGGTGCGCCTGCCCGCCACGGTGCCCGGCATCGTGGTGGTGCAGCACATGCCGCCCCGCTTCACCACCGCCTTTGCCCAGCGCCTGAACGGCCTCTGCGCCTTTGAGGTGAAAGAGGGCGCCGACGGCGACAGCGTGCATCCGGGGCGCTGCCTGATCGCGCCGGGCAACTTCCACATGCTGCTCAGGCGCTCGGGCGCCCGCTACTACGTCAACGTCAAGACCGGACCCATGGTCCACCACCAGCGACCGGCGGTGGACGTGCTCTTCCGTTCGGTGGCCAAGGCCGCCGGCCCCAATGCGGTGGGCGTGATCCTCACCGGCATGGGCGCCGACGGCGCCGAGGGACTCAACCTCATGCGCCAGGCCGGCGCTTACACCATCGGCCAGGACGAGGCCTCCTGCGTGGTCTACGGCATGCCCAAGGCGGCCTATGACGTTGGCGCGGTGATGAAGCAATTGCCCCTGGACGCCATTGCCGCGGAGATCATGCGGCGCGTGGGCTGAACCATGCCCGAAGACATCATCGACCTGGTTACCGGCCGTCTGCTGCCCTACCACGACGACGAGTACATCCGCCAGGCCGCCGAGAAGCTGCTCCTGGAAGAGCGCGGCTGGCCGCGGGAGCGCATCGGGGTGGAGTACCGCCGCTGCCTCACCCTGGAGGGCAAGCCCTTCGAGGTGCGGGCCGACCTGGTGCTCCTGGCCGAGGTCGCCTCGCCCCCCGCTTCGCCCCCCGCCTCGGCCCCCGCCTCGCCCCCCGCCCCGGCCCTGGTCATGCGCACCACCCGGGGCTCTTTGGTGAGCCGCGAAAAGGAGACCGTGGCCTCCGCCCGGCTCATCCACGACCCCATGGTGCCCCTGGCCCTGGTCTTCAACGGCGAGGACGCCGAGCTGTTGGACGCCAAGGCCAACAAGGTGATCGCCACCGGCCTGGAAGCGGTGCCCACCCCCCAGCGCCTGGCCGAGCTGCTGGCCGGCCGGCCGGCCCACCACCTCACGCCGGAGGAGATCCAAAAGGCCGCCCGGGTGTACAGCGCCTTTGCCTTCATCCAGTGCCCCGGCGTGTGCCGGGTGTAGGGCGCGTTCAAAGGAGCGCGGTACGCCCCCGCCCCCCCGCCCCCCGTCGCCCCGTCGCCCCCCTGTCGCCCCCCCGTCGCCCCCCCCCCGCCCCCCCCGCGGCCCCCCC
>CAZUHP010000023.1:36121-48281 GCA_964620595.1 uncultured Desulfarculaceae bacterium | reverse complement strand
CGTGACCCGCCCCCCGCCGCCCCCCCTTGCCCCCCGTCGCCCCCTCGCGCGTTGACCGCGGCCGGCCGGGGCCCGTACACTGGGCATATCACCGGTCTTGGTCACGACCTTGCCGGCGCCATCAAAAAAATGGAGATGTCATGCACCGCCTGGTTTCCCTTGGTCTGGGGCTGCTGCTGGTCCTCACCCTTGCCTTGGCGGCGGTGCCCGCCCCTGCCCGGGGCGCGGGCCTGGCCGTGGAAAGCCTTCTGCCCCAGGGGCGGGTGGAGCGTCTCACCCAGGTGGTGGTGCGCTTCAGCCGGGACATGCGCGCCCTGGGCGACATGAGCCAGGCGCCCGAAAACGCGCCCCTCCGCCTGGACCCCCGGCCGGCCGGGTCCTACCGCTGGCTGGGCCCCCGCACCCTGGCCTACATCCTGGACCGGCCCCTGGTGGGCTCCAGCCGGATCACCCTCCTGGTGCCGGCCGGCATCCGGGCCCTGGACGGCTCCCGCCTGGCCCGGGCGGTGCGGGCAGTGGTGGAGACGCCGCCGGTGGAGGTGGTGCGGGTCTGGCCCAAGCCCGGCGCGGTGCTGGGTCCGCGGCCGCAGATAAAGCTCGCCCTGAACCAGCCGGTGGATCTGGCCTCCCTGGCCCGCCACAGCTTCATCGAGGCCGGCGGCCGGCGGGTGAGCCTCCAGGCGGTGGAGGCGGCCCTGCCTTCCTGGCAACGGGAGCAGCAGGGCCGGCTCTATATCCTCAGCCCCAGCCAGGACCTGCCCGGCAAGAGCCGGGCGGTGCTGGTGGTGGGGCCCGGCCTCCAGCCCAGCCAGGGCAACCGCCCCTTCAACCAGAGCCTCCGCTTCGAGTATCAGACCTTCCGGCCGCTCACCCTTGTCCGCTGGCAGATGGACACCGCCCTGGGCGGCGGCTACGACCCGGACTCGGTCCTGGTGCTCCGGTTCAACAACCCGGTGGTCCCCAAGGAGGCGCTCGAGCACCTGCGCATAAGCCCGCCGATCGAACTGGACCCGGAGGAGTTCGGCAAGGAACCCACCACCTGGCTGTACCTGGGCCGGGGTTTCAAGCCGCGCACCCGCTACCGGGTGGCCATCCTGCCGGGCCTCAAGGACGCCTGGGGCACGAGGCTCGAAAAGCACCTGGAGCTGAATTTCCTCACCGGCGACCTGGAGCCCTTCTTCAGCCTGGCCGGGGGCAAGGGGGTGCTGGAGGCAAAGGGCCGGCCGCTCTACCCCCTGCGCCTGCGCAATCTCCACCGCCTGCGGGTGGGGCTCCGGCCCCTGGCGCCCGACCAGGCGGTGCCCGCCCTGGTGGCCGAGGGGGACCGCTCCTGGGAGCAAAAGCCCCGTCCTCCCGTGCAAGGCGTGGGAGGGGCGGTGGCCCGGGAGATCAGCCTCGAGCTGCCCGCCAACCAGACGGTGTACCGGCCCCTGGACCTGAAAAAGCTCCTGGGCCGCGACCCCAAGGGCGGCCTGGTGCTCCTGGACGTGCGCGCCACCTGGCCCGACGCCAAGGGCCGCCCCCGGGAGCGGGTGCAGCGCGCCTTCATCCAGGTGACCGACCTGGGCCTCACCCTGAAGCTGGGCCAGAGTTCCGGCGCAGCCTGGGTGACCCGGCTCTCCACCGGCCTGCCCCTGGCCGGGGTGGCCCTGGAACTCAGGGACCGCACCAACAAGGTGCTCTGGCAGGGGGTGAGCGACGAGCGCGGCCTGGCCCGGCTGCCCTCCCTGGCCGAGCTGGCCCCGGCCCGGGACCACAAGCGGCCCTGGCGCGACCCCATGGTCTTCCTGCTGGCCCGGCAGGGAGACGACTTCGCGCTCCTGCCCAGCCAGTGGGCCGATGACCTGATCTACTCGATCCTGCCCGGCATGGACTGGCGCCGGCCCGGCCGGCAAAGTCCCCTGGCCGCCCACGCCATCACCCAACTCCCCCTGTACCAGCCCGGCCAGACGGTGCGGCTGGTGGTGTACCTGCGAAAGCAGACGCCCCAAGGCCTGGCCCTGCCCGGCCCGGGCGAGGTGACCCTGGAGGTGCGCGACCCCTACGGCCGGGTGCTGCACACCCTGAAGGGCCGGCCCAATGCCTACGGCTCGCTGGCCGGCGAATTCCGCCTCACCCCCCACGCCCGCCTGGGCAGGTACGGCATCTGGCTGAAGCGCCAGGGCAGCGACCTGCACGCCGGCTCCTTCCGGGTGGCCTCCTTCCGACCGCCGGACTTCCGGGTGCGGCTGGGCGCGCCCAAGGACCAGGTGGGAGCCGAGGCCGGCGGCCGGGCCCGGGTGCAGGCCGAGTATCTCTTTGGCGCGCCGGTGGCCAAGGGCAGGGTGAAGCTCCGGGTGGCCCAGTCGCCCGCCCACTTCGCGCCCCCGCGGCTGGAGGGCTACGCGGTGGGCGACCTGCCCTTGGAGGAGCCCCGCCTGCGGCGCCACCTGGCCGACCTGGAGGCAAGGCTGGACCACGAGGGCCGGGCCCGGCTGGAGCTGCCCGCGGCCCACCCCCTACCCGGGCTGCCGGTGCGGGTGGGGCTGGAGGCCCTGGTGGCCGACACGGCCGGGCTCACGGTGAGCCAGGGGGCCGGCTACCTGGTGCACCCGGCCGGGGTGTACCTGGGCCTCAAGGCTGCGGCCCTGGCCACGGCCGGCCAGCCGGCCGAGGTGGAGGTGGCCGCGGCCACGGCGGACAACCAGCCCGCCCCGCCCCTCAAGGTCAAGCTCACGGCCTATCGCCAGGTGTGGGAGACGGTGCGCGAGCGGGGGCCAGGCGGCTTCTGGCGCTATCTGGGCAAGGCCCGGCGCAGCCAGGTGTGGCAACAGGCCATCGAGATGGGCAGCGAGCCCTACACGGTGAACTTCATCCCGCCCCAGGCTGGCACCTATGTGGTGGTGGCCGAGGCCAAGGACGCGGCCGGCCGCCTCACCCGCTCGGCCACCTATGTCTATGCCGCGGGCCAGGGCCTGGCCGGGTGGCAGCGTTTCGACGACCACCGCCTGGAACTGTTGGCCCAACTCGCCGAGCCGCGCCCCGGCCAGAGGGTGCGGCTGCTCATCAAGAGCCCCTTTGCCCGGGCCACCGCCCTGATCACCCTGGAGCGCCAGGGTGTGCGCCGGGTGGTGGTGCGCCAGGTGGAGGGACCGGCGCCGACCGTGGAGCTGCCGATAGAGGCCGGAGACGCGCCCAACCTCTTCCTGGGAGTGGTGCTGGTGCGCGGCCGGGTGAGCCGGCCGGTCGGCGGCGGCCTGGACCTGGGCAAGCCCCAGGTGCGGGTGGGCTATGCCACCTTGGCGGTCAAGGCGCCGGACGCCGGGCTCAAGGTGGAGCTCACCACCGGCCAGGGCCAGGTGCGGCCCGGGGCCCGGGTGCGCGCCCAGGTGCTGGTGCGCGACGCCGAGGGCGACCCCTGCCAGGCCCAGGTGACCCTCCTGGCCGTGGACGAGCGGGTGCTGAGCGCGGCCGGCGGGCGCAACTCCTATGACCCGCGCCAGACCTTCGGCCGCCGGCAGCCGCTCACGGTGCTCAGCGCCGACACCCGCACCCAGGTGGTGGGGCGGCGCTTCGAGGGCCAAAAGGGCGACCAGGCGGCCGGCGGCGGCGGCAAGGGGCTCGCCCTGCGGCGCAAGTTCCATCCCGCCGTGTTCTGGCTGGCCCAGGCCGAAACCGACGAGCAGGGCCGGCTGGCGGCCCGGTTCAAGCTCCCCCACAGCCTCACCTCCTATCGCATCGTGGCCATCGCCGCGGACAAGTCCGACGGCTTCGGCCTGGGCAAGGCGGTGGTCAAGGCCCGGCAGCCCTTGCAGATGCTCTCGGCCCTGCCCCGGTTCGCGGTGCAGGGCGACCGCTTCTCCGCCCGGGTCACGGTGCAGAACCTCTCCTCCCAGGCGGGCGAAGTCACGGTGCGAGCAACCGCCCGGGGCCTGAAGCTGTCACCGCCCCTGGAAAAGAACCTCCACCTGGAGCCGGGCGAGAGCCGCACCATCGGTTTCAAGGTGGAGGCCGTGCAAAGCGGCAAGGCCTGGCTCACCCTGCGGGCGGTCATGGCCGGCCAGGCGGACGCGGCCCGCTTCGGCCTGGAGGTGCTGCCCAGGGGCGCGCTCCTCACCGCGGCCGCGGCCGGCGGCCTGGACCCCGGAAAGGGGCGGGCCGAGGCAAGGGTTCCCCTTCTGCTCCCGGCCGGGGCCCAGCCGGGGCGGGGCGGGCTCTCCATCGTGGTGGCGCCCTCGCCGGCCGCGGGCCTGCGCCCGGCGGTGCAGGAGTTGATCGACTACCCCTGGGACTGCCTGGAGCAGCGCCTCAGCCGGGCCGCGGCCCGGGCCTTCCGCCTGCGCCAAGGCAGCGCCTTTGGGCTCATACCCGACCCTGGCGACCGCCGGTCCGTGGCCCGGACCCTGGCCCAGGCCGCGGATTTCCAGACCCCCTCCGGCGGGTTCGCCTTCTGGCCGGGCCTCAAACGGCCCAATGTGTTCCTCACCGCCTATGCCCTCCTGGCCGCGCGCCAGATGGATCCCCAGGGACCGGGCCTGGGCCCGGAGGTGCGCCAGCAGGCCAGGGACTATCTCCTGGGCCGCCTGCGCCACGGCAAGCCGCCCCGGGCCGACGACCTGCCCGGACGCCTGGCCGAGGCCCTGGCCCTGGCCGCCCTGGCCCGGGAAGAGGCCCCCCGCCTGGTGCCGCTCTTGCAGGCGGCGCTCACCCGCAGCCAGGGGCTCACCCCCTTTGGCCTGGCCTGCCTGCTGGACGCGGCCCACAGCCTGGGACAGGACCAGGCAGTGGCCGCCTTGGTGGCGCAGCTCGACAACCTGGCCGAGGAGAGCGCCGGCCAGCTCCACTTCACCGCCGTGAACCCCGGCGGGCTCAAGGCGGTGATGGGCTCCACCCTGCGGGGTAATGCCGCCGCCCTGTGGGCCCTCTGCCGGGCCCGGCCCCACTATCCCCGCCTGGCCAAGCTGGCCGCCTGGGTGGCCCTGCGCCTGGGACAGGAGGCCAACCTCTCCACCCAGGAGGCGGTGTTCGGCCTGTGGGGGCTGGGCGCCTACCTGAAAGCCGCGGGCAGCGGGCCGGTGAACCTGCAGGTGGTGCTGGACGGCCGCGAGCTGTTGGACCACCGCTTCAGCGGGCCCGGGGTACCGCCGGTGACGGTGGAGGTGGTTCGCAACCTCCTGGAGCCGGGCCGGGCCCAGGAGGTGCTGATCCGCGCCCAGGGCCAGGGGCGGCCCTTCTGGAGCGCCCGGCTGCGCTACGCCCCGGCCCGGCCGCCGGACCGGCCGGTGAACGCGGGGCTGGGCCTGTCGCGCCTGTACCGGCCGGCGGACGGCCCGGACGGCCAGCCCCCCCGGGTGGGCCAGGAGATGGAAAGCGTGCTCACCCTGGTGGTGACCCAGACCAGGCACCACGTGCTGCTTTCCGATCCCTTCCCTGCCGGCCTGGAGCCGGTGGGCGCGGCCTGGGGACGGCCGCGGGGTGCGCAGCCCGGCGGGCCCTGGCGCTGGCGCGAGCTGCGCAAGGACCGGCTGCTCCTCTATGCCCCCCGCCTGGAGCCCGGGGTATACTCCTTCCGCTACCGCCTGCGGGCCACGGTGCCCGGCGGATTCGTGCTGCGCCCGGCCCGGGCCGAGGAGATGTACGCGCCCGAGGTGTTCGGCACCAGCCGGGCCGGGAGGCTGGTGGTGCGGTGAAGCGCTGGCTGTTCGCAGCAGCGGCGGCGCTGGTGGCCCTTCCCCTGGTGCTGTGGGCCCTGGCGGTGCTCTGGCCGGGCAGGCCGCCCGGCCAGGGCTACGGCCCCCGGGCCGACCTCGTGGTGCTGGCCGGCGACGGCTCGCCCCTGGGCGAGGTGGCCCATCCCAGCCGCCGGGCCGGCCCCTGGCTGGGGCCGGAGGAGATACCCCCCCTGGTCAAGGCCGCGGCCCTGGCCGCCGAGGACCGGCGCTTCTACCACCACCCCGGCCTGGACCCCCTGGCCCTGCTGCGCGCGGCCTGGCAGAACCTAAAGGCCGGCCGGGTGGTATCGGGCGGCTCCACCATCACCATGCAACTGGCCCGCCTGGAGCATCCCGCACCGCGCAGCCTGGCGGTCAAGCTGCGGGAGATGGCCCGGGCCCTGTGGCTGGAGGCGCGGCTCAGCAAGGACCAGATACTCTGCCAATACCTGAACCGGGCCCCCTTTGGCGGCCCCTTGGTGGGCCTGGCCGCGGCCTGCCGCGAGCTTCTGGGCAAGCAACCGGCGCGCCTTTCCCCGGCCGAGGCCGCCCTGATCATGGCCCTGCCCCAGGACCCCTCCCGCCTGCTCCGGCCCGCTTCCCGGCCCCGGCTCCGGGCCCGGCGCAACCGTATCCTGAGGGCCATGGCCGCGGCCGGGGCCATTGACCAGGCCACCCTGGCCCAGGCCCTGGAGGCCCCCCTCGACTTGAAGCCACCACCACCCCCGCCGCTGCCCGCCCCCCACTTCGTGCGCGAGCTGGCCCGCCGCCTGCCCCCGGCCGCGCCCCGGGTGGTGCGCACCTTCCTGGACCCGGGCCTGCAAGCCAGGATAGGCGCCCTGGTGGCAGCCACCTGCCAGGAGCGGCGCGGGCGGGGCCTGCGCCAGGCCGCGGTGCTGGTGCTGCGCAACCGCGACCGGGCGGTGCTGGCCTGGGTGGGCTCGGCCGACTGGCGCGACCCGGACGGCGGCCAGGTGGACGGGGTGCTGGCCTCGCGCTCGCCGGGCAGCGCCCTGAAGCCCTTTCTCTATGCCCTGGCCCTGGAGGGGGGGCACAACCTGGCCGAGGTCATCCCCGACCAGCCCCTCACCCTGGCGGTGGCTGGCGGCGCCTACCGGCCGGTGGACTACGACGGCCGGGAGCGGGGCGCGGTGCGCCTGCGGGTGGCCCTGGCCAGCTCCCTGAACCTGCCTGCCCTGCGCCTGGCGCGGGAGATGACCCCCGCCGCCTTCTTGGCCCGCCTCCACCGGCTGGGCCTGCGGCTTCCCCGCAGCGCCCAGCACTACGGCCTGGGCCTGGTCCTGGGGGACGGCGAGGTGAGCCTCTTGAACCTGACCGCCGCCTACGCCGCCCTGGCCGCGGGCGGCCGGTATTCGCCCCCCCTGCTCTGGCAGGGCCAGGCCCGGCCCGCGCCCCAACCGGTCTTCAGCCCGGCGGCGGCGCGCCTGGTGGCCGACGCCCTGGCCGACGACCGGGCCCGGGCCCTGGGCTTCGGCCGCCACGGGGTGCTGGAGCTGCCCTTCCCGGCCGCGGTCAAGACCGGCACCAGCCAGCAGCACCGGGACAACTGGTGCCTGGGCTTCACCCAACAGTTCACGGTGGGGGTGTGGGTGGGCAACTTCCAGGGGCGGCCCATGGCGGGCATCAGCGGGGTGACCGGGGCCGGCCCCCTGTGGCGCCAGGTGATGCTGCTCCTGCACCAGGACCGGCCGGGCCGGCTGCCCCCCTGGCCGCCGGGCATGGTAAGGCGCCGGGTGTGCGCCCAAAGCGGATGCCTGCCCGCCCCCGGCGGCGCCTGCCCCACGGTGGAGGAGGTGTTCGCGCCGGGCACCTTGCCGAAAGAAACCTGCCCCCTGCACGGACCCCGCCAGGCCGAGGCCCCGGCAGCCGTCCCCAGGACGCGGCAGGGGAGCCTGACCCTCCTGGTGCCCGCGCCGAGCGCGGTGTATGCCCTGGACCCGGACCTGTCACCCCGGCTGCAGGTGCTGGCCCTGAAGGCCCAGGCCCCCGGCCGCACCACAGGCGCCACCTGGCGGGTGGACGGCCGCTCCTTGGCTACGGCCGGCCAACCCCTGGAGGCGCGCCTGCCCCTCACCCCTGGCCGCCACACGGTGGAGGTCCGGGCCTGGGGCGACTGGGGCCAGGCCCAGGCCCGGGCCCACTTCACGGTACTGGGGGCGCCACCACCCCCTACCGCCAGGTAGGTTCGCCCGGCGTAGCCCTACCAAGTGGTAGGTGCGCGGGGCCTCAACCTACAAGCCATTGTTTTAGCTTGATATACTCCCCAATGGCCCGGTGGATTGGAGCCACGGGAATAGACCCTTGCCCCTGCTGGAGCAGGCCGTAGCTGGCTGGCCCCACCCTGGATATCCTACCGCCAGGTAGCTTTCCCCTTCCGGCCCCACCAAGAGCTTCACCACAAATAATCAATGATACCAAACGGTTGATTAACACCAATCCGCTTGGCACCCTTGTTGCTTTGCTTGGGGCCACACCGCCTGCCCGGCAAGGGCCGGCAAAGGGGCGAGGCCCACTCGGCCAAGCGTGGGCCCCTGCCAGCGCATCCGAGAATCTCAAGGAGGTAAGCATGGCCAACCTGAATACCGGCGACACCGCCTGGGTGCTCATCAGCACCGCCCTGGTGCTCATGATGACCCCGGCGCTTGCCTTCTTCTATGGAGGCATGGTGCGCAAGAAAAACATCCTGTCCACCCTCAACCTCAGCTTCATCATGATGGGGCTGATGGGCGTGCAGTGGGTGCTCTATGGCTACACCTTGTCTTTTGGCAAGGATATCGGCTCCTTAATCGGCGACCTCAGCTACCTGGGCTTCCAGGGGGTGACCGCCGCGCCCCTGGGCGAGGCCACCATCCCCCACCTGGCCTTTGCCGCCTTCCAGGCCACCTTTGCGGTCATCACCCCGGCCCTCATCACCGGCGCGGTGGTGGAGCGGGTGCGGTTCGGCACTTTCCTGGTGTTCTCGCTCCTGTGGGCCACCCTGGTCTACGACCCCCTGTGCCACTGGGTGTGGGGCGGCGGCTGGATGGGGGCCATGGGGGCCCTGGACTTTGCCGGCGGCACGGTGGTGCACATCGCAGCCGGGTTTTCCGCCCTGGCCTTCGCCATGGCCATCGGCCCCCGCAAAGGGTTTCCCCAGGCGCCCATGGAACCCCACAACATCCCCTACACCGTGCTGGGCGCGGGGCTCTTGTGGGTGGGCTGGTTCGGCTTCAACGCGGGCAGCGCCCTGGGCGCCAACGGCCAGGCGGCCTATGCCCTGGTCAACACCAACACCGCGGCCGCGGCCGCAGCCCTGGCCTGGATGCTCTTGTCCTGGCGCCATGACCATCCCAGCGTGCTGGGCATCGCCACCGGCGCGGTGGTGGGGCTGGTGGCCATTACCCCGGCGGCGGGTTTCGTGACCCCCCTGGGAGCCATCGCCATCGGCGCCCTGGCCGCACCCATCAGCTTCTACGCCATCCGCTTCCGCCAGGCCCGCGGCCTGGACGAATCCCTGGACGTGTGGGCCTGCCACGGCATGGCCGGAACCTGGGGCGCCCTGGCCACCGGCCTGTTCGCGGCCCAGGAGGTGGGCGGCGCCGCGGGGCTTTTCTACGGCAATCCCGGCCAGTTGGGTATCCAGGCGGTTTCGGTGGCAGTGACCATCGGGTTCGTGTTCGTGGTCACCTTCATCCTGGCCAAGCTATTGGACGCCACCTTTGGACTCCGGGTCTCCCAACCCGAGGAGGAAGTGGGGCTGGATCTCAGCGAGCACGGTGAACGCGCCTATTCCTGAAACTGCCGCTGACCCAAGGCCGGGTCCGCCCCGGATCACACCCCCGGCGGGGTGGCCCGGCCCAGCGGCAATCTCAACCACATGAGAAAGGCAGGGCCATGTTAAAGAAGATCGAGGCCATAATCAGGGAAGACAAGCTCAACGACGTAAAGGACGCCCTGGAAGAAGTGGGCATCGTGGGCATGAGCATGGTGGAGATACGGGGCCGCGGGCGCCAGGGCGGCATCACCCTGTCCGGCCGTTCGGGCTCCTACCAGGTGGACATGCTGCCCAAGATCCAGATCAACATCGTGCTCAGCGACCACAACCTGGACGACACCATAGAAGCCATCCTGGCGGGCGCGCGCACCGGCGACACCGGTGACGGGCTGATTTTCGTGTACCCGGTGGAGGAGGTGATCCGCATCCGCACCGGAGAGCGCGGCCACGAGGCGGTGATGTATCCCGGCGACATCGACGAGCGCAAGGGCACGGCCAAGACCAGTTGACCTCCCCGCCTGGCCGGGGAACCCGAAAACCGCGCCGCCCCCCCGCCTTGCAGGCGGGGGGGCGGCGCATCCGGTCGGGCAATATCGTTCAGCGGCCCCGGCCGCGGCTATGCCCCAGCCTTTTGGGCGGCCTGGGCCTGGGCCAGTTCGCGTCCGGCCGCGGTGGCCATGGCCGCCGGGTCCGGGCTGTCGGCCAGCCGCTCGGCATCGGCTCTCACCAGGGCCTCCTGGCTGTCCCCGTCCTCGCCGTGCAAAAGGGCCTCCACCCGGTCGGCCGCCTCCCAAGCCAGCCCGGCCTGGTCCATGACCTGCCGGGCCTCGGCCGGCTCCAGGCCGCCCAGAAGCGCGGCGGCCAGCACCACCTTGGGGTCCACTCCCTCTGGCCCGCGCCGGCGCAGCACCTCCTTGGCCTGCTCCAGCACGGTGATGGCCCGGCTCAGCCGCTCCTGGTCGCCGCCCACCGCCGCCTTAAGCCCCTCGATGAGCTTGTCCACCAGGGAGGTGTCCTCGCCCTCGGAAAGCATCATCTCCTTGGGGTCGTAGCCCAGGCACTGCTTGGCATGCTCGCACCACTGGGCGCAGCCCAGGTTGAGCTTGGGGTTCTGCACCCGGGTGCCGCAGTTGGTGCAGCGCCGGCTCACGTCGTCCTTGAAGAACTCCAGCTCGTGGCCGCACTGGGAGCAGGTGACCTCGTATATGTCGCCGGGACGCCAGAAGGCGGTGTCCTGGCCAGGGCACATCATCTTACCCATGTCTCATCTCCTTCACCCCCGCAGCCTATCAGGCCAAGGCCGTGGCCGCGGGAAGCTGATCCTCGCGCTCCCGGCCATGGCGATCGATGGTCACGCTCTCCACCGGGATTTCCAAGCCGGTCCGCTTCAGGGCCTGGTCCACGATCCATTCCAACCCCCGGCAACAGGGCACCTCCATGTGCACCACCTTGATGGAGCGGGGGCGGGCTCCCGCCAGCAATTCAGCCAGCTTGGCGGCGTGGGCCTCGGCGTCATCCAGCTTGGGACAGGCCATGGCCACCGTCTTGCCGGCCAGAAAGCGCTGGTGTAGATCCGGCACCGCGCAGGCCGCGCAGTCGGCCAGGAGCACCAGGTCCGCGCCCTTGAGGAAGGGGGCCTGGGGATTCAAAAGCTGCAGCTTGACCGGCCAGTGACCCAGCTGGCTCTCCACCGGCCCGGCAGCGCCAGGGGACGGAGCCCCGCCGGCCGGCTCCAGGCTCATGGCCGCGCTGCTGGGGCAGCCGCAGGCCATGGGCGCGGCCTGGGAGGTTTCGGCCTGCTTGCGTTGGCTCAAAAGCGCTTCCACCGCCTCCTCGTCAAAGGATTCGGCCGGCCGCTCGATGATCTTCAAGGCGCCCTGGGGGCATTCGCCCATGCAGGCGCCCAGGCCGTCACAGTAGATATCGCCCACCAACTTGGCCTTGCCGTCCACTATCTGCAACGCGCCCTCGGCACAGGCCAGGATGCACTGCCCGCACCCGTCGCAAAGCTCTTCGTCTATCTCAATGATCTTCCTGATCTCAGGCATACTTCTCCTCACGAAAAAACTCGCCCTGGAGGTCTGAAAGGCGGGTTTCCGCAAAATAGTTGCGTATCTGCATACCCACCTGGTCCAACAGCCCGCCCAGGATGCAGGAGCCGTTGCAGGCCGGCCGGCCCAAGAGGCAGCCGGGCGACTCCAGAGGGCCTTCGGTGGCCTCGTACACGTCCAGCAAGGTGATGGCCGCGGGGTCCTTGCCCAAGGTGAACCCCCCGCCAGGCCCGCGCTGGCTTCTGACCAGCCCGGACCGGCCCAGGCGCTGGAGCACCTTGGCCAGATGGGCCTCGGATACCCGGAGGGTCTTGGCGATCTCCCAGGTGGCGCGGGTGGTCCCCGGGTCGGCGGCCAAAAGGGCCATGGTATGCAACGCCAGGGAGGCTGCCTCGGATATTTTCAACATGTTGGCCATGTATCACCTCGTTAACCGGTATTCTGGTACTAATATACTTATATTCTCCCACCCCGTCAACCCCTAATCAAAGGATAACAAAAAAGTAGGAGCCATAGAAAATTCAAGCCCAGGGCCGAGCCGGGAGCCGTAAACGGCTCCCCTATTTCAGAATCCCCGCCCACCCACGCGACGGGGGGCGGGGGGGGCGACGGGGGGGCGGGCGACGGGGGGCGACGGGGGGGCG
>CAZUHP010000023.1:0-36111 GCA_964620595.1 uncultured Desulfarculaceae bacterium | reverse complement strand
GAAATTCCACGCCGGGGCCCAGGCCGGGAGCCGAAACCGGCCCCCATTTTCCACAGCCCCCCCCCCCCCCCCCAAAGGGGGGGGGGGGGCGGGGGGGGGGGGGGACGGGGGGGCGGGGGCGGGTGGCAAAGGAGCAAGGACGCAGAGCGTAAGAGAATTTCCTACAAGCAAAGCCGGGGGAGTCCTATTGCCCCCTTTAGGCCTATTTGCTAGGTTGGAAGATGAGTAGGCCCCTTTTCTCAAGGAGAAAATTCATGGCACGCTCCTGGTTGTTCGGCATCGTGGGCACGGCGGTATGCCTCTTGTTGATCTGGCTGGCCGGCGCGGTGGACAGCGTGTGGCTCAGCTTCCCCATTTTTCTGGTCAGTATCGCTGTCTTGGCCTTGGCCGGCGACCAGATCAAAAAGCACACCTCCAGCCAGGGCCGGAGCTAGTCCCCCGGCCCCGCCCCCCGGCCTCGTCCCCCTTTTGAGCCCAAGCCCACGGCCCCTCCTGCGGGATGCCGCCCGGATCGGCGGCGCCTTCTCCCCTCTGTTTCTCCGCATTGACACCTGCCGACCGCGGCCCCGACAGCAGGAGCACTCAAAAAGGCCCGCCGCATCCTGGACCACAACTGGACCGGTTCCTACACCAAGCCCGCGGCCGGGCTCTATCTACAACGACTCGTGTCACCTCTCCGGCGGGGCAAGGGCGGCATGGGCAGGAGGAGCGTGAAGGGGGACGGCGCGTGCAAGAAGGCCGGGCTTGGCCCCTTGCCTAGAACTCCAGCCCAATGGCCCGGGCCACGTCCAGGCGGCGGGAGGTGAGGGTGGGCACCAGGGCCATTGCCGCGTGGGAGAGCTGGTCCAACTGCTGGTTGACCTGGTCCAGGTCCACGGTGGGGTAGGTCTGGCCCTCCCGGAAGCGCGCCCGGTGGCAGGTGCGGGCGCGGCCCTGGATGGCCACCGGGATGCCGTAGAGCCGGCAGGTGGCCGGCCGCTCCTGGTAGAGCAGGCAGCGGCCGTCCTTCAGAAGCGGGCAGGGCACCCGGGCCCGGCTCAGTATCTTGAGCCGCTCCTCGCCCTGGGCGGCCAGCACCTCGCGCGCGGCCTGGTCGTAGAGCCGGGCCGCCTTCTCGGCCCGGCGGAGGGCCTGGCGCCGCTGCTGGCGGGGGAGCTGCTGGAAGGCCACCGCCAGGGCCAGGGCCTCCACCGGCGCCAGGTCGAAAATGGCGTGACAGCAGTCGTCGCAGCCGGTCTTGCAGCCCATTGCCTCCGGGTACTCCCGGGCCACCTGCTGGAAGGCCGCGTCGCAGCGGGCGCGCAGCTCGTTCAGCTCCACCTTGAGGGCCGTGAGTTTTTGCTTGAGGTCGGCCATGCCCAATCATACCGCGCCGGCCCGGGGGCGCAAGCCACCCCCGCCCTCCCGTCACCCGCCTCCCGTCACCCGCCTCCCGTCGCCCCCCGCTTGACCGGGGGCCGTGCCGCCCCGTAAGCTGGGGGCAAGCCGATAGCCTGATAGCGCCCTGAATGCCGGCAAGGGAGGTAACCCCGTGGCCCAAGCGCCTGTCTTGTACCTGCTGGATGCCAGCTCCTACATCCACCGCGCCTTCCATGCCATCCGCGGGCTCAGCACCAGCGACGGGGTGCCCACCGGCGCGGTATACGGCTTTACCCAGATGCTGCTCAAGGTGATCAAGGAGGCCCAGCCCCAGTACCTGGCCGTGGTCTACGACGCCAAGGGCCCCACCTTCCGCCACAAGCTCTACCCGGCCTACAAGGCGAACCGCCCGCCCCTGGACCCGGGGCTCAAGGCCCAGCTCCCCCTGGTGCGCCAGGTGGTGACCGCCCTGGAGCTACCGGCGGTGGAGATGGAAGGCTACGAGGCCGACGACCTCATGGCCACCCTGGCCCAAAAGGCCCGGGACCAGGGCTTCGAGGTGGTGCTGGTCTCGGGCGACAAGGACCTGTTCCAACTGGTGGAGGACAAGGTGAGCCTGTGGGACACCATGAAGGACCTGCGCCTGGGCCCCCGGGAGGTGGCGGAGAAGCTGGGCGTGGAGCCCGGCCAGGTGGTGGACTACATGGCGCTCACCGGCGATTCCAGCGACAACGTGCCCGGGGTGCCCGGGGTGGGTCCCAAGACCGCGGCCAAGCTCATCAAGCAATACGGCAGCCTGGACAAGGTGCTGGAGGCGGCCGAGGGCATGCGCAAGTCCAAGCTGCGCGAAAACCTCTTGGCCTACCGCGACCAGGCCCTTCTCTCCCGCGAGCTGGTGCGCCTGGCCAAGGACGCGCCGGTGGAGTTCAGCCCGCCGGTATTCGAGGTGCGCGCGCCCGATCCGGCGGTGCTGACCCCGGTGCTGGCCCGCCTGGAGTTCAGCAAGCTCCTCAGCGAGTTCGCCGCGCCCGCCGCCTCGGCGGACGCCTCCTACCGCCGCCTCACCGATCCCGCCGAGCTGGAGGCCTTCCTCCGGGCGGCCAAGCAAAAGGGGCGGCTTTCGGTGGACACCGAAACCACCTCCATCCAGGCCATGCGGGCCGAGTTGGTGGGGGTGTCCCTGTGTCACCAGGCGGGCGAGGCGGTGTACGTGCCCGTGGGGCACGAGTTGAAGGACGGCCAGAGCCAGGCCGACCGGGAGGCGGTGCTCCGGGTGCTGGCCCCCTACCTGGCCGATCCCGCCCTGGCCAAGATAGGCCAGAACCTGAAGTACGACCTCACCGTGCTGAAGCGCGCCGGGCTCAGCGTGGAGGGCGTGGCCTTTGACACCATGGTGGCCAGCTACCTCTTGAACCCCGGCCGTACCAGCCACGGCCTCACCGCCATTGCCGCCGAGTTCCTGGGGCGCTCCATGATCTCCTACGAAGAGGCCACCGGCGGCAAGAACCTCTCCTTTGCCCTGGCCGACCTGGACAAGGCCACCGACTACGCGGCCGAGGACGCGGACGTGGCCTTGCAGGCGGCCGAGAAGATGGAGCCCCTCCTGGAAGAAGCCGGGCTCATGCAGCTCTTCAAGGACCTGGAGATGCCCCTGGTGCCCCTTCTGTCCAAGATGGAGATGAACGGCGTGGCCCTGGACGTGGAGGGGCTGGAGGATCTGAGCAAGGAGCTGGGCGAGAAGCTGCGCGACATAGAGGAGCGCTGTTACAAGCTGGCCGGCCACGAATTCAACCTCAACTCCCCCCAGCAACTCGGCAAGGTGCTCTTTGACGAGCTGGGCCTCCAGCAGCTCAAGAAGACCAAGAAGAAGACCGCCTACTCCACCGACATGAGCGTCTTGACCCAACTGGCCGAGAGCCACCCCCTGCCGGCCGAGGTGTTGGCCTACCGTTCCATAGCCAAACTCAAGAACACCTACATCGACACCCTGCCCACCCTGGTGAACCCCCAGACCGGCCGGGTGCACACCAGCTTCAACCAGACCGTCACCGCCACCGGCCGCCTCAGCTCCTCGGACCCCAACCTGCAGAACATCCCCATCCGCTCCGATTTGGGCGAGCGCATCCGCGCCTGCTTCATAGCCGAGGCAGGCCGGCTCATGGTGAGCGCCGACTATTCCCAGGTGGAGCTGCGGGTGATGGCCCACCTGTCCGAGGACCCGCTGCTCATAGAGGACCTCACCTCGGGCCTGGACGTGCACACCCAGACCGCCTCGCGCCTTTTCGAGGTGCCGCCGGACCAGGTGACCCCGGACCAGCGCCGCCGGGCCAAGACGGTCAACTTTGGGGTGCTCTACGGCATGAGCGCCTTCCGCCTGGCCCGGGAGCAGAAGATCGAGTTGGCCGAGGCCCAGCAGATCATCGAGCGCTACCTGGGCCGCTACCAGGGCATCGCCGCCTTCCAGCAGCGCAACCTGGCCCAGGCCCGCGAGCGCGGCTATGTCACCACCCTGTTGGGCCGCCGCCGCTTCCTGCCCGCCATAAACTACCGCGACCGGCTGGCCCGGGAGGCGGCCGAGCGCATGGCCCTGAACACGCCCATCCAGGGCACTGCCGCGGACATCATCAAGCTGGCCATGCTCCAGGTGGACCAGATGATGCAAGAGGAGTTCCCCGAGGCGCTGATGACCCTCCAGGTGCACGACGAGCTGGTGTTCGAGGTGCCGGAGGGGGAGGTGGAGCGGTTCGCCCAGCGCGTCAAGGAAGTCATGGAGAAGGTGATTCAGCTCAAGGTGCCCCTGGTGGTGGAGGCCAGTTGGGGCAAGAACTGGGCCGAGGCGCATTAAACCTGAAACCCCAGGGGGAAGGCCATGCTGGACTGGATTCTGCGCACCCGCGGCGGGGCCTGGGCCGTGGCCCTGGCGGCGGCGGCCGGGCTCCTGGCCTTGGGCTGGGGCCTGGCCCACGACTACTACGCGGGCGAGATGCAGCGCTGGCAGGAGAAGGCCGCCCACGAGGCCAGCCGGGCCAACCGGCTGGCGGCCGAGGCCCGCCGCATGGAGGAGCGCCTGGCCCTGTCCCGGCGCCAGGGCGAAGAGCGGCTGCGCCCGGCCGAAAAGGCCGAGCCCGCCCGGCCCAAGGCGGTGCACAAGGTGCTCCACCGGGGCCAGGCGGCGGTGCTCTTGGGAGGGCGAGTGGTGCTCACCCTGGAGAAGGTGACCGCCTCGCCCAAGCGGGTGCGGGTGCGGGTGAAGGTGCTGGACGGAAGGGAGGGGGTGGCGGTGCTGGGCCCGGGCCAGAACGTGAGCTTCCGGCTGGGGCGCAGGCTGTACCACCTGGTGGTCAAGCAGGTGCACACCTCCTCGGCCACCTTTGCCATCGTGCCCCAGTGAGCCGCCTGCGGCCTTGCCATGGCCGGGGCGGCGGGTTACATTAGCTGGGCCCCCCAGGGGGCCGGCTTTCATTTTCTCTAGTGGAGCGACCCGTTTGACCATGCAAAAGACACCCGACGTGCTGGAGCCCAAGGTGCCCCAGGAGGAAAAGGACCTGGACACCCTGCTGGGCGAGATAGAGCTGGTGGTCCTGGAGGCGGAGGGGGTGCTCACCGACGGCACCACCGTCACCGGCCCGGATGGGACCGAGAGCATCACCACCTACCAGGCCGACGCCCTGGGCCTGGCCAACTGGCTGGCCGTGGGCGGCAAGGCGGTGGTGGTGGCCCGGGAGGAACTCAAGGCGGTGGAGGCCTGGTGCCAGGCCCGCGGCATCACCCACCGCGTCCACCAGGGGGCCAAGGCGCCCATGCTCCAGATGATCATCTTCGAGCACCAGATGGAGCCGCGCCAGGTGTTGTACATCGGCGCGGACCTGGACGACCTGCCCGCCATGATCATCGCCGGCCTGGCCGCGGCCCCCTCGGACGCCCACAACTGGGCCCGGAACGCGGCCCACGTGCAACTGAGCAACCCGGGCGGCCGGGGGGCGGTGCGGGAGCTGGTGGACATGCTGGCGGAAAAGCGCGAGATCCAGGAGATCTGATCGTGTTCGAGTCCGAGCGGCCCGAGGCTTATGAAAAGGTCTACCAGGAGCTGAAACCGCGCCTGGCCGCAGCCGACATCGCCGGCGCCGCGCGGGAGCTGGGCCTGGCCCTGCGGGACGGGGCGGCCCTGGTGCCCTGCCTGGGGCGGGAATTCGTGGTGGGCAAGGATGGGGTGAGCCTGGCCGACGGCGGCGAGGCCCCGGTCAACCACCGCATCGTGCTGGCCTACTACCTCACCCACGGCGGCCGGGGCGAAAACACCGGGCGCTTCGTGCCCTACCGCGAGCTGCCCGGCGGCCAGGACTTCGCCCGCAGCCTCTCCCAGATCGTGGAGGAACGGGCGGCCCGCTTCTTCAGCGGCCGGCTGGAGGCGCTCGCGGCCGCGGCCGCGGCCCTGGGCGCCAGGCCGGGCGACGAGTACGCCTCGGCCGATGCCAGCTTCCTCTTTCCGGCCCTGCCCAAGATACCCTTGCTCATGACCTTCTACGACGCGGACGAAGACTTCCCGGCCGAGGCCAAGGTGTTCTACGACCTGACCGCGCCCAACTTCCTGGACCTGGAGTGCCTGGCGGTGCTGGGCCTCATCCTGGTGCAGGAGCTGGAGGCCGCGGCCGGCTGAACCTGGGAAGCGCCGAAAAGCACTGGCTATTTCGCCCGCCGCCTATTAGAATGGAGGCCGAGGCCAAGCCAAAAGCCATGCGAGTACTCCTGCACATCTGCTGCGCGCCCTGCGCGTTGATGCCGGTGCAAGGGCTCCAGGAGGAAGGCTGTGAGCTGCGGGGCTTGTACTACAACCCCAACATACAGCCCTACACCGAGAACCAGCGCCGCCTGGAAACCCTCACCGCTTGGGCCGGGAGCCAGGGCCTGCCGCTCATCGTGCAAGACGAGTACCACCCCGAGACTTGGCTCCGGCGGGTGGCCTTCCGCGAGGAGGTGCGCTGCCGCATCTGCTACCACGACCGCCTGACCCGGGCGGCCCAGGTGGCCAAGCGCGGCAAGTTCGACGCCTTTACCACCACCCTGCTCTACTCGGTGCGCCAGAAGCACGAGTTGGTGCGCGAGCTGGGCGAGGCGGTGGCGGCTGAACGCGGCGTGCCCTTCCTCTACCGCGACTTCCGCCCCCAGTGGCGGGAGGGCGTGCAGCGCAGCCTGGAACTCGGACTCTACCGCCAGGCCTACTGCGGCTGCATCTTTTCCGAGCGCGACCGCTACCTGGGCAGCGGTGGCAAGGCGAAAGAACCCCGAACCCCGGCCGAGAGGTGATCAACATGGCAGGAAGTCAGCCTCCCGAGATAAACCTGGAACTCAGCGGCGGCTCACTGACCATCCGCACCGCCGAGGCCATCTACCACATCACCGCCACCGGCGGTGGCGCGCCGGCCTTGCCGCCCTCCCAGGAACCGCCCCGCCAGGCCCTTCCCCAGCCCGAAGCCGCCCCCCCCGCCCCCCCGTCTGAGCCGGAGTTGGATGACGACTGGCCCGAGGTGGACCTGCCCGAGGCAGAGGCAGAGCCCGCCGCCGAGGCGCCGGACGACGAGGAATACTACAAGGAACTCTCCCACGACATGTACCGCGAGGTGGGCCGCCTGGCCCGGCGGCTGTCCATGTCCATCCGCGACGTGAAGGTGGACAAGGTGGACGCCATGGACCTGGAGTCCGCGGGCGAGCAGTTGGAGCAGGCCAAGGACCAGTTGGAGTCCGTGGTCAAGATGACCGAACAGGCCACCTTGCAGATCATGGACCAGGGCGAGAGCATCCAGGCGGCCATAGACCAGGCCCGCGGCATCATGCAGCAGATCAACACCGTCTCCGCCGAGGAAGGCGGAGAAGCCGAGGGCGACGGCGGCGAGGCCCGCCAGCGGCTGGCCGAGGCCCTGGAGGCGGTGAGCAACTACCTGGCCGGCCTGGGCGACAACCCCTTGGCCGAGTTGGCCGCCCAGGCCGAGGAGCTGGCCAGCGCCCTGGCCGACCAGCCCGCGGCCGAGGCCGCGCCCGAGCCCGCCCCGGAACCCGCCCAGCCCGCCGGGCCCCACTACCAGTTCCCCCTGGAGCTGGTGTTCCAGACCGTGTACGAGCTTTGCACCAACGAAACGGTGAAGAAGCACATCAAGGCCATGTGGGACGCCAGCGAGAAGACCTTTGACGCGGACCAGATCGAGAAAGGTCTCAACGAGCTGGTTTCCGGCGAGCCGGACGAGGACAACTTCCTCAACCTGGACCTTAAGGGCGTCCTCAAGGTGTTGTTCAACGCCACCGGCCAGGACCGCTTCAAGCAGGTCATCAAGAAGATGGCCTCCACCGCCGACCAGATATTCCTGGAGCAGACCCTCCCCCTGGAGGCCATGCCCGGCCAGGCCCCGGCCGCCGAACCCGCGGCCGAACCGGCCCCGGCGCCGGCCCCGGCCGGGCCCGACCCGGAACTGGCGGCCAAGGCAAAGGAACTGGCCGAGGCCATCAAGGCCAAGAGCGCCGAGCTGTCTCCGCCCCAACTGCCCGGCGAGCTGAGCCAGCTCTTGGAAGAAGTCCTGGCTGCGGCCGGCGGGGCGGCCAACACCCTGCAGCCCGAGCTGGCCCAGCAACTGGACCAGGCCATGGGCGTGATCTTCTCCTCGGTCAACAGCATCATCGAGGCGCTCTCCTTCCAGGACCTCTCGGGCCAGGCCATCTACCGCATCGTGCGCCTGCTCACCGACTTCCAGGTGCAACTGCTGGCCATGGTGGTGAGCTTCGGCTCCAAGCTCAAGGTCAAGGCCGAGAAGAAGGACGTCACCCCCGACCAGAGCGAGAAGCTGGCCCAGGAGGAGGTGGACAAGGCCCTGGAGTCCCTGGGCGTGCGCGGCGAGGGAGAGGGCGAGGAGGAGGCCGAGGAGGCCAAGCTGGACCAGGATTCGGTGAACTCGCTCCTGGAGTCCATGGGCTTCTAGCGCCAGCAACCTGCCAACCCGGAGCCCGGGCCGCCGCCGGCCCGGGCTTTGTCTTGGGCCGCAGCGCCTTCCAACCTCCGGGCGGCCCGGCCTTGACAAGGCGGAGGGCCTGCTTAGCTTGAAACTAGAGGGGCCGCCCGCCCCCACGAAGGGTCCCGGCCGGGGTCTGCTCAAAGCCGATAGCCACAAAGTTTCCCGCCAGCCGCGGGCCGGCGGAGGGGAAGTTCTCCCGGGCGGGGGCCGAAACCCGTGCAGTGCCAAAGGAGGATTGCCATGCTTCTAAGCGGAGGTTTCTATCCTTGGGGGTCCTGGCGCGGCGCACTCAGCGAGATGGACCGCCTGCGCCGCGAGATGGACCGGCTGCTGGACTCCATATCCGCCCAGCGTGAGTTTCCCTGGAGCGGCGGGGTGTTCCCGCCGGTGAACCTGCGGGAGGACGCGGACAAGTTCCTGCTCAGCGCCGAGCTGCCCGGCGTGGCGCCCGAGGACTTGGAGGTGGCGGTGAAGGGCAAGCAGGTGTCCCTGCAGGGCGAGCGCAAGGCTCCTCCCCTGCCCGAGGACGCGCGCTTCCACCGCCGCGAGCGCAGCTACGCCACCTTCAGCCGGGTAATCGGGCTCCCCGCCGAGGTGGACGCGGACAAGGTGGAGGCCCGCCTGAGCGACGGCGTGCTCCGGGTGACCCTGCCCAAGTCCGAGGCGGCTCGCCCGCGCCGCATAGCGGTGAGCGGAACCTAGCGGTGTCTTTGCCCAGGAAAGGAGGCCTGTTGCCATGAGCGTTTCCACGGAACTTACCCGCCGCGACGAGGCCCAAGCGCCGGCCGGAGCCGAACGCACCAAGAGCGAGCCGGTCTACACCCCGGCGGTGGACATCTATGAGACCCAGGACGCCCTGGTCCTGCTGGCGGACTTGCCCGGGGTGAGCAAGGAAGACCTGAACATCAACCTGGAGGACGAGGTCTTGACCATAGAGGGCTCGGCCAAGCCTTCGGCCGCGCCGGGCGAGAAGCTGCTCAACGAGTATGTGAGCGGCACCTTCTACCGCCAGTTCACGGTGAGCGAAGCCATCGACCGCGAGAAGATAGACGCCAAGCTCAAAAACGGCGTGCTGGAGCTGGTGCTGCCCAAGGCCGAGAAGGCCAAGCCCAGGCGCATACCGGTAAAGGGCGGCTAAGGGCGCCCGGCCGCCGCGCGGCGGAGCAAAGTCAAGCCCGGCCCCCCCGCGGGGGAGCCGGGCCTTTTGGGTATGCCGTGCTTCCGGGGCTACTTCTTGGAGTAATCGTACCAGCCGCCCCCGGTCTTGCGGCCCAGCCGGCCGGAGCGCACCTGGTTCTTGAGGGTGGTGGGCGAGGCCCACTTCAGCTCCTTGTTCAACTCCTGGTAGAAATAGTCGGCCACGTACTTGCAGATGTCGATGCCGGTGAAGTCCATCAGCTCAAAGGGACCCATGGGGTAGTTGAGGCCCATCTTGATGGCCTTGTCGATGTCCTCCTTGGTGGCCACGCCCTCCTCCAGGAGCTTCACCGCCTCGATCATGTGGGGGATCATCAGGCGGTTGACGATGAAGCCCGGGGAATCCACCTTCACCTCCACCGTCTCCTTGCCCATCTTCTGGGCCAACTCGCGGGTCACCTTCACCGTCTCGTCACTGGTGTGGTAGCCGCGGATCACCTCCACCAGCCGCATGAGGGGCGGCGGGTTGAAGAAGTGCATGCCCACCACCTTGTCGGGCCGCTTGGTGGCCGCGGCGATGAGGGTGATGCTCATGGAACTGGTGTTGGTGGCCAGGATCACCTCGGGCCGGCAGATTTCATCGAGCTGGCCATAGACCTCTTTCTTCAGGTCCAAATCCTCGATCACCGCCTCGATGATGAAGTCGCACTTGGCCAAATCGGCCATGTCGGTGGTGCCCTGGATGCGGCCCAGGACCTCGGCCTTCTGCTCCTCGGTCACCTTGCCGCGCTCCACGCCCTTGCTGAGAAACCTGTCAATGGCCTGGAGGCCGCGCTGGACGAACTCGTCCTTGATGTCGCGCATGACCACCTCGGCCCCCATCTGAGCGGCCAACTGGGCGATGCCGTTGCCCATGGTGCCCGCGCCTACGACTCCGATCGTCTTGATCTCGCTCATGCTTCCTCCTTCACTCCAAGGCTGTTCTTGCTCCACTATCGCTATGGGGCCAATACTTGCTTGGCCGCTGATAGGCCCCTACCCCAAGGGGCCCTGCCTCTCATTGGCTGTCTTCTTGAAAAATCGCTTCCATCTGGCGGTGGATGTCGCCGAAGGCCTCCAGCACCCGGGGATCGAAGTAGCCCGGTTTCAGGTAGTCGTCCCCCTTGGTGATGATCTTCACCGCGGTCTGGTGGTCAAAGGGCGGCTTGTAAGGCCGGTGACTGCGCAGGGCATCATAGATATCGGCCATCATCACGATGCGGCCCGACAGGGGTATATCCTCGCCGGCCAGGCCGTAGGGATAGCCGGTGCCGTCCCAGCGCTCGTGGTGGCTCACCGCCACCTCCCGGGCCATGGCCAGGCGGGGATCGTCACCCAGGATGTGCAGCCCGTAGAGGGTGTGCTTCTTGACTTCCTCCCACTCCTCGGCATTGAGCCGGCCGGGCTTTTTGAGGATGTCGGGATGCACGTGCAGCTTCCCCACGTCGTGCATCTGGGCCGAGTAGCCCAGGGTGCGCACAAAGGAATCCTCGCAGCCCAGGGCCCGGGCCAGTTCCTCGGCGTAGCGGTTGACCCGCATGATGTGGTTGCCGGTGTCCTCGTCGTGATACTCCGCCGCCCGGGCCAAGGCGCTGATGGTGTAGAGGAAGGCCCGTTCCACCTCCTGCACCTGGGAGCTGATGGTCTTGAGGAAAAAGTGGATGGTGGCCACCAGGGCCGAGAGCACCTGGGCGTCGTAGGGCCCCACCCGCTTGCGGTAGTCCAGGGCCACCACGCCCACCTGGGCCGAGCGAAACGCCACCAGGTTGCGCTTGGGCGGGGACTCACCCAGCCGATCCCATATGGTCAAGCCGGGGGAAGGGCCGAAGTCGTCACCCTGGTTCCAGGCCACCAGGTTGCGGCCCATGAACAGGGGTTCGATCTCGGTGGGGGTGACGATGCCCTCCAGGTTTCGGAAGGCCACCTTGTTCTGCTCCAGGTAGTAGAGCGAACCGCTCCAGGTGCCGTTGCCAGTACCCGAAAGCAGCAGCACCCGCTCGGGCCGGGCCGGGCTGGTTTCGCCGGGTCCCAGCAGAAACTCCATGAGCCCGTGCAGGCTGGCGACGGGGTCGAAATTGTAAGGATCGAAACGGGAGAGCAGGCCGTTGGTGTAGGAGGCGATCTCGGCCAGGCGATGGTAGGCCCCCTCCAGCTCGTCGTTCAGGTCCTTCACCCTCAGCAGGGACCGCGAGCGGGTGAGAAGCTCGGCCGCGTTGACCGGCTTGGAGAGGAAGTCGTCGGCCCCGGCGTCCAGGCCCTTGATCTTGTCGTCCAGGGCGCCCAGGCCGGTCACCATGACCACGGGCAGCCGCCGGGTCTCCTCGGCGCTTTTCAGCCGGCGGCACACCTCGTAGCCGTCCATCCCCGGCATCACCACGTCCAGGAGAATCAAGTCGGGTCTCTCTTCCCGGGCCAAACGCAAGGCGGTTTCCCCGTCCGTGGCCTGGGTCACTCTGGCGCCGTGCAGGTTGAACAGCTCGCGCAGGAGTTCCAGGTTGTTGGGCTCATCATCGACGATGAGGATGTGGGCGTCTTTCATGTGCTCCCTACAAAGGGGCAGCCACCTCCCGCAGAGGGGATACTCCCCCCTGGGCAGGTTTTTTTCTCGTGATCCCTTGTGCGATCCCTTTATTACGATTCTTAACACCTACTACTAAAAAGGTCAATGAAGGCATGCACCTGGCACGCCCGTTCCCGGAAGGGGCTCCATTGACACCAGCCGGCAATCCTGTTAGGTTGTCGCCAATCGCCAGGTAACCGATTGCCAAAGGAGCAGTCCTGATGAGCCTACGCAGCCGCTTGCTTACAGCCTGGCTTTGTCTTGCCCTGCTTTGGACCCTGCCTGCCTGGGCCCAGTCCTACAAGTATGTCACTGACCGGCTCCAGGTCACGGTGCGCTCCGGCCCCTCGGTGGACAACAAGGTCATCCACGTGGTGAACTCGGGCGATGTGGTGCAGATACTCTCCCCGGTGCAGGACGGCTGGGTCAAGGTCAGGACCGAAAGCGGCAAAGAGGGTTGGATGATCGCCCGCTACCTCCAGGAGGACATGCCGGCCCTGCTCAAGATCAAAAAGCTGGACCCGGAGAACAAGACGCTGCTCAGCCGGATGGAGGAACTCACCGGGGAGAACCAGAAGCTCAAGCTTGAACTGGGCAAGGCCCAGAGCCGGGTGGCGGAGCTGGAGTCGGCCTACGCCAAGCTGAAAAAAGACGCGTCCGCCGTGCTGGACCTGCGCACCAAGTACAAGAAGCTGCAGGAAGATTACGCCCTCCAGAAAGAGCGCCTGCAGGCTCTCAGCACCGAGGTGGAGTCCCTGCGCCTGGGCAACAACCTCAAGTGGTTCCTGGCCGGCGCCGGCGTGCTCTTGATAGGCTGGCTCATCGGCCTGGCCCTGGGGCGGCGCAAGCGCCGTTCAGCCTCATCGCTCTACTAGCCTCCATGCCCTGGTGGGCCGTCCTTTGGCTGGCGCTCCTGGTGGCGCCCGGCGGCGCGGCCGCCCAAGAGGGCGCCGGGTCCAGAGCCACTTCCCTTCCGCCTTTCAGCGCGGTTGTGCTCCAAGAAACCACCCTGCGCGACGCGGCCGGCAATGCCCTGGCCCAAGTGGGGCCCTATGCGGTGCTGCCCCTGCTGGCCCGGCAAGGGGACGCGCTGGTAGTTGCCTGGCCCGCTGGGCCGAAACGAGGGGAGGCGCGCCTGGCGGCGGGCGCGGCGGCGGTGGTTCTGGGCACGCCTGCGGAGCACCGGCGCCGCCTGGCCCGCATCCGCCAAGCCAACCTGGCGCCCGAACTGAAGCGCCGGCTCATGGCCGGGCGCATTGCAGAGGGCGACAACTTGTGGCTGGTGGAGATGGCCTGGGGCCGGCCCCAGCGCTCCTTCATGGTCAACTACTTCTTCGACGAGCAGCATTTCGTGTACCTCCTTCCCGGCTCCAGGCCGGTCCTGCTGCGCTTTGTGGGCGGCTCCCTCAAGGGCCCCCTTCCCGCCGCCACCCGGGCCGCCGCCGCCCAGCTTGAAAGCCCCCCCACCCCACGGTAGAATTCGCGCGTCTCCTTTTTCCCCCGGCAACGGAGGTGCAACCGGTGGGGGATGCTTCCTTTTCTCTGGAACGCCTCAAGAAGAACCTGACCATGCTGGCCGCGGTGGCGCCGGAGGTGGCCTGCTGGCTGGAGATGGCCGGCGAGGCCTGGGACGCCTCCGGCCTGCCCGGGGACCTGGAAATATCTTCCGCTGATCAGCCCCGCCCGGCCGACTCTCCCCGCCCCCCCCGCCCCCCACGCCCCCCACGCACCCAACCCCAGAGCGGCGGCATCACCGTGGTGGTGGGCGGGGGGCTGCTGGACGAGGTGCAAGACCTTCTGGCCAACATGCCGCCCGGGCACCAGATATTCTTGCTGGAGCCCCGGGCCAGGCTCCTCACCGCCGGCCTGGGACGCTTTGACCTGGCCAGCTACCTGCGCGAAGGCGACCTGGTAATCCTGGCGCCCCACGAGCACGCCTTGGAGGAAGCGCTCTCCCGCCACCCCCAGCTCGCCCTGGCCGATCAGGTGGATTTCGTCCACCTGGCCGGCGAGGCGGCGGACGACGCGGCCGCCGCAGTCTGGGCCCGGCTGTACCGGGTGCTGGGCCAGGCGCTGAAGGCCCGGGACTTGGCGCTGCGCTGGGAAGAACCCCGCGGCGCCAACCTGGTGGGCAATCTCAGCCAGGTGGTGTTCATGGGCCGGGCCCTGGAGCTGATCGGCGCCTGCCAGGACCGGCCGGCCCTGATCATGGAGGCGGGCGAATCCCTGGGCCGGGCCTTGGAGCTCCTGGCCGGCCGCCTGGGAGGAGCCGCGGTCCTGGTCAGCGACGAGGCCCTGCCCCAGGTGCTGGAGGCGGGAATCATCCCCACTGCCGCGGTAACCACCAGGCCGGTGCTGGGGCGGCTGTCCTGCTACAACCACCCCCACTTGGAACAGATACCCCTGATCGCAGAGGAACTGGCCCACGCCCCCACCCTGCGCGCCCATCCCGGGCCGCGTTTTTTGTGTCTGGGGGCTCGCGGCACCGCCCTGGGTCCCTTCAAGCCCCTGGCCCGCTTCTTCACTCCCCAGCACCACACCCTGGGCCGCCAGACCGAGTTGGCCCTGATGCTGGGCTGCAAGCCCTTGATCCTGGTGGGCGCGGACCTCACCTCGGCCGCGGGCAAGATCACCATGCCCGGCATGACCGGCGGCCTGGTGCGCGCAGATCTGGACCAGGCCGCGGCGGCCTGCTCCTTGGGCCAGGTGCTGGCCCGGGCCGGCGGCACCGCCCTGAACACCTCGGCCCGCGGGCTGGGGCTGCCCGGCACCAGGCTGGTGGAGCTGGACGAGGTGCTGGAACACACCAGCCAGGGCCAACCGCTCAGCCTGGAAGCCCTGAGCCAGGAGCGCTGGTTGAGCCAAGCGGAGCTGGCCGGCTTTGCCCGCGAGCTGTCCTCGGCCGCGGGCGGCGCCACCCGCCTCTGGCAACGCGCGGCCGCGCCCCTGGCCGACTTCCCCCCAGCCGAGCCGGCCGAGGCCAGCCCCTGGCTGACCGCCGCGGACAAGCTCTTCGTGGCCCTGGCCGAGCAGGCCGCGGCCGACCCCCTGCAAGCGGCCTTCCTGGAAGGCTGCCTGGTCCGCGCCTTTCTGCGGCGCTACCGGCTGGTGTGCAAGGGCCGGGAGCAAGGCGTGAGTCTGCGGGAGGCCTGCCGCGAGCTGAACCTGTGCCTGGCCGACCTGGAGAACAAGGCCCAGGCCCTGGCCCGGGGACTCACCGACGCGGCCAACACCTTGAACGAGCTGGTCCGCGCCATGGAAAGCCAGGACCAACGCTACCTGGCGGGGTTTGCCCGGCGCATGGGCCGCCCGGACATGGTGTAGCGAGCCTTCCCTCCAAACCGCCTCCGTGAACCACACCGCTGCCGTTGCCCACCCGGTGGACGGGGCCTCATCAACCCGCAGCAAGACTCGGTCCCCAGCCCTTGGTGGCGGGGTTGGGCCATGGTAAACTACCGCTCGCCCGCACGCGTTTCGCCCCCCGCCACCTCGAAAGGTAGCTCGCCATGGCCCAGGACATATACCAGAAGCTGCGCCGCCATCTCGACAACCTGCCCGGCGGCTTTCCCGCCACTGACAGCGGAGTGGAGCTGCGCATCCTGCGCCGGCTCTTCACGCCCGAAGAGGCGGAGCTGGCCACCAAGCTCACCATCATCCCCGAAACCGCCCCGGTGCTGGCCCGCCGGGCCAAGCTTCCCAGGGAAGAGGCCACCCGCCGCCTGGACGAAATGGCCCGCAAGGGGCTCATCTTCCGCTACCAGTACAAGGGCGAGGTCTTCTACATGGCCGCCCAATACGTCATCGGCATCTGGGAGTACCACGTCAACGACCTGGACCCCGAGCTGATCAAGGACATGAACGAATACATCCCCCACCTCTTCGCCCCGGAGGTATGGAAGAAGGCGCCCCAGCTCCGCACCATCCCGGTGGGCCGCAGCATAAGCGCCGAGAACCGGGTCATGCCCTACGAGCAGGCCGAGGAACTGGTGCGCGGCCACAAGAAGATCCTGGTGGCGCCCTGCATCTGCCGCCGGGAGCACGAGATGGTCGGCCAGGGCTGCGACAAGCCCCGGGAGACCTGCCTGGTCTTCGGTCCGGGGGTGGACTACTACGAGGCCAACGGGCTGGGCCGGCGTATCGACGCGGAAGAGGCCCTGGAGATCCTCAAGCTGGCCGACAAGAAGGGCCTGGTGCTCCAGCCCACCAACGCCAAGAAGATCATGAACATCTGCTGCTGCTGCGGCTGCTGCTGCCAGGTGCTCAAGAACATCAAGCGCCATCCCAAGCCGGCCGAGGTCGTGTCCAGCCCCTTCATCGCCGAAGCAGACCCAAGCTCCTGCAAGGGCTGCGGCATCTGCCTGGAACGCTGCCAGATGGAGGCCCTCAGCCTGGTGGACGAGAAGGTGGTGCTGGATCTCGACCGCTGCATCGGCTGCGGCCTGTGCGTGTCCACCTGCCCCACCGGCTCCCTGACCCTGGTGCGCAAGCCCGAACCCGAGCAGCCGCCGGTGCCCAAGAACAACCTGGAGGCCCTGCTGAACACGGCCCGGGCCCGGGGCAAGCTGGGCCCGGCCAAGCTGGCCATGCTGAGCCTCAAGTCCAAGGTGGACCGCCTGTTGGCCAGCCGCTAGACCGCCGCTTTCCCTCGCCACCGCCGCCGCGCCGGGGACCCGCTCCCGGCGCGGCGTTTTTCGGGCCGGCCGGCAGGGTCCGACAATCCTCTTGACAAGCGGGCGCCCGAGGCGTAGCGTGGTGACTGTCCGGTCAGTCAGTTTGGAGGAGGCCGTGGAGCCCAAGGAAACCTTCAACAAGATCGCGCCCGAAAAGAAGGAGCGCCTGCTCAGGGAGGCCGCCGCCCTTTTCGCCGAGCGCGGCCTGGCCCACACCGACATGGCCGAGCTGGCCGCCCGGGCCGGGGTTGCCAAGGGCTCCCTGTACAACTACTTCGCCTCCAAGGAGGACTTCTACGAGTACGTGTGCCGCGACGGGTTGGAACGCTCCCGCCGGGCGGTCTACGGCGGCCTGGACCCGGAGTGGGACATCTACCGCCAGGTGGAGCACATATTCCGCCAGGGCATGCATTTCGCCCTGGAGCATCCCGAGTACGTGGCCCTGTACCTGAACGTGGCCTCGGCCGGCATGAGCGATTTCGCCGAGCGCATATCCCGCGAAGTGGAAGCCTACACCGCCCGGCACCTGAAGAAGCTCCTGCGCCGCAGCATCCAGGAGGGGATCGTGCGGCCGGACCTGGACGTGAACCTGGCGGCCTTTCTCATCAACAGTCTCTACATCATGTTCCTGGCCGCCCTGGCCTCGCGCCACTTTCAGATACGCATGCAGGTATACCTGGAGATCAGGGGCCGGTTGACCGCCAAGAAGCTGGAGCGGCATCTCGACCGGACCATAAAGCAGATACACACCGTGCTGCGTCCCGCGCCGCCCGCCCGGGGGCGCCGCCGGAGCAGCGGAGAACAGGGGGCAGACTGACATGGCAAGCACCACCGGCGGCGAGATAATGGCCGCCATGCTCAAGGCCGAGGGCGTGGAAAGGCTCTTCGGCATCATCGACGGCACCTACACCCAGCTCTTCTGGCACTGCGTGCACAAGGGCATGCGGCTCATCACCCCCCGCCACGAGTCCATCGCCGCCCACATGGCCGGCGCCTATGCCCGCCTCACCGGCAAGCTGGGGGTGTGCATCGCCTCCAACGGACCGGGGGTGGCCAACGTGCTGCCCGGGGTGGCGGTGGAGCAGGCCGAGGGCAACCGGGTGCTGTTGATCACCAGCTCGCGCCGGGGCGGGGTGGCCTACCCGGACCGGGGCGGCGCCTACCAGTGCTTCGACCAGACGGGCGTAATCCGGCCCATGGCCAAGTGGTCCCAGACCGCCGCCAGCACCGAGCGCATCCCCGAGCTGATGCGCCAGGCCCTGCGTAAGTGCTGGGAGGGCCGGCCCGGGGTGGTGCACCTGGACGTGCCGGAAAACCTGATCAACGGCGAGGCCAAACCGGTGCCCATCCAGGAGCCGGCCCAGTACCGCCCCACCCAACCCCTGGTGCCCCGCGAGGACCAGGTGGAGCAGGCGGCCCGCCTGCTGAGCCAGGCCCGCCTGCCCATCATCCACTGCGGCAGCGGGGTGATCCACGCCGCGGCCTATGACGAGCTGGCCCGCCTGGCCGAGCTGCTGCACGCCCCGGTCACCACCTCCTGGAGCGCGCGGGGAGTGCTGCCCGAAACCTCGCCCCTGGCCTGGCCCATGGTGCACATAAAGGCGGTGAACCAGCTCCGCAACCAGGCCGACTTGGTGCTGGTGCTGGGCTCGGAGCTGGGCGAGACCGACTGGTGGGGCAAGGCGCCCTACTGGGCCCCGCCCGACCGCCAGCAGCTCATCCAGGTGGACATCGACCCCCAGCGCCTGGGCCGCAACCGGCCGGCCGACCTGTTGGTCCTGGCCGACGTAAAGGAGTTCCTGACCCGCCTCCTGGAGCGGGTGCAGGGCCGCACCGGCAGCATGCCCCTGGCCGAGCGGCGGGACAAGGTGGCCGCCCTGGCCAAGGAGCGCGACCAGGACCGGGCCAAGCTGGACGAGAAGCTGGACGACAAGGGCAAGCCCCTGGTCACCGCCCACGTGGCCCACGTCTGCCGCCAGGTGTTCGATGACGACGCGGTCATCGTGTTCGACGGAGGCAACACCGCGGTGTGGGGCAACTTCTATCACCAGATGCGGGTGCCCAACACCCAACTGGGCACCCATCACTTCGGCCACCTGGGGGCGGGCACCGGCCAGGCCCTGGGCGCCTGCGTGGCCCGGCCGGACAAGCAGGTCTATTGCATCACCGGCGACGGGGCCATGGGCTTCCACCCCCAGGAGATAGAGACCGCGGTACGCAACGGGCTGAAGCCCGTCTTTCTGGTCTGCGCGGACAAGCAGTGGGGCATGGTCAAGATAAACCAGATATTCGCGCTGAAGCCCTACCAGGCACTCATCAAGAAGGCAGTGCTCAAGCGCGACCTGGGCCAAGAGGAGACCATCAACACCGAACTGGGCGAGATAGCCTGGGACGAGCTGGCCCGGGCCATGGGGGCCCACGGCGAGCGGGTGTCCTCCCCGGACGAACTGAAGCCTGCCCTGGAGCGGGCCCTGGCCTCGGGCCGCTGCGCGGTGATCCACGTGGAGGTGGACCCGGAGAAGCACATGTTCGCCCCGGGGCTCATGCATTTCAAGGCCATGCACCAAGAGCCGAAAGGTAGGTAGCCTATGGACGCGGCAGCGGTTGACTCCATCCGGCTCAACTTCAACGCCCAAGGCCTGGCGGCGCTCAACGCGGTCATCGGGCTGATGATGTTCGGCATGGCCCTGGACCTCAAGCTGGACGACTTCAAGCGCATCATTCGCTCGCCCAAGGCCCCGGCCATCGGGCTCTTTGCCCAGTTCATCCTGCTGCCCGCCTTCACCTTCCTGCTCACCCTGGTCATCAACCCCCTGCCCTCCATGGCCCTGGGCATGATCCTCATCGGCGCCTGCCCGGGGGGCAACCTGTCCAACATCATGACCTACCTGGCCAAGGGCAACGCAGCGGTGAGCGTGTCCATGACCGCGGTCTCCACTGCCGCGGCCATCTTCATGACCCCCCTCAACCTCTCCTTCTGGGGAAGCCTGAACCCGGCCACCGAGCCCATCCTGCGCCAGGTGAGCCTCAACCCCTGGGACGTGTTCACCACCATCTTCATGATCCTGGGGGTGCCCCTGTTCTTGGGCATGACCGTGGCCCGCCTGTGGCCGCGGCTGGTGGAGCGCCTGCGCACCCCGTTCAAGGTATTCTCGGTGATCGTGTTCATGGGGGTGGTGGCCCTGGCCCTGGCCGCCAACTGGAGTATCTTCCTCAAGGTGATCGGCCTGGTGGTCCTGGTGGTGTTCCTGCACAACGCCCTGGCCCTCAGCCTGGGCTACACTGCCGGCCGCTTGGCCCGTTTGCCCGGGCGGGACGTGCGGGCGGTGGCCATCGAGGTGGGCATCCAGAACTCCGCCCTGGGCCTGATCCTGGTGTTCAACTTCTTCGACGGCCTGGGCGGCATGGCCATCATCGCGGCCTGGTGGGGCATCTGGCATATCATCGCCGGGCTCACCGTGTCCTTCTTCTGGTCCCGCCGCCCGGTGCCGGAGGCAGCCTGATGGAACCGCAAGCAGAAACCCGCTCGGTCCTGGTCACCGGCGCCGAGGGCTACCTGGGCCGCCTGGTGGTCCAGGCCCTGGCCGCCCAGCCCCAGGGGCTGGCCACCCTGGTGGCCAGCGACGTCCGCCCTCCCCGGGAGCGCCTGGCGGGCGTCACCTACCTCACCGCCGACATCCGCTCGCCCGAGCTGGCCGCGGCCCTCAAGGAACACCACATAGACACCGTGGTGCACCTGGCCGCCATCGTCACCCCCGGCCCCCGCGACGACCGGGCCGCGGCCCACGCCGTGGAGGTGCTGGGTACCCGCAGCCTGTTGCGCGCCTGCCTGGAGGCCGGGGTGGGGCACTTCGTGTACACCAGCAGCGGCGCGGCCTATGGCTACCACCCGGACAACCCGGCCTGGCTCAGCGAGGACGACCCGATAAGAGGCAACCCGGAGTTCGTCTACTCGGACCACAAGCGCCAGGTGGAGGAGATGCTGGCCCGCTGGCGGCGGCGCCATCCCGAGCTGAAACAGCTCATCTTCCGGGTGGGCACCATCCTGGGCGCCACTGCCAACAACCAGATCACCGCCCTGTTCGACAAGCCGGTGGTCCTGGGGGTGGCCGGCTCCCAGAGCCCCTTTGTCTTCATCTGGGACCAGGACGTGGTGGGGGCCATCGTCAAGGGAGTGAGGGAAGGCCGCAGCGGCATCTACAACCTGGCCGGCGACGGCACCCTCACCATGCCCGAGATAGCCAAGCGCCTGGGCAAGCCCTATGTGGCCCTGCCCGCCTGGCTGCTCAAGGGGGCCCTGTGGGTGCTGCGCCTTTTGCGCCTCACCCAGTACGGTCCCGAGCAGGTGGGCTTTTTGCGCTACCGGCCGGTGCTGGACAACCGGCGGCTCAAGGAGGAGTTCGGCTACACCCCCCGCAAGACCACCCGCGAGGTGTTCGAGTTCTTCCTGCAGGCGCGGGGCAAGTAGGGCAGGAGGCGGATATGCGCAGCTTCGGCGGCCAGGGAGTGGTCATCACCGGCGCGGCCGGCGGCATGGGCCGGGCCTTTGCCCGGCGCTTCGCCCGGGAAGGGGCCCGCCTGGCCCTGTTGGACCTGGACGGAGCAGCGGCGGAAGAGCTGGCCGGCGAGTTGGCCGCCCAGGGCCACGCCGCCCTGGGCCTGGCCTGCGACGTGAGCGACGAGGCCTCCTGTCGCCAGGCCATGGCCCGGGCCCAGGATTTCCTGGACGGGGTGGACGTGCTCATAAACAACGCGGGCATCACCCACCGCAGCGCCTTTGCCCAGACCTCGGCCCAGGTGTTCCAGCGGGTGATGGGGGTGAACTTCTTCGGCGCGCTCTACTGCACCCAGGCCGCCCTGCCCAGCCTGCTGGAGCGGCGGGGACTCATCATCGTGGTCAGCTCCATTGCCGGCTTTTCCCCGCTGCTGGGGCGCAGCGGCTATGCGGCCAGCAAGCACGCCCTGCACGGCCTGTTCGACTCCCTGCGCGCCGAGCTTCTGGACAGCGGGGTGGAGGTGATGCTGGTCTGCCCCGGCTTCACCAAGACCGGCATCAGCACCGCGGCCCTGGACGGCGACGGCAGCCTCACCCGCCACCCCCAGTCCACCCTGGGCCGCATGGCCGCGCCCGAGGAGGTGGCCGAGGCGGTGCTCCAGGCCGCCAGGCGCGGCAAGCGGCTGCTGGTGCTCTCGGCGGTGGGCAGGCTCACCCGCGTCTTCACCCGCCTGGCCCCCGGCCTCTACGAGAAGCTCATGGCCCGGTCCCTGCGAAAAGAACTGCAGCGATGAGGAGAAACCACCGGGGAGCGCCTTTGAAGCAAGGGCAGTCCCGGCCTCTCCCTCGAAACCAGGAGGATACAACATGGCATTGATGACGCCTTCCGAAGCATTGGTGGAAACCCTGGTGGCGGAAAAGGTGGACACGGTGTTCGGCATCGTGGGCAGCGCCTACATGGACGCCCTGGACCTGTTCCCCGCCGCCGGTATCCGCTTCGTCTCCGTGGCCCACGAGCAGGCGGCGGCCCACGCCGCCGACGGCCTGGCCCGGGTCACCGGCCGGCCCCAGGTCTGCATCGCCCAGAACGGACCCGGCGCGGCCAACTTCGTCTCGGCCATAACCGCCGCCTTCTGGGCCCATTCGCCGGTGGTGGCCATCACCCCGGAGACCGGCTCCCTGGGTATAGGCAACGGCGGCTTCCAGGAGCTGGACCAGATGCCCTGGTTCGCAGCCTGCACCAAGTTCCAGGTGCGGGTGAACCGGCCCGAGCGCATGGCCGAGCTGGCCCGGCGCTGCTTCTTCATCGCCAAGGCCGAGAACGGCCCCACCCAGCTCAACATCCCCCGCGACTACTTCTACGGCGACATCGAGGCCGACATCTACCCCAGCCCCGAGGTGCGCCGGGGGCCGGGCCGGAGCCAGGACCTGGACGAGGCGGCCCGCCTGGTGGCCGCGGCCCGGAACCCGGTGATCCTGGCCGGCGGCGGGGTGTCCATGGCCGACTGCGTGGACACGGTGCGGGAGCTGGCCGAGTTCCTCACCGCGCCGGTGGTGAACACCTACCTGCACAACGACTCCTTCCCCTGGGGCCATGCCCTGGCCGTGGGGCCCATCGGCTACTGCGGCTCCAAGGCCGCCATGCGCACCATCGCCAAGGCCGACTTGGTCCTGGCCCTGGGCACCCGCCTGGGACCCTTCGGCACCCTGCCCCAGTACGACATGGACTACTGGCCCCAGGGCGCCAAGATCATCCAGGTGGATCTGGACCACCGCCAGTTGGGGCTGAACCGGCCGGTGAGCCTGGGCATCGCCGCGGACTGCGCGGCCTTTGCCCAGGAACTCCTGGCCCGCCTGCGGGCCGCCCAGCCCGACCGCCGGCCCGACCAGGAGCGCCTGGCCGCGGTGGCCGCCGAAAAGGAGGCCTGGGCCCAGGAGCTGGCCGCCTGGGCCACCCAGCCCGCCCAGGGCATGCATCCCCGCCGCCTGCTCTCCGAGCTGGCCGCAGCCATCCCGCCCCAGGCCATCGTCACCACCGACGTGGGCAATACCTGCTCCATGGCCAACTCCTACTTCGGCTCCCAGGGCGCCCGCCAGTTCCTGGCCGCGCTCTCCTGGGGCAATTGCGGCATTGCCTACGGCCTGGCCCTGGGCGCCAAGGCGGGCCGGCCGGAGGTACCGGTGTTCGCGCTCCAGGGTGACGGCGCCTACGGGATCTCCGGCCTGGCCGAGGTCATGACCGCGGTGCGCGAGAACCTGCCGGTCATCGCGGTGGTGTTCAACAACAACCAGTGGGGCGCGGAGAAGAAGAACCAGATCGACTACTACGCCAACCGCTTCGTGGGCACCAACCTGGACAACCCGGACTTCGCCCAGATCGCCCGGGACATGGGCGCGGAGGGCTACCGGGTGGAGCGGCCGGAGGAGGTGGCCGAGGCGGTGCGTGCCGCCCTGGAGGCGGGCCGGCCGGCGGTGATCGACGCGGTGATCGACGGCTCGGCCGAGGTGCTGGCCGAGCCCTTCCGCCGCGACGCCTTGAAGCCGCCGGTGCGCCATCTGGCCAAGTACCAGCACCTGAATGCGTAGCAGGGCTTGCCGGGAGAGGGCTCGGGGACTAGATGCTGATCCTGGTGCTCAACGCGGGCAGCTCCTCGCTGAAGTACAAGCTCCTGGACATGCCAGGGGAGGAGGTGCTGGCCGCCGGCCTGGTGGAGCGGGTGGGCGAGGAGGGGCGGGAGGCCCTGGCCCGCCACGCCTGGCAGGGCGTGGAGGATCCTCCCCGGCGCGTGCCCTGCGCTGACCACGCCCAGGCCCTGGAGCTGGTGCTGGCCGCGCTCACCGGGCCGGGCCGGCTGGCCGGGCTGGGCGAGATAGATGCCCTGGGCCATAGGGTGGTGCACGGTGGCGAGGTCTTCACCGCGCCCACCCGCCTGGACGCCGCAGTGGTGGAGCGCCTGGAGGAGTTGGTGGAGCTGGCGCCCCTGCACCTGCCCCCGGCCATAAGCTGCATCAAGGCCTGCCTCGCCCGCCTGCCCGCCGCGCCCCAGGTGGCCCACTTCGACACCATGTGGCACCAGGGCATGCCACCCGAGGCCTACCTCTACCCGGTGCCCCTGGAATGGTATGAGCGCTTCGGGGTGCGGCGCTACGGCTTTCACGGCAGCTCCCACCAGTACGTGACCCTGGCCGCGGCCCGGATGCTGGGCCGGCCGGCGGAGGAGCTGCGGCTCATCACCGCCCACTTGGGTAACGGCGCCAGCCTGGCCGCCTGGGACCGGGGCCGGGTGCGGGACACCTCCATGGGCCTCACCCCCCTGGAGGGGGTGATGATGGGCACCCGGGGCGGGGACCTGGACCCCGCCCTGGTCACCTACGTGGCGGAAAGGGCCGGCCTGGAGCCCCGGGAGGTGGTGCGCCGGCTCAACCACGACTCCGGGCTCAAGGCCATCGGCGGCCAGGGGCGCGACCTGCGCAAGGTGCTGGCCGCCCGGGAGGCGGGGCACGAGCGGGCGGCCCTGGCCTTTGCCATGTACGTGCACCGGCTGCGCAAGTACCTGGGCGCCTACTGGTTCCACCTGGGCGGCGCGGACGGGGTGGTGTTCACCGGCGGCATCGGCGAGAACGCCTGGCAGGTGCGCGAGGCCCTGTTCGAGGGCCTGGAGGGCGTGGGCCTGCACCTGGACCCCGGGGTCAACCGGGCCATGGTGGGAGGCCGGGCGGGAATCATCAGCCGGCCGGAGAGCCGGGCGGCGCTCCTGGTCATCCCCACTGACGAGGAGCTGATGATCGCGCGCGAAGTGGTGCGGCTGCTGGCCGGCCCGGGCGGCGGCCGGTCTTTTCCAGGCTAGAACTTGAGAATGGGCCACCCCTGGCGCTGGGCGGTCAAACGCAGGCCCGGGGTGGGATTCACCGCCCGGGGATTGCCCACCAGGCAGAGCAGCTCCACGTCCGAGTGGTGGTCGCCATAGGCATAGGAGCGGGTCAGGTCCAGGTTGTAGGCCACAGCCAGTTCCCGCACCAGCCGGGCCTTTTCCGCACCATAGGGCCGGCGGTTGGCCAGGGTGCCGGAGAGGGCGCCGTTGTGCTCCGCCAGGCTGGCGGCCACGGCCAGGTCCGCGCCCACTTCCCGGCGCATCAGCTCGGCCAGGGGTTTCAGGGAGCCAGTGACCAGAACCACCAGGTGGCCGGCCCGGCGATGCTCCCTGACCGCCTGGCGGCCGGCGGGGCTGAGCCGGGGCTTGATGCGCATGTGGAAGCACTCCTCGGCCAGGCGCTCCAGCTCCCGGGGGTCCTTGTTTTTGAAGTAGTACTTGTTGTCGCGCATGAGGCCGTCGGGGAGCGCCCCCAGGTTCCTGGCCATGAAGCCCAGATAGCGGGCCAAGTCACCGGCGCGCAGGTAGCGGCGCTGGATCAAGAAGGGAATGAACAGCCGCTCCATGGAGTAGGGCCACACCAGGGTGCGGTCCACGTCAAAAAAAGCGGCGGGTCTGCCTCGGTCGGCCGTGGCCATCTAGCCTTGGTCCAGATCTGGAGTCTCCAAAAGCTCACGAATGTCCCACAACACCGGGACACCGCGGACGATGCACAGCACTACCGATAAGTATACCAGAGCCGGCTCCAGCCAGAATACCCAGGCGTGCGCCGCCATCGCCGCCGGCCCCAGGGCACTAAGCGCCGAGGTGAGGGTGAGTACGCCAAAGGCCAGGCCCTTGGCCAAGCCGTAGAGCCCGCGCATGAAGCGGCCGGCCACCAGGAAGCGCCCCCACTTGGAGCGCATCATGCCAAAGGCGCTGTGCCCCCGGGCCAAGGCATAGCCCCGCAGCCCGTCCACCACGAAACTGCGCACGATGAACAGGATGGGAATCCAGACCGGTACCTTGTGCTGGTGGGCGAAGACGATCCACAGCACGTTCTCCACCACCCGGTCCAAGGCTATGTCCAGCACGCTGCCCAGGTCGGTGACCTGGTTCTTGTGGCGCGCCACGTAGCCGTCGAACCAGTCCATGAGGTAGAGCACGGGCAGCAAGCAGAGTGCGCCGAACCGGGCCCAAGGCCAGGGCAGATAGAGCAGCACCACCACCAGGATCAGCAGCGGCAGCCGGGAAAGCGTGATAATATTGGCAGTAGACATGTGCACTGGCATGGAGAGGGTTTCCTTTTGCCTGTGCCGGCCGAAAAAAGGTGGGTTGCCTCTGCGCCAGGGCGATTGCCAGAAGTCTCCGCCAGTCTAGGGCATGGGCAGCCCCCTGTCAACGCCACCGGGAGGTGCGCCATGAAGACCCTGGCGATGTTGGCGACGCTGACCCTGCTCATGGCCAGCGCGGCCGCAGCGCTCACGCCCGAGGAGGTGATCCGCCTCAAGAAGGCGGGGGTGAGCGACAAGACCATCCAGCTCATGCTGGAACAGGAGCGGGCCGGCGGCGGCACGCCGGAGGCGGTGGAGGACACCAGCGGCGAGGTGGTCTACCGCGCCGGCCAGAACACCAAGGCCGACATGGACCGCAACGCCCGCCACGAGGCCTGGAAGGAAAAGAAGAGCCTGGAGGCCGTGGGCGGGGTGATCATCGACCAGCGCAAGGGCCGGTAGCTCTCCGGCCTGAAAGGCTCTCCCCTGGGCGCAGAGACGCGACAACGCCGGCGGCCTGTGGCCTGCCGGCGTTTTGGCGTCCTGGTTTCCAACAGCCAAGGGCCGCCCTCCAGGGCAGCCCCATTCCTGCATCAGTTCTTACCTCGCCCCTACCGCCTCTCGCCTCTACCGCCCCCTTCGCCCCCCTTGCCCCGGCAGCCAGGGCGGCGGCCACAGCCCTAGGCGCTCAGGTAGTCGCCGCGGTTGAACTTCACGCTCTCCGCCGCCACCCGCATCAGAACCTCCTGCACAATACCGTGCAGCTCGTCGGCCGGGTCCAGGCGGTCGGCCACCTCGGCCAAGCCACGGGCTTCCTCTTCCAGGGCGGTGAGGGAAGGCTCCAGTTCCTTGAGACTCACGCGGCCGTCGCCCAGTTGGCGGGCGTACTGCTCCAAGAGCGCAAGCGTCCGCTCGGCCCGCGCCACCCCCTCGTTCTGGAGAGGAGTCAGGCCCTCGGGCGCGGCGGGAGTCCCTACCTCGCCACCGGCGACGACTCCGCCCAGCGGCTGGGCCGGCCCGGACAAGGGCGCGGATGCAGCCCCCGGGCCGGCATCCTGGCGGCCCAGGGCCTCGTCCAAAAGACGGGCAAAGTCACCGCCGCCACGCTCCGGCTTCCTGGCCGGTTCGGGCTGTCCTGCCTGGCCGGGAGATATCTGGTCGATCTTGGTCATGGCTGTTTTCGCCTTCTATGTTTCGAACCCGCTGCCCCACTGTGATCATTATAGGGGGCGGGGTGTTGGTTTACAACCGCGGGCATGGCACCGGGTTCCCGCGGTGGAAATCGCCTCTGGAAGCCCTATCGGCCGCTGCGGCTCCGGGCTTGAGCACTTTCTGGAGGTCGCTCAGGCGCCCCACACAAAGTCCTGCAAGACCTCCCAACCGGTATGAATTTGGAACAAGGCCAGCCCCACGCACACCGTGTTGCTCAGCCCGTGCACCAGGGGAAAGAGCACCCGCCTCCGGGGTGAGAACTCCAGGTAGAGGCCGGAGATGAGCCCCCAAACCAAAAGGGGCGCCATGATCGCCGCCACGGTGGCGTGGTCGCCGGTGATGTAGCTCCGGTGCCAATAGCTATCGGTCATGTACACCCCGCCGGCCATGCCCAAAAGCCAGCCGCCCAGCACGATCTTGCCCAGAAGCACGTGGCGCTTGCGGTTGAAGGGCACCGCTTGGCCCAGGTGCAGAGCACGGAAGCGCTGAAAGCCCAGGTACAGCACCAACAGGGAAAGAATGATGAGACATAGCTGGAACAGAGGATGAAGGTAGAGCATAGGACCCTTTCCGGGGCGCCCAGGGAGCGCGCCCTGTGAGGGTAATCAACCACCAGGCCCCAATCCGGGCCCCCTGATTACCTAAGATGCGGCGACCAGCCTTGCCGGGTCAAGGCCCTTGACCAAAAGGGCGACGGGGGGGCGACGGGGGGGCGGGCGACGGAGCGAGATGGCAGGCTGGGCTTGCATGCGGTCTGGGCAGCCCTTAGCATTATTTATATGGGGCTGGTGGTCACCCGCCCATAGCCTTGTTACCAGGAGAATCATTATGTCCGAGAAAAAGAGGTTTGAAGTTCGCGCCGAATGTCCTGCCTGCGCCTGTGGTGACGTCAGTTTCCTGGGGCCGGAGAAGTTGCGCGAAAAGTTCATCGGCGACGAGAAGGAGATCGAAATCACCTGCCCCATGTGCGGCACCAAGCACAAGGGTAAGGTGGTGGTTAAGGACTGAGGCGGCACCGCCGCTGCCGGCCCTGACGGCCGGCGACCCAACAGAGGGGGCTGACAGGCCGTGGAGGCCGGGCCCCCTTTTGCCTGCCCAGCGCCCGCCGACACCCAGGGCGGGCGGTAAGGAGAGATCATGCCCAACCGGCTGGCCCGGGAAAAGAGCCCCTATCTTTTGCAGCACGCCCACAACCCGGTGGACTGGTTCCCGTGGGGCGAGGAGGCGTTTGCCAAGGCCCGGGCCGAAGACAAGCCGGTGTTCCTTTCGGTGGGCTACGCCACCTGCCACTGGTGCCACGTCATGGCCCACGAGTGCTTCGAGGACCAGGAGGTGGCCCGGATCCTGAACCGCGACTTCGTGTGCATCAAGGTGGACCGCGAGGAGCGGCCCGACATAGACAGCGTGTACATGACCGTGTGCCAGGCCCTCACCGGCGCGGGCGGCTGGCCTCTCAGCGTGTTTCTCACCCCGGAGCAAAAGCCCTTTTTCGCGGGCACCTACTTCCCCAAGACCACCCGCCTGGGCCGGCCCGGCTTCTTGGACATCCTGGCCAACATCACCCGCATGTGGCGCGGGCAACGGGAGCGCATCCTGGCCACCGGCGACAACATAACCGAGGCGGTGCGGCCGCGTCCCGCCTGCCAGCGGGCCGAGCTGGGCCTCGAAACCCTGGAAAAGGCCTATTGGCAACTGGCGGGAAGCTTTGATCCCAAGTGGGGCGGCTTTGGCACGGCGCCCAAGTTTCCCACGCCCCACCACCTCACCTTTCTGTTGCGCTGGCACCTCCGCCAGCCAGCCTCCAAGGCCCTGGCCATGGTGGAGACCACCCTCCAGGCCATGCGCCGCGGCGGCATCTGGGATCACCTGGGCCTGGGCTTTCACCGCTACTCGGTGGACGAGCGCTGGCTGACGCCCCATTTCGAAAAGATGCTCTACGACCAGGCCCAACTGGCCTACGCCTTCTTGGAGGCCTACCAAGTGACCGCCGAGGAGTTCTACGCCCAGACCGCGCGGGAGGTGTTCACCTACGTGCTCCGGGACATGACCTCCCCGGAGGGGGCCTTCTACTCGGCCGAGGACGCGGACAGCGAAGGAGGCGAAGGGCTCTACTACCTGTGGACGCCGCAGCAGGTAGGCCGCGTATTGGGGGACGCCGACATGGCCGAGCTGTTTTGCCGCTACTACGACGTGAGCCAGGGCGGCAACTTCGAGCAGGGCCGCAGCATCCTGTGGCAGAACAAGTCCCTGGAACCCCTGGCCCGGCGATACGGCCTGAGCAGGGAAGAAGCCGAAACCCGCCTGGCCCTGGCCCGCCAGCAGCTCCTGGCGGCGCGGGAGCAGCGCCCGCGCCCCCTGAAAGACGACAAGGTGCTGGTCGCCTGGAACGGGCTCATGATCGCGGCCCTGGCCAAAGGCGCCCAGGTCTTGGGCGAGGACGCCTACCGCCGGGCCGCGGCCCGCGCGGCGGATTTCGTGCTGGCCGAGTTGCGCGAACCCGGCGGCAGGCTCCTGCGGCGCTGGCGCCAGGGCGAGGCCAAGGGCACCGGCTACCTGGACGACTACGCCTTCCTGGCCTGGGGACTGATAGAACTCTACGAGGCCGGCTTCGACCCCAGACACCTGGAGGCGGCCCTGGAACTCATGGACCAGGCGGACCGGCTCTTTGCCGACGACCTGCACGGGGGCTACTTCTACACCCCTCACCATGGCGAGGCGCTCATCGTGCGCGAAAAGGACCTCCACGACGGGGCCATCCCTTCGGGCAACTCGATCATGGCCTTGAACCTCCTGCGCCTGGCCCGGCTCACCGCTGGCAGCAGCCGCGAGCAGCAGGCCTCCAGGCTCATGACCGCCATGAGCAGCCAGGTGGCGGCGCACCCCATGGCCTTTACCCAGTTCCTGTCGGCCCTGGATTTCATGCTCGGCCCGGCCCAGGAGGTGGTGGTGGCTGGCGAGCCCCGGGATCCCGCCACCCAGGAGCTCTTGGCCGTGATCCAGGGGCGCTTTATGCCCCACCGGGCACTGCTTCTGAAGCCGGGAGGAGAGGCCGGAGAACGACTGGCCAAGCTGGCGCCCTTTACCGCGGAGCTGGGCATGGTGGAGGGAAGGCCCGCCGCCTACGTGTGCCGCGATTTTGCCTGCCAGCGGCCGGTGACCGACGCGGAGGACCTGGCCCGGGCCCTGGAGTAGCCGATTCGCGCGACCGCGTTATAATGCCCCCATGCATACCGAGCTGGGCCTTTACATCCACCTGCCCTTTTGTCCCTCGCGCTGCCCCTACTGCGACTTCTTCGCCCTGCCCTGGCGCCCGGCCCTGGCCCGGCCCCTGTTGGAGGCCCTGCACCTCCACCTGGAGCGCCTGGCCCCTTTGGCCGCCGGCCGCCATCTCGCCAGCCTGTACCTGGGCGGCGGTACTCCCAGCATGTGGCCGGTGCGTGATCTGGCCGGGCTCATCGCGGCGGCGGACCGGCATATCGGCCTGGCCGGGGATGCCGAGGTGAGCCTGGAGGCGAATCCCGGTACCTTGAGTCCGGCCAAGCTGCGGGCGCTCAAGGCCGCCGGCGTGAACCGGTTGAGCCTGGGCGCCCAAAGCCTGGACGACCGGCTGCTGGCCGGCCTGGGCCGGCGGCACGACGCGGACCAGGTGCGCCGCGCCTTTTGCCAGGCGCGGGCGGCCGGCTTTGGCAACCTAAACCTGGACCTCATCTACGGGCTACCCAGCCAGACCCCGGAGCAGGCCACTGCCGACGTGGCCGCGGCCCTGGAGCTGGGGCCGGAGCACCTTTCCCTGTATGAACTCACCCTGGCGCCGGAGACGCCCTTTGGCAGGGCTTATGCCAAGGGCCGGCCGCCGCTGCCCGGCGAGCGCGAGCTGGCCGCCATGGAGCAATCCGCCCGGGAACTCATCCAGGCGGCAGGGCTCCGGCGCTACGAGGTGAGCAACTTCGCCCGGCCAGGGCGCGAATGCCGCCACAACCAGGCCACCTGGCGCGGGGCCGACTACCTGGCCCTGGGGCCTGGCGCCCACGGCCACCTGGCCGGGACGCGCTGGGCCTGGCTGGCCGGGGTGGAGGACTACCTGGAGGCGGTGGACCAGGGCCGCGAGCCCTTGGCCCTGCGCGAGGAACTCACCCCCCGCCAGCGCGCCCTGGAGCTGGTCATGCTGGGCCTGCGTACCGTGGCAGGGGTGGACCTGGCCCTGGTGGGCAGAATCCTGGGCCGGCCGGTGGAGGAGGAATGGGCCGGCGCCCTGGCCGAGGTGGAAAAGCGGGGCTGGGCGCGGCGGGAGTCGGGGCGGCTGCGGCCCACCAGCCGGGGCCTGGACCTGGCCGATGCGGCCGCGGCGCTTTTCGCCTGAAGCGCCCTGGTCAATCCCCGCGGCGGCGCTTCCGCCACCAGGCCAGGCGCACCACCACTCCCTGCCGCCGCCAGGTCCTGAGCAACTCCTCCACCAGCCCCAAGGCAGCCCGGGACAGCCGTATCTCCCGGGGAGCCCCCAGGCCACCGGACCCCTTGAGCGCCCGGCGCAAGGTCAGCCAGCGCCAGCAGGCAGCCGCCAACAAGCCCACCAACAGGCCGCCCAGGAAAACCCAGAACAACCCGCTGCCGTCAGCGGGAGGTTGGGGTGGACCGATCCCGCCGAAGGGCCCGGCCTGGGGCTGGCGCCGGGGCAGGGAGGCCGAGCAGGCGGGCAGGCTGCCCGCCAGGCTGGCAAGGATGGCTCTAAAGCGTGCTGCGTGCATGGCGGTCCTCTGCGGCCCAGGGTTGGCGACGACCGGCCCATGCGGACATGCAAGAATCCCGCCGTAGCGAGACTGGACAAGCATGCCGTTATTTCAGGTGGTCAAAAGAAAAAGCCCCCCAATCGGGAGGGAGGCTTTCGGCTGGTATGAAGATAATTACCGTAAGTCCGCCTACGCGCTGCCCTCGTAGTCCGGCTTCTCCCGAACCTGGCCCAGCACCACCACCGTCACCCCTGCCTGGCGCGCCACTTCCTCGTGGCTGTCGTTCAAAAGACCAGCCACCGCCTCCAGGGCCTCGGCGGCCTTGAGGTTGGCCAAGGCACTGAGGCAGGCCTTGCGCACCGCGGGGTCGCGGTCCTTGAGGCCCTTGATCAGGCCCTGCACCAGCTCCTCCTCCCGCAGGCGGGTATTGCCCAGGGCAATGGCCGCCACCCGGCGCACCTCGTTGTCGGCATCGCCCAGGCGGTCCACCAAGGAGCCGATGGCCCGGCGGTCCTTGATGTGGTTCAGCGCGATCACCGCCTCCTTGCGCACCCCGGCGTCGTCGTCGTCCAACAGCTCGACCAGCTTGGGCACCGCCGCCTTCTCGCGCAGCTTGCCCAGGCAGGCGGCGGCGGTACGCCGGATGCCCGCCTCGGCGTGGCCCAACAGTTCCACCATGCGCTCGCGCCCCGCCGTGGCCTCCAGGTTGGCCAGCCCCACCATGGCCGCGGAAAGCAGGTTGGCCTGGTCCGATTCCAGGGCGGCCAGCAGCGCCTCCTGGGTTATCTCGGGGCTCAGGCGGTTTATGGCCACCGCCGCGGCCCGGGCCACCTCGGGATGAGTCTCCTCGCTGTCATCCATCGCCGCCTGGCCCTTGCCCGCCGCCGCGCTGAGCATCCGCGAGCGCAGCTCGGACTCCGATGCCTTCAGCAGCCGCCGCAGAAAGGGCAGCGCCCCTTTGGCGCCGATGAGACCCAGGGCCTTGGCCGCCGCAGCCTGCACCTGCCAGACCTTGTTGCCCAGGGCCCTCAGCAGCCCGCGCTCGGCCTGCTCCAGACCCAGTACCCCGGCCATGACGCAGGCCGCTCTGAGTATGTTGGGGTCCTCGGAGTCCAGCGACTCCAGCACGATATCCGCCACGGTGTCAGCCATGGATGCCTCTCCCGAAAGCTGGGCCGGACCCTGGGGCGGGGATGGTCCGACAAATGAGAATGAAGTTTATTTATCTTACGCCCAAAATCAAGGCTAAAGTCAATAATAGCGCGCCAAGGCTTGCGCGGGGAGCGGGAGGCAGCGGATAATGATATACCACCGCCAGGGAGGAAAGGGAACGGGGCTTGCGCGTAATAGGCTACATCAACACCTTTGACGAGTTGGCCGACACGGACCGCCGCCTGGGCCGCAAGGTGGCCAACCACGGCCTGGTGCGCGCCCTGCTGGAGCACAGCCGCGCCGAGCAGTTGCACTTCTTCCTGCCCTTTTACGGCGCGGTCAAGCCCTTTGAGCGGGTGTACGGCCCCTGGCTAAACACCAGGGTGAACCAGGAGCGGGTGCGGCTCCTGCCCGCGCTCAAGCTGCCCCTGGCCCTGCACCAGAGCCCCTACACCGCCATCCACGCCGCCGAGCTGGACCGCTACTTCCCGGAGATGTGCCACCTGCGCAACCGGTGGGCCAAGGACCCCTTTCCCATCACCTGCACCACCCACACCCTGAGCTACTGGTCCACCCAGGTGCGCAACCTGTACAAGGTGCTGCCCGGCGCCAGGGCCTATGACTCCATCTTCGCCACCAGCCGCGCGGCCCAAGAGTACCTGGCGCGCAGCCTGGGCGAAGAGACGGCCCGGCTTCAGGAGCTGGGCCTGGGGGCCAGCTATGCCGGCCGTATCGACCGGGTGCCCCTGGGAGTGAACCTGGCCGAGTTCAGCGGGCTGGAGCGGGGCCAAGCCCTGGCCGCCCTGGGGCTCCCCCCCGGGCCTTTCACCGTGCTCTGCCTGGGGCGCATAACCCCGTCGGACAAGTACGACCTGCGGCCCATCCTGGGGGTGCTGGCGCTCCTGAACCAGGAGCGCGAGGTGCGCCTGCTGCTGGCCGGCGCCGGCAAGGGCAAGGCGCTCCAGGAGCTGAAGGACACCGCCGCCGGCCTGGGCCTGGCCGAGCGGATGCACCTGTTCCCGGACTTCGACACCAGCCTCAAGCCCAGCCTCTTTGCCGCGGCCGACGTGTTCCTCTCGCCGGCAGACAACCTCCAGGAGACCTTCGGCCTCAGCATCCTGGAGGCCATGGCCTCCGGCCTGCCGGTGGTGGCCAGCGACTTCAGCGGCTACCGCGACCTGGTGGTCCACGGCGAAACCGGCTTCCTGGTGCCCACCCTGGGCCCGGCCGACTACGGGCTCCTGGACGCGGTATGGCCGGTGCTGGCCGAACACATCGCGGCCCTGCAGGTGGCCCAGCGCACCGCCCTGGACCTGAAGGCCCTGGCCGGGTACCTGGCCACCCTCAGGGACCAGCCCGAGCTGCGCCGGAACCTGGGCAGGGCAGGGCAGGAGCGGGTGGCCCGGCACTACGACTGGGGCGTGGTGATCCGGCGCATGGAGGAGCTGTGGGACGAGCTGGCCAGCCAGGCCGCGGCCGCACCGCCGGCGGCCCGGCCGGAAGCCGATGTGTGCGGCGCCGGCCTGGGCCAGGTGTTCGGCCACTTCGTGAGCCGGGCCATCGCGGAAAACGACACCATAAAGCCAGGCCCCCTGGCCGGGGAGTTCAACGCCGGCCGCTGGGCCCGCGAGCCCTATGCCGACCTGTCCGACCTGCTGCCCCCCCAGGGGCTGGAGATGATCCTGGCGGGGTTGGAGGAACTGGGCGGCAGCGCCCGGCTCTCCCGCCTGGAGCAGCACCTGGGCCGCAGCCTGCCGCCCCAGATGTGCGAGCACCTGGTCCTGCACGGTCTCAAGTACGGGGTGTTGGCCCTGGCCTGACCCCCCCGGCCATTACTCCGGGCGCCCCGCCAGCCATCCAGCGACGCCGAAAAAAGAGGAGGAGCCCCCTGGCGCGACCAAGGGGCTCCTCCCGCGGATTCTCAGCCGGCGGCTAGGCCAGATGCCGCGCCACCAGCTCGGTGATGTCCATGACCTTTATCTTGCCCAGCTTCTCCTTGCGGGCCCGGGCGGCGCCCTGGTTCAGGGAGTTCTTGCAAGAGGGGCAGGCCGAAACCAGCACGTCGGCGCCCGAGGCGATGGCCTGCTTGACCCGCTCGAAGGCGATGTCCCCGCCCAGCTCGTTGTCAAAGGCCTTTACCCCGCCGCCGCCGCCGCAGCACTTGGCCAGGGAGCGGTTCTGGGCGAACTCCACCAGCTCCACCCCGGGAATGGCCTTGATCACGTTGCGCGGGGGCTCGTACACCCCCAGGTGGCGGCCCAGGTCGCAGGGATCGTGGTAGATGACCTTGAGGGGCTTCTTCTCCTTGAGCTGGAGCTTGCCTTCGCCGATGAGCCGCTCCATGGTCTCCACGATGTGCTCGGGCCGGTAGCCGTCCCCGTGGCCCTCGTGGGGGTAGACCTGGGCAAAGGTCTTGTGGCAGCCGGCGCAGGTGGTGAGCAGGTCCTTCACCCCGGCCTTCTTGAACAGGGCCAGGTTCTTGTCGGCCACCTGGTGGAAGGTGTCCATGTCGCCCACCAGGTAGGCCAGGTAGCCGCAGCAGTTCTCCTCGTCGCCCAGGGTGGTGTAGTCGACGCCGGCCGCCTCCAGGATCTTGATGGTGGCGGGGATGATCTTCACGTCCTGGTAGGAGGCGGA
>CAZUHP010000022.1:0-48867 GCA_964620595.1 uncultured Desulfarculaceae bacterium | reverse complement strand
GGGAAACGCACGCTCAGCCAGCCCCGCGCCCCCGCGCCCCCCCCCGCGCCCCCCGCGCCCCCGTCCCCCCGCCCCCCCCCCGGGAATGGCGGCTCCAAGGTGCTGGCCAGGAGTCATACCCGTACGTCTCCCGCTTGCGTCCGGAAAAGGGATCTGAACGCGGAACCGTGCGGCCAGGCTGCCCGCAGACTGGTTACACCACGGCATAACACTCTGTCATAACGGCTAAAATGAGGTCTGCCCCCCCCATGCCCCTTCACTCCAGGTTTGCCCAGAGAAGAGCGTCATGAAAAAGTTCCTGCTCCTGCTCTTGATCGTAGTGTCTGGAATCCTTCTCGTTTCATCCGCCAGCACGGCCGGCAACAAGGATTTGTGCCTGGAAAATGGATTTATAACCTACCGGAAAACTCCTTATGAGGTCCTGAATTATTTCATGGGCGCTTGGTCAAAAGAAGATTACCAGCGAATGTACTGCGTGGTCAGCAAACGGGTGCGCTTCAGCTTGTCTTTTGATGATTTCGTCCGGCAATACTATGAGCTGCAAAAGCTTAAAGGCCTGCCAATACATTATGGAATCCTGGACAGGATTCAAGACTATGGCAACAAGTCCCTTTGGTTGGTTCGCATAGAATATTCGAATAATTTTGTCGGTTCACAAGACAGTAAAGTTTGGGTCGAAAAAACAGGAAAAGGATGGGTAATTGGTGAAAGCATATTCACTTCACCCATGGAAGTTGAAAACCTTTTTCAGTGAGGAGCACATCGATGAGTAGACGCTGTATTATCGCGGGCATAATTGCCATTCTATTTGTTTTCGGCGCAGGGCACGCTTCGGCCAAGGTAAAAATAGGCATACCGCCTTTCGAGAACAAGGCCCAAATAGACCCCTCAATGTCAGACTCTTTTGTCGACATGTTGATTACGGCTTTTGTCAAGACCCGGAAATTCGACGTGGTGGAGCGATCCTCCATGAAGCGGATCGTCCAAGAGCAGAAGCTCGGAGCCTACGGCGCGGTACCGGCCAGCTCGGCGGCGAAAATGGGCAAGTTGATCGGCGCCAAGTACATGGTCATAGGGATCATATCTGAAGCGGGCTACAAGGAGGACGCCGGGGCCAAGCTCTTTGGTCTCTCCCTGGCCAAGGCCCGGGCGGTCTTCGGGGTGGACATCAGACTGGTGGACACCACCACCGGCAAAATAGTCAGGGCGGAAACCTACCGCAAGCAAAAAACTGGCATGAACATGGGCGGCCGCGGGACGAGCATATCCATGGATACCGGCGACTTTGCGGAGCTGGCCCGCGAGGTGATCAAGGAAGTGGTACGCATGGTCACCTACACCATCTACCCGATCAAGGTGATAAAAGCCTCTGGGAATACAGCCTATCTCAACTACGGCTGCAGCGCCCTGAAAAAGGGCACCACCCTGGAGGTCTTTCGCCTGGGAGAAGCCCTCATAGATCCAGACACCGGCGAAAAGCTCGGGTCAGAAGAAGAGCTGGTGGCCAAGCTCAAGGTGACCAAGTGCACCCACAAGTTCTCCGTGGCCAGCGTGATCGACAACAAGGCAACCGGACAACTCGGCGGCATAACCGCAGGCATGATCGCCCGTCCCTACCACACCGCCCCCACGATAAGCGCGGAGTACGCCCAAGAGGAGATAAGCGACTAGACAACCCTTCTCCCTCCCGGCTCTGCCGGGAGGGCCTCCTTAGATACCCCGACCTCATGACCCCTAGGGGGCAAGGGGGTGGTGGGCGCCCTGCCGGGCGGCCAAGGCGGACTTCAGCCAGCGGCCTGAAGCTGGAGGGCGGTGCCGTGGCCCAAGCCCCGGCCCCGCCCGAAAACACCTCAAGCCCAATCCTCTGCCCAGAGGCTTGCCACGACCTTCCGGGATAAGGGAAAATCAAGGTACGCCAAAGACACCGGAATGTCCCGAAATGGGGGAAGGGACAGCCGCATAACCGGCAACTCAGCGGGAGGGAACGGGCATGTCCAAGGTGTTTGGAGCCATAACTACTTTCCTGGCATGCATCTGCCTCTGGGCTGGGCTTGCCGCCGCAGCGAAGTGGGATGACAAGCTGGGCCTGGTTTCCGACTCGTCCAAGGGCGATCTGCGCTACCTGGTCATTGTGGTGGATTTCCCGGACGTGCAGCCCCGGTTCACCCTGGAGCAGATTCGCGTCCGGGCCATCGAGAGGACCGCTCTCTGGTACAAGGTGGTGTCCTACGGCCAGACCAGGTTGCACGGGACCATGTGCGGCCCCTACACCCTCCCCGACCCCCTGGAGGACTACCGCCTGAGCCCCTACAACTTCCAGGTCAGCTCCGAGCGGGTCTACAAGCTGGTGAGGGATGCGCTTTCCCTGGCCGAGGAGCACGGGGTGCCGATCCTGGAGCAGGACGTGGTGGCCGTGGTGCACCGGGCCCACACCAGGCCGGGCAAGGCCTATGGCATGATCTGCTACTGCGCCAACCCGGGCATGCTCAGCAAGGTGCGGCACGGGCGGGCCCGCTACGTGGAGATCAAGACCCGGCGGGGCACCAGCTTCCAAAAGGGCGTGGTGGTCATGGCGGAGAACTTCCACCTGGGCTTCATGGTCCATGACTTGGCCCATGCCCTGGGTGGGGTGAGCGAAGGCAAGCGGCTGGTGATGGACCTCTATGACTTCGAGCTGCAGAGCACGCCCCGCCGGCGCTTCCAGATACACGACGCCGCCGTGTACCTGGGCCCCTGGGACATCATGAGCCAGCACTTCATCCAGCCCCGCAAGCCGCCGGCCGGTTTCTCGCTGTTCACCATGATCCGGCTGGGCTATGTAAGGCCGGACCAGGTGCGGGTGGTGCGCCCCGGCCAGACCAAGCTGGCCCGCTTGGCGCCCCTGGCCCTGGGGGGTAAGACCCTGGGGGTGAAGATTCCCCTGGGCGACGAGCACTATCTGCTGGTGGAGAACCGGCAGCCCTTCAAGCTGGACCGGCGGGTCCCCGCCTCGGGGGTGATGATCTACGAGGTGGACCTGACGCGGGAGGACGGCGCCGGCCTGGTCAGGGCCAAGAACGCCGACCCCGGGGCCTTCAATTTTTCGCGGGCGCCCTTTGGGGTGGATGGACAGGCGGCGGATGTGTTCCAGGACGAGGACGCCGGCTTGGCCATCGTCCCCCTGGCCAAGCTGGGCAAGGACTACCTGGTGCTGGTTACCACCAGCGACCAGGCCCAGACGGCCCGCCGCATAGCCAAGGCCCTGGCAGGCTCGCGCGGCAGGCCCGGGTTTGCCCAGCGCATGAAAAAGGTGGCTGCGCTCATCCGGCAAGGGTCTTTGCAGGCCGCGGAGCGGGCCGCCCGGGCGGAGCAGCCGGAATAGGTCATGATGCACCCGGGCCTACCCTCCTGGCGGTAAGCCCGGCCGGGTGGCGAGCCGCCGGGTTTGCCAATCCCCTTGCCAGGCGATTGACACAAGCCGGCATACATGTTAACCATGCTGCGGCGGTGGGGGGGATGGTTTCCCTCAGTGGACTAAACCGCCGGCATGGGTTAGTATTTAGCTAGAGTCCCTTCAGCGGCCGAGCCCAGAGACAGCCCGCCGCGCGAGGGCGCCGAGCCCCGGGCAGGAAAAGGGCGGGGCTTGGTCACGGAAACGGGGCTCTGGAAAAATCAACCGCTTGGATTGGCCGGGGCATACCCGGCGACCGGGACGGGAAGCTCGTGACCCGCACGCCTCTTGTCATAGAAACTCCCGCCGACATGCGCGCCCACACCAGCGCTGTCCGCGGCCAGGGCGGTCGCATAGGCTTTGTGCCCACCATGGGCGCCCTGCACGACGGCCACTTGGCCCTGGTGGACTACGCCCGCGAGCGCTGCGACGAGCTGGTGGTATCCATCTTCGTGAACCCCCTGCAATTCGACCGCGAGGACGACCTGAAGGGCTACCCCCGTACCTGGCAGGCGGACCTGGAGCTGTGCGCGGCCCACGGCGTGGACGTGGTCTACTACCCTGGCGCCGAGGCCATGTACCCTCCCGGCTTCCAGACCAAGGTGAGCCTGGGCCCCATCACCCAGGGCCTGTGCGGCGCCTTCAGGCCCGGCCACTTCGACGGGGTGACCACCGTGGTGCTGAAGCTCTTCAACGCGGTGCAGCCCCACCTGGCGGTGTTCGGCGAAAAGGACTACCAGCAGCTCAAGGTCATCCAGCGCATGACCCGGGACCTGGATCTGGGGGTGGAGGTGATCGGCCGGCCCACGGTGCGCGAGGCAGACGGCCTGGCCATGAGCAGCCGCAACCAGCACCTGTCGCCGGAAGAACGCGAACACGCCCTGTGCCTGTGGCGCGGGCTGAACCAGGCGCGGGACTTGGCCCAGGCCGGCGAGCAGGACACCGTCAAGCTCAAGCGCGCGGCCCAGGCCGAGATCGAGGCCACCCCCGGCGCCCGCCTGGAGTACCTGGAGGTGGTGGACGCCGAGAGCCTGGAGCCCCTGCCCCGCCTGGACCGCCCCGCCCGCATGGCCCTGGCCGTGTGGCTGGGCAACACCCGCTTGATCGACAACGCGCCCCTGGACTGAAGCTGGGAGGCGGAAAGGATACCAATCATGCATCGCCACATGATGAAGTCCAAGATACACCGGGCCACGGTCACCGAGGCCTGCCTGGACTACGAAGGCAGCCTCACCGTGGACCAGAATCTCCTGGACGCCGCCGCCATGCTGCCCTACGAGATGGTCAAGGTCTACAACGTGAACAACGGCGAGCGCTTCGAGACCTACGTCATCCCGGGAGAGGCCGGCAGCGGAGTGATCTGCCTGAACGGCGCTGCCGCGCGCAAGGGCCAAAAGGGAGACCTGCTCATAATCGTCACCTCCTGCTGGCTTTCCGAAGCAGAGGTGGCCAAGCATCAGCCGGTGGTGGTCCTGGTAGACGATAAGAACCGGGTGAAGTCCCTGCTCACCGGGTCCCAGCCTGCCCTGCACTTGGCCAACTGACGCCCCCTTGCCGCCCCTTGCCGCGCCCCCCTGCCGCCCCCCTGGCGGCCCCCTGGCGCCCCCCCCTTGGCGGGCCCTCGGCGGCCCCCTTGGCGCCTTCTTATCTCTGTCCCTAGCTGGTTGACAGGATTCCAGGGGGGTGGTTAAGTTAGCTTTTGATGAGCACCCAAAGGGAGAGACAAAGGCATGACTACCGCTAACTATCTGTTCACCAGCGAGTCGGTGACCGAGGGTCACCCCGACAAGGTAGCAGACCAGATTTCCGACGCCATCCTGGACGCCATGCTGAAGGACGACCCGGACAGCCGGGTGGCCTGTGAAACCCTGGTCACCACCGGCATGTGCATGGTGGCCGGCGAGATCACCACCCAGACCTGGGTGGACATCCCCGAAATCGTACGCAACACCATCCGCCGCATCGGCTACACCAACTCCGCCATGGGCTTCGACTGGGAGACCTGCGCGGTGCTCACCAGCATCGACAAGCAGTCGCCCGACATCTCCCAGGGCGTCACCGCCGAAACCTCCCTGTATGGCGAACAGGGCGCCGGCGACCAGGGCATCATGTTCGGCTACGCCTGCGATGAAACCCCGGAACTCATGCCCATGCCCATCGCCTTTGCCCACAAGCTGGCCCGCCGCCTGGCCGAGGTCCGCAAGACCGGCAACCTGACCTGGCTGCGCCCTGACGGCAAGACCCAGGTGACCATCGAGTACCAGGACAACGCCCCCAAGCGGGTGGAGGCCATCGTGGTGGCCGCCCAGCACACGCCCGACGTGAAGTACACCACCATCAAGGAAGGCATCATGGAGGAGGTGATCAAAAAGACCATCCCCGCCAAGATGCTGGACGGCGACACCAAGTACTTCATCAACACCACCGGCCGCTTCGTGGTGGGCGGGCCCCATGGCGACTGCGGGCTCACCGGCCGCAAGATCATCGTGGACACCTACGGCGGCCAGGGCTCCCACGGCGGCGGTTGCTTCAGCGGCAAGGACCCCTCCAAGGTGGACCGCTCCGGCTCCTACTTCGCCCGCTACGTGGCCAAGAACATAGTGGCTGCCGGCGCCGCCTCCAAGGCCGAGGTGCAGGTGGCCTACGCCATCGGCGTGCCCCATCCGGTCTCCATCCTGGTCTACACCTACGGCACCAAGAAGGTGCCCACCGCCAAGATCATCGAGGCAGTCAAAAAGATCTTCGACTTCCGCCCCGCCGCCATGATCGACAAGCTGAACCTCAAGCGGCCCATCTACAAGCAGACCGCGGCCTACGGCCACTTCGGCCGCGAGGAAGAGGGCTTCACTTGGGAAGAAACCGACATGGCCGAAAAGCTGAAAAGCGAGCTGGGCCTATAGAAAACGCGCCAGCGAGGCGCCCATAACCCCATAAAGCGAGTAACCGATGCAGTATGACGTGAAAGACACCGGTCTGGCTGACAAGGGCCGCCTGCGCATCGAGTGGGCCGCCCGCTCCATGCCGGTCCTCAAACAGATCCGGGAGCGCTTCGAAAAGGAGCAGCCCCTGGCCGGGGTGACCCTGGCCGCCTGCCTGCACGTGACCACCGAGACCGCCTCCCTGGCCAGCACCCTCAAGGCCGGCGGGGCCGAGGTGTACCTGTGCGCCTCCAACCCGCTCTCCACCCAGGACGACGTGGCCGCCAGCCTGGTGGTACACGACCAGATCCCGGTGTTCGCCATCAAGGGCGAGGACACCGAAACCTACTACAAGCACATCCACGCGGTGCTGGACACCAAGCCCAACATCACCATGGACGACGGCGCCGACCTGGTCTCCTCCATCCACTCCGAGCGCAAGGAGCTGCTGGAGCACGTGATCGGCGGCACCGAGGAAACCACCACCGGCGTGATCCGCCTGCGGGCCATGGCCGCCGACGGGGTGCTGGGCTACCCCATCGTGGCGGTGAACGACGCCGGCACCAAGCACCTGTTCGACAACCGCTACGGCACCGGCCAGAGCACCATCGACGGCATAATCCGCGCCACCAACCGCCTCATAGCCGGCTCCACCTTCGTGGTGTGCGGCTATGGCTGGTGCGGCCGCGGCGTGGCCATGCGGGCCAACGGGCTGGGCGCCAAGGTAATCGTCACCGAGGTGGACCCCCTGCGCGCCCTGGAGGCGGTGATGGACGGCTACCAGGTGATGCCCATTGCCGAGGCCGCCAAGGTGGGCGACTTCTTCTGCACCGTGACCGGCGACATCAACGTGATCCGCGCCGAGCACTTCGAGGTGATGAAGGACGGCGCCATCGTGGCCAACTCCGGCCACTTCAACGTGGAGCTGGACCTGGAGGGCCTGGCCAAGCTGGCCACCAGCCGCCGCCAGATTCGCGACTTCGTGGAGGAGTTCACCCTGCCCAGCGGCTCTCACCTGTACGTGCTGGGCGAAGGGCGGCTGATAAACCTGGCCGCCGCCGAGGGGCACCCCTCCAGCGTGATGGACATGAGCTTCGCCAACCAGGCCCTCTGCGCGGCCTACATGAAGCGCCAGGCTGGCAAGCTGGAGAACAAGGTTTACGGCGTGCCCGCGGACATCGACGCCGAGGTGGCCCGGCTCAAGCTGGCCGCCTTGGGCGTGAGCATCGACACCCTCACCCCGGAGCAGGAGAAGTACCTCAACTCCTGGGACATGGGCACCTAGGACCTGGTGGACTGAAACCAAAGGGGCGTCTCCAGCCAAGGGCCGGAGACGCCCCTTTTGGCTTGGGGCGAAGGGCCGATCCCAGAAACAAGGCCGGTGTCAAAAGCCGTTTCCAGGAGATTCCAGGCGCTTCCACCCTACGTCTTGACCGGGACAAGCGGCCGGTGTATAAGTGATTTCCGCCAAATAGCCGGCGTAGCTCAGGGGTAGAGCAGCTGATTCGTAATCAGTTGAAGGCCTTAGTTATTTCAATCCCTTAGAAGATTTTGGGCGCGATTTGGGCGCGATTAGGTCCACGGGGCCGAGGTAGATTTCGGCTGCTTCGCTCAGGTAGTCGTCTGCCAAGTGGGCGTATATCTCGGTGGTCCGGGCCTCGGTGTGGCCCAGGAGGTCCTGCACTGCCTTGAGGGTCCGCCCCTGCATGATGGCGTGGGAGGCGAAGGTGTGGCGCAGAGAGTGCAGGGTGAGGTTGGGATAGCCGCCGGCTATCAGGGCCTCCTTGATCTTGTGGCTGATGGTGTCCGGGTGCGACCAGCGGGAGAAGACCCGCCCCTTGCCCGGGCCGATGGCCTCGAGCACGGCCCGGAAGGTGGCGTTGATGGGATACCACCTGCTCAGGTGGGCCTTGCTGCGCCGGATCAGGTAGCGCCCGTTCTTCAGGTCCACGTCATCCCAGGCCAAGCGCAGGAGCTCGGATCGGCGCCGGCCGGTGGCGATGTAGGCTGTAGCCAAGTGCCGCAGGTCCATGTCCTCGATGGAGGCCAGCACCCGGCTGATTTCTTTGGGGTCGGGTATGAAGGCCGGCTGCCGCCGCTCTATCCGGAGCTCCTTGGCCCCGGCCAAGGGATTGCGCTTGAGGTAATTCCACTCCACCGCTTTGTTCAGGGCGGCGCGGGCGTGGCGGATGTAGTTGTTGATGGAGGCCGCCTTCAGTCCGCGCTTGCGGCAGGCGGTGACCATGGCATCCAGCTCGCGCAGGGTGATGGCGGCCAGCCGGGTGGAGCCGCCGGCCACGTCCCGCAGTTGGCGCAGGGCCAGCAGGTTGGCCCGGCAAGTGGACCTGGGCAGGTTCAGCTCGGCCCAAGCCTCGTACTCCTTCAGGTACTCGCCCAGGGTGACCTTGGACTCACCCAGGAGGTGGGCGAGCTGGCCTGCGGCCCACTTCTTGCGGATCGCGTTGAACCTTTTGCGGGCCGTGGCCTTGTCCTTGGTCCGCAGGCTGCGCTTGACGTTCCGGTCAAGCTCAATGTACCAGCGGCCAGAATCCGGCCGCTTGAACAGTCTGGGGTACATGGGGGCCCTCCGCTTCACAGGCCCAGGCTCTCTGCGATGGCCAGGATTTCACGGTCCTGGCCGAAGTACTCATCTATGCTTTCCCGGTCCCAGCGCCGGTGTCCTCCCGGGGTGCGTCCGCACCTGATTTGGCCTTCATCGGCCAGGCGCCGCAGCGTGTCTCTGCCCAGCCCACTATATGCGCGGGCTTGAGCCAGCGTCAACCAGCGCGGTGCTATGTCCGGGCGGCCGCGCATGATCAACGCCACGGGCAATTATCCGGCCGCCCCACGACGGCGGGGGGCAAACAAAAAACGCCCATCTCCGGATCGCTCCGAGATGGGCCGACGGGCTTGGAATGAGTGGCATCTTCAAGATAGCCGGGGGCGAGGGCGCTTGTCAATTATTTGTTGCGGGGCGGGAGGGAAACGCGGACCCCAAGCGCTGGGAAAATTCCCAGGAGGTCGGCGTTGGGAGAGGTTTTTAATAACGGTAGGTGGTTAACCTTTCTGGGCCAAAAGAAGCCACCGCAAAGTTGGCCTTTGGGTCCGGGATTGGCGTTTTGCAGTGTCTAAACGGTTGTTTATTGACCGAAAAAAGGCATAGCTGTCGCTATCGAGTCGAAAAGCTCAGGGTCGTTGAAACCCCACCCGCGTGTGGGGGTTATAAGCTCTTGGGTGTCGCTATCGAGTCGAAACGCTAAGGGTCGTTGAAACCCCACCCGCGTGTGGGGGTTATAAGCTCTTGGGTGTCGCTATCGAGTCGAAACGCTAAGGGTGGTTGAAACCGGCTCAGGCCCCGGACAACAGCTTTATGTCCGGCCACCCAAAAATAACAAGGGGCTCACATCCTGTCCAAGGGACATGCTGGGAAGCTTTCCCCCAGAGCCGAAGCCAAGGGGGCGCCAAGAGCCGGGTCTGCCCTAACCCGGAGTGGACTTCCCAGCGGATGCTCTTTTCAACTTCTGCCTGAGCGTCTGAAACACTATTCGATTGTCATAGAACCAAGGCCCCAAGGATCATCCCAGTTTTTTGTTGGGGATCACACTATCGGTCAGGGGCGATCGTCGCAAAGCCACGATACCACGCAAAAAAGCATTTTTGAACCCCCCTTGATCCTTGGACGTGGAGAAGTTGCGTAGATATCTTTGGCTCCCATCCTCGTACAGCAGCACGCAGCCTTGGCTTACCAAGGCATACTCCACCACCCCTAGCGAGGCCAGGTAGGCCTCCAGGGCGGCGAACCATTCCTTCCGCCCCGGCCGGGGCTGGCCCAAGGCGCGCCCCCTGAGCGGCCCTTCGGGCACGGGAGGCAGCTGGCCCAGGGCCGGCAGCAAGGCCCAGCTCTGCCGCCAGTCGAGCACCAGGGGACTACTCCGGTCCACCTTTCCCTCCACAGCCTTGTAGCCCACTATCTTGGCGATGTTGGCGGGGTCGGCCACGTAGCGATGTATCCGGCGGCCGGTGGCGGGCTCCACCCGCTCCAGGTCGGCCTTGCCGGTGGCATCGGCACGGAGCCGAGCCACCCCCACGATGGCAGGGATGGTTTCTTCCTTGCCGTCCACGAAGTCTTGCAAAAGCTGCCTGCGCCGCTGGTCGGCCGGGTGGCTGGAAAACCTGGCCCGCCGCAGGGAGCCGCGCAGGGACTTGCGGAGCCATTGCGCCAAGGCTTGAGCCGCGGCCTGGCCGGGCTGGTCGCCCTGGGCAGCGGCCTCCAGGGTTGCCCTGAGCCCGGGGTGGATCACCGACTCGATGATCTTGGCCGCCTTCTTCTTGCCGGCCTTCTTGAGCTCCGCGGCCAGTTCGGAGGCTGCCTGGCGCTTGGTGGGCACCTTCTTTTCCTGGTGCCAGCCGTACACATCCTGCCGGTGCACGCTTTTGTCTTTGCGGTTCCAGTTGAACAAGGCCAGGTTCACCTTTACGCAGTTTCCCGCCAGGAGCTCCTCGAAGCCGGGCGTAATGAAGTCTGGCTCCGGAGCCTCTGGCACGCCATGGGGGCCGGGCGGCGGTGCTGCCTGGGCCACCGCAGCGGTCCAGGCCTTGAGGTCCCTGGGGCGCAGGTTCAGTGCTTCCAATTGATCGCGGGGCGCGGGCAGCTTGCAGGCTAGGATGAGGGCGTCCAGGGCGTGATTGATGACGCCGCCTTCTTCTTTCTCGCGCAGCTTGTCGAAATCAGGATAGGCCGCCTCCCGCCACAGGGCCGTGTGGCGCCCGCTCCTGAAGGCCACCTGGGGCCTCTTGCCATAGTGTTGGCGCAGCTTCTCGCACAGGTAGCGGGCCAAGGGCCTGGGGCCGCGCTGGGTGCCGGTAATCTCCGAAAGGTTCTTGGCGATCAGGGCCAAGTACTGCTCTGCCTCCCACACCCTTTCAGGCTGGCACATCAGTTTGAGGATGCCCTTTTTCATGGTGTGGAAAAGGTGCGGCGGCTTGTTCTTGAACTCCTTGTTAAGGTAATCAACATAGGCCTGGTAGGCATTTTCATGAATGGTAAGGCTGTTGCCGCTGGGCGGGTTGCCGGCCTTGAGCATGCGGTTGCAGTGGGGGCAGGCTGGCACCAGGTTGAGGTAGCTATCGAAAACAAACTCTCGCCGGGGCAGGATGTGTTCGCGCTCCAGGATGTCCCCCCTGGGCTGGCCGCAATAGGCGCAGAGGCCGCCGAATTCTTCCTTGAGCATGGCCAGGGTGTTCTCGAACCCGCGGCGAGGGCCATGCTGGTACATTGCTTCCAGGTCCTTGTCGCCCAGTTTTTGGCGCTGCTTGTAGGTGCCGGCCAGGAGATCGAAGGCCACCCTCTCCACTATCACGCGGTCGATCCCCTCGGGGGCCAGGGGCAACAGCCTGGCCTCCAGGTAGCGCCAGATTTTTTGGAAAAGAACCTCCTGCCGGCGGGAGACGATGCCCTTTTCGGTCAGGGATGCCTTGAAGGGAACCGGCTTTCCCTGGAGCAAGAACTCCACGTACTGGCGGCTGTGCTCCCGGCAGTAGCGGTTGCGGCCCTGGCTCTTGTCCAGGAGGTTTTTGATGTTTTCGTAGTTCTGTTTCCAGGTGGCCTGGTTGGCCAGCTCCTTTATGGGCTTCATCTCCTTGCGGAGACGCCTCAGGAGGATCTGGCGCTCGTGTTTGGGGTCCTGGCCGGCCACGCGGCGGAGGCGTTTGCCCAGCTCCGCCGCCTTGGTCAGGGCGGCGTCGATGGTTTCTCGCAGCCTGTCATCCGCCCGCACCTTGTCCAGGTCTATGATGGCGTAGACAAACTGGGCCAGGGCGTCCCTAAGGGCGTTGTCGCGCCGGGGGGTCACCCGCTGGCAGCCCTCCCAGGCGCAGCGGGAAGAGCCCCGGTTGTGTATGCGGATGAGGCGGACTTCCTGGAAGGGATCGCCCGGGCGGTTCAGCACCTTGGCGCAGGTGTCCACCACCCTTGCCCTGAGTTCCTGGGGCACTCGGGCGGCGATTTCCTTTTCCAAGGCCGCGAAGAACTCCTCGCGGGAGAAGCGGAAGATGATTTCCTCTTCGTCTTTTTTCTTGCGCTTGGACGCTTGAACCTTTTCCCCAAACAAGGATTTCCAGCCGCGCCGGCGGCAGTAGCGCACCAAGTGAGCCGTGGTGTCTGCGTCCAGGCCCAGGGCGCGCAGGCTGGCTTCAAGCCGCCGCAGGCGGGCCTTCTTGGTCTTGCGGGTGCGGCGCATCCGCCGGAGCTGGGGGCGGGGCCCCAGCGCCTTCTTGAGCTGCTGGGCATCATAGGTGAGGGTGCCATAAAACAGGGGCTGGTTTTCGCCGTCCTGGTGACGCACCAGGGCCACGCCGATATAGGCGGAACCAAAATCTATGGCAAGGGTAGTTTTGGGCACTACTTATCCATCTTAGCGTTATAATTATCAAGCATTTGTTCGAGTTCTTGCGGAATTTTAGTCATTGGTTCTTTAAACCACCGAAAAAATGTAATAACTATGATGAGCAAGACAAGAATAACAATAAAAACTTTTAAACCGCTAGAAAGAGATGTTTTAGTAGGTAAAGCAACCATTACTACTGACATCAACATATATGGCATGGCAAAGATACAGTTGGCTACTTTCTTGGCAGTGGATGGATTTTTAAAACGTTTGACAAATTGCTGTCCATCCCAAAGTATGTTTTGGATCTTGTGCTGACTTTCAATTTGTCCAATATCTATTAACTGTAATCCCACTATAGAATTTAAGGCCATACACACTACACCAAGTAGAATAACAACAAATGCTCCTGCCAGCAAATGAAACTCACTAATAATTTGACCTCTTAAAATAAAATATATTGCAGTCAAAAAGACCGTATGTGCTCCGGCCAATAGCAGCTCAAAATGTGCAAGTTTATTGACTTTAAGTCTGTATAGTTCCCACTCATGATTTTCCATAAATCAGACTCCTTTGCTTTTATTGGCCGCGCGGCAAAACTACCAACCAGCCTCATAGCCGGAAGCGGGGGGGCGCTTGTCAATTACTTGTTGGGGGGGCAAGAAGGAGAGCGCCATTTTTAGGGGCGCTCTCCTAAATCTGCCACTGTGCCGACGTGGGATTAAGGTGCGTAGAAGCTTACCCTGCCGTTGGCATCGTAAAGCTTGATGTAGTGACCATACTTGGGATCAACCGTTAACACGGTCCTGATGTTGCCCATCTCGTCCATCATGAACAGATCCACGCTGTTGAAGCTGGGGCTATAAGAAAAGAACCCTCTAAGCTCCCCGTTATTAGAAAGCACCTGCCAAGAGCGCGCGGTATAAGTGTCGCCTGCATTGGAGGTGTCATAGTCTTGATCCATACGCTGCTTGAACTCCTCCAATACGGCTTTTTCCTGCTCATAAGTGCGCCCCAACTGCTGACATGCAGTGGCGGAGTGAATCTGGTTACCGACTATCCCTCCCAAAAAACCGGCCAGCAATACTGCAGCCACTAAGACAAAGAAGTGCCATTTTTTCATAGACCCGCCTCCTATTAATTTACGTTTATAATTAATATGGACCTACCTATGCCCTGGTTTGCGTCTAGAAGTTCTCTTCGTTCATCTTTTGAGCCTCTTCTTCTTTCTTCTTTCTTATTTCTTCAATATGCTTTTTGAACTGCTCAGAGGTCTTTTGGGCCTCTTCTTTTTGCTCCTTCGCTATGGCTTTGCTTTCCTCTTCTGGCAATATCTGCACAAAGTGGTCCCCGGCCGTGTAAGCCACTATCTCATACCCAATGGGGAACTTGCCTTCTTCACCTTTAACGGCGAAACCGGTTACGGCCAGAGGCAAACAGAGCACGCCTGCTCCCACGCCCAGGGCTGTTGCGGTGCCATGTTCAGTTTCTCCGCGCCGGGTGGCCCGGCCGCGCAACATTATCTCGGAACCGTCCACCGCTGGCACGGAACGTATATCCAAGGAGATCTCTCCAGCCCCACCCCAGCCAGACGCAGCCCTGGCAGAGATAATCTTGGCTCGGGCGGCCACCCCCTGCCGTATTACCACCACCCGATTCACACGCACGGGGCGTTGAACCAAAAGGGCGATGGTGTCTCCTTCCTTTACTTCATCAGTGGAAAACCCTGTTTCCACCTCAAGGATAACCGGCGTGCCGGAAGGCACTTTAATCTCTTCGGGCTGCTCCTTGCCTTTATCGGCGGCAAAAGCACTTGCAAAACCCAGGCAATGCAAGCCAAATACCAGCACTAAAATAACCAGCCAGGCTTTCTTAAAAAACCACATCACTTTATCCTCCCACTTGAAGAACACGGACCAGATGGCGATGGCTAGCGAACATCCAGCCAGCAACCCCAGCACCAGACTCAACCCAAGAGGGGCTAGCATCCCCCCGAAGATCGACCGGTATATGCTGTGGCTCCACACGGCAAAAGACACAAGCAAGCAACTAATGCCCAGGAATAATTTAGGCCTCCATTTTTTAGATAGGCAGGCGATTATGGCTACCACCATGAAGCCGGAATACTGCCCAATGCACTTGGCGCACAAGGCGGTATGGTCGTTAAATATCCATAGGCAGCGAGACGGACGTTGCACGCACAAGGTCCTACCTAACTTGTACGCGATATCCGTTGCCGGAGATTGGAGATAAGAAAGCACCGGAGCGGAAAAGGCGATGATTAGATATATAAGGCAGGTGAGGATACAGAGCAGCCAAAAGCCAAGAATGGCAGGGGGTATAGTCTGGTATCTATGGGAACGGGTAACCTTCACCTGTTCCGCAATTGCCGTACCCCCCATATTTAAGCCCCCCAGCTAACTAATGAGTAAAATTAACTTCACATGCTCCACAAAAAACGAGGATACCTAATCCAGCGCACACCTATTGCAGAACAAATATCTGGCAACTTCTTCCAATTTCTCCCCCCGGTGCTAATCGCTGTCTGGAAACAACTCCTGCCACTCGCGGTGCTTGGCCGCGGCCCAAAGGGCAAGGTCCGTGATCTCGCGGTCCGCGGCGGAACCCTTAAGTGGTGCGAGTCTCAATTGTTTGGGTTTCTCGCGGACCCCGATATCCACCACCCCCCGAAAGGCTGCGAACTGTTCTAGCTGTCGCTCGCAGCCTTGTCCCTCTTCGGTCCCGCCAGCACGTTGGACTGTTGTACCCCCCTGTAGAACATATTGATGTTTTTGACCAGGGCATCCGCCCAATCCCCCCGTTCCGGCGGGCAGCGCAGGATGACCAGCACTCGCTCCAACAAGTCCAGCTGGTCCTCTGTGACCGGGCCGGTATCGCCCCGGGGAAGGCGTACGCTCACGTACCCCGCCTGCTCCGCAGCGGCGAGCGGTGACCGTTCAGCGAGCGGCTCGCCTTTGCCTGTGGCCAACCATTGCGCCGAATAGCCTGTGACATATTCTATTGCCACCAATAAGGGGCCACTGGGTTTCCCCCTGTTTTTCTCCTTGTCGCCAATAGTTCCCGGTCCAGTCCTTACAAGTTTTGCAAGCTGGGCTTGGCTCAGCCCGGCCTTCTTCCTCGCGTAACGTATTCTGTCCCCTGGAGTTTTCAATCAAATGCTCGTTGAACGTATTTTAGTATTGACAACACTCGTCTAACGTGTGTAATACTTTGAACCACACTCGCCAGCGTGCCCCGGGGGGCATAACGCGCGGAGGACCGCAGGGAAGTCACGGCACGCTGGCCACCCCCGCCCAGCCCCCTTTGAGAACCCAGGCCCTGGGGAGGATGCCATGCCAGCCAACAGGGACAAGCACGTGCGGTTCAGGACCACGGCCCAGGAGCGCGCCCTTTTGGAGCGCGCGGCCGCCAAGGAGGAACGCACCCTCAGCGACTTTTGCCGCCGGGTGGCCTTGGCCCAGGCCCGGGCCTTGGTCGGGGCACATTGTAATACGCCCAGGGCGGCCTAGACAAGTGAATCATGCGGCAAAGACCGGAGATTTTCCATTAGTTAGCCAAGCGGACCGCTAGGCGGAAAGGCGGGAGGCGAACCAGCAATGACCTTCCTGTTCAATCCAGAGCTCTTGAGCCAGCTCATCTGGGAGATGCCGGAACGGGCCGGGCTCACCATCAAGGAGCTGGCCCGGCGGGTGGGCAAGCACCCCACCACCCTGGACGCCGAGCTGAACCCCGACCTGACCCACGGCAAGCTGGGGGTGATCACCTGGGCCTTGTGCCTGGCCGAGACCGGGGTGCTGGAGTCCCTGGACTACATAGAAACCGCCCTGGGCCGGGTGGCCTACGAGCTGCCCGCCCAGGAGGGCGATATCGAGGCGGTGCTGGTGGAGGCCTCGCGGGCCCTGGAGGAGTTCGGGGGCTGGATGAAGGCCCTGGCCAAGGTCACCTCCCCGGGGTCCGACGGCGGCGCGGGCATCACCCCGGCCGAGGCCCGGGAAAGCCTGCAAAAGCTCATGCGGGTGGTCTCCGTGCTCAGCCGCCTGCGGGTGCATTTGAGCGCCCTGGCGGCGCGCGAGGGCCGGCGCGAATGATCGAGGCTATCCGGCGTTGTTCCCCCCTCACCCAACGCCGAAACACCCCGCGGGCGCGGCGCGCAGGAGGCGCAACGCGCGGCTGGGCCCCGGGGTGTCGGGCCGGGGATGGCCGCCCGGCCCCTGAAGAGGCAGGCCACTTTTCGACAACCCTAACCTTGGGCCGGCGGGCTTGGAATGAGTGGCGCTTTTCCCTTCCCGCCGCGCCCGGAAAGGGGAACACGTGAGGCAGGCAATACTCATCCCCTCAGCGGGAGCCCGGCCCAGGGCTTGGGTGCGCTACCGGGGCGGTTGGCTGCCGGTGAACCGCCTGGCCCGGAGCCGGGAGGAGCTGGAGGAGTTCGGCCGCTCCCTGGACCAGGCCATGCGCCAGGGCCAGGGGCTGGCCTTTTGGGGCGAAAAGGCGCTGCGCGCCAAGGGGGAGCTGCTCTTGGTGTGCATTGAATGCGGCGCGGCCTTGGCCGAGGTGCAGGGCCGCTGCCTCCAGTGTGCCACTGGGGGCATAGCGGGCGGGGAGCCGCATGGGCGCCACGAGATGCAAACCGCCGCAGCCCGGCCCCAAGGAGGGTTCTTTCCAAACCCCTTCCCCGGCCGGGCGTAACGGAGCGGCTGGGCATTACCGGAGATGACGCATGATCGCAATCGCTCAAAACTGGACAGGCGTTTGGCATCTGTGGAACTCAGCCAGTTGCTACACAGCCTGCGGGGTGCTCCTGCCGACGCACCAGATCAGAAGGGATACCCACGGATGGCTCGCCGTGAAGAATCTCTCTAATCCCCTGGATAGCGGGCGGTTCTGCCGGCGGTGCAAGAGCCACCTCGATAAGGCCTTGGCGAACATCGCGCGCCTGGAGGCCATGACCCCATGACCACAAAGGAGGCATCGATTTTCCGCTGGCGCTGCCCGGAGCTGGGAACGCTGCTCACATCAAAGGAGGGCTGCGAGCGCCGCCGCGAGATGGCGCAGCGGAAGCATTCCAGGCGCCCCGGTGGCATCTCCCTGGATGCATGCCGGAGATGCCCCGGGCCGGAGCGCCTGGCCGAACCACAACCGGCCGACGGAGCGGCGGCATGAGGGAGGTCCTCATGCTGGCCGCCCTGGGTTTGGCGGTGGTGGTGGTGCTGAAAGTCTTTTTCCAATGCCTGGACTGGACCCGCGACGACGAGGACGGGCTTGAATGAGCCCGGAAGGGAGCAAGCGCATGGACAAGGCGAAGTTTACCCTGGCCGAGCTGGACGGCGGCGGCGCCTGGCGGATGGCGGCCATGAAGAATGTCCAGGCCGAGCTGGAGTTCCGCCTGGCCGAGGCCGGGGTGGAGAATGTCCAGGTCATCGCCTGATGCCAGGCCGGCGCTGTTTCCGGGGCCACCGCCCCCCGGACCCCGGAACCAGCGCCGGCCCAGGGCCTGGGTTCCCAAAGTGGGCCGGCCGGCGGTGGGTCAGGCTGCGGGACCAGTTTGCGGCCCCCCGCGCGCTTTGCCCCCGGCGGCACGCCGGCCCAGGGCTTGGGCTCCCAAAGTGGGCCGGGCGGCGGCGGGCTAGGTATGGGAACTTCTCTGCGGCCCCCCGCCCGCTATGCCCCCGGCGGCACGCCGGCCCAGGAGGGGCGGAAGGGAATGATGCCCTCAGCTCCGGCGGGCAAGCTTGGTGGCCAGGATGGATATGAGGCCGCCCAGCATTATGTAGCCCACGACCACCTCAGCCATGACCCACCAAGCTGCGGCGGGTGTCAAGGGCACCACGTCGCCGAAGCCCAGGGTGGTGAAGGTGACCACGCTGTAATAGAGCATGGTCCAGAAGTTCTTGGGCAGGCCGTGCTCAACGCCGTTCATTGTTACCCGGTGGACATCAAAGGCATCCGGCCCCAGAAGGAAATGGAACGCAGCGGCAAAACCCGCGGCCAAGATGAGAGACCAAAACGCCCACAGCAAAAAGCTGCGCCCGCAGTCGCAGGTGAGCCACCAAAGCCGATAGAGCACCTTGCCCTTGCGGGTGAGCTGCATCTCTTCCAGGAAATCCCCGTCCTGGGCGTCGCGCTTGAAGCGCTGGCTGCCATAACAGGTGGCCACCCGGCAGCCCAGGAATCTTGTCTTCTTGAGATCGTATTTTACTCTGAAAACATTCGCGCCGGAGAGATTGGCGCTTTGCAAGTCGGCTCCGCGCAGGTCGGCGTCAGAAAGTTCGGTGTCGTCCAGGTTGGCGTAGCACAAATTAGCACCAGAAAGGTTGGCGCCAATCAGCCTGGCTCTGCTAAGCGATGCGGAACAAAGTTTGGTATTGTGAAGGTTGACGTTGTTCAGCTTACAGTCATTCATCTCAGCTCGCGTCAAATCAGCAGAAGAAAGGTCGGCAGCCTTAATACAAAAACCATAGATTTCCGTTCCTTCAAGATCCGCCTCAGTCAAATCGGCATTGTCCAACTTGGCACCAGAAAGATTGGCGCCTCCCAGCTTGGCTTTGCGCAAGTTTGCATATCCCAGCCTGGCACCCGAAAGATTGATGCAACGCAAATCTGCTTTATGCAGATCGACGCTAACCATCTCCTCAGAGAGTTTCTCATCGAGGACAACACCGGACAGGTCATGTGGCACTGGTGGGGGTACCCTGCCCTGCTGTTTGGCGTGAATGTAGCTCTGGTAAAACCAAGTTTTATGCTCGCACAGTATATCTTCCAGCTCTTCTTTTGTGGGCTGCACCCCTTTCCACAGGCAGGTAAATTGAGAATCTTCCGGTCTGCGGGGTGTTTCCTGTTCGGACATTCCTCATCCTCCTGGGCTGCTTCCGGCTTTGGGTGGCGCGGTTGCCGGGGACGGGGGAGGGGGTGCGTCTCGGCCATGATAGCAGGCCAGCCGGGCGGGCTCCAAGGGGCGCGGCCATGAAGGCCATATACGCCCCCACCGGCCTGGCGCGGGAGTATGCGCTCCTGGCGGTGAACCTCTTCACCGGCTGCGCCCACGGCTGCCTGTACTGCTACGCCGATCAGCGCGCCATGCCCAGCAGAGAGGGGGTGCTGGAGGCCCTGGAGCGCGAGGCCGCGGCCTTGGCCAACCGGCGGGGGCTTTTCGACCCGCCGCCCGGGCCGGTGTTGCTCTGCTTCACCCTGCGATACTTCTGCGACCCCTACCAGCGTGCCGCTGGAGGCGAAGCGGGCGGGGAGCCGCAAGGCGGCCACGAAACCCAGGACACCGCCGCCCGGCCCCCTTTGGGAACCCAGGCCCTGGGCCAGCGTGCCGCTGGAGGCAAAGCGCGCGGGGGGCCGCAAGGCGGCCACGAAACGCAGGACACCGCCGCCCGGCCCCCTTTGGGAGCCCAGGCCCTGGGCCAGCGTGCCGCTGGAGCCCAGGACCTGCTCTTGGTTACCCGGCGGGCGGTGGAGATCCTGGCGGGGGCGGGGATCAGCGTAAAGCTCCTGAGCAAGGCCGGCCTGGCCGCCTGCCAGGACCTGGACCTGCTTTCCCGCCACCCCGGCCGCCACTGGTTCGGCCAGAGCTTCACCACCCTGGATCCCGACCTGGCCCGGGTGTGGGAGCCCCGGGCCGCGCCGCCCGTCGAGCGGATGGCCGCCCTGGCCGAGGCCCGCCGGGCCGGGCTCCACACCTGGGTGAGCCTGGAACCCATCCTGTATCCCGGCCAGGTGAAGGACATGGTGCGCGAGCTGGCGCCGGTGGTGGACAGCTTCAGCCTCGGGATGCTGAACCCCCGAACCAGCCTGCCGCCGGGCCTGCCGGAGCGGGCCCGGGAGGGCCTATGCGCAGGGCTGCCGGCCATGCGGCGGCAGGTGCAGGAGGAGCTGGAGCGCCTGGGTTATGGGCTGGTGATCGACGGGGCCAAGCTGCCTTTGGGAAAGAGCTATTACTTCAAGTCCACGATCAGGTCATTGGGGGATTGAGTGGCCGGATACTGCACCATTCGGGGAGATCAGCTTTGGTATGACCCGCGCCTGGAGGGGCTTTCGGACCGCGCCTTCCGTTTGTTCATGTTCTGCTTCCACGGGCCGGGGCGCACCCTGTTGGGCCTGCGCCGCTTCCGGCCCCAGGACGTGCTGCCCTTCCTGCCGGGTTGGAGCGTCCAGCAGGCCCGAGAGACCCTGGAGGAACTGGTGAAGGCCGGCCTGGTGCTCTACGACCCGGAGCAGCGGGTCTTGTTCGTGACCGTGCAGTACGAGCACAGCCCCATCAGCGGCATCAAGAGCTTGCAAGGGGCCATCAAGGCCCTGGAGGACTTCCCTCCCTCGCCGGTGCTGCGGCCGGTGGTGGAGCATCTTTGGACCGGCCTGGCCGAGGCAGGGGCCGCCATGTCGGGCGCCAAGGCCGAGGCGGTGCTGGCCGCCATGGCGAACCACCTGAAGGCCTGGCAGGAGCGGCTCGGCCGGCGTGCCGCCGGGGGCATAGCGCGCGGGGAGCCGCAAGGCGGCCACGAAGCGCAGGACACCGCCGCCCGGCCCCCTTCCGGCCGGTCCGAGCCGGGCGGTCTGGGGCAAAACGCGCCAAACCCGGATGCCCCATCGATGGGGGATACGCTCTTGGCCGAGGTTGAACAGGAGCAGGGCAACTCCGGTTCAACCCCGGATGCCCCATCCGATATGACCGAAACGGTGAAGGCCGAGGCGGCCTATAACCATAAAATGGATAACCCGGCGAAATTTGCGAAACCCGGATGCCCCATCGATGGGGGATCCGACTTTCGCAAATTTCCCCTTCCTGAACCTGAACCTGAACCTAACCCCCCCCTACCCCCCCCACAGCGGGCCGGCCCCGGCGGACGTGGCGGGAGGCGGGGAGGGCGGAAAGCGGGGAAGCAGGAAAGGCAGGGAAGGCGGAGGATGACGCCGGGCAAGGAGTCGAACTATGCCAAGTTTGACCGGTGAGACCCAAAGGCAAAGACCGCCCCGGCCGGCGCCGGGCAGGTGCACCGAGTGCGGGGGCGAGGTCCAGCCGATCTGGTTCGGGGTGCAGCCGAGCTGGTACGTGCCTGCGATTTGCGCCGCCTGCGAGGCGGAGCAAGAGGCGCGCGAGGAAGCGCGCCGGCAGGAGCAAAAGCGGCGCCGGCTGCTCCGGGCGGCGGGCATGCCGCCCGAGGCCGAGGGCTGGACCTTTGAGCGCGCCGAGGCCGAGGCCCGGCGGCTCCTGGGGCCGGACGACTTCACGACCTGGCTCCAGGCGGCCACCTTCTGCCGCACCTGGCCGCCCGGCAGCCGCAAGGGGCTCTACCTCAAGGGCCGCACCGGCCGGGGCAAGACGGTGCTGGCCTACTGCATCCTGGAGTCCGCCATCCGGCAGGAAGGCAAGAGCGGGCTGTTCGTATCGGTCAGCGAACTGTTCGAGGACACCAAGCGCACCTGGAACCAGGACGGCCGGGCCCGGGACCTGGCGCGCCGTTCCCGGGAGGTGGAGGTGCTGGTGCTGGACGAGCTGGGGGCCGAGCCTCTGCGGCCCTGGATGCAGAAAATAGTTTTCGGGTTGCTGGACCATCGCATCAAGTTCAAGAAGCCCACCATCATCACCACCAACTGCGCTCTGGCCGAGATGGACGAGCTCCTGGGCGACCCCCACGAGCGGGTCATGAGCCGCATCATGGGCAACTTCCGGGGGGTGGAGCTGCGCGGGCCGGACTTCCGCTGCCTGGGGGCTGACGACTGGTGGGTAGTCTGATGCAGACATTGGGCCGGCGTGCCGCCGGGGGCAGAGCGCGCGGGGGGCCGCAAGGGAGCCACGAGACGCAGGACACCGCCGCCCGGCCCCCTTTGGGAACCCAGGTCCTGGGCCGGCGTGCCGCCGGGGGCGAAGCGCGCGGGGGGCCGCAAGACAGCCACGAGACGCAGACCGCCGCCGCCCGGCCCCCTTTGGGAGCCCAAGCCTTGGGTTGGTGCGCCTCGGTGGTGGCGCTGGTTGGTTATGTGCTGGTGCTGGCCTTTCCCGGCCGGGGCTGGGCCCTGGTGCCCTGGGCGGTGAGCAATCCCGTGTTCGTGATTCTGAACCTGCGCGCCGGCCTGCCCTGGCAGGCGCTCCTTTTCGCGGTGTACGCCCTGGGCACCTTCTGGGGCCTGTGGAGGTGGCGCCATGGCTCGTAAGCCGGTGGCCGAGTGGCGCTCCTGGCACGACGCGCCGCATGTGCTGACCACACGCCAAGTGCTGGATCTGTTCAACCTGGACCGGCGAACCCTCAACGGCTTAGTGGCCGCCGGGCTGCTCAAGCGCAGCGAGCTCTTGCGGCACTACCGCTACCCCAAGCCGGAGGTCCAGCGTTTCGCCCACCAGCAACATCTGGACCCGTTCCCCGATTCCAACCCGTTCCACGTGAAAAGTTTAGGTGCATCTTGATACATAGCGCGACATAACGCGACATTTGAGACGCTACCCTCTTTTAGTCTTTTGCGGTGCTCGGCTAATACTGGCGCCCAGGGGCGGAGCCATTCACCGCCCAGGGAGACGCCGATGGTCGATTGGTCGGGCTGCTCGCCCAAGGAAAGAATCTTCCTGCTGGAGTACATGATCGACTTCAACGCGGCCCGCGCGGCCCGCGCGGCGGGCTATTCCGAATCCACCGCGCTCAAGCAGGCTGCTTCCTGGATAGGGAAAAGTAGGGATTCCTCCCGCAAGCCCCATCTCTACGACCTTTTCCACGAGCTTCTGGACGCGCGCGCCCGCCAGTGCTGGCTGGACGGCCAGGCGGTGCTGGACGAGCTGGCCCGGATCGGCTTTGCCCGCATCGGGGACTATGTGCGCTGGGACCAGGACGGCAACCTCACCTTTGTGCCGCCTGAAGAGCTCCCAAAGGGGGCCATGGCCGCCATCCAGGAGATAAGCGCCCAGCCCACCAAGCACGGGGTGCACCGCCGGGTGCGCCTCTACGACAAGGTGGGGGCGCTCTTCAAGCTGGGCCAGCACGCGGGGCTGTTCAAGGACCAGGTGGAGCACAGCGGCCCCGGCGGCGGCCCCATCGAGCACGCGGTGGCCCTGCCCGGCCCGGTGAAGGAGAAGCTGGATGAAATCTTCGCGGGCTGAGGCGCACCAAAAGTACCGGGAGCTCCTGGAGCTGGCCCGGTGCGAGGGCGGCGAGCCCGCCCAGATGGTCACCATGGCCGAGCTGGGCCGGCGGGACTTGTTCTTTCTCCTGGTCTACATCCTGCACCGCAAGGACGTGGACCGCGACTGGCTGTTCCAGCGCTGCCGGGAGGTGCAGGCCGCGCCGGACGGCCGGTTGGACCTGTGGGCGCGCGATCACTACAAGAGCACCATCATCACCTTCGGCAAGACCATCCAAGACATCCTGTGCGACCCCGAGATCACGGTGGGCATATTCAGCCACACCCGGCCCATCGCCAAGGGGTTCCTGCGCCAGATCAAGCAGGAGTTCGAGAACAACGAGCTCCTGAAAGCGCTCTATCCCCAGGTGCTCTACGCCGACCCCCGCAAGGAGGCGCCCAAGTGGAGCGAGAACGAGGGCATCATCGTGCGGCGCCGGGGCAACCCCAAGGAGGCCACGGTGGAGGCCTGGGGCCTGGTGGACGGCCAGCCCACCAGCCGCCATTTCCGCCTGCGGGTATACGACGACGTGGTGACCGAGGAATCGGTCTCCAACCCGGAGATGATCCACAAGACCACCCGCCGCTGGGAGCTGAGCCTCAACCTGGGCTCCGACGGCGGCCGGGAGCGCTACATCGGCACCCGCTACCACCTGAACGACACCTACGCCGAGATGATCCGGCGGGGGGCGGTCATCCCCCGGCTGCACCCGGCCACGACCGACGGCACGGTGGAGGGCGAGCCGGTGCTGCTCTCCCGCCAGGCCCTGGCCGACAAGCGGCGCAAGATGGGGCCCTACACCTTTGCCTGCCAGATGCTGCAGGACCCCCGGGCGGACGAGGTGCAGGGCTTCAAGAAGGAGTGGCTCCAGTTCTGGCGGCCGGAGGAATCCGGCTGGGAGGGCATGAACCTCTACCTGCTCTGCGACCCGGCCAGCGAGAAGAAGCGGGACAGCGACTACACGGTGCTCATGGTGGTGGGCCTGGCCGGGGACGGCAACACCTACCTGGTGGACATGGTGCGCGACCGCCTGAACCTGACCGAGCGCACCCAGGCCCTCCTGCGCCTGCACCGCCGCTACCGGCCCCGGCTGGTGGGCTACGAGCGCTACGGCATGCAGGCGGACGTGGAGCACATCCGCTATGTGCAGGCCGGGCAGAACTACCGCTTCCCCATCGTGGAGCTGGGGGGCGCCATGCCCAAGAACGACCGCATCCGGCGCCTGATCCCGGACTTCGAGCAGGGCCGGGTGCTGTTGCCCCAGAGCTGCCTCTACATCGACAGCCAGAAAAAGGCCCGCGACCTCACCGTGGAGTTCATCGAGGAGGAGTACCTGACCTTCCCGGTGGGCAGCCACGACGACATGTTGGACTGCCTGGCCCGGATCAAGGACCCGGAGTTGGGCGCGGTGTTCCCCCGGCCCGAGCCGGCCGGCGCCCTGGAGTTCGTGGTGGGCATGGAGGAGGCCGCCCGGCGGCCGCGCCCCCCTTGGGAGCCCAGGCCCCGGGTCGGCGGGGCCGCCCCGGCCGAGATCCTGGACGCGGAACACCGCCGCCCGCCCGCTTCGCCTCCGGCGGCGCCCAGCGCCCTCCCGCGCGTGGAGTTCGTGTCATGACCGGCAACCTGACCGGCAAGCTGGTTCCCTTCCAGCGCTGGCACGCCTATGTGGTGGCCCGGGGCAAGGGCTGCGACCCGGAGCATGCCCGCCGGGTGGCCGAGCACTTCCAGGCCCTGGCCGGGCGGGGCCGGGCCCTGACCGGCCTGGACCTGCGCCGCATCCCCACCCCGGTCTACTGCTTCGGGGTGGTGGTGGAGGCGGAGGAGCCGGGAACCGGCAGGTTGTGGTCCTACCACCTGGACCAGCCTTTCCAGGGGCACAGCGGCCTCATGGTGCTCCGCCAGGGCCGCCGGGCCCTGGCCCAGTGGGAGGCCGAGCTGGGCCTGGGGCGGCTGGTGGCCCGCTTCGACCCGGGCGAGTTCAACCAGGCGAACGAGCTTTACCTGCGCGGGCTGGGCTTCCGGCCGGTGAAGAGCCGGGGCCCGGTCACCTATGTGCGCGAGACTGGAGGCGCGTGATGTGCGGCGGCGGCGGATACTCCCCACCTCCTCCACCCCCCTGGGCCCAGCGGGTGCGGTGGATCGATTCGGACTACACCAAGTTCGAGGGAGGCGACTGGTTCAAGGACCCCAACCGGCACTTCGAATGGGAGGGGGAGAAGTACTACATCACCCCCGAGGACGACATCGAGGACCAGGGCACCTGGAAGAAGGACACCGCCTCCCAGCATATTTCGGCTGCCTATTACGAGAACATGATGGCGCGGCAGCGGGAGATGGAGGCGGCGGCCGCGTACAACGAGAGCCTGCTGGCCCGGATGGTGGAGCGCAACCGCATCATGGCCGAGGCGGTGGCCGCCCAAAAGGAGCGCTGGGCCGCCCAGCAGGCGGCCATGGCCGAGGCCCGGCGGGCGGACGAGGAGCGGCGCAAGAAGCGCCTGCGCCTGGCCGCCCTGGGCAACGGCACCCTGCTGCACGGCGGCCGCGGGGTGACCGCCCAGGCCCAGGTATACCGCCCCACCCTGGGAGCCGCCTAGCCGAAGGCTTCGGCCTCCAAAGCGGGTCGGGTGAGGCTGTGGGGCAAACGAAACGTCCCGCGCTCCCGGTGAGGGACTTGGCGAAAGAGAACCATGGAGCAGCTTAACGACCAGGAGCGGCGCGTGCTCAAGCGCTGGCAGAACCTGCAAGCGGCGCGGCAGGAGTTCGATAGCAACTACTACCGGCCGCTCCAGAAGTGGGTGCTGCCCCGCAGCGGCTACTTCTCCGACCTGGACAACCCCCGGCAGCACGGCCGGGTGCGCGGCCGGGACATCATAAACAACACCGCCAAGCGGGCGCACGGCATCCTGGCCGCGGGCATGCATGCCGGCCTGACCTCGCCCTTCCGGGAGTGGTTCAGCCTGGAGATCGACGACAACGCCCTGAACCACGCCAGCGGGGTGCGCGCCTACTTGGACCAGCTCAAGGAGCTGTACTACCGGGTGTTCGCCACCAGCAACTTCTACGCCCAGGTGCACAAGTTCCACAAGGAGGTGGCCGGCCCGGCCACCGGCTGCATGCTGGTGGAGCAGGACCCCGAGAAGGTCATCCGCTGCCGCACCCTGACCATGGGCGAGTATTGCCTGGCCGAGAACCAGTACGGCGCCGTGGACACCGTCTACCGCACCTTGTGGCTCTCGGCCGAGAACCTGGTGGACCAGTTCGGCCGGGAGGCGGCGGGCGAGGCGGTGCTCAGGATGATCGAGAGCGGCAACCAGGACGAAAAGCTGGAGGTGCTGCACGCGGTGGAACCCCGCCGCGGCCGCGACCACCGCCGCCTGGACAACCGCAACCTGCCCTGGGCGTCCTGGTACCTGCTCCTCCCCCGGCAGGAAGGGGGGACCAAGAAGCACCCCGGCCGTCTCCTGCGGGAATCGGGCTATGCCCAGTTCCCCTACATCGTGGGCACCTGGGACAAGGCCGCCGGCGAGGTCTACGGGCGGGGGCCGGGCCACGACGTGCTGCCCGAGGCCCGCTCCCTGCAAGAGATGGAGCAGGACCACGCCATGGCCCTGGAGAAGAAGGTCAACCCGCCGGTGAAGAAGCCCGCCACCCTGGACACCCCGGTCAACGCCCTGCCCGGTGGGGTCACGCCCTATGACATGGGCGTGCCCCAGGGCCTGGGGCCCCTGTACGAGGTGCGCCCGGAGACCAGGGAGCTGATGGAGAAGATACGCCACGTGGAGCTGCGCATCGAGCAGGCCTTTTTCGTGGACGTGTTCCTGGCCTCCATGGGCCAGCACTACGGCCAGCCCCCCACCGCCGAGGAGATCGTGGAGCGGCGCCAGGAAAAACTCTTGATCCTGGGGCCCATCACCGAGCGCCTGACCAACGACGCCCTGCAACCGCTGTTCGAGCGGACCTACTACTGCATGGGCGAGGCCGGCATCCTGCCCGAGCCGCCGCCCGAGCTGGTGGGCCGCCGGTTCAAGGTGCGGCTGATCGGCCCCCTGGCCCGGGCCCAGCAGGCGGCCCAGGCGGGCAGCGTGGCCAAGACGGTGGCCTTCTTCCAGGAGCTGGCCGGGCTCAAGCCCGAGGTGCTGGACCTCCTGGACCAGGACCGGGCGGTCCGCCGCTTCAACGACTTCCAGGGCGCCACCAGCGAAATCCTGCGGCCCCAGGAGGAGGTGGAAGACATCCGCGCCCGGCGGGCCCAACAGGAGGCGCGCCAGCACCAGGCCGCCGCGGCCCAGCAGTCCCTGGAGGCCGCCGGCCAGGCCGCCGCCACGGCCAAGACCCTGGGCGAGGCCGGGCCCGAGGTCATGGAGCAACTGGAGGCCGCCCTTGGCGCGTGAAAAGGATCAGTTCCTGCGCGACCTGCGCGAGGTATGCGCCACCCCGGCCGGCAAGAGGGTGCTCTGGCGCATCATCAGTTGGTGCCGGCCCTTTCAGTCCACCTTCCGGCGCAACGCCGAGATGGGCTTCTTGGAGGGCCAGCGGGTGGTGGGCCTGCGGATCATCTCCGCCCTGCAAAGCACGGGCGCCGACCTGCTCCTGGAGGTCCTGGGCCTGGGCCTAAAGGCCGGGGACCGGGAGGAAGAGCAGGGGCCGCAGTTCGTCAATTACGAAAGCCCAAAAAAGCCAAAAGGAGAGTAGCAAATGCCTGAGCAGACGCCAGCCGAGGAAAAAGCATTGGACCAGGAGACCGCCGGCGAGCAGGGAAACCAGACCACCGAAAGCCAGGCGGACCAGGAACCAGGCGGCCAGGACCAGCCCGCAAAGGAGGGCCGGGAAAAGCCCGGCGGCGAGCCGGAGGGCGGAGAAAAGGAACCCCCCGCCCCCAGCGTCCCCCCTGCCGAGGATGAAGGCGGGGAAGGCGAAGGCGCCGGCGGGGAAAAGCCCTCGCCCCAGGACGCCGGCGCCTCCCAGGTGCCCGACAGCCCGGAGGGCTACCGCTTCGACATCCCCCCGGAGGTGGCGCCGCCCGACGACCCGGTGCTCAAGAGCTTCCGGGAGGTGGCCCACCAAAAGGGCCTCTCCCAGGAGCAGGCCGCGGCGGTGATCGGCTTCTACGCCGACTTCCGCAGCGAAGAGCTGGCCGCCAGGGGCCGGCTGGTGGAGCAGGGGCTGGAGCTGCTCAGGCAGGACTGGGGCGAGGACTTCGACAAGAACCTGGCCCTGGCCAACAAGGCGGTGGAGCGTTTCGGCGGCCCCCTTCTGGTCGAGGAGCTCCGCGCCAGCCCCCTGGGCACCAGCCCCGCCCTGGCCCGGGCCTGGCACCGGGTGGGCGTGGCCATCAGCGAGGACGTATTCGTGGAAGGGGAAACCAAGACCAAAAACGCGGCCAAGAAAGAGGACGAGGAGCTCTACGGGGACCTGTAGCCCTCTTCGGCGGCCGGGGAGCAATAGCAAATGGCGAAAGAATTCCTGTCCCTGGTGGACTGGGCCAAGCGGACCGGTCCCGACGGCGGCATCTCCCGCCGGATCGTGGAGCGCATGGCCATCGTGGACCCGATCTGGGAGGAGATTCCCTTCACCAAGGCCAATGACGGCTGGGACCACCTCATCACCTTCCGCACCAAGATTCCCGAGCCCTACTGGACCGCCATCGGCGAGGGCGCGCCCTACAGCGCCAGCCAGACCGACCAGGTCAAGGAGGGCATCGGCTTCTGCGAGGACTGGATACAGGTTCCCAAGCGCCTGGCCGAGAAGCACGGCGACAAGGTGGAGTTCATGAAGTCCGAGGCCGTGGCCCACGCCCAGGGCTTCTCCAAGGTGCTGGAGCGCACTCTGTTCTACGGCAACCGCAACACCGACCCCAAACAGTTCCACGGCCTCAGCCCCCGCTTCAACGACCTCAGCATGGACAACGTGCTGGACGCGGGCGGCACCGGCTCCAACCTCACCTCCCTCTGGCTGGCGGTGTGGCGCGAGAACACCGGCTACGGCATCTTCCCCGAGGAGGGCCAGGCCACGGTGAAGCTGGACAAGGCCAAGGAGACCGAGACCGAGGACGCCAGCGGCAACCTGGTCCAGGTCTACCGGCAGCACCTGGAGTGGGGCGGCGGCCTGGCCATCGAGGACCCGCGCTATTTCGTGCGCATCGCCAACATCGACCTCAGCCAGGACCCGGCCACCACCAACCTGGACCACCTGGTGATCGACGCCAGCTTCATCCCCCCCGACCTTTCCGGCAAGGCCATGTGGATGGCCAACCGCCAGACCATCGCCTACCTGGTCAAGGTGGCCAAGGCCCAGCCCAACCTGGCGCTCACCTGGGAGGAAGCCTACGGCCGCCAGATACCCAACCTCTGGGGCGTGCGCCTGCACAAGGTGGAGGCCATCCTGAACACCGAGAGCCAGGTCGTCTAGCCGGCCGGGCAAGGAGAAGGAAAATGGTTTTCGACAAGCGAGTGATGTTCTGCGAGGAGCAGGCGGTGACCGCCGCCGGGCCCAGCGCCGGGGTGGTGGACCTGAGTGACGGCATCGTCAACCTGGGGGTGGGCGGCGAGCTGCACCTGCACGTGCAGGTGGTGGAGGACTTCGACAACCTCACCTCCCTCAAGGTGGCCCTGCAAGAGGACGACGACCAGGGCTTCGCCAGCCCCACCACCCTGGTGGAGAGCGGCGCGGTCCCCCTGGCGGACCTCAAGGCGGGCTACGTGTTCAACCTGGCGGTGCCCGCCCGCATCAACAAGCCCTTTCAGCGGCTCTACTTCACCCCCGACGGCACCGCGCCCACCACGGGCAAGCTGACCGCCGGCTATGTGACCGACCGCGCCGCCGGGGCCCACCCCGACGCCGCCTAGACCGTTCCCAAAGGGGGCCCCTCAAGGGGCCCCCGAATAAAGGAGGAAGCCATGTACGTCTGCCAGCGGGACACCTTTGTGAACGGCCGCTACTACAAGGCCGGCGAGACCGCGCCCAAGAAGCTGAACGACCACTTCAAGCGGGTGGCCGCGCCCAAGCCTCCCGCCGCACCCAAGCCCCCCGCCCCCCCCGCCCCCCCCGACGCCGGCGGGGAGGAGGACAACGGCGCGACCGGCAAGGACGGGGACGGCAACGGAAAGCCCTAGGGGGCGGGAGCGGCCATGTACAGCGAGGTGGACGTATGCAACCTGGCCCTGACCTGGCTGGGGGAGCGGCGCATCACCAGCCTGGACGACGAGCCCCTGGGCCTGGTGTGCAAGGAGGTGTGGCCCTTGGCCCGCGACGCGGTGCTCAGGATGCACCGCTGGAACGCGATCCAGCGCCAGGCGGCCCTGGCCCGGCTGGCCGATGCCCCCCTGGCGGGCCACGCCTACGCCTACCAGCTCCCGGCCGACTGCCTGCGGGCCTGGCGGGTGGAGGACAAGGCCACCGGCCAAGAGGCCCGCTTCACCCTGTTCTCCCGGCGCCTGCACACCGACGCCGCCGAGCCCATCCTGACCTACGGCGCCCGGGTGACCGACACCACCCAATTCGATCCCCTTTTGGTGGAGGCCTGCGCGGCCAACCTGGCCTGGACCCTGGCCTACCAGCTCATCGGCCACAAGGCCAAGGCCGCCCAGATGGCCGCCCTGCTGAACGGCAAGGTGCTCCAGGCCAAGAACATCGACGAGCTGGAAGGCTCCAAGGATGAGGAGCCGGAGCAGGTCTCGTCCTACATCAAGCGGAGGTGGGCGTGAGCGGCCAGGGCAAGATAGCCTGGACCAACTTCACGGCCGGCGAGCTGGACCCGGCCCTGGAGGGCCAGTTCTTCTGGGAGTCCTATTACGCGGGCTGCCAGCGCCTGGAGAACTTCTTCGTGAAGCGCACCGGCGGCGCCTCCCGGCGGGGCGGCACCCACTTCATAGCCGAGGCCGGCGATTCCGGCAGTCCGGTGATCCTGGTCAAGTTCGTATGGTCGGCCGGCCAGTGCTACGTGCTGGAGTTCGGCCACCAGTACATGCGGGTCTTCAAGGACCGGGGCCAGGTCATGGCCGGCGACGGCCCCTACCAGATCAGCACGCCCTACGGCGGCGAGGTGCTGGCCGAGCTGAAGTTCTACCAGTCCGGCGACGTGATGTTCATCACCCACCAGGCCATAGCGCCCCACGAGCTGAACCGCCGGGCCCACGACGACTGGACCCTGGCCCCGGTCAGCTTCACCGGCCAGCCCGCCGATTGGGGCGAAAACGAATGGCCCCGGGCGGTGGGCATGTATGAGCAGCGCTCGGTCTTCGCCGGCACCCCCGACAAGGCGGTCACCACCTGGCTGAGCAAGGCCGGCGACCCCCGGGACCTGACCACCGGCACCCAGCCCGACGACGCCATGGAGTATCGCATCGCCTCGGCCCGGCAGGACGGCATCGTGTGGGTGGCCGACCACAAGCGCCTGGTGCTGGCCACCCCGGGCGGGGTCTGGTACCTGGGCGGCCGGGAGGGCCTGACCCCGGAGACGCCGCCCAAGGCGGAGCTGGAGACCACCTACGGCGCCGCCCCCATCCAGGGCCAGGTGGTGAGCAAGTCCCTGCTCTTCGTCACCCGGGACCGGCGCCGCATCATGGAGATATCCTACAGCCTGCAACGGGACGATCTGGCGCCCAACGACCTGATGCTCAACGCCGGCCACATCGCCGCCGCCGGCATCGAGGGCCTGGATTGGTCCCAATCCCCCCAGGAGGTGATCTGGGCGCCGCTGGCCGACGGCACCCTGCTTTCCGGTACCTACTACCCCCCCGAAAAGGTCCTGGCCTGGGCCCGCCAAACCACGGCCGGCTGGTTCGAGAGCGTCTGCTGCATCCCCGGGCCGGACTCGGACGAGGTCTGGCTGGTGGTGCGCCGCCAGGTGGGCGGGGCGGAAAAGCGCTTCATCGAAATCCTGGAGACCGCTGATTGCGACCGGATAGAGGACGCCTACTTCGTGGACTGCGGCCTCAGTTACCAGGGCGCGGCCGTGGACCAGGTGGGCGGCCTGGACCACCTGGCGGGCGAAACCGTGCAGGTGCTGGCCGACGGGGCGGTGCACAACCCCTGCACCGTGGCCCCGGACGGGACCATCACCCTGGACTACCCGGCCCAAAAGGTGCACGCGGGCCTGGGCTACGCCAGCCTGCTCACCACCATGCGGGCCGAGCCCGGCGGCCCCGGCAACCTGGCCCAGGGCTCCTTGCAGCGCATCGTGGGGTGCGTGCTCCGGCTGCACCGCACCGGGGCCTCCTTTCAGGTGGGCCCCGGCGAGGACGAGCTGCAGGTGGTGGAGATGCGCACCGCCGGCGACCTGATGGACCAGGCCCTGCCCCTTTTCACGGGCGACACCGGCAAGATCACCTTTGCCACCGGCCACAGCCGCCAGGCGCGGGTCTGCCTGAAGCAGGAGCTTCCCATCCCCCTCACCGTGCTGGCCATCATCCCGGAGGTGGAGGTGAATGATTAGCCCCCAGGTGAAAATCCTGCCCTTTGCGCCCGAGCACCTGGAGATGTTCGACCTGGGCGGCACGGAGGCCAAGGCCCAGGTGGCCCGGGCCGCCGAGGCGGGCGAGTTCGCCAGCGCCTTCACCCCCCAGGGCATGCTGGGCCTGGGCGGGGTGGTGCCCATCCTGCCCGGCGTGGCCGAGGCCTGGCTGGCCGCCGCCCCCCTGGCCCGGCGCTACCCCCTGGCGCTCACCCAGGCCGCCGCGCGCTTTTTGGACCGGGCCGTGGCCCGCCACCGCCTGCGCCGGCTCCAGGCCGCGGTGCTGGCCGGCCACCCCACCGCCCACCGCTGGATAGGGCTGCTGGGCTTCGAGAAAGAGGCGGTCCTGCGCCGGTTCGGCCCGGCGGGCCAGGACTTCGTGCTCTACGCGAGGATACGGCAATGAGCGTCACCGCCGCCGCCATCATGGCCGTTGGCGCCCTCGCCGGCGGGGTCATCAGCGCCAAGGGGCAAAGCTCCATGGCCGGCTACTACGAGCAGGCCGCCGAGCAGATGCGCCGGCAGCGCTCCTTCCTGGCCGCCCAGCGCGAGAGCGAGGAGCGCGCCTTCCTGGCCCAAGCCGAGGCCGCCCGTTTCAATGCCGAGCAGTACTCCCTGCAAGGCCGGCTCAGCCTCCTGGCCGGCGAGTACAACCAGAAGCGGGCCGCCCTCGAGGAGATGCAGGTCCGGCGCCGCGCCGAGGCCCTGGCCACCCGCATCAGCAGCCAGGGCACCAAGCTGATGGGCGGCCAGGTGGTGGCCCACCTCTCTTCCGGCCTGGCCCTGGAAGGCACCCCCGCCCTGGTGCTGGCCGAGACCGACCGCAAGATCAAGGAAGACATCGCCAACGCCCTGGAGGCGGGGGACCTGGCCGCCCTGGACGCCAGCGAGCGCGGCGCCATGGCCTCCCTGGCCGGCCTGAGCGGCGCGGCCCGCGCCTCGGCCGGCGCGGCCGACAGTTGGGGCCGGGCCTCGGCCGCCCTCAGCGGTGCCCAGGGCTCGCGCCTGATGCTGGCCCATGACCTGTGGATGAACGACATGCAGGCCTGGAGCCTGCGGAACCGGGCCGCCATGGCCAGGCTGGGTGCCTGGGGCTCCTTGTTCAGCGGCTTCACCAGGGCCGGCGCCACCCTGTGGAGCGCTTGGGGAAAATAGATGCCGGTTATCCAAAGCTATCGCAGCCAGACCCTTCCCCCCCTGAGCCGGACGCCGGCCATGCCCGCCCCGGCCACGGCCAGGATCGACCCCCAGGCGACCGGGGCGCGGGACGCCATTCTGGCCGGGAGGTTCCGCGAGATGCGCCAAGACGGCCAGGCCGCCGCCGGGCTCCTGGCCCAGGCGGGCCAGGTGCGGGCCCAGGGGCTGAGCCGACTGGCCGGCGTGGCGCGGCAGGCGTCCGAAACCTTCTACCACGTGGGCCAGGCCGCCACCCTTTCCCAGAGCCGCCTGGGCTTCCAGCGGGACCTTCTCACCTACGTGCAGGAGCTGAAGGACAAGGGCGACCACGACAAGGCGCCGGAGCTGATCCGCCAGAAGACCCAGGAGCTTTTGGGCAAGTACGGCCAGGGCCTGGCCGGGTCCTACCGCCTGAACTACCAAAACGCCGCCCAAACCGCGGCCCTGCGCGCCGAGATCGGGGTGACCGATTGGGCCCGCAAGAAGACGGTGGACGCCGCCCTGGCGGGCTATCAGGAGGAAAGCCTCCTCCTCAAGCAGCGCTTCGCCGCGGCCCGGAGCGCGGGCGAGAAGAACTCCATCCTGGCCAGCCACGGCCGGCTCCTGGACCAGTTGGTCGAGGCGGGGGTGCTTTCCCGGACCAAGGCGGTGGAGCAAAAGCAGGCCTTCCGCCGGGACCTGGCCTTCACCGAGGTGCAGGGGCTCATCGAGCAGGACCCCGGGGCGGCCCTGCGCCTGCTGCGGGACCCCAAGTCCTTCCCCGACCTCGAGCCGGGCAAGAGGCTGGTCCTGACCAAGCATGCCAAGGCGGCGGTGAAGTCCCTGGAGGCCGAGCGCCGGGACAGCCTGGAAATGGCCGCCCTGGAGGACCTCCAGGCCCGCTTTGGCGACGACTTTCCGGCCATGCTGAACGCGGTGAACAGCCCGGCCTGGCTCAAAAAGCGCGGCCTGAACCTGGAGAGCGCACCCCGCCTGCGGGCCGCGGTGAACAGCAGGCGCCAGGCAGAGCGGCTGGCCCGGCTCGAGGCCCAGGAGAAGCGGAACCGCGAGCTGACCGGCCAGGTGGCGGCCCTGGCGGACCAGGGCAAGCTCCCCCAGGCGCGCCGGCTCCTGAACCGCGCCTTCAACCTCACCGCCCGCGATTCCGGCCAGGGCTACGGCGCCGCGGTGCTCAGCTCCCTGGACGCCTGGCTGGACCGCCGGGAGAGCAAGGCGCTCCAGGCCCGGGGCCAGGCGGCCGCCGCCTTTGTGACCGAGCAGATAACCAGCGGGCGCAGGCTGGACTGGGACACCGAGAGCCTGGCCGCGGCCGGGGTGGCGCCGGGGGACATACCGGGCTTCTTGAAGATGCAGGCCAAGCAAAAAGAGCACGCCCAGGGCGCCAGGCAAAAGGGCCTGCCCAACCAGCTCTCCCGGTTCAAGACCATGGTGAGAAGCCAGTTCAAGAGCGGTCAGACGGGCGAGGAGGGGTTCTGGAAAATCTGGCCCCGCTGCGAGCGGCGCTTCCTGGACCGCCTGGCGGCCGAGGAGCTGGACCTCTACGACCCCCGGGCCAGCAAGATCGCCGAGACCCTGGCCCAGGAGGTGGAGATAGACGTCCCGAACCAGTGGAGCGACTACGAGGGGCCCCTGGGCGGGGCAGAGGTGGAGGACGAGGACCTGCCGGGCGTGGCGCCCCAGGAGGTGTTCGCCGTGCACTACTACCTGGTCCGGGCCGGGATGGAGGACAGCGTGGACAACAAGCGGGCGGTGGCCATGGCCATCGCCGCCCTGCGCGGGCAGGGCAAGCCAACGAGCACGCGCAGCATAGAGCGGATGCTGGAGCACCATGGCCGCGAGCTGGACCGCCTGGCGGCCTTGAGGTGGCGCTGATGGAGCCGGACCTTTCCAAGACCCGGGACGATGGGCCGGAGCGGGAGGCTTGGGCCCAGGGACTGGCCGGGCTGGACCTTTCCTTCCTGGATGACGAGCCGGAGCGTGCCAAGCCCGAGCGGCAGGATGACGAGCCGGAATGGGTCAAGGCAGCGGCCGAGATGGACCTCTCCTTCCTGGATGACGAGCCCGAGCGCAGCCGGGCGTGGCGCGCCCTGGCCCGGGCGCGGGAGGTGGACCCGGACAGCTTTGCCCGCGCCCGGCAAAACGCCGAGGGCTCCGGCCTGAAGCTCACCGCCGCGCCGCAGGCCGTGCGGCGGCTGGACGTGGGGGTGGACCTGGCCGGCCTGGAGCAGAAGGCCCCCCTCACCTTGCGCTTTCTGAGCGACCCCGAGCGGGCCGCCCTGGCCAAGGACGATTCGGAAGCCCTGGCCCGCCTGGAGCGCCGCCTGCTGGCCGCCGGGCCCCAGCCGGACCCCAGGGTCCAGGACCGCCGGCCCGGCGCCCTCTACCGCTTCGACCGGGCCGTGGCCGAGTGGGCCCACGAGCACAAGGACCTGCCGGTGGTCGGCTGGTGGCTGAACGCCGCCCTGACCGGGGAGGGCCTGCCCGAGCCGCTGCGGCGCGTGCTGCGCGATGTCAACACCGGCGCCGCGGGCATGGCCGCCGGGGCCATGGACTTTTGGGCCGGCACCAGCGGGAGCCAGGACCTGTGGTCCGCGGCCAGCGACCTGAACCGGATGATCCAGGAGCAGAGGGTCCAGGACCCCACCCTGTTCGACGAGCTGGCGGGCGCCGCGGGCTCCATGCTGTTCAACCTGGCCCTGGGCATTGCCACCGGCGCCGCCGGCGCCGCGGCCGGCCTTTCCACCGGCGCGGTGACCGCCCTGGGCACCGCCTCCAGCGCGGCCCTGGAGTCCATGACCGAGGGCGGCGGGGTCATGCGCCAGGTGCGCGAGCAAGGCGGCGACCCCTCGCGGGCCAAGTGGGCCGGCTGGGGAACCTTCCTGGCCAACCTGCCGGTGAACTACTTCCTGAACATCCTGGGCGGGCCCGCGGGCGGGCGCCTTCTCAAGCGCTTTGTGGCCGAGGGCCTGAAGGAAGGCGGCCAGGAGTCCATCCAGGGGTTCATCAGCGAGGTGGCCGCCAAGCTGGGCCTCGACCCCAAGAACCTGAACCTGGGCACCTTCCTGGACGCCCTGGACCCCTCGGCCCGGCTCAAGGAGTTCTTCATAGGTGGGGTGGTGGGCGGCCTGGCGGGTGGGCTGCTGGATACCAGCGGCCACACCTGGCGCCAGTCCCGCCCGGCGGTGGACGCGCCCCTTTTGGTGAAGACCATCGCCGCCGCGGCCCAAGAGTCCAAGCTGGCGGGCCGCGCGCCGGAGGCCTTCGAGGAGTTCGTGGCCTCGGCCCTGGAAAAGGCCGGGGCTCCCGCCGAGCTGTTCCTGCCCGCCCGGCAGGCGCAGACCCTTTTCCAACAGGCCCTGGAAAAAGGCGACCTGGACCCGGTCGGGCTGAGCGAGACCCTGGAGCGCGCCGGCCTGGACCCGGCGGACTTCCAGGAGGCGGCCGATTTGGACGAAACCGTCCGGGTGGAGACCGCCAAGGCGCACCACCTGGCCGGCGCGGCGGCCGGGGTGGAGACCCTGTTCCAGGCCGAGATCCCCAAGCAGGGGAACGCGGCCGCCGCCCTGAAGGAGGTCATGGCCGAAAGCACGCCCCTGCCGTTCGAGGCCATGGAGGAGTTCGCCCGCCAGGCCGTGGCCGCGGGCGAGGACCCCGAGGTGGCCAGGCAGGCGGCCCAGGTCGCCGGCCACCTGGCCCGCATCTGGGGCATCCACGCCGGCCAGGACCCGGCCCAGTGGTTCGAGCGCTACATCGCCGGGGTGGTGGGGCCGGGGGGAGTGGCCCCGCCCTCCGGCGGCCGGCGGGGCCGGGCCGAGCGCCTGTTCATCCCCGGCCAAAGGCCCCGCGCGGTGCGCTACGAGCTGCGGGAGGCCGGCGAGCTGGTGCCCAGCCACGACCCCGCCACCTTCGCCCCCCACAAGGACTACCCCCAGGGCGTGCAGGAGCGGGACTACGCCGGCGAGCCCGAGGAACAGGCCAAGGTGAAAACCAACGCCAAGATGACCGCGCCGGAGTACTTCGTCAACACCAACCCCGACGCCATCAACGGCCCGCCCATCGTCACCCCGGAAGGGGTGGTGCTGGGCGGCAACTCCCGGGTCATGAGCTTGGCCCTGGCCTACCAGGGAAAACCCGGCGAGCGCTACCGTAAGTTCCTGGCCAGCCGGGCGCGGGTGTTCGGCCTGGACCCCAGCCAGGTGCTGGCCATGAAGCAGCCGGTGCTGGTGCGGGTGCTGGAGTCCAAGGCCAAGGACCCAGGGAGCCTGCACCGCCTGGCCAGCGCCCTGAACGCGCCCCCCACCCAGGCCATGGGCGAGGAGGCCGCCGCCGTGAGCCGGGGCAGGAACACCAGCCCGGGCACCTTGCGGATGATCGCCGGCCGCCTGGCCGAGCGCGACGCCACCGTGCGCGGGCTGCTGGACGATCCCAAGACGGCCCGCCAGGTGCTGGACGCGCTCACCCGCGACGGGGTGATCAAGAAGAACGAGACCAACCGCTACTGGTCCAGCCAGCACCGGAGGATAACCAACCAGGGCAAGCACCTGGTGGAGAGCGCGCTCTTGGGCGCGGTGCTGCCCGATTACAACCTGCTGCGGGTGGCGCCGCCCTGGCTGCGCCAGCACCTGGCCCGCAACCTGGACCACCTCTCCCGCCTCAAGGCCCGGGGCGAGGCCTGGGACCTGACCAGCGACCTGCGCCAGGCGGTGGAGCTGGTGCTGGCCGCCGAGGCCAGCCCCGGCCCGGTGGACCAGTTGCGCCAGTTCCTGGCCCAGATGGCCCTGCCCGGCACCGAGCGGGTCTATTCCCCCCGGGCCCAGGCCCTGGCCCTGGCCCTGGTGGAAAAGAGCCCCAAGCAGTTGCGCGCCGCCCTGGGGGCCATGGCCGCCGACGCCGCGGCCGACGTGCCGGGCCAGGCCAGCCTAGTGCCGGTGAAAAGCGCGGCCCAAAGCTTTGCCGAGCATCTCGGGCGGGTGGACAGCCTGGGCCAGGCCGCGGCCATGCGGCGCACTAGGGCCGAAAGCCTGCCTGAGTTCGTAGCCCAGGTACATGCGGGAGAAGGCGGCCGCAAGGAGTTCTTCGACCTGGACGCACCCCCAAACGTCCAGCGCTTGGCCGCCAGCGCCCTGGGACAGGTGCCGGATGGGCTCCGCCTGGTGGTGTCCGAAGACACGGTGCGCCACGTTGACAAGAGGCGCCGCGAGTTCGCCGAAGTGGCCTGGGGTGTCTTTCCCGACTTGTCCCACGTGGTGGACGAGGTGTACCGCCTACCGTCTCGGGGCCGGAAGTGGGGCCAGCCGCTGGTCTTCATCAAGCGGTTGCCGGAGGGTGTGATAGGGTTTTTGGCCCAGTTCCGCCCCTCCTTTGGGGGACACCTCACGGTGGCCACCTATTTCAGCGGCAGCGAGCGGCAACTGGAAGGCTGGCTGAAAACGGCGGGAGCCGAAAAAAAGGGCTCGCTGGATGCCGGCGGCTCTCCGGCGGACCCAAGCCTGGCGCGAGTCCAGGACGTTGTCCAGCGCAACCCTTCCGCTTTCAGTATAAAAAGCCCCAAGGAAGTTGGCAACCCCTTGGGGGAAACCCTGAACCAGCCGCCCAACCCGGTGCTGGACCTCGAGGGTGCTCCGGCGGACAAGTTCAGCCTCAGAAAGCTTCTGCGCGGTGTCAAGGATCGCCTGGGCAAATCGTATTCGGACAGAAGAAAGGGCCGCCTGGATGTCTCACCGGCGGGCGCCAAAGCCGCCCAACGGATCAAGGACCGCGTCCAGGCCAACCCTTCCGCCTTCAGTATAAAAAGCCCCAAGGAAATTGGCAACCCCCTGGGGGAAACCCTGAACCAGCCGCTCAACCCGGGGGTGAATCTGGAGGCCAGGCTGCCGGTGGTGGCGGTGGCTCCCAGGCTGGCGGGCAAGGAACTCCACCACCTTAGGAACATCTCCAAGGGCAAGCTGGCCAAGCTGTTTCCCGGCGTGCTGGGAGTCTGGACCAATCAGCAGGGGGGCCTCCGGGTGGAGGTCAGCAAACAATCGCTGCACGAAGCCAAATCCGGTTCGCCCGCTTCCCCTTTTCGCGCCACCAAGGACCACTTCGAGATACTGGCGGCCATCCCCCAGGTGATCGAAAAGGGCTACCTGGTGGAATCGTATCCCGATCACAAGGGCGACAGGACACTTCAGGCCATGCACCGCATCTATGCTCCGGTCCGGGTGGGGAGCCGGACCTACGCGGTGCGGCTGTCCGTCAAGGAGTTCAAGGACGGCTTCGCCAGGATCGACTGGGACGGCACCAAGATAAACAAGCTCTATGCCCAGAGCCTGGAAAAGAAAATATCCGCCGGGTCCCCACCCGCAGGGCCTCCCGGCGGGAGGCGGGCCACAGGTGCTCCGGCGGACACTTTCAGTCTCGCAGACCTCCTGCGCGGTGTCAAGGACTCCCAGGGGATTACCTACCTGCTGGAGCAGGGGGGGCGCGGGGCAGTGCATTTCGGGCCGGACGGCAAGGCCATAATCCAGCTTTTCAAGGACGCCGACGCCAGCACCTTGATCCACGAGCTGGGCCACATCGCCCGCCGCTCCCTGGCCGAGGTGGCAGCCATGCCCGATGCGCCCCAGCGGGCCCGGCGGGACTGGCAGGCCATGTGCCGGTTCGTGGGCGCCGACCCGGCTGACCCCTGGACCACCGGGCAGGAGGAGAAGCTGGCCCAGGCCTTTGAGCAGTACCTCCTGGAAGGCAAGGCGCCCAGCCCCACCCTGCGCGGTGCGTTCGAGCGCTTCCGCCGCTGGCTGCTGGACCTGTACCGGGGCCTGCGCGGCCAGCGCTTCGAGATCAACGACCAAGTGCGCCAGGTGTTCGACCGCCTGCTGGCCCTGGACAGCGAGATAGCCCAGGCCCGGGCCCAGGCGGAGATACACCCCTGGCTCCGGGATGAGGACATCCCCCTTTCCGAGCGCCAGGGCTACCAGGACCTGGTGGAGGCGGCCCGGGCCCAGGCGGCCCAGAACGTCATGGAGTTCCGGCTGAAGAAGTACAAGAAGCGCCTGGCCGCCTGGCGCAAGGAAGGCAAGGAGCTGGCCGACGCCCACCCGGGCCACGAGGTCCTGGACGAGATCATGGCCGCCGGCGGCGTCAGCGCGCGCAGCCTGGCCAGGTTCGTGGACGAACCCACCCTGCGCAAGCTGGCCAAGAAGCGGGTGGGCCTGGTGCGGAAAACGGGCCAGGACTTCGTGGAAGCGGCCTTCGCCATGGACATGACCCCGGTGGAGCTGGTGGAAACCATCCTGAACACCCCCACCAAGAAGCAGATCATAGACCAGCACCTGAAGAAGCGGACCGCCGAGTACGAGGCCGAGATCGAGCCCTTCGAGATGGCGGCAAGCCGCGAGCTGGAGGCCCTCTTGGAAAAGGAGGCCGAGTTCCTGGAGAACAAGGCCGGCGTCGGCTTGGGACCGGCCTTCAAGCGGGTGTTCCTGGACGGGGACATGAGCGTGGCCGACCTGGAGGCCATGCACATGGGCGACATGCTGAACGACTACCGCAAGGTGGCCCGCCTGGCGAGGGAGGCCTACCAGGGCGGCCGGCTGGAGGAGGCCGCCAAAGAGCGGCGCCGCCAGGCCGCCAAGGCCCGCAAGCTCCGCCAGTTGAGAGAGGCCCGGCGCGAGATCAAGGCCCACAAGGTCTACCTCAATCGGGTGGTGCGGCTCAAGGAGCAGCCCCTGGAAAACTCCGGCGGCATCGAGGAGGCCTGGTTGCAGCAGATCCGGGGGCTGGTGGGGCGTTACCTGCGCCTGCCCCAGCGCTACCACCCCCGGCCGGACACCCCCAGCCTGTCCGAGTTCGTCAAGTCCCTGCCCGAGGACGAGTGCCCGCCCATCAGCCCGGAGCTGGTGGAGCAGACCGGGCCCTGGAGCCTGGCCGAGTTGCAGAAGCGGGCCCTCTACAAGAAGGACGGCCAGCCCCGCAAGCAGCCGCTCACCCTTTTGGGGGCCCTGGACCGGGGCATGCTGGCGGAGCTGGTCGAGGCGGTGAAGGTCCTGGAGCACGTGGGCCGGCGCGAGAAGGAGTACATCGCCTTTCACAAGCAGATGGCCATGGGCGAAGCCGTGGCCTCCCTGGTGCGGGCGGTGCGCGAAAACTTCGGCGACAAGTTCAGCCAGGAGCCGCCGGAGATCACGGTGGGCGAAAGCGCCAGGGACGAGGCCAAGCGCGGCGTCAAGGAAGTCTCGGCCAACCTGGAGATACCCGAGTTCATCGTCCGCCGCCTGGACGGCTACCAGGAAATGGGCCCGGTGTGGGACCTGGTGTTCAAGCCCATAAACGACGCCGCGAACCAGGAGCTGACCCTGGCCCGGGAGGCCGCCGGGCGCATCCGGGAGCTGTACCAGATGGTGCCCGCCAAGGTGCGCCGCTCCTGGGCCAAGCGCCGCCACATACAAGGACTCAAGCAGACCCTCACCGGCCAGGAGTGCCTCTGCGCGGCCCTGAACATGGGCAACCAGGAGAACCAGGAGGCCCTGCAAGCGGGCTACGGCTGGAGCGACGAGCAACTGTCGGCCGTGCTGGACACCCTGACCAAGGAGGAATGGGACTTCGTCCAGGCCGTATGGGACTACCTGGACACCTTTTTCCCGGCCATCGACGAGACCCACTACCAGCTCTTCGGCCGGCGGGTGGTCAAGGTGGTGCCCCAGGAGGTGGAAACCAAGTACGGCACCTACCGGGGCGGCTACTACCCCTTGCAGTTCGACCGGCGCAAGAGCCGGGCCATTGAGCGCTTCCGCCAGCGCGAGGCCGACCTGGACGCCCGCGAGCACGAGTTCCAGGTGCCCTGGATACGCCGCGGCTTCACCATGAAGCGCATGGGCGGCAAGCACCCCCTGGTGCTGGATTTGGCGGTGCTGAGCGGCCACGTGGCGGGCGCCATCCACTTCATCTCCCATGCCGAGGCGGTGCGCAGCGTGCACCGCCTGCTCAAGGACGAGGCGGCGCGGGTGGCCGTCGAGACGGCGGTGGGCGAGGCCCGCTACAAGCAGCTCATGACCTGGCTGGTGGGGGTGGCCCGGCCGGAGCGGGTGCTCGCCGGCGCGGGCGAGGCCTGGCTCAAGGCCATGAACGACAACTACGTCACCGCCGCCCTGGCCTACAACCTCATGACCGCCCTCAAGCAGCCGCTCGCCCTGGGCCAGGGCGCGGCCAGGGTGGGGGTGCGGCCCCTGCTGCGCGCCATGGCCTCCCTGGCCGCCAGCCCGGTGGAGACCATCCGGCACATCCAAGAGATGAGCCCCTACATGCTCAACCGCCAGAAGTCCCTGGACCGCGACCTGAGCAAGGCCATCCGCCAAGACTGGGGCGGGCCCGAGGCCTGGGGCCAGAAGTACATCCGGGAGTGGGGCTTCAAGCACATCGGCTTCATGGACACCCTCACCGCCTACCCGGTCTGGCTGGCCGCCTACAACCAGGGCCTGGCCAAGTTCAAGGGCGACCAGGCCCGGGCCGTGGATTTGGCCGACATGCAGGTGCGCAATACCCAGGGCTCGGGCCTGCCCAAGGACCTGGCCGCGGTCATGCGCGGCAATGAGTGGCAGCGGGCCTTCACCATGTTCTACACGTTCTTTTCCAGCACCTACAACCTCATGCTGGAGGAGACCGGCATGCTGGCGCGCGAGCGCTTCCGCCCCCGGGCCCTGATGCGCTACCTGACCGCCATGTCCCTGATCTGGTTCATCCCCACCATCCTGGAGGGCATGATGAACCGCCGCGAGGCCTGGGAACCCAAGGACGCCCTCTGGGACCTGCTGCTCTTTCCCTTGACCGCAGTCCCCTACCTGCGGGAGGCGGCTTCCGCCTTCCAGGGCTACCGCTTCGGCGGCGGCGCCTTTGGCGAGGCGATCAAGCTCACCGGCGGGATCACCCGCACCCTGGCCGCCGAGGAGCCCGACTACGGCCGCCTGGCCGAAAAGGGCGTGCGCCTGCTGGGAACCCTGCCCTTGCAGCGCTGGGGCCTGCCGGGCTATGCCGGCCTGCCTTCGGGCCAGATGAGCACTGCCTGGCGGGGCGCCAGGGACTTGGCCGAGGGCGAGACGGACCTGCCCGAGGGCTTCGCCTACCTGTTTGTCCGGCGCAAGGAGAAAAGATAGATGACCGTGCAAAGCGACAAGCGCTCGGTGGCCTATCAGGGCACCACCCAGGCCGCCTTGCCCTATGACTTCAAGATATTCGACGAGACCGACCTGAGGGTCTACAAGAACGGGGCCCGATTGACCCTGGGCTCCGACTACACCGTGACCGGCGCGGGCCAGGACTCCGGGGGCGAGGTGGTGCTCGCCAGCCCGCCCCAAGAGAGCGACCGCATATTCATCGAGCGGGTGCTCCCCTTCCGGCAGGGCATCGTGTACCCCTCGGCCGATTCCTTTCCCTCCGCGACCCACGAGAACGGCCTGGACAAGGCAGCCATGCGCGACCAGCAGCTCCGCGACGAGTTGCAGCGGGCCCTGCGCCTGCCTCCTTACAGCCCCTCGGCGGGGTCGGTGGACCTCACCTTGCCGGAGCCCGCCCCGGGCCTGGGCCTGGGCTGGAGCCAGGACGGCTCCCGGCTGGCCAACCTGGCAAGCCCGGGCAGCCTGGCGGTGAGCGCCTTTGCCGAGACCCTGCTGGACGATGCCGACGCGGCCGCCGCCCGCCAGACCCTGGGCGTGGAAGAGTGGGTGTACACGCGCCCCTTTTACCTGAGCGGCTGGCGATCCGACCCCCTCCACCCGGCCGGGGCGGCCGGGGACGGGGCCGGCGCGGTGCTCAGCGGCGACGACCAAACCTGGCTGGTGAACGCCTTTGGCGCGCCCAGCGGCAAGAGCTTCAGCTATGTGTTCGAGGGTTACGCGCCCCAGGGAGTGGCCGGCACCCTGGAGCTGGCCCTGGACACCAGCACCAACTGGAACCTGCCGGTGAAGACGATCGAGGCCAGCACCAGCTACCAGGCCGGCGAGCTGGTGCACCTTATCAACGCCGGCGGCGGGCTGTACGCGGACGGCCGCTATGGCGAGATCACCACCGCCGGAACCACGAATACCACCATCCCCGACCTGTCGGGCGCCGTGGGCACCACCGTGGGCTGGGGCACGGCAATGGTCACCATCCGCGGCGGCGGCTGGGAGCAGTTCGCCAGCGCCAGCCTGGCGGTTTCGGCAAACACCACCTTCAGCCTGTCTTTCACCTCCACCATGAGCAGCCTGGGCTGGTTCGCCAACCGCCGGCTGCGGCTGCGGGCGCTCAGCTCGCTGGGCGTGGTGCTGACCGGCTGCAAGGTCACCCCGGCGTAGGGAGGCGGCGCGATGCTCGAGGTCAGGGGCGGCGGGGGCGGCGGGTTCTTGAGTGATGCGGGCGGCCTGGAGGTGGTTGACCAGGGGGTGGACGCACTCACCTGGTCCAGCGGCGCGGCCACCATTCCACTGGCGGCGCCGGTGGACCTGGACCGGTGCCTGCTGCGCCTGGAAACCGGCGGGCAGGCACTACACGGCAGCGGCTGGTACGCCTGGCTGGAGGAGTCTCAGATACAAGTGCGCACCATCACCGGAGCCAACGGCGACTCCGCTCCGCTATCCTGGCAGGTGGTGCGGGTGCCCTCGGGCCGGGTCCAGCGGGGACGGGATGCGGTGACCGCCACCGCCAGCGGCGTCACCAATGACATCAACCTGAGCCAGGCCATCGACCTGGACCGGGCCGTGATTTCCCTCTTGCACCGGGGCCGCTTCCTCGGTTACGACGGCGGCGACCCCGGCTATTTCTCCGGCCACCTCCAGAAGCACGCCACTGATCCCACCAAGCTCCAGGCAATCATGACCAGCGATGTGACCGCAGGACACGCCCAAACCAGCACCCTGAGCTGGGAGTGCTGGAGCCCCTAAGGAGCAAGCCATGCAGTATATCCAGGCCTTCAAGCAAAGCAACGGCAGCCACGCCTTTGGCCCCAGTTGGCGGCCCGCGGCCGGTCCCGACTTTCTGGCCCGGTTCCAGGCCGCGGCGGAAGAAGCGGCTGGCGGGCCGGTGGCACTCTTTGTGGTGCCCGCGGCCCAGGCCCCGGTGAGCGGGCCGGAGCAGGCCGCGGCCGCCCGCCGGCTCACCGCCACCATAGAGGACGGCCAGGTCACCGCGGTCACCGCCGCGCCGCCCAAGGAAGTATGGCTGCACGTGGCCATCACCGGCGGGGACGGCGACGACCCGCCGGGCATCCTCAATGACGGCACGGACGCGCTCAGCATCACCGCCACCCTGCGGGCCACGGTCGACCCGGCCAGCCCAGTGATCCCGGTGTCCGGCACCTGGCGGGTCACGGTGCGCGACGACACCGGCGCCATCTATGACGTGGTCAAGGTACAGATGAACGCCGGCGTGGTGAGCGCCTCCTACACCACCACCAGCCGGCCGGCGGTGTGCGAGCTCCGCGAGCAGGATTTCACGCCCGTGCCCGACCCGGCCGGGGGAGAGCCCTACACCGTGCGCCTGGCCGGGCAGGCCGCCTGGAAGGTGTACCGGGAGCTGTGATGGAAGCCTTGCATCTCATCTCCTGGGCCGTGGGGGTTGGCGCCCCCACCGTGGCCCTGCTGGCCAAGGTGGTAGGCGAGGGCAAGTGGCGGGGCCGGGTGGAGGCACGCCTCCAGAACATCGAGGCCATGCTGGCCGCCCGCTGCGAGGAAGACGCAAAGCTCCACGAACGCGTCACCGGCGTGCTGGACCGGGTGGCCAAGCTGGAGGGCAAGTTCAATGGCGCGCTCCATCAATGAGGCCGGCCTGGAGCTGATTGAGCGCTTCGAGGGCTTCCGCTCCGAACCCTACCACTGCCCCGCCGGCTGCCTCACCATCGGCTTCGGACACCGCATCCGCCAGGAGGAGTTCAACTTCCCTATCTCCTTGGCCCAGGCCCGCCAGCTCCTGGCCCTGGACTTGGCCCGCTACGAGAGCGCGGTGGAGCGCGCGGTGACGGTCCCCCTCAACGACAACCAGTTCGCCGTCCTGGTGTCCTTCTGCTTCAACGTCGGAGTGCGCGCCTTCCGCCGTAGCACCCTGCTGAAGAAACTCAACCGCAGCGACTACCAGGGCGCGGCGGACGAACTCCTGCGCTGGAACAAGGCCGGCGGCAAGGTGCTGCCCGGCCTGACGGCCCGCCGCCGGGCCGAACGAAAACTCTTTCTAAAAAAGGAGGAAGACGATGTTCAAGGCCCTGGGAACCAACGTGCTCCTGAAGCTCCTGCCCATGATCGTGGGCCAGCTTTCGCCCGCCATCAAGGAGATGGTGGAGAACCTGATCCGGCAATGGTACGCCAAGGCGCTCGAGACCGAGAACCCCTGGGACGACTTGGCGGCCGAGTTCTTCGCCACCCTCATGGGCATCGAGCTGGAGGAAGCTGGCTAGTCGACTTGATGAAGGCGACGGGGCAGGTGCTGTGGGGCTGGCTCTCCGGCCGGCGCCTCCGCAGCACCTGTCCCTGCTTGCCCGACCAGGACGGCTCGGGCGTGACCCGCCTGGACGGCGAGGAAGGATGGGACGATGAGGATAGTCGTTATCGCTACCCTGGTGAGCATCCTGGCGATGCTTAATGGGTGTGCGGCCATGAACTACCCACAATATGCCACCCAACAAGGGACCGTCTACCAGAAGCAGGCCGAGGCGGACAAGGCGGTGGCCGAGGCCCTGAGCAAAGCAGTGACCTCCAGCGATGACCGCACCCGGGACATGGCTGTCATGGCCCTGTTCCTCCGGTCGGTGTTGGCCAAGCCTTATGCCATCGAGGCCCCGCGCGAGGGCGCCTTTGAGCGTGGGGTCGGCCTAGCCGTTTCCGGCCTGCCATACATAGGGCTGGCCCGTGAGTTCGGCCGGGCCATGCGGGGCCACGGCGGGCAGCAGACCAACGTGAGCATCAGCGGCTCCCAGGGAGTTGGGGTAGGCACCGGCGGCGGCACCGGCACCGGCTCGTGGACTGATCGTCACGATATCAGCAACAGTTATAACGACGACCACAGCTCCAGCAGCAGCGGGGGCACGCCGTGATCATATATCTCACCCCCCCAAAGACCCCGCGAGAGCTGAGCGACCGCTGGCCCGCTGAACAGTACGACGAAGCGACCATCATCACGGAAGAAGCCGACGGCACCCCGGCGATCTTCTCCACCACCGGTGACGTGGAGCATGTGGCTTGGCTGCTCCAAGCAGCCCTGCACGCCATATTCGGGGGTCGATTCGAAATGGTAGAAGATGGCGCGGCGCGGACCTGACCTCGATTGCTCCGGGGGCATGTCCTGGGCCTGGCGGCTCATCACCGGCCACGAGCCCCCGTTCGAGGAGTGTTGCGTTGGCCATGACTTGCGGTACTGGGCAGGCGGGGATG
>CAZUHP010000021.1:0-49010 GCA_964620595.1 uncultured Desulfarculaceae bacterium | reverse complement strand
GGCTGAGAGCCGGCCGGGTCAGTGCATGGTTTCCAGGCGGCGCTCCACCAGGGCGGCCAAGGGACCGCTCGGCGCGCCGCTCTCTTCGCCTTCCAGGCGGATACCCAGGGTGTAGGGGTGGGGCTGGCGGGGGGAGTAGTGCACGTGCACTGCCCGCCCCTGGACCTTGACCACCAGCCCGTCCTCGCCAGCATGGATCACCAGGTCCAGGGGTTGGTCACGCTCCACCGGCCGGCTGGCGGCCAGGCGCACGCCCACCGTGCTGATGTCGCGGGTCTCGCCCGTGAAAAAGTCCTGCTTGTCCCAGGCCGGCCGGCACTCCACCGGCGCCACGTACTCCACCCGGGGCGAGCGCCGCCGCTCCGGCCCCGAGGCGGCCACCCGGTTGCGGCCCTGCCGCTTGGCGGCATACAGCGCCATGTCGGCCCGGTGGATCAGGTCCAGGGCGCTACGGGCGTCTATGGGGAAGCAGGCCACCCCGGCGCAGATGGTGAGCTTGCCGCCGGGCAGGGTCTCCTCGCCGGGGAAGGGGTGGCGCTCCACCGCCTGGCGGTAGCGCTCTGCCGCTATCAGGGCCTCCTCCCGGCTGGAGCGGGGCAGGATCACCGCGAACTCCTCCCCGCCGAAACGCACCAGGTAATCCACCTTGCGGGTGGTGCTGGCCAGCAGACCGGCCACCTCGGCCAAGGCGCGGTCGCCGGCCAGGTGGCCGTTCCGGTCGTTGTAGCCCTTGAAATGGTCCACGTCCATCATGATGAGGCTGAAGGTCTGCTCATAGCGCCGGGCCTCGGCCACCTGCTTGTGCAGGGCGCTGTTGAAGAAGCGGCGGTTGTAGAGACCGGTCAGCTCGTCGCGGAAGGCGGAGGCCTCCTTCTGGCGCAGGGTGTGGCCCTCCACCAGCAGGGGCTCCTCCACCAGGTGAGCCACGTTGATGAAGTAGTCGCACATGGCAGTGCGCACTCCCACCTCGCGGCCCAGGGCCTGGCTCATGTCCCGGCTGTGGGCCAGGATGTTGCGCCAGTGCCGGCGGGCTTCCTCCAGGGAAAACTGCTTGCGGGTGAGAAGGTAGATCACCCGGGGATAGATGGAATCGCCGTAACGCGCTTCCATCTTTTGCCAAACCTCGGTGCGGGCCGCCAGCCCGGCGCGCTCCAGGCGCAAAAACTCGTCCAATAGCGCGCGGTTTGCCAATCGCTCAGGGGGATTGGACATGGCTTTCCTCGGTTGGCGGGGGGAGTAACCTGTCGGTTTAACTGTAAGAAGTGATGATATCTCTTGCGGGCTTCAAGCTCCTTCTATCTGGGGGAGATCAGCCTCGCCCTAGTGAGCCAAAGCCGGGCGCCAATGTCAAGTGAAATTGTGCAAAAAGGGGGCGGAGACCTTCAGGCAGTGCCCACCGGCTCCAGGTTTTCCAGGCAGGCGGCGCCGGGAGTGGTCCTGGGTCCCCGGTTGCGGGCGGTTTCAATGGTGTAGGTCAGGCGGTTGATGATGAGCCCCCGGAGCAGGAAATCCACCGCAAAGCGCTGGGGCTCGCTGAGCCCCTGCAAGTCCAGGATGCGGAACACCTCCTGGATGACGGGCAGCACCTTTTGGTGGATCTCCATTTGCTCGGGGCTCAGGGGGCCGTCCTTCCTGGCGCCCCACACGGCGGGGACCACGAAGTCGATGGGCCGGCTCAGGAGGCTGGCTTGGTGCTCCAGGAAGATGCGGTGGTTGAGCTGGTCCAGCAAGGGGTTGATGCGGGCGGCCAGGGCGGTGGGGTCTATCAGGTTTTGATTCTCAGGGCTCTTCGTCTTGAACCGGTCCCACAAACCCATAACCATACCTCCTGCCTAGCCAAGCCTTGGCTGGCCCCAATACGGGGTGTGTTTCCTTTGGGCTTTTTGGTGGACGGGGTTGTTAATATTATAACCCCCTGCCCTGGCTTGGGCCAGCGGCGGGGGCGAGGGCAGGCCTATTTGAACTGCTTGAGGGCCTCGCGCAGAAGGTCTTCCAGGGTGGTATCCGGGCCCAGGCCGGCCAGGGCCTTTTCCACGGCCTTGGCCGCCTTGGGTTCGGGGTAGCCCAGGTTGGTGAGGGCGCTCACCGCGTCGCTGACCAGGGGGGGCTTCTCCAGGGCGGGGGCGGCCTCGGGCGCGGCCTCGGCCCGGGGCAGGCGCCCCTCCAGGTCCACCACCAGCCGGGCCGCGGTCTTCTTGCCCACGCCGGGCACCTTGCACAGGCGCTCTATGTCGCGGCTCTTCACCGCCAGCCACAGCTCGTCCGGGCTGATGCCCGACAGTACGCTCATGGCCACCTTGGGCCCCACCCCGCTCACCCCGATGAGCTGGCCAAAGGCGTCTTTTTCGTGCTGGCTGCTGAAGCCGTAGAGGTGTATGGCGTCGTCGCGCACCACCGTGTGCACCAGGAGGGTGACCTCGCTGCCGGGCTCGGGCAGCTCGTAGAAGGTGTTGAGGCTCACAAAGAGGCGATAGCCCACCCCGCCCACCTCCACCACCACGTACTCGGGCCGGCGGGTGACCAGCAGGCCGCGGATTCTGGCTATCATTTCAATCCTCCCAGGCGGCGGGAGTGAAGGTGGGTTATGGCCACGGCCAGGGCGTCCGAGGCGTCCAGGGCCAGGTCGCGGTCGTGGTCGAGCAGGGCGGCCACCATGGAGCGCACCTGCTCCTTGGTGGCCCGGCCGCCGCCCACCAGGGCCTTTTTGACCGAGGCGGGGGAGTACTCGTGCACCGGCAGCCCGGCCTGGGCCGCGGCCAGCAGCGCCACCCCCCGGGCGTGGCCCAGCAGCAGGGCGCTGCGGGCGTTCTTGGCCTGGAACACGCCTTCCACCGCCACCTCGCCCGGGGCGTACTCGGCGATGACCCGGGCCAGGCCGCGGTGGATCGCCGCCAGCCGCTGCTCGAAAGGCTCCTCCCGGGGGGGGCGGGGGGGGCGTGAGGGGCGTGGGGGGCGTGGGGGGCGGATGGTGCCGGCCGCCACCAGGCGGAGGACCTGGCCCCGCTCCTCCACCACCCCGTAACCACAGACCCGGGAGCCGGGGTCCAGCCCCAGCACCCGGGCCGCCGGGCGCGCGCCCCGGTCCATCCCTACTCCTCCAGGGTGGCCAGGATTTCCTCGGGGATGTCGAAGTTGTTGTACACGTTCTGCACGTCGTCGGCTTCGTCCAGGGCCTCGGCCAGGGCCAGGATCTTGCGTGCCTCGGCCTCGTCTTTGACCTCTACCATGGTGCTGGCCTGCTTGGTAAGCTCCGCCTCCACCGGCTCCAGGCCCTGCTCCTTGAAGGCCGCCAGCACGGCGGAGAACTCGCTGGGATCGGTGTAGACCTCCCACACGTCGTCGCCGTCCTTCACGTCCTCGGCCCCGGCCTCCAGGGCCGCTTCCATGATCTGGTCCTCGTCCAGGCCCTCCTTGGCAAAGGCCAGGTAGCCCTTGGCCTCGAACATGTAGGACACGGCGCCGGCCTTGGCCATGGAGCCGCCGCGCTTGGTGAGGATGTGGCGCACCTCGGAGGCGGCGCGGTTCTTGTTGTCGGTCAGGCACTCGATGAGGAAGGCCACCCCCCCGGGGCCGTAACCCTCGTAGGTCACCTCCTCATAGGCCACGCCCTCCAGCTCGCCGGTGCCCTTTTTGATGGCCCGCTCTATGTTGTCCTTGGGCATGTTCTGGGCCTTGGCCGCGTCCACTGCGGTCCTGAGCCGCGGGTTGCCGTCGATGTCGCCGCCGCCCATCTTGGCGGCCACGGTTATCTCCCGCATCAGGCGGGTGAAGATCTTGCCCCGCTTGGCGTCGGCCGCGCCCTTCTTGCGCTTGATGGTGCTCCATTTGGAATGACCCGACATAGGCCGTCTCTCCCTGTGACTGTATTCAGGCAGCCGGGTGGGGAAAAGCCGTCCCGGCCAGTTGTTTTGCCTGCTCCCCCAGCCCCTTCCCCCCCCCGGGGGCCTGGCTGCGGGATGCGCTTCCGGTATGGTCAGGCGCGGCCAGCGCCGCAGGCCGTTCAGCCGCCGCCCTTGAAGCCCCGGCCCACCAGGTAGATTTCCTTGGAGCCGGCAGTGGTGACCTGGGGCTTGTAGGCCTTGCCCATCTGGAAAGCGCGCTTTATTCGGTGGATGAGCTGGTCCACGTCCTTGCCGTAGAACACCTTGGCCACCAGGGCGCCCCCGGGCCTCAGCACCGCCAGCCCCAGCTCCACCGCCGCGGTGGTGAGTTCCAGGCTGCGGGCCACGTCCGCACCCTTCACGCCGGTGGTCTTGGGCGCGGCGTCGCTGAGCACCAAGTCAAAGACGGCGCCCTCCCCCAGTTCCTCCGGCCCCATCTCGAGCAGGTCCCCTTGTAAAAAGCGCGCCTGCGCCGGCAGCTCCACGGTGGGCGGCCGCAGGTCCACCCCCACCACCAAGCCGCCCGCCCCCACCCGCCGGGCCGCGTACTGCAACCAGGAGCCGGGGTGGCAGCCCAGGTCCAGGACCTTCTGGCCGCGCCGCAAGAGCCGGTAACGCCGGTCTATTTCCTGTAGCTTGTAGACCGAGCGCGCGGCATAGCCCTCTTTCTTGGCCTTGTGGTAAAAGGCGTCTTCCTGTCCGCGGCGGGCCATGGGTGCAAAATCTAGCACAGCCGCGGGTTTGGGGCAAGGGGAGGCCGGCCGGCCTCCCCGGTGGGGCGGGCGGGGTTCCCGGGCTCAGCGGATGCCCGCCACGGCCTCGGCCACGTTGTAGAGGTAGTCGCCCATCTTTTCGAAGTTGGAGAGCATGTCCACGAAAACCAGGCCCGGGTCCACGGTGCAGGTGCCGCTGCGCAGCCGGGACACGTGGTTGTCGCGCATGCGCTCGCGCATCTCGTCGATGGCATCCTCCATCTTTTGGGCCACGTCCATGACATCCCGGTCGCGCTCCCGCATGGCGCGCAGCACCAGCTCGATGAACGCGGCCACCTGGTCGCGTATCTCGCGGTAGTCGTTCATGCCCTCCTGGGTGAGCTGGAGGTTGTCCTCGATCATCTCCTCGATGAGTTCGGCTATGTTCTCTATGGAATCGCCCAGGCGCTCCACGTTGTTGGCCATGCGCATGAGGGAGGCGATCTCGTGGCTCTGCTCGTCGGTGATATAGCCCTGGCTGACCCCCACCAGGAACTCGGTTATCTCCCGCTGCAAGCGGTCCAGGGCGTCCTCGCTCTGGCGCCAGCGGGAGAGCAGCCCCACCTTGCGGGTAAAGAGCACCTCGGTCACCTGGTGGAACATGGTCTGGGCTATCTCGGTCATGTGCACGGTTTCGTCCCGGGCCTGGGCCAGGGCCACGTTGGGATTGTCCAGGTACTTGCGGTCCAGGTACTTGGGCCGGCCCATGTCCTCCAGGCCGTGTTCGTGCTCCTTGCCCCGGGTGAGCAACACCGCCGCCCGCACCAACAGGGGCAGCACGCACAGGAAGAAGGTGGCGTTGACCACGTTGAACAGGGTGTGGGCGTTGGCGATGTAGCGCGCGATGTTGGGTTTTTCGTGGCTGACCACCAGCTCGGCCGGCCCCATGCCCATCAGCCCGGTTACCCAGGAGACCAACTGGAGGAACGGATGGAATAATATCACCATGTAGAGCACGCCGAGCACATTGAACATGGTGTGGGCCCGGGCTGCTCGTCGTGCGGTGAGATTGCCGCCAATGGCCGCCAACTCCGCGGTGATGGTGGTGCCGATGTTGTCGCCCAGGATCAGGGCCACCGAGCCGGGCAGGTTCAAGAGCCCCTGGCTGGCCAGGGCCATGGTGATGCCCACCGTGGCCGAGCTGGACTGCAGGATCATGGTCATCACCGTGCCCACCGCCACGCAGAGCAGGATGCCCGTGATGTTGCTGGCGTCGAAGCGGGTGAAGAAGGCGATGAAGTCCGGGTGGGTGCGCAGGGGCTTGAACCCGCTCTTCATCACGTCCATGCCGTAGAACAACAGGCCAAATCCCAGGCACACCTCGCCGATGTACTTCCACTTGCGCCGCCGGGCAAAGAGCTTCAGGCACATGCCCACGAAAATGGCGATGAGCGCCAGGTGGCTGGCCTTGAAGGCGATGATCTGGGCGGTGACCGTGGTGCCCACGTTGGCGCCCAGGATCACGCCCACCGCCTGGGTGAGGTTCATGAGCCCGGCGTTGACAAAGCCCACCACCGTCACCGTGGTTAGGGAGGAAGACTGGACCAGGGCGGTTACCCCCGTGCCCACCAGGGCGCCCACCACCCGGTTGGAGGAAACCATTTCCAAAAAGCGGCGCAGCCGGTCGCCCGCCACTTTTTGCAGGCCCTCGGACATGAGCTTCATTCCATAAAGGAACATGCCCAATCCACCCAGGGCCAGGAATACGACCATCTTCAAGTCCATGTTGACCTTGACCAGTGGGGCTGTGGTTGTTGTGCGTTCCAGGTAACAGCGCCGTAACGTTCGCCGAAGTGATAACCCCTGCCAGGCCAAAGGTCAACCCTAAATCCCTAGCCCCGGGGTAACCGGGCCGGCCCGCCTGCCGGCCCTGGCCGCCGCCGGCCTCCCGGCCGGGGTGCGTGCGGCCAAAGGCCAATGACGGCGCCGGGATAGCGCTTCTGGTCCTAGGGCCGTTCGGCGGCGGGCAGAAGCCGCAGCTCGTGCAGCGAGAAGTAGTAGACAGGATCGTTGGTCCGGGCCTTGAGGCGCAGGGCGGCCACCGGCTGGGCCGGGAAGCGCAGCACCCGCCTGCCGCCGGCACGGGAGGCCAGCAGCCGGTCGCCGGCAAAGACCAGGGGGCCGGTGGAAAGCTCATTGGCCGGCACCCGGCGCCAGGAGCGCCCCTCGGGCGAAAGCTCCAGCACCAGCCCGGGCGGCAGGTCATGGGGCGAGGCGCCGCTGTCCAGCACCAGGCCCTCCAGGCGCAAGGGGCGCTCCAGGGTCAGCTCCAGGAAGTCGCCGGCCCGGCGGGGGCGGCCCGTGGTCCAGCGGGTGGCCGGGTCGCGGTCCCAGGCCCTGGCCTCGTCTTTGCCGCTTGAGCGCGCCCGGGCCACCCGGGGGGGCAGTCCTTGCGGCAGGGGCGGGCGGTTCAAGCCGTGGTAGAGCGCGTAGCCGCCGGCCTCGGTCCGCTGCCAGCCCAGGCCCTGGCGGGCCAGCGCGGCCTCCAGGGCCGGGGCCTGATAGGCCTCCACCGCTATCCCCACTCCCTCCAGCGCCGCGGGCAGCAGGCTTTGGGGCGCCAGGCGGGCGGGCCAGTCCGCCCCGGCCCGGCAAAAGAGGTGGCTCACCGTGAGGCCCCGGGGCAGGTGGGCGGCCAGCACCTCGTCCGCGTAGACCAGGCGCAGGCCCAGGCGCCGGGCGGCGGCGGCCAGGCGGGCCGGCTCCAGGCGGGGGCCGGGCGCGGTGCGCCGGTAGAGGCTCAGCTCGGCCACGGACCAGGGCTCCAGCTTCCGCCGGCCCAGGAGGGTGAGGCGTAGGTAGCGCGCGGCCCGGGGCGGGAAGTAGAGGTCCTGGCGGGGGGCGGCGTAGTCGGCGATGAGCCGGCCGCTGGCCCGGGTGAGGGACCAGCGGAAGCCGTCCACCTTGAGCGCCGGGCTCCAGGCCGCGCCGTCGCGGGAGGTCTCCAGCACATAGGCGGCGGGCGATCTCTTGGCCTTGCCGGGCAGCAGGCGCAAGAGGCACAGGCCCTCCACCACCCGGCCCAGGTCCAGCTTCAGGAAAGGGCCGGGCCGCTGGGGCGCCCGGGTGGACCAGGCGCTCACCAGCCCGTCCGCGGCCAGGCCGGCCAGGGCCGGGTGGGGCCGGACTTCCAGCCGCCAGCCCTCCTTGGCCACCTCGGCCAGGCCGTGCTCCGGCAGGCGCAGGTCGTACAGGCAGAAGAACTCCCCCTCCTCAAAGCGCTGGAACCCGGCACCAGCCGCCTTTAGCGCCGCCTCGTAGGGCCGGCTGTCGTAGCGCACCACGAAACCGGCCTTGGCGTCGCGCAGGATGGCGCGCAGATAGGCCGGGTGGTGGGTGTGGGCCGGGGAGTCCAGGATCACCTTCTCGCCCACGTCGAAGTTGAATATATAGGCGTCCCAGTAGTTCCAGGTGAAGGCGTGGTGCACGCCGTGGGCCAGCATCTTCTTGGCCAGGGCCTGGTTCATGCGCTCCTCGGCCAGGTGGCGCTGGGCGCGCCGGGGATGGAAGACGTTGGCCGCGTAGTACAGCCCGGCCAGGTTGCAGGCCATGATCACCGCCAACAGGCCCAGGGCCAGGGCCCGGGACCGCCGCTCCCATAGCCGGTCCAGGAGGTAGCCGCCCAGGGGGATCACCGCCGCGTAGACCGGCACCAGGTGGCGCAGGGTGTAGGAGGCGCTCTCGCCGCTGAGGGTGGTGACCACAAGGGCGGCCAGCAGCATGAGGAGCCACACCTCGCTGCCGTCGGCCCGGCCGGCATTCAGCCGGGCCAGGGAGGCCAAGCCCCGCCGCCGCTGCCACAGCAGCCAGGCCAGGGAGGCCAGCCCCAGCACCCGGGCCCCGGCGTAAAAGGGCCACAGCTCCCCGGGCGCGCCCCTGCCGCCGGCCCAGGCGGCCAGCACCCCGGGCACCCCGTCTTGCACCAGGCGCAGGAGGGCCTCGCCGGCGGACACGTGGAACTTGGGCCGGGTCAGGTAGAGGAAGGTGGCAAAGGGCTCCTGGAAGTTGTAGAGCCACAAGGGCAGACTGCCCACCGCAAACCCGGCCAGCATCAGGAGCCGGCCCTTTTCCCTCAGCACCCGCCAGCGGGCCAGCACCAGGTAGAGGGCGCTGCCCAAGAGCGCGTAGGCAATGAGGAAGTGGGTCCAGAAGCCCACTCCCGCGGCCAGGCCATAGACGAGATACTCCCAGGCCGGGGCCCGGCCGCGGCCCAGGCGCCAAGCCAGCCAGCCCAAGAGCAGCGAGAGGGTGGGCACCTCGATGTAGGCCGCCCGGGGCAGGATGTTGTGCACCAGGAAATAGTAGGGCGGCAGGGCGGCCAGGAGCATGCTGAGAAGCCCGGCCCGGCGGCCCCACATGTCGCGGGCCGCGGCATAGGCCAGGACCACGAAGGCCAGCGAGACCAGGGCCACGGTGGCGCAGAGGGTGACCCGGCAGGCACCGAACAGGGCGAATATCGGCGCGGCCAAATAGGCCTCGATGGCCCCGCAATAGGGCTGGCCCCAGAAGAAGATGGGCAGCTCCCCCTCCAGCACGTGGCGGGCCATGAGCCCGGTCATGGCCATGTCCGCGTCCAGGTGGGGGTAGGGCAGCATCAGGGCCCGCACCGCCACCGCCAGGAGCAGCACCAGGCCCAGGGCCGGCCAGGCGCGCACCCCGCGTTCCTCCCGGCTCACCGGGCGCTCCTCCGCAGGGCCAGGGTCTCGCGCAGGTAGAGCAGGAAGGTGGACACGAAGCGGGTCTTGCTCTCCCCGCCCAGGCGCTCCTCGTACACCACCGGCGTCTCTTTCACCACCAGTCCCGCGCGCTGGGCCTGGTAGAGCAGGCGGATGGCGTAGTCGCCGTAGCCCTGGAAGATGTGGTCCAGGTCGAAACGCATGAGGTCCTGGCGGCGGATGGCGATGAAACCGCTCAGGTTGTCCCGGGTCTTGACCCCCAGGATGAAGCGCACCAGGAGGTTGAACAAGTGGCTCAGATGGTAGCGCAGGCGGCTGGTGTTCATGCCGCCGCCGGGCACATAGCGCGAGCCCACCGCCACCTGGCAGGAGGACAGCAGGCCCAGCAGGGCGGGCAGGTGGCGGGGGTGGTGGTTGAAGTCCGTGTCCATGAACACCAGCACCTCCTGGTCCGACTCGCGCACCCCGCGCAGGATGGCGCTGGCCAGGCCGCGCTCCCCCCGCCGCACCACCAGCTTGACCCGGGGATCGCCAGCAAAGGCCTCGGCCACCAGGGCGGCGGTGCCGTCGGGCGAGTCGTCGTCCACCACCACCACCTGGAGGGCGAACCCCCCGGCCTGGGTCTGGGCCAAAAGCTCCCGCACCAGGGGCACGATGTTGGCCGCCTCGTTGTAGGTGGGCAGCACCACCGAGGCGACGGGGGGGGCGTCGGGGGGGGCGTCGGGAGCGGTGCCGGGAGCGGCGCCGGGGGCGGGGGGAGCGGGGGGGGTAGTCATGATTGCTCCGCCGCCCGCCTGATGGCCTGGCACACCCGCTCGATCTCCGCCGGGCTGATGGCCGGGCCCGAGGGCAGGTTCAGCCCCCGCCGGGCCAGGTCCTCGCACACGGGGAGCCTCTGGCCGCGCTCATAGGGCGGCAGGGTGTGCAGGGGGTGGAAGAAGGGCCGGGTCTCGATGCCCTCGGCCAGGAGCGCCCGGCGCAGGCCGTCGCGGTCGAGGGGAAAGTCTTCCTCTACCAAGAGGCTGTACATCCAGTACACGCTCCTGGCCCAGGGCTCGGCCGGGGGATGGCAGAGCCCCGGCACCGCGGCCAGCCCCTGGGCATAGAGCCGGGCCACCTGGCGCTTGCCCTCCAGGATCTCCTCCACCCGCTCCAACTGCCCCAGGCCCAGGGCGGCTTGGAGGTTGGTCATGCGGTAGTTGAAGCCTATCTCCGAATGCCAGTAGGGCCGCTCCGGGTCCATGGCGTGGCCGCGCAGCCAGACCATGCGCCGGGCCAGCTCCGCGTCCCCGGTGACCACCATGCCGCCCTCGCCGGTGGTGAGGACCTTGTTTCCATAGAAGGAGAAGCAGCCCACCCGGCCCAGGGAGCCCACCCGGCGCCAAGTGCCGTCCACCTGCACCTCGGCGCCGTGGGCCTCGGCCGCGTCCTCGATCACCGTGAGCCCGTGGCGCCGGGCCACCTCCAATAGCGCGGGCATCCGGGCCGGGTGGCCGTAGAGATGCACCGCGATCACCGCCTTGCTGCGCGGGGTGACGGCCCGCTCCAGTGCGGCGGGGTCCAGGTTCCAGGTGGTGGGCTCGCTGTCCACGAACACCGGCGTGGCCCCGGTGTAGGTCACCGCGTTGGCCGTGGCCACGAAGGTGAGGGAAGGCACCAAGACCTCGTCGCCCGGGCCCAGGCCCAGGGCGGCCAGGGCCAGGTGCAGGGCGCAGGTCCCGTTCATGGCCGAAACCCCGTGGGCCGCGCCGCAGAAGCGGGCAAAGTCCTGCTCCAGGCGCGGGATGTAGTCACCCGCCGAGGACACCCAGCCGGTTTCCAGGCAGTCCTGCACCAGCTCCTTTTCCCGCCGGCCCAGGGCCACCCGCGCCACCGGGATGCGCCGGGAGGGGCTATTTGCGCTCTGGTCGTTCGTGAGGCACCTCCCCATGGGTCTGCTTTCAGGGCAGGCAGAATATACTCCATACCACGGCGGCCGGTCCAGGACCAAGCCCGCGCCGGCCGGGGGGAGGAATCGAAAGCAGGCCGCCCCCCACGGCAGCGGGGGGCGCAGCGGGGGGCAGAGGGGGGCAGAGGGGGGCAGAGGAGCGGGGGCGCGGCTGCTAGCCGCCCTCCACCGGGGGGAAGACCACCAAGAGGTCGCCGGCCGCCAGGGTTTGGCCGGGCGCGGCCTGGCGGCCGTTGATGAGCACCACCTTGTCCCCCGCGGGCAGGTTCAAGCCCCGTAGCACCTCTTCCACCGGGGTGCCCGGGGCCAGCTCCAGCTCGAAGTCGCCGCGGCCTCCGGGGCCGTATCGCTGGAGGTCGAAAAAGAGCTTCACCCGTATCTCGAGTGCCATGAACCCCTCGTCCCTCTCAGTCCAGGCCCAGCTCCTGGAGCTTGGCCGGGGTGGGCCGCCCCTGTTGGTCCCATCCGCGCAGGCGGTAGTATTCGGGCAGCATCTCCTCCAGGTGGCAGACCATGCCCTTGGCCGGGCCCTGGGGCAGCGGTTCGGAGGTGATGCGCGGAGGCAGGGTGTCCTGGGCGCGGCTGAAACCGGCCCGGTTGAGCCACAGGCGCTCTGTGTTGACGATGCGCTCGCCCACCCGGCAGAGTTCCTCCAGGCTGTAGTCCGCCCCGGTGGCGGCGTTGACCAGCTCCATGATGCCTTGGGGCCGGATGCGCTGGTCCGGCTGCACCAGGTTGCGCACCGTGTAGAACACGCACAGGCCGGAGGCGTCGATCACCGCGAAGCTGTCCTGCCAGTCCTTGACCATGGCGGGCTTCTGCTTCCAGTCCAGCGGGTCCACCAGGGTGGGCACGCCCAGCAGCTCGATGTAGGCCAGGTCCCCGCGCATGTGGCTGGCGCCGATGGGGCTGGTGGCGTAGGCCAGGCCCATGCCCTGCTCGCCGCGGGGGTCGTAGCCGGCGAACTCCTGGCCCTTGGCTACCATGGCCAGCTCCGGCGCGCCGAAGCGGGCGGCCAGGCGCAGGGAGCCCTGGCCCAGGGCCTCACCGAAGCCCTCGCCCCGGCCGGTCTGGGCCACCAGCTCCACCACGGCGGCGGCGTCGCCGAAGCGCAAGGGGCGGCCGATCTCCTCTTCCGGGATCAGCCCCTTTTCGTACATCTCCATGGCGCAGGCGATGGTGGCGCCCATGCTGATGGTGTCCATGCCCAGCTCGTTGCACAGGTAGTTGGCCTTGGTGATGGCGGCCAGGTCGTCCACCCCGCAGTTGGAGCCCAGGGAGTAGACGGTTTCGTACTCCGGTCCCTCGCCCGCGCCCTGGTAGGGCCCATCCTCCACGGCGGTGCCCCGGCCGCAGGCTATGGGGCAGGCGTGGCAGGCCTTGGCCTGCTTCAGGTAGAGCCGAGTCAGGGCCTGGCCGTCGATCTTGTCGGTGCCTTCGAATTGGCCTTCCTGGAAGTTGCGGGTGGGGAACACGCCGTAGTTGTTGGTGGCCGCCGCGGTGACGGCGGTGCCGTAGGTGCGCAGGGGCGGGGGACCCTCGGCGTTGGCCTCCTTGAACTTGCGCATCAGCTCCTTGCACACCGCGCGGAAACCCTCCGGGTCGTGGAGCGGCACCGGCTCCCGGCCGCGCACCACCACGGCCTTGAGGTTCTTGGAGCCCATCACCGCGCCCACTCCCGAGCGCCCCGCCGCGCGGTGGCGGTCGTTCATGATGGAGGCGAAGAGCACCCCCCGCTCGCCGGCCGGGCCGATTACCGCGGTGCGGGCCTGGGGGTGGGTTTCGGCGATGAGCGCCGCGTCGGTCTGGTCGGTGGTCAGGCCCCAGAGGTGCTTAGCGCTGCGCAGCTCGGCCTGCTTGCCGTCCAGCCACAGGTACACCGGCTGGGTCGCCCGGCCGGTGAAGATGATGCCGTCCCAGCCGGCCTTCTTGAGGGCGGCGGGAAAGCGGCCGCCCGAGTTGGAACAGGTGAGCGCCCCGGTGAGCGGCGACTTGGTGGCCACCATGTAGCGCGCGCCGGTGGGCGCGTTGGTGCCGGTGAGCGGCCCGGTGAGCATCATGAGCTGGTTGGCGGGGCCCAGGGGATCGCAGCCCGGGTCCACCCGGTCCAGGAGCAGCCGGGACCCCAGGCCGCGGCCGCCCAGGTAGTCCCGCAGCAGGCCGGGGTCCAGGGGCTCGGGCCTGATCTCGCCCGTGCCGAGGTCAACTACCAGAAGCTTGCCGCGCCATCCCTGCATCTCGGTCATGTCCCTTTCTCTCCAGTCGCTACAGGCCGAGGTAGTCCTCCTTGATCTCCGGGTCGGCGGCCAACTCGGCCGAGGGGCCCTGGCGGGCCACCCGCCCGGTTTCCAGGATGTAGGCAAAGGCGCTGTTCTTGAGCGCCTGCTCCACGCTCTGCTCCACCAGGAGCAAGGTGATGCTCCGGCCCACCTTGCGGAGCACCCGGTATATCTCCTTCACCACCAAAGGCGCCAGGCCCAGGCTGAGTTCGTCCAGGATCAGCAGCCGCGGCCGGCTCATCAAGGCCCGGCCGATGGCCAGCATCTGCTGCTCGCCGCCGGAGAGGGTGCCGGCCCGCTGGTCCAGGCGCTGGGCCAGGGCGGGGAACAGCTCCAGCACTTCGGCCAGGCTCTCGGCCAGGCGCTGCCGGGCCCGGGGAAGGTAGGCGCCCATGTAGAGGTTGTCCTGCACGCTCATGTCCGGGAACACGTGGCGCCCCTCGGGCACGCAGGCCACCCCCAGGCGGGCGATCTGGTGGGGCTGGAGCCCCGTGATATCGCGCTCCTCCAGGAGCACCCGGCCGCCGGCCGCGGGCAACAGGCCCATCACCACCCGGATCAGGCTGGTCTTGCCCGCGCCGTTGGCGCCCAGCACGGCCACGCTCCGGCCCTGGGGCACCTCCAGGCTCACGCCCCGCAGCACCTGGTTCTCGCCGATGAAGGCCTCGAGGTTTTCGATCCTAAGCATCCTGCTCCCCCAGGTAGGCGGTGATGACTTGGGGATCGCGGGCCACCTCCTGGGGCGCGCCCTGGCAGATGAGCCTGCCCTGGTCCAGCACCAGGATGCGCTCGGAAAGGCTCATGATGGCCCCCATGATGTGCTCGATCCATACGATGGTTATGCCCAGGCGGTCGCGGATCAGCCCGATCAAGTTCAACGCCTGGTCCATCTCCAGGGTGTTGAGGCCGCCCAGCACCTCGTCCAGGAGGATCAGGCGGGGCCCGGTGGCCAGGGCCCGGGCCAGCTCCAGCCTCTTCTTATCGATGAGGTTCAGGTGCTGGGCCTCCAGGCCGGCCTTGTCGGCCAGGGAGGTCATCTCCAACAGCTCCAGGGCCCGTTGCTCGCGCCGGGCGCCCTTGGGCGCGCCGGGCGCCTCCACCAGGGGCACCAGCACGTTCTCCAGGCAGGTCATCTTGGCAAAGGGCCGGGTTACCTGGAAGGTGCGGGCGATGCCCAGGCCGCAGACCTGGTGGGCCCGGAGCCCGGTCAGCTCGCGGCCGGCGAAGACGATGCGGCCGGAGTCCGGGGGCAGGGTGCCGGAGATGAGGTTGAACAAGGTGGTCTTGCCCGCGCCGTTGGGACCGATGAGGCCCAGGATCTCGCCTTCCTCCACTTGGAACTCCACCTGGCTGAGTGCCTGCACCCCGCCGAAGCGTTTGCTCACGCCCTTGATTTCCAGAAGGCTCATGACTCACCTCCTGCCCGGTCAAAGGCCCGCCGCCACCAGCCCTCCAGCACGCCCACGATGCCCTGGGGCGCGAAACGGGCGAAGGCGAGCGCCACCAGCCCGAAGAAGAGCACGTGGAACTCGCCGTACACCCGGATGTACTCGGAGAGCACCTCCAGGAACAGGGCGCCGATGATGGGCCCCACGAAGGTGCCCAGCCCGCCGATCACCGCCATGGCCAGCACCAGGAACATCAGGTCCAGGCTGGGGATGTGGGGAGTGATCAAGGTGAGGTAGTGGCCGTAGAGGCTGCCGGCCAGGCCGGCGATGGCCCCGCTGATGACAAAGGCGATGAGCCGCACCTTGACCACCGGCACCCCCAGGGAGCTGGCCGCCACCTCGTCGTTCAGCACCGCCCGGAAGCGCAGGCCCAGGTCCGAGCGCAGTATCCAGCGGATGAGGAGCAGCACCCCCGCCACCGCCGCCAGCATGATGTAGAAGGCGGTGGCCTTGGAGTAGGGCCCGATGAGGAAGGGAACCTTGAGGCCCATGGTGCCGCGGGTTATCTCGTATTCGTTGTTGATGACCAGGCGGATGATCTCGCTGAAGGCCAGGGTGGTGAGGGAGAGGTAGATGCCGCCCATGCGGATGCACAGCCGGCCCAGGAAAAGGCTCAAGAGGGCGGCCAGCAGCACGCCCAGGGGCAGGCCCAGCAGGGGATGCAGCCCCAGCTTGGCCGCCAGGATGCCCGAGGTGTAGGCCCCGATGCCGGCAAAGGCGGCGTGGGCAAAGGAGACCTGCCCGGTGTAGCCGGCCAGCAGGTTCCAGGACGAGGCCATGAGCACGTAGAACAGCCCGGCGATGGCGCTGTTCAGCCAGTAGTCGCCCAGCCACAGGGGCAGGGTGAGAAACAGGCCCAGGGCGGCCAGCCAGGGCAGGCCCGCCTTGAGGCCGGCCGGGGTGGGGTGGGTGGTTGCCGCGATCTCCATGGTGTTCATCTCACAGTTGCTTCTGGCCGAACAGGCCGGTGGGCTTGAAGAACAGCACCAGGATCAGGATGACGAAGCCGAACACGTGCTTGTAGCCCGAGTCCAGGTAGGCCACTCCCAGGTTCTCCACCACCCCCAGGATCAGCCCGCCCACCAGGCAGCCGGTGAAGGAGCCCATGCCGCCCAGGATCACCACCACGAAGGCGGTGAGGCTGACGCCCACCCCCACCGTGGGGGTGACCGGGAAGATGGGGGTGAGGATCACCCCGGCGGCGGCGGCCAGCACGCAGCCCAGGCCGAAGGAGAGCATGTTCAGCCGCTTGGTGTTCACCCCCAGCATGGCGGCCATCTCCCGGTCCATGCTCACCGCCCGGATCACCCGCCCCAGCCAGCTCTTGTGCATCAAGAGGAAGAAGGCGGCGATGACCAGGGCCGCGGCCAGGAAGCTGGCCAAGCGCTGGTTGCCATAGAAGAACAGGCCGAACAGGTGGCTGGCCCCGCCCACCCAGGAGGGCGGCTTCTGGGGATAGGGCCCGAAGATCACCAGGTAGGCGTTCTGCAGGATGATGTAGAGGATGAAGGTGATGATGAGCGAGTAGAGTTCATCGCCATAGGTGGGGCGGATGAGGGTGCGCTCTATCACCAGGCCCACCAAGAACACCCCGGCCACCGCCAGGAAGATTCCCGGCAGCGGCCCCAGGCCCAGGGCCTCGGCGAACAGGGCGCTGAAGTAGCCGGCCAGCACGTAGAGTTCGCCGTGGGCGAAGTTGACCACGCCCATGATGCCCACGATGAGGGACACACCCAGGGCGCTCAACGCATAGGTGGTTCCCATCACCAGCCCGTTGGTCAGGTACAAGAGAAAGTCGTCCATGATGCGGCTCCGGCCGGGGGCCCTTTATATGGAGATAAAGCGGGGGCCGGACCCGGTTGGATCCGACCCCCGGGGAGGGTTTACTTCTTCTTCAGCGCGCCGGTGGCGGCCTTCTTGGGGTACACCACCACCTGCTTCTTGTTCTGCCACTGGATGATCAACATGGGCGGCTGCCACTGGTGATAGGCATAGGTGCCCTTGTCGGTGCCGAAGGTGACCACCCCGCTGCACACGGTGAGCTTGGTGTTCTCCAGGGCCTTGACCAGCTTGGCGCTGTCGGTGGAGCCGGCGCGGTTGATGGCGTCGGCCGCGATCAGCAGCACGTCATAGATGCTGCGCGACTTGTAGTCGGTGGGGGCCTTGCCGAACTTCTTCTGGTAGGCCGCCTGGAACTCCTTGGCCACCGGGGTGAGCATCACCGCCGGGTGCATGCGGCTCACGAACAGCTCCAGGTTGCCGGCATCGCCCACCGTCTTCCAGAACTGGGGCCACAGGCTGGGCGGCCCGGCGCCCTCCAGGATGAGGGCGGTCTGGGGGGTGAGGCCCACCTCGTTGGCCTGGGCGATGAGATAGTGCACGCCGAAGCCGTAGACAAAGGCCAGCACCAGGTCGGGTCCGAACTTCTTGATCTTGTTCAGCTCGGCGTAGTGGTCCTGGCTCTTGCGCTCGGTGATGACGGTGAGGAAGGGGATGCCGGCCTTCTTCAGGCCCGCTTCGGCCAGGCCCTTGATGCCCAGGCCCCAGTCGGTGTTCTCGGCCACGATGGCCACCCGCTTGAAGCCATAGTCCTTGATGAAGCCCAGGATGTTCTCGTTGACCACGCCGCTGTTGCAGGGACCGGCCCGGAACACGTAGGGGTAGTTCTTCTTGGTGATGTCGTCGTGCCAGGCCTCGGCGATGATCAGGGGCACCTTGTAGCGGTTGGCCACGTCGATCTCGGCCAGGGCGGCGGAGCTGTGGCTCTCGCCCAGGGCCATGACCACCTTGTCCTTGGTGATGAGCTTCTCCAGGCCGGAGGCCGCCTTGGCCGGGTCGCCGGCGGTGTCCTCGAAGACCACCTCCAGCTTCTTGCCCAGCACGCCGCCCGCGCCGTTGATCTTGTCCAGGGCCAGGGCGATGCCCTCCTCAAAGGCCTTGCCCGTGGCGGCGGCGCCGCCGGTGCGTGGTCCCACCACGCCCACCTTGATGACTCCCGCGGCCAGGCCGACGCCCGCCAGGCCCAGCAGGGCCACGGCCAGGCCCAGCAGCACGGCCGCGCTCTTGAACCACATGCGTTTACTCATAGCGATCCTCCCTTGCTGTTATGAACCGTCAAAGGGCGCGGCCGCACCGCGCCGTATCCGTCCCGGGGACGAAGAGCCGTCTCAACCCAGCACCACCTCTATCGCCCGGCCCACGGTCTCCACCACGCTGTCTATCTGCGGGCGGGTGATGACGAAGGGCGGGGCGATCACCAGGGCGTCGCCGTCCATGCCGGCCAGGCCGGTGGACTTGTACACGATCACCCCCTGGGTCATGAGGTGACGGGCGAGGCGCTCGGCCACCTTCTGGTCGCGGGGATAGGGGGCCAGCCGCTGCTTGTCCGCCACCAGCTCCACGCCCCACAGCATGCCCAAGCCCCGCACCTCGCCCACGTGCTCCAGGCCGGCCAGGCGCTCGGCCAGGCTCCGGCCCAACTCGGCCCCCACCCGGGCGGCGCGCTCCACCAGGTTTTCCTTCTCCAGCACCCCCACCGCGGCCACCCCGGCGGCGCAGGCCACCGGGTGGTGGGAAAAGGTGCCGCCATGCACGAAGCCGCCGGCGTTCTGCACGGCCTGGAAGTGCTCCTCGCTGGTGGCCACCGCCGAGAGGGCCACCGCCCCGCCGCTGAGGCCCTTGCCCAGCACCATGATGTCCGGCCAGGTGTCGTAGTGCTGGCTGGCGAACCATTTGCCGGTGCGGCCCATGCCGCAGAGTACTTCGTCGTGGATCAGAAGCACTCCGTAGCGGTCGCATATCTCGCGCACCAGGGGCCAGTAGCCCGGCGGCGGCGGCACCCCCGCGATGGTGGCGCCGGATACCGTCTCGGCCAGAAAGGCGCTGATGGTGTCCGGCCCCTCGCTCAGGATGGTCTCCTCCAGGGCCAGGGCGCAGCGTAGCCCGCACTCCGGCTGGCTGAGCCCGAAGGCGCAGCGCAGGCAGTAGGGCGCGGGGATGTGCAGGGTCTCTGGCAACAGGGGCGCAAAGGGCGCCCGAAAACTGGTGCGGCCGGTGGCGGCCAGGGCCCCCAGGCTGAGGCCGTGATAGGACTTCCAGCGGGCGATGAGCTTGTGGCGCTGACCCTGCCCGTGGGCCAGGTGGATCTGCCGGGCCAGCTTTATGGCCGCCTCCACCGCCTCGCCGCCGCCGGAGAGGAAGTAGAAGCGCTTCAGGCCCGGCGGGGCGTGTCGCGCCAGGGCCCCGGCCAGCTCCTCGGCCGGCTGGCTGGTGAACATGGTGGGGTGGAAGTAGTAGCCCTTGCCCAGTTGCTCGCACATGGCCTGCACCACCTCGGGCCGGCCATGGCCCAGGTTCACCACCACCGCCCCGCCCGAGGCGTCCAGGTAGCGGCGCCCCTGGTCGTCGAACACCCACACACCCTCGGCGCGGACCGCCTTGGGAAGTTGGCCCAGGCTGCGGGGGAACAGGTTGCCGGGGGGCTTGGCCATATGTCTTCCTTCAGTCTCTGGGCTTCAAACTCAATATGGCCCGGGCCTGGTTCGGGGTGGCCACCTCCCGGCCCAGTTCCCGGGCCAGGCGTGCCATGCGCTCCACCAGTTGCTGGTTGGTGGCCAGCTCACCCTTGCGGTAGTAGATGTTGTCCTCCAGGCCCACCCGCACGTGTCCGCCCATGAGAATGGCGTGGACGCCCATGGTGAGCTGGCTGGCGCCCATGCCGGATACGGTCCAGGTGGCGCCGGGGGGCAGGCAGGAGCGCATGTGCACCAGGTGCTGGATGCGCGCCGGAATGGCGCCCCGCAGGCCCATGACGAAGTTGAAGTGCAGGGGCTCGGCCGCCAGGCCGGCGTCGCGCAGTTGGAGCGCGTTGTTGATCATGCTGATGTCAAAGCACTCCATCTCCGGCTTGATGCCCAGGCGCTGCATCTCCCGCGCCAGGCCCTCCACCAGGGCCGGATCGTTGACATAGGCCGAGTTGGGGAAATTCACCGAGCCGGTGGTGAGGGAGGCCATCTCGGTACGCACCGCCAGGCGCCGGGCCCGGCTCTCCAGGTCGGAACCCGCCCGGCCGCCGGTGGATACCTGCAGGATCAGCTCGGTGCGGCCGGCCAGCCGGTCCACCACCTCCTGGAAGCGCTCCGGGTCGTCCGAGGGGTTCTGGTCCTCGTCGCGCACGTGGATGTGCAAGATGGAGGCGCCCGCGTCCTCGCAACGCAGGGCGGTCTCGGCGATCTCGTCCGCGGTGACCGGCACGTGGGGGGTCTTTTCCTTGCGGGCCATGGAACCGGTGGGGGCCACGGTGATGATCAGCTTTTCCACGTAGGTCCTCCTCAACCGGTTGCCGCATTGCGGGCGGGTTCGGTGCCCAGGGCGCGCATGATCTCGTGGGCGGTGCGGGTGACGGCAGGGGCCAGCTCCTCCTCCAGGCGCTCGCGGCTGTAGCGGGTGGTGGGCACCGCGATATTGATGGCGGCCAGGCTCCAGCCGTGGTTGTCCAGGATGGGGGCGGCCACAGAGCGCAACCCCACGGAAAGCTCTTCGTCGTTCACCGCGTAGCCCTGGGCCCGCACCCGGTCCAACTCGGCCTGGTACTGTTCGCGGTTGGTGATGGTGCGGTGGGTGAGCGGCGCGAAGTCGATCTGGTCCAGCACCTCGCCCGCCTGCTCGGGGGGGCTGAAGGCCATGAGCGCCTTGCCCATGGAGGTGCAGTACACCGGCAGGCGGGAGCCCAGTTGCAGGTCAAAGGGCAGGATGCGGCCCGTGTTCACCCGGGCGATGTAGATGAGTTCGCAGCCCTCCAGGACCGATAGGTTCACGGTCTCCTTGATCTCGGCGGAGAGGCGCTCCAGGTAGTGCTGGGCCACGTTGCGCCAGCCCAGGGAGCACACCGCCGAATGGCCCAGGGAGAGGATCTTGGGGGTGATGAAGAAGCGCCGCTGGGGGTCGCGGTCGATGAAGCCCATCTGGCTCAAGGTGTAGCAGATGCGGGTGGCGGTGGCATTGCTGGTGGAGGCGGCGCGGGCGATTTCCGACAGCGCCATGGGTTGGTTGGCCTCTGCCATCGCCTGGAGCACGGTCAGTCCTTTTGCCAGCGATTGCAAGAAGTAACGCGATCTATCCACAGGTCGGGGAGGCATGGCTTCTCCGCATAAAGTTTCGCATAGCGGTAAACAGTTTCGTTATGAGAAGATAATAGACTGGCCTTGACCGCTTTGTCAAGCTAGTCGTGGCCTTTGGTGCCTGGCAAGGCCGGGCCCTGAAGGCATGGTGGCTGGTCAGCTGGAGGGGGTCAGTTCGGCTGCCCGGAGTCTACGCTGCCCAGCACCCGGCGCACCTCGCCCAGCAAGTTGGAGAGGTCAAAGGGCTTTTTGATGACGCCGGCGGGACAGGGCTCCAGGCATTCTACCCCGTCTTGGTTGTGGCTGTGGCCAGTGGCGATGAGCACCCGGGCGGCGGGGTCCAGGGAGGTGAGCTTGTGGAAGCAGGCCTCGCCGTCCATGATCGGCATGGCCAAGTCCAGGATCACCAGGTAAAAGGGCGAGTTGTTTTCCTTGTGCTTTTGGTAGAGCGCCAGGGCCTCGCGGCCGTTGGATGCCTCGGTCACCCGGTAGCCGAAGGACTCCAGGGCCTGGCGGATGATCTCCCGCACCGAGGCTTCGTCGTCCACCACCAGCACCCGCTCGCCGCGGCCCCGGGGGAGCGGCTGGGCCTCTTGCCGCTCCTGCTCGCTTCTGTGCAGCCCCGTGTCGGCGGGCAGGAACACCCGGAAGCGGGTGCCGCTTCCCGGGGTGCTGGTGACCTCGATGGCGCCGCGGTGGTTGGTGATCATGGAGTAGGCCACGAACAGGCCCAGGCCCGTGCCCCTGCCCGGCTCCTTGGTGGTGTAGAAGGGCTCGAAGATACGGGCCTGGATGGCCTCGTCCATGCCGTGGCCGGTATCTTCCACCTCCACCACCACATAGGATTCCTCGCTGGCCCAGTTGCGGGTGGCGCGGAATTCTTCGTCCGCTCGGCGCAGGCCGGTGCGCAGGGTGAGAGTCCCGCCCCGGGGCATGGCGTCGCGGGCATTGACCGCCAGGTTCAGGAGCACCTGCTCCAGGTGGTTGGGGTTGGCCAGGGTGAGCGGCAGGTCCTCGCTCAATTCCAGGCGCTGCTCGATGTTGGGGGGCAGGGTGCGGCGCAGGAGACCCTGCAGGCTCTTCAGCACCTGGTTGAGGTCCACCGGCTCCATCTTGCCGGTTTCGGGCCGCGAGAAGCTGAGCATGGTGTCGGCCAGGTCCGCGGCGCGGCGGGTGCTCTCGGCGATCTTGTCCAGGTGCTTGCGCACCACCGGGTCCAGGTCCGGCCGCTTGGTGAGGAGTTGGGAGTAGCCTCTTATGGCCATGAGGATGTTGTTGAACTCGTGGGCCACTCCGCCGGCCAGGGTTCCCACCGCCTCCATCTTCTGGGCCTGCTGGAGCTGGCGCTCCATCAGCTCCTCGTTGGTCACGTCGCGCACGATGCCCTGCAAGACCTGCTTGCCCGTGATGGGGACCATGGAGACGGTGATCTGGAAGCGTATGCGGGAGCCGTCCTTGCGCCGCCCGGTGTATATGCGGCCCTGGGGCACGGGTTTGCCTTCGAGCCGCTGCTTTATCTGCCTGCGGACCGCTTCATGCTCGGACGGTTCTACCGCATCCCAGATGGTCTTGCCCATGCTCTCTTCGGGGGAGTAACCGAACATCTCCGCGAGCTGGCGGTTGACGAAAAGCAGGCGGCCTGACTCCAGATCGGCCAAGAGCAGGCCGTAGGGAGAGTTCTCCACCAGGTAACGGTAGCGCTCCTCGCTCTCGCGCAGCCGGTCCTGGGCTTGGGTGAGGGCGGTGATGTCGCGCAGGATCACGATGTTGCCGGCCTGGACGCCGTCCTGGTCGTAGTAGGGGGAATTGCTGATGGACACCCTCAGCAGCCGGCCGTCCTTGGTCAGCCGCTTGGATTCGAAGTTCTTCACCGGCAGCCCCGCCTTCATGCTCCGGACTTGGGCCTGGGTCTCTTCCCTGCATTCGGGAGGCACGAAGTCTATGCGCCGGTTGAGGAGTTCCTGCCGGGTCCAGCCGAAGGTTTCCTCAAAGGCGGAGTTGAGGTACTGGGCGCGGCCCTCCATGTCATACACCACCACCGGGTCGGGCAGGTGCTCCAGGAAGGTGCGGTAGCGCTCGTGGCTTTCCCGGAGCGCTTCCTGGGCGCGGCGGCGCTCCTGGTTCAAGAGGGCCTGGGCCATTTGATCGGCGATCTCGGCCACGAAACCTATCTCGTCGTCACCCCACTCCCGGTGCTCGCCGATCCGGTTCAGGCAGATCACCCCCCGCACCCGGCCCGAGAGGCGTATGCCCGCGTCCAGCATGGATCTGACGCCGGCTGGTTTGAGGTATGGCTCGGCCAGTTCGCTGGTGCGGGGATCACGCAGCACGTCATAGGCCGCGATGGACCGTTCGCTTTTCAGGGCCTGATAGTAGCGGGGGAAGAGTTTCATCTCCAGGCTTGGCAGCTTGCTGTGCCCGCCGCTCTTCAGGTCATAGGAGTCCAGGCAGCGCAGGAAATGGTCGTCGTCCTCCAAGAGCCACACATTGACCCGGTCCACTTCCATGGTGCGGGCCACCGCCTCGGTGACCACCCTGGCGGCCTGCTCCAGGTCGCCGCTGGCCAGGGAGGGATGGGTGGACAATTGCACCAAGGTGGTGCGCTGGCGCTGCAGGCGCCGCAGCCGCTCGCGCTCGCGTTCCTCGGTGCGCTTGCGGTCGCTGATATCCAAGAGCGAAGCCACCGCATAGTCCGTGCCCGGCACCATCTCCACCGTGTTGAGCATCCAGCGCAGCCCACCCCAGCGGTCCCGGAAACGGAACTCGTATTGCCGGGGAGCGTCGCCGTGGTCCCGCCGCCGCCGGTGATAGTTCAGCATGCGGTCCAGGTCCTCGGGATGCACGAATTCCTGCCAGCTCTTCTTGCCCTCTATATCCTGGTGGCGGTAGCCGGAGATTTCGGCGAACTTGCTGTTGACCATCACGATGGTGGTGTCGCCCTTGGAGATCATCATGGCGGTGCCGGTGTGCTCGAAGGTGGTACGGTAGCGTTCCTCGTTGCGCTTAGCTCCTCCTGGGCCAGCAGGCGCTGGGTGATGTCCCGCAGGATCAGGAAGCGGCCCACCGTGGTGCCCCGCAGGTCTCTCAGCTTGGTGGAGCGCAGTTCGAAGCCGCGCCGCACGCCCTGCCATTCCATGTCCAGCTCGGCTTGCAGCTCCTGGGCCGAGGCCAGCAGCTCGGCAAAGCGGGAATGGCCGGGAAACATCTCCGCCGCGGGCCGGCCGATGAGTTCTCTTTCCCCTCCCAGCAAGGTGTGCGCCGCGGAGTTCATATCCACCAGCCTGTCCTGGCTGTCCAGCACCATCACCGGGTCGGGCAGGTTGTCCAGCAGCGCCTCCCGGGCCAGGGGTATCAGGTCCACCAGGCGGGTGCGGAAGAGCCCCCAGGTGAGGGAGAGACCTACCATGCTGAAGGCCAGGGGCGTGAGGTCTACATAGTAGAAGGGTTCGATCCGGGCGAAATAGAGCGCGTTGACGATCCAGGGGATTCCTATCCCCAAAAGCACCACCCCGAGCTGCCGGCGGTGCAGGTGGCGGGCGCGGAGAAAGGTGCGCACCAAGATAAAGCTGCTCACCATCAAAAGCAGGTAGGCGTAGGTGAGGTAGACCCAGAAGACAGGACCCCGCTCCAGAAGCGTCACCAGGGCCGGCCCCCTTTGCTCCAGCCGGGCCGCCCCCCACAGCAGGTGATAGTGGGAGTTGGTGAAGGCCGCCAGCACGGTGAACAGAGGAAGCAGGCCCAAAGGCCACAACCGGCGCCAGGAGACCCAGCGCTCCAGGCCGGTGACGCAAAAGGTGAAGGCCAGGATGGTGGGGGCCACCCATACCCCGGTCAGATACTCCAACTTCACCCACAGCAGCCGCGAGGCCAAGGTGGGACTGGTGTATTCCAGGCCACAGGTCAGGGACCAGGCGGCTGCCTCCAAAAGAAGCGCCATCAGAAGACGCGCGCTCAACATGGCGCGGTGGCGCCACAGGTAGACCGTTACGAACACGGCCAGGGCGGCGGCCACCACCGCTTGCAGCCAATATATGGTTTGCAGGTCCACTGGCTTCTCCGCGGAGGGCGCTCCGTGCCCCAACACTATATGGAGCTATCCCGGGCGACGGGGCAGCTCCTGGTTTGATTAGTTACAGCCGGTGATGAACGAGCAGGATGGATCATCTGCCGTCTTGCCCCTGGCGGGAAGTGGCGGCAGGGCTGCCTCACAGGCGGTTGTATACTTGAGGGATAAAGATGACCCCGGACTCCAACGGCAGGCACCCCCCACGGCGACCGGAGTACCTTTCAGGTCTCAACCGCAACCTAAAACCCTGTAGGAAGTAGATTATAATAGTAGGTAGCCTGAAGGTCCACCGGACAATTTGTCATTGATTTCCTTCCCAACAAGAGACTTTGTGAAACAACCGAGACCGGCAAGCGGGGGGCGTCTGGATGCCGCTTCGGTTCGGTGTTGGCAACATGTTCTTAGGAAATATTATTACACGAATTTGATCGGCGGGGCAGGGCGGCCAGCCGCTCGCGGGCAAAGGCCATGATGTTTTGCACCCGGGCGTCCCAGGAGTAGCGGTCGGCCCGGTCCCGGGCCGACCGGCCCAGGCGGCCGGCCAGCTCGGGGTCGGCAGCCAGCTCGGCCACCGCCCGGGCCAGGGCCTCGCCGCTGTCCGGCGCGCACAGCCAGGCGGTCTGGCCGTGGCGAAGCACCTCGCGCACCGCGGGCAGATCGCTGGCCACGATGGCCCGCCCCGCGGCCATGTACTCGAACATCTTGAGGGGGCTCATCCACTCCACGGTGGGGCAGGCGTTGCCATAGGGCATGAGCAGGATGTCCGCGGCCCACAGGTAGGTGGGCACCCGGCGGTTGGGCACGAACCCGGCGAAGCGGAGGTTGGCCAGGCCCAGCCCCCGGGTGCGCTCCTGCCAGCGGGCCAGGTCCTGGGGGTGGCCGCCCACCAGGAGGAACTCCACGCTGGGCAGCCGCTGGGCCGCCTCCACGATGTGCTCCACCCCGCGTCCGTCGTAGAGGTGCCCCACGTAGGCAGCCAGGGGCCGGTCCTGGGGGAGCCCCAACTTGGCCCGGGCCGCCTCCTTGGCGAGCGGTTGGGCAAAGGCGTCCAGGTCCACCCCGTCCGGGGCCACCAGTATCTTGTCGGCGGGCAGGCCGAACTGCTGGTAGCGGCGGGCCAGGTCCTGGCTGATGGTCACCACCGCCAGCACCAGGGGATGGTGCAGGGCGGCGTAAAGGGCCTGGCGCTGGGGGTCGTCGTCCGGCGGATTGTGGGTTTCCACCACCGTGGGCAGGCCCCGTGCCAGGGTGTAGCGCGGGGCCAAGTAGGTGCGGGTGAAGACCAGCTCCACCCCTCGCCGGGCGCAGCGGGCCGCGGCTAGGCGGTGGAACAACACTTCCAGGCCGGGCAGGCGGAAGCGCCGCCAGCGGTCCTGCAGGGGCCAGGCCTTGACCGGGAAGTCCACGCTCAGGCCGTAGAGTTCGCGCACCCGGTCCCAGTCCAGGCGGAAATAGTTGGCTAGGCTCAGGCTGGTGATGAACTCGAAGTCGCTGCTGGCCTTGGCCCAGGCCTGGGCATTCTTCATCACCTGCATGGCGTGGGCCATGCGGCTGCCGATGTCCAGGAGCGAGATATAGGCGGTGCGCATGGAGTCTAAACCTTGTGGGCCACGATGATGTAGCGCCCGCAGGGCAGCCCCGCCGGCACCCGGTTGCAGTGGCGCAGGTAGAGCCTGCGGCGCAGGCGCTTGAGCAGCACCGGCTCCAGGACGCCGTTGGAGAGCAGCCGCTCCAGGCCGTCGCTCATCAGCCAGCGGCCAAAGGCGCTGAGGCGGTACTGGCCGATCACCTTTTTGGGCTTGAAGCCGGCCGCGGCTATCTCCGCCTCGCATTGGCCCGGCTCGAAGTGGCGGTAGTGCAGCTTGCTCAGGGGCAGGCGGGTGGTGGGTACGCTGATGATGAGCCGGCCGCCGGGCTTCAGGACCCGCCGCAGGTTGGCCAGCACCCGGGGGCAGTCCTCGGGGGGGATGTGTTCATAGACCTCCACCAGGACCACGGCGTCAAAGGATTCCGGCGCCAGGCCCTTTTCTGCCACCAGGTCATGACGCAGGTCAGCCTGCATGAACCGGCCCTGGGGAACCAACAGCCCTGCATAGTAGGCGGAGTTTTCCAGGTAGTCCAGGCCGGTGATCTGGTAGCCCGCCTGCACCATCTCAAAGGAGATGCGCCCGTCGCCGCAGCCCGCGTCCAGCACCGCTGCCGGCGCGGGGGGCAGCTCCTCCAGGATGATGCGCGCGTAGCCGAAGTAGGGCAGGCTGTCCCGGTGGAGGGGGTCGCGCATCCAGTGGTAGGGCAGCCGGAACTTGTTTTGGGTGAGCCTTTGTTTTTCCGCGTCCACGGGCTAGTTTTCCTTGCGGCGTTGGAGCAGCCATTCGGCCAGCTCCAGGTCAAGGGGGCTGTCTATATCCAGGCTCTCGTCCGGCTCCATGATGAGCGGCAGAGTGCGCGGGCCGTAGAGAGTGTCCCGCACCAGCACGGTTTCCCGCCTCAGGGCCAGCACCGCCGGGCCGTTGCGGGCATAGACCCGGGGCTTGTCCTGGCGGCGCAGGGGGCCCTCTTGTCCCAGGAAGGGCGTCAGCAGGCCGTGTTCCAGTTTCATCACCGACACCGGGTTCATGTGGTGAGGCACCTCCACCACGCTCACCACCGTGTCGGCCTGCTCCTCTCGCAGCTTTTCCACCGCGGCCTCGATGTGCTCCGCCTGGCGCAGGGGGCTGGTGGGTTGCAGGTAGACCACCACCTCCGCCCGCCAGCCGTCTTGGTCCAGCCACTCCAGGGCGTGGCGGATGACCGCCAGGGCCGGGGCCTGGTCCGTGGCCAGTTCGGCTGGCCGCAGGAAAGGCACCTCCGCGCCCAGCTCCCGGCTCACCTCCGCGATCCGCTCGTCGTCCGTGGAGACGATGAGCCGGCTCAGGCTAGGTGCGGCCAGGCCGGCCTCGATGGTGTGGGCGATCAGGGGGCGTCCGGCCAGGGGGGCCAGGTTCTTTTGGGGTATGCCCTTGGAGCCGCCCCGGGCCGGGATCAGCCCCAGTATGTTGACGGGTTCAGGCATGGGCTCCCTCTTGCGCCTCCCGGGCGATGAGCTGGGCCAGGCGGCGGGAGGCCCGGCCGTCAAAGGGCTCCAACTGCTCGGCCCGGCAGCGGGCCCGGCCCTCGGCGTCCTTGGCCGGGTCGGCCAGGTAGGCCGCCACCGCTGCGTCCAGCTCGGCAAAGCTCTCCACCATGGCCAAGGCGCCGGAAGCGATCACCCGCCGGTAGTGGTCCATTTCTCTCCAGCGCTTGATGCTCTCTTGATAGCCTTTCTTCAGCCTGCCGTCAAAGGCGATGTTCACCGCCGGGGTGTCCAAGGCCACCGCGTCCAGGAGGATGGTGCCGGTGGAGGCCAACACCACCCCGGCGTGGGCCAGGAGGGTGGCCAGAAAATCCAGGCGGCCGCTCTCGTTGGCAAGGGCCACCACCCGGGGCGGCTCGTGCAGGTGTCCAAAGCGCTCTTGCCACTCGTTGTCCTTGGGGTGGGGACGGATCACTAGAGTGGTATCTGGCCCAAAAGCGCCCTGGGCCAGGCGCTGGGCCAGGTGGGCGGCGATGCCCGGCTCGTGGGGGCCCAGGCGCTGACTGTAGGTGCCGTAGAGGATCAGGCGCCGGCTGGGCTCCAGGCCCAGCTCTTGGGCCAGGCGCTCCCGGGGCCAGATGGCGCCGGGGTTCTGGTAGAAGTCCATCTGGGGCCAGCCGGTGACTTCTATGCGTTCCAACGGCACCTGGTGATATTTTGCCAGCTCCTCTTGCATCACCCGGCTCTGCACCGCCACCCGGGCCAGGCCCGGGGGCAGAGGGCCCTTGGTGGTGGGCTGGTCCCAGGAGCCCACGATGCCCACCACCCGCAGGCCGCGCCGCCGGGCCGCGCACACCCAAGGCCGGATGGCCTGGTTCTGCAAGTGGTGGATGACCAGGAGGTGGGGCCGGTACTGGTCGAGGAAGGCCTCCACCCCGGGCTCGGAGTACCAGGGGGTGTAATAGAGCCGGTGGATTAGGTGGAACAGGGCCCGGCTGCGGGCCAGGGGCCGCCCCAGGGCAGGGTCTACGTAGTTGCCGGCCTGGGCCTCCCGCGCCCGCCGCTGGGGGGGGAGGGATTTCTTGAAGCGATGGCCGGCAAAGCCTTGGCGCTCGTTGAAACGGTAGACCAGGTTGCCGAAGCCGGCCCAGGGCCGCAGGGGCTTCATGAGGGCGCGCTCGGCCAGCCGGCGCAGCACCACCCCGGCCGGGCCGTGCAACAGGGGCAGCTCGGGGCCCGCCGGCTGGTACAGCCAGGCCCAGGACAGCCGATCGTTGGCCGCCGCCTCCACCTTGGGGGCGTCCTCCGGCGAGGGGGTGAGGAAGCATACTTCCAGCTCCTCGTGGGCAGCCAGCTCCTCCAGTACCGGCGTCTCCAGGGTGTTGCGCACGGCCATGGCGTTGGCCAGTATCATGGCCACCCGGCGGTGACTATGAGGGAGGGAGGGGGGCATGGGCTAATAGACGATGCGCTTTTGCACCGAGGGCCTGGGGCTGGCTGCCAGGATGTCGGCGATGCGCGGGCCGGCTTTGCCGTCGCCGTAGATGGGCAGGCTGGGGTAGCGGCCGTTGTCCAACTGGCGCTGGATGGCGGCCATGATCTGCTCCCGGTCGTAGTCCACGTCGATGACGTTGGCCCCGCGCTCCCGCCCCGCCTGGCGGGTGCCCACGTTCACCGCGGGCACCCCCAGGAAAGCGCCCTCGCGCACCGCGGCCGAGGAGTTGCCCACCATCACCGAGCAGCGCATCATGAGCCGCACGAAGGTCTCCACCGGAAAGTTCTTGTAGAAGCGGATGTGCTGGTGGTCGTAGTGCTCGCGGAACTTGCGCATGCCCCGGGCCACGTCCTCGGAGCCCGCGTCCGCATTGGGCCAGAGCATGATGGTAGGCAGCTTGAGTTCGTAGAGCGCCATCAGGGTTTCGTTGATCTGGGTTTCGCCTTGGGTATACTCGGTGGTCACCGGGTGCTGGTTGACCAGGAGAAAAGGCTGGTCCAGGTCGATGTGTCCGCCCACGCCTTCCCGGAGCAGGTAGTCCCGGTCCAGGCCGTTGGCCTCCCGCTCGGCGATCTCGGCCACCAGGTCGATGCGGGGGCAGCCCACTACGTGCACCGTGGCCGGGTCTTCGCCCATCCTCACGATGCGTTCGCCCGCCTCCCGGTTGGCGGGAAAATGGATGTGGGCCAGCTTGGTCACCGCGTGGCGGATGGACTCGTCGATGGTGCCGGTCACCTCGCCGCCCATGGTGTGGGCCAGGGGTATGTTCATGTAGGCCGCGGCCACGGCGGTGGCCATGGTCTCGAAGCGGTCGCCCACGGTGATCACGCAGTCGGGCTGGAGCCGGTCGAAGATGGTGGGCAGCTCCAACAGGCCCAGGCCGGTGGACTTGGCCATGGTCACCGGGGTCTCGCCCTCGATGATCATGTTTACCCGGGCGTCGGGGGTGAAGCCGTCGCGCTCGATCACCTCCACCACCGAGCCGTAGCGGTCCAACAGGGCCGAGGCCCCCACGATGAGCTGCAGCTCGAGCTCGGGGTGCTCCTTTATGGCCCGCATCACGCTCTTGATGCTGCTGTAGTTGGCGCGGCTTCCCACCACCACGCATATCTTACGCATTAAAGCTCCTCTCACTGTCCACAGATGCCTGGGCCCTGGCCGGCCCCTCAGGCGATGTCATCCTCTTGGAGCAGCCGGCCGGCCGGGATGTCCCGCGCGGCCTTTTTGCCCATCACCTCATGAAAGCGTGCGGCCGGGATGCCGGTGCCGGGCTTTTTTACCCCCACCACCTGGGGGGTGAACTCGGCCCCGGCCGGGATGGGGGCCAGGGAAACCAGGCTCTTCTCGAAGATGCGCTTCATCTCGCCGAAGCGGGAGGCGTCGCCCTTGTCCACCGGGCTGTTCAACATGGTTTCAATGGCCCGCACTCCTTGCACCAGGTCCTTGAGTTCCGCTGGTTCCAGGGAGTGGGGCGCGTCCGAGCCGTACATGAGGCGGCTGAAGGTGAAGTGCTTCTCCAATACGGTTGCGCCCAGGGTGGCGGCGGCGTAGCAGGCATAGGCGGTGAGGGTGTGGTCGCTCAGTCCCACCGGGAGCCCGTAGCGCCGGCCCATCTCCTGCATCACGTTGAGGCCCACCTCCTGGTAGGGACAAGGGTACTCGCTGGTGCACTGCATGACCACGATCTGCTGGTGGCGGCGGCGGATGGTCTCCACCGCCCGGTCCAGCTCGTCCCAGGAACTCATGCCCGAACTCAGGAGCACCGGTTTTCCCGTCTCGGCCACGGCCTCCAGAAGCGGCAGGTTGGTCACCTCGCCCGAGGGGATCTTGTAGCGCTCCACCCCCACCCGCTCCAGAAGCTCCACCGCCTCCACCGAAAAGGGGGAGGAGAGGAACTCCACCCCCTGGGCCTGGCAGTGCTCTTTCAATTCGCGCCACTGCGCCTGGCTGAAGCCGGTGCGCTGGAAGTACTCGAAGCGCGGCTCGCCCTTGAAGTAGGGCGGCATGGGCGCGTCGGGCAGGGTCTCGGCCTCGGCGATGTGGGTCTGGAACTTGACCGCGTCCACCCCGCAGGCGGCGGCCGCCTCGATCAGCTTCTTGGCGTTGCCCAGGCTGCCGTCGTGCACCGAGCCCACCTCGGCGATGATCTGTATGCGCTCTGCCATATCGGCCTCCCTCCCCTGACGCTGGCCGAAAAATAGCATGCGTCCCGGGGGTTGTCCATGGTCAAGCCCTGTGAGGTCAAGGGGCGGGCTGGCTCGGCCGGTGCAGGAGTTGCCAGAGCTTTAGGTAAGGCCAGGGGTGCCAGAGCAGCAGGAGCGGCAGCAGGGCCATCTCCCGCAAGCGGAACAGGGTACCCCGGTTGAGGATGGCGATACCCAGGCAGATCCCCAGGCCCAGCCCCCACAGGGCCAAGGTCAGGGTGGCGGCCGGCCGCTGGCGCAGGCCGATCACCAGGCCCGCGGCCAGGCCGGGCAGGAGCAGGTACCAGAGCACTCCCCAGGCCGCCACCGCCAGTTGCACCGGCCCCCAGCGCGGTGCTCCCGGCCAGGGTTGCCAGGGGTAGGGAAAGAGGAACAGGTCGCGCAGGCTGGCCTTCAACAGCTCGGCCGCGGTGGCAAGGCCGCTGCGCCAGTCTCCGAAGCGAGGGATCAGGTCCACGGCCTTTTCGCCCCCCCGACCCTCGGGCGCCAGCGAGGCCCCGCCGGAGCGCACCGAGATGCGCCGCATCTCGCTCAACTCGAACAGGAGCCGCTCCCAAGGGCCCCTGGCCGGTTCGGACTGGCCGGGTGGGCCGGCCTCGGCACCACCCCCGGCCGGGGGCTGGCCCGCGGCCAGGGCGGGAGACACCAGGCTCCAGCCGCCCAGGGCGTTGCCTTGGCCGGCCGGCTTGAAATGGACGATGCTGTTGCGGTGGAAGGGCGAGGCCAGGGCCAGGCCCGCGGCCAGGAGTAGGGCCAGGACCGCGGCTCGAGGCCAGCCCAAGCGCTCCCTCTGCGGGGTGGCAGGTGCCAGCCGGGCCAGGGGGATGAGCAGGAACAGCCCCCACAGCAGGTACCACAGGTAATAACGCAGGAACACCAGGCAGAAGACCGCGGCTACCAGGCCCAGCCCCAGGACCAGCCAACGCCGGCCGCTCAGCCGCTGCCCGCCCAGGAGCTGCAGCCAGCAGTAGAGCATGGCGAACACCATCAACAGGACCGGACCCTCCCTGAGGGGAGTGACCGACCAGGCCAGGGAAGGAGGCCAGCAGCATACCAGAAGGGCCAGAATCCTGGCCTCCCAGCGCTGGCGGCCCAACTCCGCGGCCAGGCTGTAGGCCAGAAGGCCCACCCCGGTGTAGCACAAGGCAGCCACCACGCTCATCACCAGGGGATGGGCGCCGAACACCTGGTAGAACGCGGCCACCACCAGGGAGAAGCTGAAGGTTTCGAAAGGGAAGTCGCGAGGCCCTGCCCAGTGCTCCAGTATGTACAGGGCTTGCTGGTGGTAGCCCAGGGCGTCCACCGAGCGCAGGCGGAAGGCCAGCACCTCCAGGGGGTCGTGGCTGCCCCAAAGCGCCACCACCGCCCACAGGCCCAGGGCCAAAGCCAGGCGCAAGGCCCCGGCCCCGGCCAAGAGGACCAGGAAGCGGCGGTCCTGCCAGGGGGAGAGCGGAGGCGAGAGGCCGGCCATGGTCAGCGTCCTCCCCTGCCGCCCAGGCGGCCACTCGCCACCCGGGTGAGATCCTTGACCGCTTCCCAGGGGTGACGGGCCAAGAGCCAGGCCAGCTCCGGCAGCAGGGGCGGCCAGGAGGCCAGGCTGCGGCGCAGGAGCATGAGCCGCACCTTTTCCACCTGCGTCCACTCGCGCCGCTCCGCCGGGGTGAGTCCCTGCCCCAGGCGGGCCAGGAGGCGTTGCCAAAGGGTCCATTGCTGGCGGCGTTCCTTTCGGCTCAGCCCCTGGACTCGTACTCCCAGCCGCCGCAGGAGCGCCACCTCCTCCCGGGTGAACTCCTCGCCCAGGCCAAAGGCCTGGAAGTTGCGCCAGGCGGTCTGGTCGGCCAGGGCCTGCTGGTCTTCGGCCGCCCGCTTGGACACCTGCCCGCCGTGGGCCCGGAAGAGAAGCAGGGGCTCGGCCAGGTTGGATACCTTTACCCGCCAGACGGCCCGGGAGAACAGCTCGTAGTCCTGGCCGTAGCGTCGCTCCGGGTCATAGGCCAGGCCGTGCTCCTGGAAGCTTTGACGGCGCCACATGACCGAGGGATGGAAGAAAGCGTTGTCAAATAGCATCTTGCGCTGGATCACCGCCTGGCGGGTGGGCTGCAGGCTCAGCGCGCCCTGCCGGCCGCGGGCGTCGATCTCTATTATGCCGGTGCCGATGAGGGCCAGCTCCGGGTCGGCCTCCAGGGCGGCCACCTGCTTTGCCAGGCGGTAGGGTAGCGATACGTCGTCCGCGTCCTGGCGGGCGATGAACTCGCCGCGGGCCTGGGCCAGGCCCCGGTTCAAGGAGCGGGTCAGCCCCAGGTTCTCGGGGTTGCGCAGGAGTCGCACCCGCGGGTCCCGCCGGGCGAACTGGGCCAGGTCCAGGGAGCTGCCGTCGCTGGAAGCGTCGTCGATGAGGATCAGTTCCAGCTCCTGGTGGCTCTGCTCCAGGATGCTCTGCACCGCCTCGGCCAGGTAGGGCCGGCCGTTATGCACGCTCATCACCACGCTGACCAGGGGCGCCATCTAACCCCTCCCCCCCACCAGGTCCTGGAGAAAGGCCTCGCTGGCCTCCACCATGGCCTCCACCGAGTAGCGCTCCGCCACCCGGGCCCGCAGGCGGGCGCCCAAGGCCCGCCGCTGCCCGGCCGGGCGGGCCAGAAGCTCCAGGCAGGCCGCGGCCAGGGCCTCGGGGTCGCGGGGACGCACCACCCGCCCGGCCGGGCCCACCAGCTCGGCCGAATCGCCGGCATCGGTCACCACCACCGGCCGCGCGCAGGCCATGGCCTCGGCCACCGTGTTGGGGAAGCTCTCGCCGTAGGAGGCGCTCACCGCCACCTCCAAGGCGCTGTAGGCCGCGGGCATGTCGCCCACCTCGCCGGCCCAGGTCACCACCTGCTCCAAGCCCAGCTCCCGGGCCTGGCCCTGAAGCCGCTGCCTCAGTTCGCCGGCTCCGCCGCCGATGCACACGAAACGTGCCTCAGGGGCGTTTTCATGTATCAGGCGCGCGGCGCGCAGGAACCCGGCGTGGTCCTTCTTGGGGTCCAGGCGCGCGGCCAGGCCCACCAGGGCCTCCTCCGGCCCCACCCCCCAGGCGGCCCGCAGGCGCTCCCGGCCGGCGGGATCGAAGGCAAAGCGGTCGGTGTCGATGCCGTTGGGGATGACCGCCAGCCTGCGCGGGCGCATGCCCTTGGCCAGGTGCAGCTCCCGGGCGGCCCGGGAATTGACGATGACCGCATGGGCCAAGGGCGAGAGGGGATAGGTGAGCCGGTGGACCAGGCGGGGAAAGAGGTCATAGGCGGAAAGGTCCTCCAGGGCGTCGCGCACCCCCCATACCACCTTTACCCCGGGCAGGGCCGGCCGTAGCGCCGCGCTGAGCAGGTTGGGTGCGTCCAGGTAGGAATGCACCACCCGGGGGCGCCAGGCCCGCAGCCGGCCGCGCAGGCGGCCCAGGAACCCGGCCAGGTCCCAGCGGCCCCGCTTGTGGAGTTCCTCCAGCTCCACGCCCGAGCCGGCCAGCTCCCCGGCCAGGGCGCCGCCCGGGTACATGGCCAGCACCATGACCGCATGGCCCCGCCGGGCCAGGCCCCGGGCCAGGAGCACCAACTGGCGCTCGGCACCGCCGGTTTCCAGGGAGCGGGTCAGGAAGGCGATCCTCATGTCGCCCCCTCCCCGCCCGGCCAGGCCCAGCCGCTCACCCGGCTGAGCAGCCGGTTCCATTGGGCCAGCACCGCCTCCAGGCCATAGGGCCGCACCGCCTCTTGGGCCTCCCGGCCCAGGCGCCGGCGCAGCTCCTCGTCGGCCATGAGCCGGTCCAGGGCCGCGGCCAGGGCGGTTTCATCGCCCACCGGCACCAGGAGCCCTGCCTGGCCCTGGCCCACTATCTCGCCCGGGCCGCCGGCATAGTCGGCGCAGACCACCGCCAGGCCGCAGGCCATGGCCTCCACCAGGGCGTTGGGGAAGCCCTCGTAGGCCGAGCACAGGGCGAATATCTCGGCCTGGGCCAGCACGGGCCCGGGCTCACGCACCCGGCCGGCCAGGCGCACCTTTTCTTGCAGGCCCAGCTCCCTGATGAGTCTCTCCAGGCGGGGGCGGTCGCGGCCTTCGCCCAAGATGACCAGTTTCCAGTCCGGGTGTCTTGGCAGGCAGCGGTGGAAGGCCCTTGTCAACAGGTCGAAGCCCTTGCGTGGCACCAGCCTGCCCATGCCCAGCACCGTGGGGCCATCCAGGAGCAGTTCCGGCTCTCCCTGGCAAGAGCCGGGCTCCACCGGGTTGGGTATGGCTTCCACCACCCCGGCCGATGTCAGCTCCTTGAGTTGCCGGGCCACCGCCTGGGTGACTGCCACCACCGCCTGGGCCCGGGGATAGGTGAGGCGGCGCAGGGTGTGCCAGATGCGGCCCAGCTTGGCGCCATGACCAGCCAGGTCGATGCGTTCGCTCACCACCACCGGCAGGCCCAGGCCCCGGGTGGCCAGGATGGTGAGCACGTTGGTGGCGTCCATGAAGCTGATCACCGCCTCCGGCCTGGCCGCACGCAGGGCCCGGCGCAGGGCCCGGAGGCGCTGGAGGTTGTTCCCCAGCGCCTGCCAGGCACCGGTGCTGTTGGACATGAGGCCCAAGGCCACCCGTTTCACCTGGGGAGGGACAGTGAAGAAGTCGTTCTCCGCCCCGGCCAGGGTGATGAGGGTCACCTCCACCCCTTGGCCGGCCCAGCCCGCGGCCAGGCGGGAGAGCACCCGCTCGGCCCCGCCCAGGCCCAGGCTGCTTATGACCAGCGCCAGCCGCATGCCTACCCTGCCAGCTCCCGCAAGAGGTCCAGCTCCAGGCCCACCACCCGCTCCACGGTGAAATGCTCCAGGCAATATTTCCGGGCCGCCCGGCCCAGGCGCTCCCGCAAGGAGGCATCGCCCAGCACCGTTTCTATTGCCTGGCGCAACTCGGCCGGCGAGGTGCCGCAAAGCCAACCGCTGCGGCCATGCTCCACCAGCTCGCGCACCCCGGGCACCTGGCAGGCGATCACCGGCGCGCCGCAGCTCATGGCTTCGATCAGGCTCTTGGGGTGATGCTCGCCCAGGGAGGGGAACACGAAGGCAGTAGCGCGGTTGAGGTGTCCGGGCAGCTCGGCGTTGGGCACCCGGCCCAAAAAACGCACGTTCAAGCCTTCCCGCCGGGCCCGCTCCTCCAGGTGGCCCCTGAGTTCGCCCTCGCCGATCAGGACCAGCTCCACCCCCAGCCCCTCGAGGGCGGTGAAGAGCGAGTCCAGGTTCTTCTCGCGGTGAAGCCGGCCCACGTAGCATAGCTGCTTGGACGCGCGGGGAGACTCCGCCGGGCTGAACAGGTCGGTGTCCACGTAGTTGGGGATGACCCGCAGCCGCCCCGGGTCCACCCGGTAGCGGCCCAGCACGGTGTCGGCCATGGCCTGGGTGGTGACCACCACCCGGTCGGCGCCGCCAAAGACCCGCGCCTCCAGCGCGCGCATGCGCTGGGCCTCGGGCGAGTCGTAGCCTTGGTCCCAGGCCGCGATGTTGGAGGGCAGGTACCCGGCCCGGGTTATGCTGCGCGCGCCGGTGTGGCGGGCCGCGGCCAGCATCACCTCCGCGCCCTTCACCTGGTTGCTCTTGTAGATGGCCGGGCCGGGCCAGAAGCGGGGCAGTACGTGGGCCAAGAGCGGCGGGTAGAGGCGGGGGTGCAGGCCCCAGTGGTTGCAGCGCACCTGGATGCCCCCCAACTCGCGGCTCAAGGACAAATCGCTTCGCTTGCCATAGGTGACAAAGGTCACCCCGGCCAGGTGGGGGGCGATCTCCTGGTAGATGCGAGCCTCCCGGGCCATGGTGCCGGTGGCCTGCCAAGAAACCAGGGAGGTGCCTTTGGTGAAGAAAAGGTAAAGTTGATGCTGGGTCAGATAGTTCATGCCCTCTTTGTCCTGCGGGGAGGCCTCATCCTCCCGGTTGCCGGGATTGTAGCATCGGAGCGGGCATTTTTCTAAAGGGAATCAGGCGGGGCCCGGGGGGGGATGGGGCCAAAAGGCTCTTGGCGCTGCTTATGAATCAAGGTAAAAGGTTACAGGAATCTTTCGGAGGCGGTATGGCGAGCGGCAACAAGAGCGTGCGGGTGTTGGTCTTGAACCCCGCCAGCGAACTCACCGGCAACGTGGTGCGCGACGTGCTCTACGGGTGCTGGTGCGGCGGCAAGCGTATCGGCGGGGGCACGGTCATGCCCTTTGAGCAGCTTTTGGTGGCCACGGTGCTGAAGGAGGACGGCCACCAGGTGCGCTTTTTGGATGCTGCGGCCGAGCTGATGCCGCCGGCCCGGGTGAGCGCGCTGGCCCCGGAATACGACCTGGTGGTCATCTCCACCTCCACCATGACCCTCAACGAGGACGCCGCGGTCCTGGCCGGGCTCAAGGCGCGCAACCCCGGCCTGGTCACGGTTGCCTACGGCTCCCATCCCACCTTCATGCCAGAATCCACCCTGGCCCGGCGGAGCATAGACATCGCGGTGCGGCGGGAGCCCACCATGATCGTCCGCGAGCTGGCCCGCGCCCTGGCAATGGGAGGTGACTGGCAGCAGATCAAGGGCATCGCCTACCGGGACGAGGAGGGCCGGGTGCAGGTCAACCCCCATGCGCCCTTCTTGAAAGACATGGACGCGCTGCCCAATCTGGACCTGGACCTCCTGCCGGCAGGGGTGGACTATTTCAACCCGGTGGTCAAGCGCCTGCCCTATGTGGCTACCTCCACCTCGGCCGGCTGCCCGGGACGCTGCACCTATTGCACGGCGCCCTTTTTCCACGGCCGCAGGCTACGCATGAAATCGGCGGGCCGGGTGGTGGAGGAGGTGGCCCACTACGTGGCCCGGGGATACAAAGAGGTCTATTTCCGCGACGAGACCTTCACCGCCTCCCGCCGCCGGGTGGAGGATATCTGCAAGGGCATTCTGGACCGCGGCCTGGACGTGACCTGGATCGCCAACGCCAGGGTGGGTACTGCGGACCGCAAGCTGCTCCGCCTCATGAAGCGGGCCGGCTGCCACCTGATCAAGGTGGGGGTGGAGTCGGGCAGCCAGGAGGTGTTGGACCGGGTGAAGAAAGGCATCCGCCTGGAGGATACCCGGCGCTTGTTCGAGGACATGAAGGCAGTGGGCATAGACAGCCACGCCCACATGATGCTGGGCTTGCCCGGCGAGACCGTGGAGAGCCTGAACCAAAGCATTCAGTTCGCCATCAGCCTGGAGCCCACCACGGTGACCTTCGGCATTTGCACCCCTTATCCCGGCACCCCGCTTTTTGAGCAGGTGGCCGAGATCCACCCCGAAATCAACGACGGAACAGACACGGACTTCTCCCGCCTGCACGTGCAGGGGGCTTTCAATCCCCATTTCACCAGCCTTTCGGCGGACTACCTGCGCCAGGCAGTGCCCATGGCCTACCGCCGCTTCTATCTGCGGCCCAGCTACCTGTTGCGCTCCTTGACCCGCATCAAGGGCATGAACGACGTGAAGCGCTATCTTCTGGCCGGCACCAAGGTGTTCGACTTCTCGTTCAGGGGCGAAGGCAGCGGGGCCTAGGAGGGGATAAAGGATGAGTGGGCCGGATGTGAGCCTATACGCCGCCAAGGCCTTGGCCCAGATGCCCCGCATACTGGGCTTGGGGGACCGCGAGGAAGGCTCGCCCACCTTTGGTTGCTTTGACCGCTATTACTGGCACTACCGGCTGCACGATTTGGCCAACGCCCGTTTTCAGGAGGCGGCCCTGGCCCTGGCCCTGGCCTATGTGCTGCCCCAGAGCCCCTATGCCGGCCGCGAGCGTATCCGGGCCTGGGTGCAGGCCGCCCTGGACTTCTGGGCGGCCCGGCGCCACGCCGACGGCAGCCTGGACGAGGTGTATCCTTATGAGCGCAGCTTCTGCGCCACCGCGTTCAGCACCTTGGCCATGAGCGAGGCCGCCTGGCTCTTGGCCCAGGCTGGCGAGCCCCTCGACCTGCCCGACCTGGAATCCACCGGCCGCTGGCTGGCCCGGCATGAGCGGCCCGAGGTGGCCAACCAGACGGCCGCCGCGGCCGCGGCCCTGGTCAACTTGGCGGGGCTCACCGGCAGCGAGACGCTGCTCATGGCCGCAGACCAAAAGGCCGCCCAGCTCATCCAAAACCAGCACCCAGAAGGATGGTTCCCCGAGTACGGCGGGCCGGACACTGGGTATCTGAGCATCACCCTTTCCTGCCTGGCCGGATTCCTGGCCCGGCGGGAGCACCCCCGATTGCGGGAGGCGGCCCTGAAGGCGGGGCGCTACCTGGTATCCCGCCTGGACCAGTACGGCCGCCATGACGCCCAGGCCAACAGCCGGCGCACCCAGTTTCTCTATCCATACGGGCTGGCCGTTTTCGCGCCCCCGGCCCTGGAGCGCCTGGGCCGCGGGCTCGCCGAAGGCCTGGTCATCGAGCCGGCCTGGCTGGACGACCGCTACATGGTGGGCCTGGCCTGCGATTACCTGGCCCTGGCGGCCCACGGCGAGGGAGGCGGGCCATGTTGATGAGTACGGCCAAGCTGGTGGTGTTGAGGCTTTACAACTTCACCCTTGGGAGATATAGGTGGGGGGCCGCGATGTTGAAGGCCCTTTTGGTGAGGCGCCTCATCACCAGCCGTGAAGAGCCGTATGTGGCTTCTTCCCGCTTCTTCGACCCCAGGGAGATTGGTGAGCCATGAGCAGAGCTGAGCATACCGTCCCCCAGGTCAGCGTGGTGATCCCCGCCTATAACGAGGCCGAGACGGTGGGTCATATCGTGCGCCGGGTATTGGCAACCGGCCCCCAGTGGCAGGTCATTGTGGTGGACGACGGCTCCTCCGACGACACCGCCCGGGTGGCGGCCGAGGCCGGCGCCGAGGTGGTGGTCCACCCCTACAACCTGGGTAACGGGGCGGCGGTGCGTTCGGGGGTGGAAGCGGCCCGGGGCGAGGTGGTGGTGCTCATGGACGGGGACGGCCAGCATCCTCCCGAGGACATCCCCAAGCTTCTGGAGCACATCGGTCCCTATGACATGGTAGTGGGCGCGCGCACCAAAAGGTCAAAAGTGTCCTCCTTCCGCACCCTGGGCAACCGGCTGCTCGTCGCCGTGGCCCAGTGGCTCACCGGCCGGCGCATACCCGACCTGACCAGCGGCTTCCGGGCGGTCAAACGGGAGGTGTATCTTCAATACGCCCACCTCATGCCCCTGACCTACTCCTATCCCACCACCATCACCATCGCCACCCTGAGGGGCGGGCAGTTCGTGCTCTTTGTGCCGCTGGACAGTATCACCCGCCGCCAAGGAGGGCAGAGCAACATACAGCCCCTGCGGGACGGCCTGCGCTTTTTGCACATCATCTTCCGCATAATCATGACCTTCTCTCCCCTGCGCATATTCCTGCCCCTGGGGCTCTTGCTCATTGCCGGGGGAGTGGTGGTGGGCCTGTGGCAACTTTCAGCCACCGGCGGCTTCCGCTCCACCACAGTCATGCTGGTGCTGGGCGGCCTGTTCATCAGCGCTTTTGGCCTGCTGGCCGATCAGATTGCAGCCCTGCGCAGGCTCCGCAAGTGAGGCCATGGGCGAGTTGTCCCCAGTAAAAAAGGCGGGGTGGATCGCCTGGCTCAAGCGGCTCATCGGCCCGGCGGTGCTGGTCTACCTGCTCAGCATGATAGACCTGGGGCAGATCAAGGCCCTGATCCTGCGGGCCGATCTGTGGCTCGTGGTTCTGGGCGTGTTGGCCACGGCCGCGACCTTGTTTTTCAGGATCATCCGCTGGCACCTCATAAACCAAGGCTGCGGCATTTCCCTTGCCTTGCGGCGCGAGACAGCCATGTATCTGGCCGCCCTGGCCCTGGCCCTGGTGACGCCGGGCAGGGCCGGAGAGCTGGCCAAGCTGCACTTTGTCGCGCGCCAAGGATATGCTACTTCCCAGGCCTTTGCCTCGGCGCTCAGCGACCGTTTGGCCGATGCCTTGTGGATGGCGGCGGCGGGCTATCTGGGCTTGGTGCTGTACGTGCTGCACTGGCCGTGGCAGGAGGCATCCCTCCCGGTCCTGGCGGGAGCGGGCGTACTGGTCGTGGTCTGGGCCTGGCTGGGGCGGCGGCGCGGGGTGTCGGCCCCGGCCCGGCTGGAGGGCTGCCGGTTTTCCTGGCTGGCCAAGGCCGTGCAGTGGCTGCATGAAACGTGCGGCTGGCTGAGGGGGTTTACCCCGGCCACCTTGCTGCTGGTAGGCGGCTTCACCGCCTTGGCCTGGTTCGCCCAATATACCCAGGGCTGGCTGTTCGCCCGGGCCCTGGGCCTGGAAACCGGTTTCTGGGACCTGGCCCTCTTTGTCAGCGTGGCCTCCCTGGTTTCGGTGCTTCCCTTTTCCGTGGCCGGTATCGGCACCCGCGATTTGGCCCTGGTCTACCTCTTTGGCCAGGTGGGGCAGCCTCCGGCCGAGGCCTTGGCCTTTTCGGGCCTGCTCTTGTTCAACTTGGTCCTGACCGGCTTGGCGTGCAGCCTCATGCTGCCGTTTGGCTGGGGGCCGCGGCAAAAGGATGGCCATGACTAGCCCGCAAAAAAATCTGGCCTGGACCGCGCTCTTGATCCTGGCGGCCGCCTTGGCGGTGGGGGGTTGGCTGCGTTTTGCCGGCTTGAGCTCGCAGGGCATCACCACCTGGGACGGAGCCTTTTATGCCAACGTGGCCCGGGGGCCGGCCGTGGCCCTGGAACGGCTGGGCCAGGCTGGCGGCGGCGGGGAAGGGCTTCTGCGCTATCTGCGTCTCAACGGCGTGGAGTTCACGGCGGTCAAGGCCGGGCACTTGGCACTTTTGGCCTTGGGCTTTTTGATCATGGGTGTCAGCCAGTTCAGCGCCCTGCTGCCCATGGCCCTGTGCGGCTGGCTCGCTATCCCCTTGCTCTATCTGTTGGGGGCCCGTTTCTTCTCGCGCGGGGCCGGGGTGCTGGGCGCGGCCATGCTGTCGGTGGCGGTGCTGCATGTGGCCTATTCGCGTACTGCCTACCCCCAAACCGACACGGCGCTCTTTTTTTTGGCTGCCGTGTTTTTCTACCTGCGCAGTCTGCCCGGCCCGGAGCGCGAGCAGTCCGGGCCGCGCTCGGAGCGACGCGATTTGCTCCTTTGCTCCCTGTTGGGGGGGCTGGCGCTTACCATGCATCCCTCGGTGGTCACCGCGCTTGGGGGATTGGCGCTCAACGAGTTCCTGCTCCTGGCGGGGGACCATGGCCCGGGGCGGGGACGGCGCTTCCTGCGGCGGGTGCTTCTATTGGCCTGCCTGCTGCCAGTGTCCATGCTGCTGGTGGAGGCCGTTTGCGCCGGGCTTGCCATAGGGGGCGGTTTCCACCTGGATAGCACCCTGGACTATTTCCTGGGGGGTGGGGGCACGGTGGCCAAGAGCCATGTGGGCTTTTTTCTGGAAAGGCTCTGGTTCTTCCCCAACCGCTTCTGGTACAGCGAAGGCCCCTTGTTCGCCCTGCTCGGCGGCCTGGGCCTGGTTTACGGCGCCTTGGGGCTGAAACAGGGGGGACGTCTGCGGGCAATGTGGCTGCCCGTGGTGGTCCAGCTTGTCTTCTGGTCGTTTTCCTACTCGACCACCAAGGCCCTCACCGTGGTGCTGCCGCTTTTGTACCTGCTGGCCGGCTTGGCGCTCCAGGCGGGGCTGGCGCGTATCTCCGACTGGCGGCCTGTCCTGGGCAGGGCCGGCCTGATCCTCTTGGCCGCACTAATCCTGGCCAACGGGGCCTGGCGTTCGTGGGGAGTGCTGGAGCACCGGAACGGCTACCTGCAGGCTACCCGTGAACTGACAGCCTACATGGCCAAACATGGCGGCACCTTTTCCCTGTGGGAGCAGAGTATTCACATCCACCCCTTGTTGCGTTTCTATTTGGGCGAGGCCCGGCGGCGCCTGCCCTCGGATTTCGCCGGCCGCATCGTGTTGGACGCGCCAGCGCCGGGCGATTATCTCTTTATAAACGAAACGTGGAACCCCCAAGACCTGCCCCCGGGAAAACTGCATGAGCTTATGACCAAGGAGCGGCCCATCATCAAGGTGCCTCATCTTCAGCGCCAGTTTTTGCCCAGCTTCAAGGCCCACCGGGGAATGCTCTCCTATGACATCGCGCATAGCGAACCCCGGCAGAGCTATATTTGTATATTTGACAAGCGGCTGCTGAAGTAGGGACTCTCGGTGCTTCTTGAAGACGGTGGGCTTTAGCGGGGCGAGCTGGTGGCGGAAGTTGCTTTTCTACAGGTAGGCGAGCCTTGCCAGGCAGCGTTGACCAAGGCAGTGGACCGGTTGCTGGACCTGGTTCCCCTACCGGCCGGGACCCTGGGCCGCGCCTGCCTGGTGAAGATCAACGCCATGAGCCGGGAGGTGCTGCCCGGCCGCAACACCAGCCCCTGGTTCCTGGAGGCGGTGCTGGTGAACTTGCGCCGGCGCTTTCCGGCGGTGGAGTTCATCCTGGCCGACACTGACGTGGCCGGCTATCCCCAGTTCGCCCAGGCCTGCCGCAACTGGGGCTACCAGGAGATAGCCCGGCGCCACGGCCTGGAGATAGTCAACCTGGGCCGGGACCAGGTGGTGGCCAGGGCCACCGGCAATCCCCACATCCCCGAGGTGTACCTGCCCCGCACCCTGGAACGGGTGGACAGCATCGTCAACCTGCCGGTCATCAAGACCCACGTGCTCACCGGCCTGACCTGCTGCCTCAAGAACCACTGGGGGCTCATGCCCCGCTTCCGCTACCAGCACCACGTGCGGGTGAACCAGGTGATCGCCGAGATCAACCGCCAGGTGGACAAGACCATCTACAACCTGGTGGACGGCACGGTGTGCATAGAGGGCTCGGGGCCCAAGACCGGCCGGCCCAAGGTGTGCTCGGTGGTCTTGGCCGGCGCGGACCGGGTGGCAGTGGACCGGGCGGTGCTGGATTTCATGGATATGCCCCTGGAGCTGGCTCCCCACGTGGCCCTGGCCGCCGAGCAGGGGGTGGGCGGGCTGGAGTATGAGATCAAGGGGGACCGCCTCGCGCCCCAACCCTTTGCCCGGCCGGAGATGTCCGGCGACCTGGTGTCCCTCCTGGAGCGCACCCTGCGCGGGGTGCCCAAGGTGGGCGAGCTGTTCTATCATCCCAAGATAGCGCCGCTGTTGGGCTGGGTGGGGACCAAGTACAACGAGCTGGTGTGGTTCCGCCGCCACGGCCGGCGGTACCTGGCCGAGATGCTGGCCCGGCCCGACTATGGCCCCGAGTTCCAGCCGCTGGCTGGTCGAACAAAAGGGTGCTCTTGTCAAACCCCAGCCGGGGGCGACGGGGGGCGACGGGGCTGGCAGGGGCGCAGAGGCCAGGGGCGGGCGGGGGAGCCAGGCTAGCCTTTGGCGCGGAAACGGCAGTGCAGGATGCGCTTGAAGGTCATCCAGGCGCTCATCAGGGGGTCCAGGGTGGACTCGCCCACCCGCTCCTCGTAGGCAATGAAGATGGTCTTGAGCCGCCGGCCCTGGGCCAGGGGCTTGAGGAGCAGCTCCACCGGCAGGGCCGAGCCTTTTGCATTGAAGGTAGTTTCGTCGATCATCTTCTTGCGGTAGGCCCGCATGCCGGAGTGCAGGTCCGTGATGCGGCGCAGGAACAGCAGGCTGGCCAGCCAGGCGAAGCCCCAGTTGGCCAAAAAGTTGATCCAGGGCATGCTGGCGGGCTTCTTTTCCAGGCGGGAGGCATCCACCAGGTCATAGCCCTCTTTGAGCACGTAGTCGGCCATCTCCTGGATGCGGTCGGCCGGATAGGTGCCGTCGCAGTCCATGGTCACCACCACCTCGCCCGAGGCCTCGCGCAGGGCGCGCTCCATGGCCGGCCCGTATCCCTGGGGCGGGTATTGGCGGATCACGGTCACCCCCAGCTCCCGGGCGATCTCCGGGGTGCGGTCGCTGCTGGAGTCCACCAGGAGAATCTCGGCGTGGGGCACGTGGCGGCGTATATCCTCCACCACCTTGGCCACCGCCTTCTCCTCGTTCATGGAGATCATGCTGACCGTGATGCGCGGGCTCATGCTCGTACCAACCTTCCCTTGGGGCAGGTTAATATATCACAGCCGGCCGGCCCTGCCAGCCAGGCGGTTGACACCCTTGTAAAATAGCGGGCGGTTTGTAGAATAGCAGCCACACCCCAGGACCCTTGACAAGCCCCAAAGAAAGCCGGTGACCTTGTCCCCAACTCCCAACACCCATATGAGCGCGCCCCCCCCGCCGCCCCCCCCGTCGCCCCCCGCGTCGTCCCCCCCATCGCCCGTCGCCCGCTGGTTGGGCCGGCTGGTGCCCCTGGCCATAACCGCCCTTTTCCTCTGGCTGGTGGCGCGGGAGGTGGAGTGGGCCCAGCTCAAGGCCGCCCTGGCGGAGGTGTCCTATCCCCTCTTGCCCCTGGTGATAGTGGTGTACCTGGCCGGCTTCATCCCCCGGGCCCAGAAATGGCGCCTGATCCTGGCCGCCTTGGGGTCCGTGCCCTTGGGCTCTTGTTTGGGCTATTCTTTTGTGGGCTGCGCGGGCAACGCGGTGCTGCCCGCCCGGCTGGGCGAGGTGGTGCGGGCCTTTGTCTGCGGCCGGCGCGAGGGCTTGGCCGCCACCTCGGTGCTCTCCACCATCGTGCTGGAGCGGGTGCTGGAGGTGCTCAGCCTGATGCTGCTCTTCGGGTTCACGGTGTGGGCCACGGGCCAGGGGGACTTACGCTCCTGGGCCCTGGCGGGCCTGGCCGCCATCCTGGTGCTCACGGGCTTCATATTCCTTTTGCAGCGCCATGGTGAGTGGCTCTTGAAGCTGGTGGGGGTCTTGCCCTGGCCTGGGGTCAGGCAGCGGGTGACCGGCCTGGCCCGTCTTTTCTTGGAGGGCTTGGCCGTGGTGCGCGAGCCCGGCCGGCTGCTGGCGGTGCTGGCCCTGGGGCTGGTGGTGTACCTGGTGGAGGGGACCTCCTACTGGCTCTTGGCCCGGGCCATGAGCCTGGAGGTGAGCTACTTGCAGGTCCTGTTCGTGCTCTGCTTCATCTTCGTGGGCATGCTCATCCCAGCGGCAGTGGGCAACATCGGCCCCCTGCAATACTTTTGCGTGCTGGGCTTCGGCTTTTTCGGGGTGGCCGGCTCCACCGCCCTGGTCTACAGTGTGTTCTTGAATGTCATACTCTACGTGCCCGCCCTGGCGGGGCTGGTGTTTTTGACCCATTACGGGTTCAATTGGCGGGAGTTGGGGGCCCAGGCGCGGGCCGCCGGGCTGGAGAAGGAGGATATCGCGTGAGGTACTTCATCACCGGCGGGGCGGGCTTCATCGGCAGCCACATGGTGGACGCCTTGATCGACCGGGGCCAGGTCACGGTCTACGACAACTTCTCCTCCGGCCGCCGCGAGTTCCTGGCCCAGCACCAGGGCCACCCCAACCTGAGCATCGTGGAGGGGGACTGCGGCGACCTGGACCACCTGAAAGAGGCCATGGCCGGGCACCAGATGGTGATCCACTACGCCTCCAACCCGGACATAGCCCGGGGATTCTTCGAGACGGACCTGGATCTGCGGGAAGGCACCATCCTCACCTACAACGTGCTGGAGGCCATGCGGGTGAACGGGGTGGGCCGCATCCTCTACACCTCGGGCTCGGGCATCTACGGCGACGTGGGCACCACCCCCACCCCCGAGGACTTCGGCCCGCTTTTGCCCATCAGCTTCTACGGCGCCTCCAAGCTGGCCTGCGAGGGGCTCATCTCGGCCTTTTGCCACCAGTTCGATATGCAGGGCTACATCCTGCGCATGGGCAACGTGGTGGGCCGCCGCCAGACCCACGGAGTGGGGTTCGACTTCATCAACAAGCTGAAGCGCGACCCCTCCCGCCTGGAGATACTGGGCGACGGCACCCAGCAGAAGAGCTACGTGCACGTCTCGGACGTTATCGCGGCCCATTTGTTCGTGGCCGAGCACGCCCGGGAGGTGGTCAACTTGTTCAACCTGGCCACGGACGACACCCTGGACGTGACCTCCATCGCTCACATCGTGATCGAGGAGATGGGGCTCAGTGGGGTGGAGCTGGTCTACACCGGGGGCGACCGGGGCTGGAAGGGCGACGTGCCCCAGGTGCGCCTGCCCGCGGACAAGCTCAAGGCCCTGGGCTGGCGTTGCGGCTACGACTCGGCCCAGGCGGTGCGGCGCAGCGTGCGCGAGATGCTGGGCAAGGAGTAGGCATGCAGTTGGCGATCCTGGCCGGCGGCCTGGGCACCCGCCTGGGGCCGCTCACCGCCGACATCCCCAAGTCCCTGGTGCAGGTCTTGGGCCGTCCCTTTGTGGAACGCCAGATCGAGCTGGTGCGGCGGGCCGGGGTACGGCGGCTGGTGCTGTGCGTAGGCCACTACGGCCAGAAGATCGTGGACCGCCTGGGCGACGGCAGCGCCCTGGGGGTGGAGATCGCCTACTCCTTCGAGGGCCCGGAGCTTTTGGGCACCGGCGGGGCGCTCAAAAAGGCGGAGCCGCTCTTGGATCCGGCCTTCATGATGATGTGGGGCGACTCCTACCTCATGCTGGACTACGCCGCCATCTGGCAGGCCTTCATGGCCCAGGGGCTGCCGGCCATGATGGTGGTCTACCGCAACCGCAACCAGCGGGTGCCCAGCAACGTCAAGCTGGAGCAGGGCAGGGTGGCGGTGTATGACAAGTGGCAGGAGGATCCGGCCAAGGAGTACATAGACGAGGGCCTCACCTGCCTGAAGAGGGAAGTGCTGGAGCGGGTTCCTCCGGGCCGTCCCTTTGCCATTGAGGAGGTGTTCCGCGACCTGGCCGCCGAGGGTCTGCTGGCCGCTTACGAGACCAGCCAGCCCTTTTACGAGATCGGCACCCCGGCGGGCATCGCCGAGTTGGAGGAAGTGCTGCGCGGGGAGGAGGCAGGGAGCTAGGCCATGAGCGACTACCACGACATCATCATCCTGGGCGGCGGCCTGAGCGGCCTCGGCCTGGCGCGTTTTCTGGGGGAGGCCGGGGGCGACTGCCTGGTGCTGGAGGCGGCGGCGCGGCCGGGCGGGCTGTGCCGCAGTTTCCAGCACCAGGGCTTCACCTATGACATCGGCGGGCACATTCTCTTTTCCCGCGACCAGGAG
>CAZUHP010000020.1:37495-54280 GCA_964620595.1 uncultured Desulfarculaceae bacterium | reverse complement strand
TGGCACGCCTGGAGGGATTCGAACCCCCGACCCGCGGCTTAGAAGGCCGCTGCTCTGTCCACCTGAGCTACAGGCGCCCGTCCCAGACATTCTAGCGCGCCGCCCGGCTATGTAAAGGCCTGGGTGGGCAAAGCGGGTCCTGGCCGCGGGGCGGCGCGGGCAGGGGCAAACCCGCGCCTGAAAAGGCCCGGGACCTTCATAAGGCTTGCCCTGCCTCCCGGGCCTGGTGTACACCTGGCCTGGGAGGCCCTTTTGATGTCCAAGGACGCGCCACTGCCCGACAACCAGCTCCAGGTGGACCTGGAGGCCATTGCCCACAACCTGGCCGCCATGCGCGGGCTCATGCCCGCTGGCTGCCGGGTGGCCGGGGTGGTCAAGGCCAACGCCTATGGCCACGGCGCAGTGCCCGTGGCCCAGCGGCTCAAGGAGGAGGGCGTGGAGTTCCTGGCCGTGGCCGACCTGACCGAGGCCCTGGAGCTTCGCCGGGCCGGGCTGGGCGGGCCGATCATGCTGCTCCTGGGCCTTTGGCCGGAGGGCGCCGACCTGGCCGTGGAGCACGAACTCCTGCCCGTGGTGGACCGCCTGGAGGTATTGGAGGCCCTGGCCGCCGCGGGCCGCCGCCTGGGCCGGCCGGCCCAGGCCCAGATCAAGGTGGACACCGGCATGGGCCGCCTGGGCCTGCCGCCGGGTGAAGCCCTGGAGCTCTTGACCGCGGCATCCCGGCTGGAGGGCCTGGTCATCACCGGCCTGGTGAGCCACCTGGCCACTGCCGGGCAGCCCGAATCCCAACACGCCCAAAAGCAGGCCGCGGCTTTTGCCCGGCTCCTGGCCACTGCCCGGGAGCAGGGCTTTGCCCTGGCCGACTCCAGCCTGGCCGGCTCCGGGGGGGTGCTGGTGCCGCCGCCCGACGCGCCGGGCCCGCCGGCCATCGTCCGCCTGGGCATGACCCTGTACGGCGGCCTGCCCGACCCGGCCGCGGCCGGCCGGGTCACCCTGCGCCCCGCCATGAGCTTCACCAGCCGGCTTATCGAGGTAAAGCGCGTTCCCGCGGGCACCCCGGTGTCCTATGGCTGCACCTGGCGGGCGCCGGCCGACACTTGGCTGGGGGTGGTGCCGGTGGGCTATGCCGACGGCTACCTGCGCTCGCTCTCCAACCAGGGGGTGATGCTGGTGGGCGGCCGGCGGGTGCCGGTGCGGGGGCGGGTGTGCATGAACCTGACCATGGTGGAGCTGGGCCCTGGAGAGCCTCGGGCCAAACCTGGCGAACAGGTGGTTCTGTTGGGCCGCCAGGGGAACCAGGCGATCACCCCGGACGAGTTGGCCGCCCTGGCCGGCACCATACCCTATGAGATATGCTGCGCCCTGGGCGCAGCCAACTCCCCCACCTACGCCCCGGCTTGACCCCGGACAGGGGGCAGGGTAGCTTTGGGGCTGTCCCACCCTTTGTCAGGGAGAGATAAGCATGGACTCTGACGACAAGACTCCGGTCAAGGCCAACGAGCCCACCATGTGCTCGGTGTGTGCTTGGCGGTCCGACTGCAACAAGAAGTTTTCCTATGCTCAAGGCGGCCCCGTGAAGTGCTCCGAGTTCACCCGGGACGTGGCCTGCAAGAGCGACGAGGAACGGCACTCATGAAACAAAAGCTCTCGGGCGCCTTGCTCCAGGCGCTCGCCGCTGCCCAGAACGCCGGCGAGCTGCCCGCCCTGGAGGAGGAGGCGCTGGATTTCGTGGTCGAGACGCCGCGCTCGGCCGAGCACGGCGACCTGGCCACCAACCTGGCCCTGCAACTGGCCCGGCCCTGCCGCATGAAGCCGCGGGACATAGCGGAGCGGCTGGTGCATCACCTGGGCGAAGCCGGCGGCCTGGTGGCCAAGGCCGAGATAGCCGGCCCCGGCTTCATCAACTTCTTCTTGAAGCCCACCGCCTGGCTGGCCATCCTGCCCGCCATCATGCAGGCCGGCCCCCGATTCGGGCGCTCGGACTGGGGAGCCGGCCGGCGGGTGCTGGTGGAGTTCGTTAGCGCCAATCCCACCGGCCCCCTGCACGTGGGCCATGGCCGCGGCGCCGCCCTGGGCGACGCGCTGGCCCGGGTCCTGGAATACACGGGCTGCTCCGTGACCACCGAGTACTACATCAACGACGCGGGCAACCAGATGGCCACCCTGGGGCGCTCGCTGCTGTACCGGGTGCAGGAGATCAAGGGCTCCAAGGAACCCTTCCCGGACAACCACTACCGCGGCGAGTACATCAAGGACTTGGCTGCTGAATACCTGCGCGAGATGGGCCCCGATTCCCCGGCCTCACCAGACGACGCCTCGGCAGTGCATGCCGCCAGCCAGTGGGCGGGCCAAAAGATCCTGCAAGGGATCCAGGACGACCTGGCGGCCTTTGGGGTCCATATAGCCGAATGGTACAGCGAGAGTTCCCTGTTCGAGCGAAAGGGCCAGGGCGAGCAAGGCGGCTTGAACCGGGTGGAACAGGCCTTCCAGGACCTGGAGCAACGGGGGCTGCTCAAAAAAGAGGATGGCGCCCTATGGTTCGCCGCCTCCCGGTTCGGCGACGAAAAAGACCGGGTGGTAAAGCGCTCCAATGGCGAAACCACCTATTTTGCCAGCGACATAGCGTATCACCGGGAGAAATTCCAGCGCGGCTTCAACCAGCTCATCGACGTGTGGGGCGCGGATCACCACGGCTACGTGCCCCGGCTCAAGGCGGCTATCCAGGCCCTGGGCCATCCGCCCGAGGCCCTGGAGGTGGTGCTGGTGCAGATGGTCAACCTTTTGCGCGGCGGTGAGCCCGTGGCCATGAGCACCCGGGCCGGTGAATTCGTCACCCTGCGGGAGGTGGTGGACGAGGTGGGACGCGACGCGGCCCGCTTCATCTTCCTCACCCGCCGTTCGGATTCGCCCCTGGACTTCGACCTGGAGGTAGCCAAGCAAAAGAGCCTGGACAACCCGGTCTACTACGTGCAGTACGCCCACACCCGGGTGTGCAGCGTGCTGCGCAAGGCGGCGGAATCCGGGACTCCCCTGCCCGACCCCGGCGCGGTGGACCTGGCCCGCCTGGAGCTGGAAGAGGAAGTGGCCCTGGCCCGGCGCTTGTCCGAATATCCTGAAACCGTGTTGGGCGCGGCCCAGGCCCTGGAGCCCCACCGCATCACCTACTACCTGAAGGACGTGGCCGGCCGCTTCCATTCTTATTACAACGCCCATCGCATCCTGGGCGACGACGCCGACCTGGCGGCGGCCCGCCTGCTCTTGGCCCAGGCAGTGGGCCGGGTGCTCAAGAATGGACTGGAGCTCTTGGGCGTCAGCGCCCCGGAGGTGATGTAGCGGTGGCGGACCGGCTACCGGATCGCGGCTCCTCCCCGGCCCCGGCCCGGCGGCTGCTCCGCCTGCTAGTGGTGGGGCTTTTGGTGCTGTGGGCCTTTGTGCTGGGCATCCTGGTGGGCCAAGGCTCCTTGGCCAGCCCCGAGCAGTTGGCCTCGCTCAAGGAAAGCCTGACCCGCCTGCCCCTGGTGGGGGCCTGGTTCCGGGAGGACTCTCCGCCCCCCTCTCCAGAGACCACCCCACCCCAGCTCTCCTTCTACCGCGAACTGGAACGCCAGCCCGGCACCGCCCCGACTCCCCGAGGCCGGGCCAAGCCGACCCCAAGGCAGACGCCCGGCCGGGCCGCGCCCAAGCCCCACGCCCCCCCCGCCCCCCACGCCCCCCACGCCCCCCCCGTGGTCAAGCCGCCACCCAAGGGCTCATTTGTGGTGCAGGTGGCCTCCTTCAAGGAAGAGAACCAAGCCCGGGAACTGGCCCAGCGCCTGGCCCGCATGGGCCTGAGCGCCTACGTGCGCCAGGTGCGGCTGCCCAAGGTGGGCTTGCGCTACCGGGTGCGGATCGGCCCCTTCCCCAGCCAGGAGGCGGCCCAGGCCGCGGCCGGCCGCATCCGCTTGCAGCGCCAGCTCGCCGCCTACGTGACCCGCGAGGAGTGACAGGCTGGACGGCCGGGGCGCGGCCCGCTAGAATGCCGGCAGGAATCCCAAAGGAGGCCGTAATGATCCGCAAGGCCAGGCAGCAGGACGTGCACTTCATCCACGGGCTCCTGTCGCACTACGGTGCCGAGGGCCAGCTCCTGGCCCGCCCTCTCACCGACATCTACGAATTCCTGCGCGATTTCCTGATTGCCGAAGACGAGAAAGGCACCCTGGTGGGAGCCTGCGCCCTGCACCTGGTATGGGAGGACCTGTGCGAGGTGCGCTCCCTGGCAGTGGAGCCCGGCCGCGAGGGCCAGGGCTGGGGCACCAAGCTGGTGGAGGCCTGCGTGTCCGACGCGCTCACCCTGGGGTTCAACCAGGTGTTCGCCCTCACCTACCGCCCCGGCTTCTTTGCCCGCCTGGGCTTCAAGGAGGTGGACAAGCAGCGGCTGCCCCAGAAGATATGGGCCGACTGTGTAAAATGCGTGAAGTTCCCCAACTGCGACGAAGTGGCCATGCTGCTGGAGCTGTGAGCCCGTGGGGGTGCGGGACGGCCCCGGCCCCCAAGCAAGGCGGCCGGCTCCAGACGGCCCAAGGATGAAACATGGACCTGGACAAGCAAATCGAGCAGGCGGCTGATCTCCTCAAGAAACAGAAGGCTGATCAATGGGAGGTCATGGCCCTGGTCACCGAGGAGCTTTCCCTGGCCGTGCGCGGTCAAGAGGTGGACAAGTTCCAGCAATCGGCCAGCCGGGGTCTGGCCATCAGGGTGGTCAGCCAAGGCCGCCTGGGATTTTCCTTTGTCATGGGCTCCGGCGCGGACGGCGCCCTGGAGACCGCGGTGGAGCAGGCCCTGGCCGCGGCCCGGGCCAGCGACCTGAAGGACGAGTCCGGCCTGGCCCCGCCCCAGCCCCTTCCCCAGGCGCCGGAGGTCTTCGATCCGGCGCTTGGGGAGGAGCCCCTGGAAGCCAAGAAGGAACGGGCCCTGAAACTGGCCGCGGCCGCGCGCCAGGCCGACCCCCGGGTGGTGCACGTGCACCCGGCCGAGATAAGCGAGTCCCGCTCCCTGGTGCGCCTGGTCACCTCCCACGGGGTGGACCTCAGCCACCGGAGCACCGCCTGTTCGGCCATGGCCAACGCGGTGGCCGGCGAGAACGGGGAGCAGGAAATGGCCTGGGAGTACGACGTGCGCCGCTTCCTGGCCGACCTGGACGTGGCCCGGGTAGGGGCCGAGGCCGGGCGCCGGGCTGCGGCCAGCCTGGGGGCGGAGCCGGTGGGCGACGGCCGGTACGAGGTGGTGCTGGAGAGCCAGGTGGCCATGGAGTTCCTGGGGCTCTTGGCCGCCTCGCTCCAGGGCGACAACGTGGTCAAGGGCCGCTCCCTGCTGGCCTCCAAGCGCGGCCAAAAGGTTCTCTCCGAGCTGGTGACCATCCTGGACGACGGCCTGCTGCCCCGGGGCCTGGGCACCAGCCCCTTTGACGACGAGGGCACCCCCCAGGCCAGCAAGACCCTGGTGGAGGCGGGCACGGTGCGGGGCTTCGTGTTCGACCGGCTGTGGGGAGCGCGCGCCGGCCAGGGGAGCACCGGCAACGCGGTGCGCGCCGGCATAAAGGCCCCGCCCGTGGTGGGCTTCAGCAACCTCTACCTCCAGCCGGGCAGCGGCAGCCTGGAGGACCTGGCCGCCGGCCTGGAGCGGGGACTGGTCATCACCGAGGTGCTGGGGGCCCACACCGCCGACCCGGTGAGCGGCCAGTTTTCCCTGGGGGCGGTGGGGTTCCTCGTGGAAAAGGGCAAGATCACCCGGCCGGTCAAATCCATTGCCCTGGCCGGCCAGGTGGTGGAGCTTTTCGCTGCGGTCCAGGCCGTGGGTGGCGACCTGCGCTTCTTGGGCCGCACTGGCTCGCCCAGCCTGGTGGTGGCCGGACTTTCGGTGAGTGGTCCCTGATTCCGATAACTACCCTGGGCACTTGCCGTTTTTGAAGTTGACTCGGGGACCTGGTTCGTGGTATTTCCTTACAAATTTTGCCCTAGGCCCTCTTGGAGCCCGCAGCCTTGAGGGGCTTTTTATAACCAGAAGGGATAACGTGGCGAAGAAATTCACCATTCTGGTAATTCCCGAGGGCACCAACCGCGTCAGCCGTTTCTCGCTGCCCCGTATCGTCTTGCCCATTGTCCTGGCCGTGCTGGTGGGCGTGGCGGGTATGGCGGTGTATTGGTTCCAGCAGTACCACTCCCTGCGCGCCGATCTGCCCGACCTACGCACCTTGCAGGAGCAGACCCGCCGCCAGGAGGCTCAGATAAACGCCTTTGCCTCCCGCCTGGCCGACTTCAAGCAACAAATGGCCAAGCTCCAGTCCTTCAACCGCCGCCTGCGGGTGATGGCCAACCTGGAGAAACCCGGCAACCCGGATTCCGTGTTCGGCATGGGCGGCCCCGAGGTACACGCGGGCGGGGCGGGCATCAAGTTGACCAACACCCTGGGCGAGCGCCGGGTCATGGCCATGCAGCGCGACCTGGACCAACTGGCCGGCCAGGCCGAGACCGAACGCAGCATCCAGCGTGAGCTGGCCAAGTTCCTGCAGGAGCGCCGCTCGGTATTGGCCTCCACCCCCTCCATCTGGCCGGTGCATGGCTGGGTGACCAGCGGCTTTGGCTACCGCATCTCGCCGTTCACCGGCAAGCGCCAGTTCCATGCCGGGCTGGACATATCCACCCGCCCCGGAACCCCCATCGTGGCCCCGGCCGACGGGGTGGTCACCTTTGCCGGCCGGGAGGGCGGCTACGGCAAGATGGTGGTGATCAACCACGGCCACGGCCTGGTGACCCGCTATGGCCACCTCAAGTCCTTCAAGGTGAAGCAGGGCCAAAAGGTGAAGCGCGGCCAAGTCATCGGCGCGGTGGGCAACACCGGCCGTTCCAGCGGGCCGCACCTGCACTACGAGGTGCTCATGAGCGGCGTGCCCACCAACCCACGCTACTACATTTTGGACTAATCCAGACAATTAGGCGGTCTTGGGGCGCGTCCTGGGGAGGAAGGGGCGAGAGGAGCTCTAGCCGGTCCCCATCTTCGCGGACCCGCCGCCCCATGCGGGGCCCCTGGCCCGGGCGGGCAAACCGCGCTCCCCCGGCCTGAATCCAGGCCCAACAAGCTTGCATTTCCAGCCTGATGGGGGATAATCCATCCCATGTTTGGAAAACTCTTGCAAAAGGTGGTGGGTTCCAAGAACGACCGCGAGCTGAACCGCATGTGGCCCGTGGTGGATGCGATCAACGCCCTGGAGCCCAAGATGGCCGCGCTGTCCGACGCCGACCTGGCCGGGCTCACTCCTGCCTTCCGCGAGCGCCTGGCGGCCGGGGAATCCCTGGACGATCTCCTGCCCGAGGCCTTCGCCGCGGTGCGCGAGGCTGCCCGCCGCACCATAGGCCAGCGCCCTTACGACGTGCAACTCATCGGCGGTATCGTTTTGCACGAAGGCAAGATCGCCGAGATGAAGACCGGCGAGGGCAAGACCCTGGCCGCCACCCTGCCGGTCTACCTGAACGCCCTCACCGGCAAGGGCGTGCACGTGGTCACGGTGAACGACTACCTGGCCTCCCGCGACGCCGAGTGGATGGGCGCCATCTACCGCTTCCTGGGGCTCAGCGTGGGCTGCATCGTGCACGGCCTGGACGACGCCGAGCGCAAGGCGGCCTATGACGCGGACGTGACCTACGGCACCAACAACGAGTTCGGCTTCGACTACCTGCGCGACAACATGAAGTTCGACCTCGAGGACCTGGTGCAGCGGGAGTTCAACTTCGCCATCGTGGACGAGGTGGACTCCATCCTCATCGACGAGGCGCGCACGCCGCTCATCATCAGCGGACCGGCCGAGAAATCCACCCGCCTCTACCAGGACGTGGACCGGTTGATCCCCAAGCTGAAAAAAGACGTCCACTACACCATCGACGAGAAGGCCCGCACCGCCAACCTGACCGACGAGGGGGTCAGCCGCTGCGAGAGCCTGCTGCACCTGGACAACCTCTACGACCCGCGCTACATGGAGATCCTGCACCACATCCAGCAGGCCCTCAAGGCCCACACCCTGTTCAAGCGCGACGTGGACTACATCGTCAAGGACGGCGAAGTGGTGATCGTGGACGAGTTCACCGGCCGGCTCATGCCCGGCCGGCGCTACTCCGAGGGCCTGCACCAGGCCCTGGAGGCCAAGGAGAAGCTCAGGGTCAAGAGCGAGAACCAGACCTTGGCCACCATCACCTTCCAGAACTACTTCCGCATGTATGACAAGCTGGCGGGCATGACCGGCACCGCCGACACCGAGGCCGAGGAGTTCCACAAGATATACCAGCTCGAGGTGGTGGTGATCCCCACCCACAAGCCCATGATCCGGGTGGACCACCCCGACCTCATCTACCGCACCGAGCGGGAGAAGTTCCTGGCCGCGGCCGAGGAGATCAAAACGCTTCACGCCAAGGGCCAGCCGGTTCTGGTGGGCACGGTGAGCATCGAAAAGAGCGAGGCCATGTCCGCTCTCCTGAAGCGCCAGAAGGTGCCCCACCACGTGCTGAACGCCAAGAACCACGCCCAGGAGGCGGAGATCGTGGCCCAGGCCGGCCGCCTGGGCGCGGTGACCATCTCCACCAACATGGCCGGCCGCGGCACCGACATCCTCCTGGGCGGCAACCCCGAGTTCCTGGCCAGGCAGGACGCCGACCCCGAGGCCGAGCCCGAGGCCTTTACCGCCGCCCTCCAGAAATACAGCGCCATCTGCGAGCAGGAGCGCGCAAAGGTGCTGGAGCTGGGAGGCCTGCACATCATCGGCACCGAGCGCCACGAGTCGCGGCGCATCGACAACCAGCTCCGCGGCCGCTCCGGCCGCCAGGGAGACCCCGGCTCCAGCCGCTTCTACCTGTCGCTGGAGGACGACCTGCTGCGCCTGTTCGGCTCGGAGCGCATCAGCGGGGTGATGCAGAAGCTGGGCATGGAAGAGGGCGAGCCCATTGAGCACAACATCATCTCCAAGGCCATCGAGAACGCCCAGCGCAAGGTGGAGAGCCGCAACTTCGAGATCCGCAAGCAGCTCCTGGAATACGACGATGTGCTCAACAAGCAGCGCGAGGTGATCTACGCCCAGCGGCGCATGGCCCTCTCCGGCGAAGGAGTGCACGAGTCCATCCTGGACATGATCGAGGAACTGGCCCACCAGGTGGTGGCGGTGCACGCCGACGACCACCTCCCCTCCTCGGAATGGGACCTCAAGGCCATCAACCAAGGCGTGGCCGCGGCCTTTGGCTTCGACCCCGGCCTGGAGCCGGTGGACGGGCTGAGCGCCGAGGGACTGGCCGCCGAGATCGCCGCCGAGGCCACCAAGCTCTACGACCAGAAGTTCGCCCTCTACGGCGAAGAAACCATGCGCTACCTGGAGCGCATGGTGCTCCTCCAGGTGGTGGACAGCCTGTGGAAGGACCACCTCCTGAACATGGACCACCTCAAGGAGGGCATCGGCCTCAGGGGCTACGGCCAGAAGGACCCCTTGCGGGAGTACCAGCGGGAAGGATTCGAGATGTTCTCCGACATGGTGGAGCGCATCAAGGCCGAGACCGTGACCACCCTCATGCGCCTGCATATCCAACGCGAGGAGGACATGGAAGCCTTTGCCCCCGAGGACGAGGTGCCGCTCTCCTTTTCCGGCGGCGAAGAGCCCGCGCCCCGCACGGTAAAGCGCAAGGGCGGCAAGGTGGGCCGCAACGATCCCTGCCCCTGCGGCAGCGGCAAGAAGTACAAGAAGTGCTGCGGCCGCTAGCCGGCTCTCCCTGAAAACCGCGGCCCACAGCCCCGGCAGGCGGCCTGCGAACAGAGGCCCTCTTGCCCTCTCAGGGGAAATCGGACCGGACCAGCCAACCCCACCAGGAGCTACACGCTATGCAGGACTTGCCCGAACTGGGAGACGCGCCTCTCAAGCAGGACCGGGTGGTGGAGACCCCGGTGGCAGGCTTTGCGGCGGCGGCGGCTGCCGCCGGCCTCAGGGCGGACGGGCGGGCCGACCTGGCCCTCATCGCCGGCGAGGAAGCCTATCCCGCGGCCGCCGTCTTTACCACCAACCGCCTGGCCGCCGCGCCGGTGCAGATCGCCCGGCGCCACATCGCCGGGGGGCGCATCCGGGCGGTATTGGCCAACAGCGGCGGCGCCAACGCCGCCACCGGCCGGCCCGGTCTGGAAGCCTGCCTGGCCACCTGCCAGGCCGCGGCCCAGGCCCTGGGTTGCCGGCCCGAGGAGGTCTTGCCCTGCTCCACCGGGGTTATCGGCCAGCTCCTGGACGCGGCCAAGATCCAGGCCGCCCTGCCCGGCCTGGCCGCCGCCTTGAGCCCCCGCGGCCTGCCCTTGGCGGCGGGCGCCATCATGACCACCGACGCCTTCCAGAAAATGGCCCAGGCCGAGGTGGTCATCCAGGGCAAGCCGGTCACCGTGGTGGGGCTGGCCAAGGGCGCGGGCATGATCCGGCCGGACATGGCCACCATGCTGGCCTTTGTGCTCACCGACGCCGTTGCCACCCCGGCGGCCCTGCAAAAGGCGGTGCAGGCCGCCGCGGACCTCAGCTTCAACCGGGCCAGCGTGGACGGCGACACCTCCACCAACGACACCCTGCTCCTGTGGGCCAGCGGCAAGGCCGGCCACCAGGAACTCACCCCCCACGATCCCGAGCTGGACGTGCTCACCCAGGCGGTGACCAAACTCTGCCAGGAGCTGGCCGCCATGCTGGTGGCCGACGGCGAAGGCGCCGGCCACCTGATCCGGGTGCTGGTCACCGGCGCGGAGAGCGACCAGGCCGCCCGCCACGCGGCCTATGCCATCGCCCACTCGCCCCTGTGCAAGACCGCCTTTGCCGGACGCGACCCCAACTGGGGGCGCCTCATCTCCGCCGTCGCCGCCGAGGCGGCCCGCCGCGGCCTGGGCTTCGAAGCGGACAAGGTGCGCCTGTGGATCGGCGACGCCTTGCTCGCGGACAAGGGCGTGTACACCAGCGCCGCGGCCGAGGAGCAGGCCGCCCGGGTCATGCAGCAGCCGCGTTACCAGGTGCGCCTGGACCTGGGCCTGGGCGCGGGCTGGTTCTGGGTGCTCACCTCGGACTTGGATCACAAGTACATCGATATAAACGCGGACTACCGGAGCTGAAGACTGGGTTCGGCGCCGGGCCCTGGCCACAAGAAGGCAGGCCGGCTCATTCCATCTTTTGGCGGGAGGCCAGGGAGCGGGCCAGGGTGAGCCCGTCCATGTACTTCAGGTCGCCGCCTACTGGCATGCCGTAACCCAGGCGGGTCACCGTGGCGCCGGTGGGGGCCAGGGCGCGGGCGATTAGGTCCGCCGTGGCCTCGCCCTCCACGGTGGGATTGGTGGCGATGATTACCTCTTTCACTCCCCCCTTTTGCACCCGCTTGGCCAGTTCCTCCAGGTGCAGGTTGTCCGGACCCACGCCCTCCAGGGGCGCCAGCGCACCGGACAGCACGAAGTAGCGCCCGCCAAAAGAGCCGGCCGCCTCCAGGGCGGCCAGGTCGGCCGGGGATTCCACGATGCACAGGAGCGTATCGTCCCGGGCCGGATCGGCACAGATGGCGCAGGGGTCCCGGTCGGCCAGGTTGCGGCACAGGGAACAGGCGCGCACCTGCTCCTTGACCGCCTTCAGGGCGGCGGCAAGCCCCAGGGCCTCCTCGGCCGGGGCACGCACCAGATGCAGGGCCAGCCGCTCGGCGGTCTTGCGGCCCACGCCGGGCAGGCGGCCGAGCGCCGCTATCAGGGCTTCCACTGCGCGGGGATACATGCCGCCCCCCCTTAGAACATGCCCGGGGGCAGGCCCAGGCCGCCGGTGAGCTTGCTCATCTCCTCCTGCACCATCTGCTGGGCGCGGCGCTGGGCCTCGCCCACCGCGGCCACCACCATGTCGGCCAGCATATCCACGTCCTCCGGGTCCACCACCTCGGGCTCCAGGTGCAGCTTCAGAAGCTCGCCGCGGCCGTTGACCGTAGCCTCCACCATGCCGCCGCCGGCCTGGGCGCTGACCTCGCGCTGGGCCAGTTCTTCCTGCATCTTCATCATCTGCTGCTGGACCTTTTGGGCCTGCTTCATCAGGTTGCCCATGCCCTTCATTGTCTCTCGCTCCAATGCTGATCTATCGCGGGGGCGGCGGGAGCCGCGCTTCCCTACTGTTTCAAGCCAGGCGCCCAGGGGGCGCGGGTCTACTTTTTACTGCCAGCGGGGTTGAGGTCCACCACCTGGGCCTCGAAGACCTCCACCGCCTCCTGCACCGCCGGATGCTCGGCCAGGCTGCTCACCGCCTCCCGCCCGGCCCCGGCCGCAGGCTTGGCCGCTGGCTCCTCGGAGCCGACCTCCAGGCGCAAGGCACCGGCGTCGGCCCACAACTCCTTCATCAGTCCGCACAGCTTGTCCTGGTTCTCCGGCGTGCAGAGCCCGCGGGCAATGGGGCTGGCCGGCAAGGTGACCACCAGGCAGCCGTCCTCGCCGCGCACCGTGGCCCGGCCCAGGTAGGAGGCCAGTTGGGCCTCGCCGGACTTGGCCGCGTAGCCGGCCAGCTCCTTCAGCGCCCGCTCCGGCCCGGGCATGCCCCGCCTGGCTCCCTCCGGCGACGGGGGGGGCGACGGGGGGGGCGACGGGGGGGCGGGCGACGGGGGGGCGGGCGACGGGGGGGGCGACGAAGGGGGAGGCGACGGGGCGGCCGACGAAGAACCGGACGGCGGAGAGGCCGGGGGAGACTGTGCCGCGGCCGGCGAGGCAGCCAGGCCTGCGCCCTCGGCGGCTGCGCCGCTGAGGCCGGCGATGATCTGCTCCAGGCTCAGCACCGGCCGCACCTGGGTGAGCTTCAGGAGAGTCATCTCCATGACCAGGCGCGGCTGGCTGGCCCGGCGAAACAGCTCCTCGGCCCGGGCCAGGTGGTCGAATATCTCGTGCAGGGTTTCGGGCGATACCTGGGCTGCCTGGCGCCTGAGGTCTTCTATCTCCTCGGGGCTGAGGCCGAAGAGGTCGCTGTCCTCGGATGCGGCCTGGGCGGCGGCCAAGTTGCGGAACTGCTCCTGCAAGGCCGCGTAGAAGGCCTGCATTTCGCCGCCCGCGGCATACACCTGCTCCACCAGCTCCAGGGTGCGGCCGGCATCGCCGGCCAACACCGCCCGCGCGGTCTGGGCCACCAACTCCCGGTCCACCAGGCCCAGCAGCTCCACCACCTCCTGGTGGCTGAGTTCCTCGCGGCCCAGGGCCAGCACCTGATCCAGAAGGCTGAGGGCGTCGCGCACGCTGCCGTCCGCCTCCCGGGCCATGAGGGCCAGGCTCTCCTTGGCCAGCCGGCAGCCCTCGCTCTCCAGCACCCGGGCCAAATGGGCGGCCAAGGTCTTGGGAGGCAGGCGGCGGAAGTCGTAGCGCTGGCAGCGGGAGAGGATGGTGAGCGGCACCTTGTGCACGTCGGTGGTGGCCAGGATGAACACCGCGTGCTCGGGCGGCTCCTCCAGGGTTTTGAGCAAGGCATTGAAGGCCGCCTTGCTGAGCATGTGTACCTCGTCCAGGATGGTGACCCGGTAGCGGGCGGCCTGGGGCCGGTAGCGGATCACCTCCCTTAGTTCGCGCACGTCCTCCACCCGGGAGTTGCTGGCCGCGTCTATCTCTTGCACGTCCACCGCCCGGCCTTCGTCGATCTCCCGGCACTGCTGGCAGGAGCCGCAGGGCTTGTCAGTGGGGCCCTGCTCGCAGTTCAAGGCCTTGGCCAGGATGCGGGCCACCGAGGTCTTGCCCACCCCGCGGGGACCGGTGAAGCAGAAGGCATGGGCCAGGCGCCCGCTTTCCAGGGCCCCGGCCAGGGTCTTGGTCACGTGCTCCTGGCCCACCACCTCCTCGAAGCTGGCGGGCCGGTGTTTTCTGGCTAGGACAAGGTAGCTCACGCGAGTCCTTTTTCCGGGAAGGCCCGGAGAGATAAACGCTTGGTATAGCTTACCATTTCACAAATCGAACCAGCCTAAACATAACATCGGCTCAGGCGGGCTGTCAAATGAAGCCAAAGCTGGCGCTGGCGGGCTAACGCTCTTGCCAGGCGGGACGGATCGTAAGCTGGTTCACCGCCGCATTGGGGGGCAAGCAGATGGCATCGGCAACGGCGGTGGCCACCTCGGAGGGTTTCAAAAGGGGGCCGGCCTCAAGAGGCAGCGGCGACTTGCCACCAGCGGCAAAGCCTGCGAAAAAGGCAGTATCGGTCATGCCCGGGCACACGTCCAAAACCCGGATGCCCTCCCCCCGCAACTCCTGGCGCAGGCTCTGGCTGAAGGAGCTTACCGCCGCCTTGGTGGCCGCATACATGGCAAAGCCGGGCGAGGGGTTGCTGGCGGCCACCGAGGAGATGTTCACCACCTGGCCGCTTTCCCGGCCCAACATGAGCGGCAGGCAGAAGCGGGTGACCAGGTACAGGCCCCACAGGTTGACCTGGATCATCGACTCCACTTCGCCGGGGTCGGAGTCTATTACCCGGTCCGCCCGGCCCAGGCCGGCGTTGTTGACCAGGATATCCAGGCCGCCAAAGGCGCGCTGGGCAGCGGCGGCCAGGGCCTCCACCTCTTGGCGTCGGGTCAGATCGGTGGGCTGCACCAACACATCAGCCGGATCAGTGACCAGGGCCTCCCGGGCAGTCCGGGAGAGGCGGTCCCGGTCGCGGGCAGCCAGGACCAACCTGGCGCCGCGCCGCGCCAGCTCCAGGGCCAGGGCGCGGCCCAGGCCGCTGGAGGCGCCGGTGACCAGCGCCACCCGGCCCGCCAGGGGAGGCTCGCCTTGGGTCACGGCGCTACCTGTTCACTCGCATGACCACCAGGTCGCGGCCGATGCCCCGCTTTTTGAGCGCCGCGGCCACACCCTTGGCCCGGGCGTAGCCAGTGCAGCAACCCACCCACACCCGGTGCCAGCGCCGGCCCTTGGCGTCCTGATGGATCCTGATCATGGCCGCGTAGCCCAGCTTGATGAGCCTGGCCCGGTCGGCCCTGGCGTGGCGGGGTTGCAGGTTGGAAGAAAAGAGCACTGCATAGGGTCCGCTGCGAGCCGGGGAAACCCTGGCGGCCTTGGCAGCCCTGGCCGCCTTGACGGCCGCCCGTTCCTGGTCCCGGCTGAGGGGCGCCGAGTGCCGCGCCGACGGCGGGGACTGGGCCTTTGGCCTGCCGCCCAGGCCGGCCAGGGCGGCGGTCATCTCGGCCACTGCGCGGGAGCGGTCATAATCCAAGCGATCGGGCCCCTGGCGGGCGGTCTGCACACCTTTCTCCCACACCTGGCGGGCCTTGTCGGTCTGGCCCAGGTCCAGGTAGGCCAGGCCAAGATGGTAATAGGCGGGATAGTTGTAACGATCGGCCTGGATGGCCTTTTCCAGTTCGGCTGCGGCCTGGGCGAGCTGGCCCTCGGCGCGGTAGGACATGGCCAAGTTGAAGTGCTGGTAGCCGGTGAGCGCGGTTTGCTTGCCCACTCCGCCCGGGGAAAGCCAGGCGCAGGCCGGGGTCAGCGCCAGGGCCATGAGCAGCAGAATCGGCGCGCAGGCCCTGGCCAGGGGTCTCGGATCCATGCTCTTCATCTCCCTGGGGCGGATAAGCCGCCCCTGGCCACTCAGCTTAACATGGCCGGCGAGGCAGGGCCAAGGGGTGAGTTGGGGGATGGAGAGGACCGGCGCTCCCACCGGCTGCCGGCCGTAACCCCTGCCGGGGCTTGGCGGAACCCACCTCGGCCGTGGCCCGCCGCGAGGGGGGGGTCAGTCGCCTTCCGGCTCGCCGCCCGGGGCCGGAGTCTCGGGCTTCTTGCCGCCCGGCCACAGGTGCACCAGTTGGCCGCCGCCGCTGGGCGCGGGCCGGACCCCGCGGCCGGCGCGGCTGGAACCCAGCCGCTCCCGGGACCAGCGCTTCTGGCGGCGCTGAATCTCGCCCGGATCGTAGAAGCGCATCCAGTCTTCCTGGTAGTGCCAGGTCTCGCTCTGGGGGCTGTGGAAGGCCCAGTCCACCTCCTCGGGGTCAAAGCCCAGCGGATACCAGGCGTCCAGCTCCCGCAGGCCCAGCTCCTCGCGGGCAAACTTGATGAGCGCCATGCGGTAGTCCTGGCGGCGGAAATCCAGGAGTATCTGGCCGGCCAGTTGGCGCACCAGGCGATCCTCGCTCTCGTCCATGAAGCGCTCGCCGATGATGCGGAACACGTGGTCGGTGGACTCGGGGTGTTGCAGGGTGATCGCGGCCAGGCCCTTCATGGCCAAATCCCGGGCCGACCAGCCCGCAGCCGCGTCGCGGGTCACCGCGGTCAGGCCCGGGATCATGGCCGGCCCCACCTTGCCCAGGATGGACGGCAGCACCTCGGTGACCCAATCGCAGTCAAAGGCATCGGACCAGCGCAAGGCGGTGAGCAGGGGCAGCACCACCTCCTCGCCGCTACGAAAGCCCAAGAGGTAGGTGGAATGCACCACCGCCCACCACTCGGGCAGATCGGCCAGCCAGGATTGCTTTTCGCTGACCACCTGGGCCAAGAGGGGCAGCATGCTGTCGCGCCGGGCTATCTCCCGAGCCGCGGCCAGGTCCAGGCGGTCCTCGGCCATGAAAAGCAAATCTGCCAGGCGCTCATCGTCAAGTGCTGAATAATCAAACGGTTGCATATCCAGTGTCCCTCAGTAGCCAAAAGGGCAAGCATGGCCTTGCCTCGGCTGCCTGCCCCATCTATTCACTATACCCCACGGCCAGGGCGCTTACAACCGCCCTCTCCCCGCCGCGGGGGCGGGTGGCGACGGGGTGGCGACGGGGGGGCGATGGGGGG
>CAZUHP010000020.1:8767-37395 GCA_964620595.1 uncultured Desulfarculaceae bacterium | reverse complement strand
CTCCCCGCCGCGGGGGCGGGTGGCGACGGGGTGGCGACGGGGGGGCGATGGGGGGCGGCGACGGGGGGGCGGGGCAAGCGGAAACGACCCAATCATATAACTCCCACGGTGGTGCCTGCTTTACAGCGGCGCGCATCCTGACGTAATCTTACTGCCATGAAAGCCGGCAAAAGCACACCCACGGTGCTCAGCCGGCCGAACCCCGACTCAAGCCAACCAGGAGCCGCCAATGGCCATCGTACAATTTTCCGTGGTTCCCCTGGGCACCGGCAGCACCAGCCTCTCCGCCTATGTGGCCCAGGTGCACCAGGTGCTGCAAAAAAGCGGGGTCAAGCACACCCTTACCCCCATGGGCACCGTGCTGGAAGGCCCCCTGCCCCAGCTCATGGAAGTGATCCAGAAATGCCACCAGGTGCCCTTTGACCAGGGGGCCCAGCGGGTGATGACCCTCATCAACATCGACGACCGCCGGGACAAGGAGGCCACCGCTGCGGGCAAGGTGAAAAGCGTGGAGGACAAGCTTTCTTGAGCTGCGCCGGGTTCTCTTTCTGTGCCGCCCTTCCGGACTTCTCCGCCTCGGCCTGCGTCGTCCCCCCGTCCCCGCCGTCCCCCCCGTCCCCCCGTCGCCAGGGTAGCTGGCTGAACCCAAAGGGTGGATTGGAGGAAAATCGCCAGCCATGACTTTGCGTAGTTTCTGGTCCCAGCCGCGGCGCCTGTTGGGCGCGGCGCTTCTGGCCTGCCTCAGCCTGCTGGCCGCCTGCGCGGTGAACCCGGTCACCGGCGAGCAGGAAATCGTGTTCATGAGCGAGCCGCAGGAACTCGCCATGGGCGCCCGCTACTATCCCCAGACCACCCAGATCAACAACGGGCTGGTGCCCCATGACCCGGGACTCCAGGCCTATGTGCAGCGGGTGGGCCACCGCCTGGCCCGGGTCAGCCACCGCCCCCACCTTCCCTGGGAGTTCAACGTGGTGGACTCTGACCAGGTGAACGCCTTTGCTCTGCCCGGCGGCAAGATATCCCTGACCCGGGGGCTCATCGTCAAGATGCACAGCGAGGACGAAATGGCCTCGGTGTTGGCCCACGAGATCGGCCATGTGACCGCGCGTCACCAGGTGGCCCAGTACACGCGGGGGGTGTTCATCTCACTGGCGGTGGCCGGGGTGGGCCTGGCCCTGGCCGACAGCGAGTATGCCGGCCTGGGCACTGCCGTGGCCGGGGTGGCCGGCGGCCTGCTCATGCTGAGCTACTCCCGCGACCAGGAGCGCCAGGCCGACGCCCTGGGCTATGAGTACATGGTCAAGGCTGGCTACAATCCCAAAGGCCAGGTGAAGGTATTCGAGATATTCCAGTCGCTGCGCAAGAGCGAGCCCGGCTTCATCGCGGCCATGCTCTCCAGCCACCCCCTCACCGCGGAACGCATCCAGACCGCGCGCCAGCGGGTGGCCGCGGCGCCCTCCTATATCACCCGCCGGCCCTGGCATACCGCCCGCTTCCGACGAGCCCTGGCCACCCAGAGGCAGCGCCAGCCCGCCTACGCGGCCATGGCCCGGGGTGACGCCCTGATGCGGAAGAAAAAATACGCCGCCGCGGTCCGGGAGTATCGCCGCGCCACCCGGCTCTACGGCGGCGACGGCCTGTTCTCCACCAAGCTGGCCCTGGCGGCCTACAAGATGAAAGACTATCGCCGGGCCCTGGCCGCCTCGGCCCGGGGCGCCCGGGTGAGCCCCGGGGTGTACCTGCCCAACTTCGTGGCCGGAGTCTTCCATTACAAGGCAAAGCAATACCGCAAGGCCAGCAAGTACCTGCGGCAAGCAGACCGGCTGCTGCCCACCCAACCCCGCGCCAAGCTGCTCCTGGCCGCCAGCTACGAGCACCTGGGCCAGCGGCGCCAAGCGGCCAACTACTACCGCCAGGTGCTGCGCCTGGCGCCCAAGAGCAGAGAGGGACACCTGGCCCGCAGCCGGCTGGCTGCCCTGGGCTACCACTACTGAGGTGGGGGCAAGCCGAGGCGGCCTCTTTCAGGCCACCACCCACACGCAGCAGTCAGTGGCCTGGTGCACCACGGTGTTGGACACGCTGCCGAAAAGGAACTCCTCTGCCTTGCTGAGCCCCCGCCGGCCCACCACCACCGTACCGTAGCCGCCCCGGCGCTGCTGCTCCATGAGCACCTCGCCCACCCCCTGGCTGCCGTCGGCCTCCACCAGCTCGGTGGTGACGTTTGCCGGCGCCAGGCGGGCATCCACCAGGATGCGGCGGGCTTCCTCAAGGCGTTCCTCGAGCGCGGCGCGCTCCTGGCGATCCTTCTGCCCCGCCTCCTCGACCCGGGCGGGGTTGTCCTGGGGCGACGGCAGGTGCACCGCCATGAGCCGCACCTGGCAAGTGCTGGACCCACCCAGCACCGCGGCCAGGTAGCGCGCGGCGTTGAGTCCGTGCTCGCTCTGGCCCACTCCCACCAACACGCGGTTCCAAAGGATCATGCCTCTTCCTCCTCCGGCCGGGGCAGGGCCTCCAGGGCCGGTTCCAGGTCGGCCAGCAGCTCCTCCACCCGCTCGTAGAACACGCTCGAGGCGGCGGCAAAATGCATGAGCACCCGATTCAGCTCCTCGGGCAGGTGGGGATAGACCTTCTTCAGGTTGAACACCCGGTTGGGGATGATGAGCGACAAATCGCCGGTGTCCAGACGCTCCAGCACCTCGGGGCGCTCCCGCTTCAGCTCGGGCAGGGTGGGAATGCCACGCCCTACTGCAAAGCATAGCACGTTGCCCAGGCCGAACAGGTCCAGGCCAAAGGGATTCTCGCGGAACTCGAAATTGTAGTCAAAGTCGATCCAGCGCAACAGCCCGCTCTGGGTGCAGGCGAACAGGTGGTCCCGGCGGATGTCGCCGTGGCGCAGGCCGTGGCGATGGAGCATGGCAATACCTTCGAAGGCGGGGACCATCCGCTCCAGCAAGGGGCGCAGGTGGCGGCGGCAGTACTCCTCATGCCCCCCGCCGAGCTTGGCCAACTCGTGCTCAAAGGGGCCGCCGTGCACCACCTCCAGCACCCGCACCAAATTGCCCACCGCGTCGCGCAGGGTCTCGCCCTGCATGAAATGGGGGTTCCCCTTGACCAGCTCCAGGATGCGGGCCTCCTTGGCTGGAGAGCGGTAGCAGCGCACCTTGATATCCCCGATGGGCAGGTCGAACTCCTCATAGAACACCAGCTTGACGATACGGGGTTGGCCGGTCTCCCAATCCACCGCCCGCTTGACCCAGTGCTTGGGCTCCTCGTCCAGGCCGAAGCGCCCCTCGCGGGTCACGCCCTTGATCACGAAACGCCTGCCCTCCAGCTCCAGCACGTCACCTTGACCGAGTTCCATGAACTGGCTGGTGTCGCTGACCAGCCGCACGCGATCCAGCTTGCGGCCCACCAGCTCCTCGGCCCGGGGCCGCAGCTCGGGGGCGTCCTGGAAATCAGGCATGGAAAACCGGCACGCTGGGGAAGCGTGCGTGATCGGTGTGGGGTATGAAGCGCGCGGCGGAGAAGCGGTTCATGAGCGCCTGGTTCACGTTAAGCTCCAGGTAGGTGAGCCTGTCGGCCACCGCCTCCACCTGGGGGCGGGTGTCGGGCTCCAGGAGCAGCCGGCGGCAGCCGGCCAGGGAGGAGTTGCCCAAAGGGATGTAACGATCCCGGGGCAGGTCGGGCAGCATGCCCAGGGTGATGGCGGTCTCCGGGTCGATCACGTTGCCAAAGGCACCGGCCACGTAGAAGGCGCCCAGGTCCTCGAACTCCAGTCCCACCTCCAACAGCACGGTACGCAGGATGGTGTACATGGCCGCCTTGGAGCGCAGGAGGATGTCTATCTCCACCTCGTCCACCACGATGGGCCGGCCGCTGGCGCTTTCCTCGGCCGTGGCCACCACATAGCCCAGGCCCTCGTCGGTCTGCACGATGCGGGGATGGTCGCGCACCAGGAACTTGCCCCGCATGTCCATGACCCGGGCCAGGTAGAGCTGGGCCAGAAGCTGCAGGAGCCCCGAGCCGCACAGGCCCTTGGGGCGGGGAACGCGGCCCTGGGCGTCGGGAATTATCTGGAGGCTGGGCTCCAGGGTGCGGGGGTCGATCCTCACCCCCTCGATGGCCCCAGGCTGGGCCAGGATACCCATCTTGGCCACCCCGCTCTCCAGGGCCGGGCCCGCGGCGCCGGCGCAGGCCAGGAGCCAATCCCGGTTGCCCACCACCACCTCGGCGTTGGTGCCCACGTCCACCATGATGGCCACGTCCTCGCGCAGGTGCATGCCCGCGGCCACTATGCCCGCCACCAAATCGCCGCCAAAGTAGGAGCCCACGTTGGGCAGGCACCAGCCCACCGCTCCCGGCGCCAGCTCCAGGCCCAGGTCCGCGGTGTAGAAGGGCGCCGGCCGGTTCACCACCGGTATGTAGGGCTCGCGGGGGATGGACTGCACGTCCAGGCCCAGGAAGAAATGGGTCATGGTGGTGTTGCCCGCCGCCACCAGTCCGGTAACCTCGCGCGGCGAGCGGCCGGCCCGGGCGCACAGCTCGGCGACGAGGCCGGCCGCCGCCTCCACCAGCAGGCGGTGGAGACGCTCCATCTGCTCCGGCTCGGCCGCGGCCCATATGCGGGAGAGGATGTCCGCCCCATAGTCGCCCTGGGGGTTGAGGCAGGTGCCGCTGGCCAACTCCTGGCCGCCAGCCAACTGGTGCAGGCTGGCCTGAAGGTGGGTGGAGCCGATGTCCAGGGCCACGCCCAGGCCTTCATCGCCCCACAGGGCGGGCGGCACCAGGTCCGCGCGGGCGGCCCAGGCCTGGTCCGGCGGCGAGCCGGTGGTGTCCCCCGGCTCCACCGCCACCAGCACCTTGCCGGCCAGGGTGGCGGTGACCCGATGATCCGCCTGGCGCACCACCTGGGCAAAGGGCCACAGGAAACGGACCGGCACCTGGGGCCATTGGCCGCTCGCCCGGCGCAGGGCCTTGGCCAGGCGGTCCATGGTGGCGGTATTGTCCTTGAGGCTGGGCGGAGCCAGCTCCAGGTAGTACTTGTGCATCTCGCGCTCGGTTCCCTTGCTCAGCGGGCGACGGTTTGCAAAATTCTGGCAGCCCGGCCCGGGGATGTCAAAAAATATCCCCGGCTCCCGGCGGGCCGAGGCCCGGCCCTCCTGAAGCGCGCCGGCCGCCAGCCAGCCTCCCCTAGTGGGCCAGCTCGCGCACCTTGGCCACCTCCAGGGCGCTCTCCGCTGCCTTGCGCAGGGCCTCGGCCGGGGAGCCGAGGCGGAAGAAACGAGGCGCACTGCTCAAGGCGCCCAGGTTGGCCAGCACCGCCGCCCGCAGGGTGGGGTGGGGCTCGCCGCCGCCCGTGCCGTAGCCCAGCAGCTCGCCCGGCGCGGCCACCACCACCCGGTCGGCCTGGTGGTTGATGAGGTTGCCCAGCCAGTAGGCCGCGTCCTCCCAATCGCTGCCCGGGGCCGGCTCCACCTGGAAAGTATCCTCATCCACCGGCACCAGGGCCAGGTGCGCCAGGCTGAAGTAATGCTGGGCCAGGCGCACCACCAGCTTGCGGTAGAGGGTCGCGTCCAGGTTCAGGCCGTCTATCACCAACTCGGGCAGGGTGGGCAAGCCGAACAGCCCCACCACTTCCTTGAGGGTGATCCTGTCTTTGCTGTCTCCGGCCCTGGTCATGATCCTGCCTCCTGCCTGTCTTTAAGTTAGGCACCGGCGGAGGATTCCGCAAGAGAGGCGGGCAAGCGGGCCTAGGCGGCGAGGCCGTCCAGGAGGCGCTGGTGCAGGTTGTCGAAACCGCCGTTGCTCATCACCAGGCACAGGTCCCCGGCCCGCAGCTCGGAGAGCAGCGCCGCGAGCAGGGCGTCGGTGTCCGGAAAGGCCCGGGCGGCCAGGCCGCGCGCCTGGAGCGCCTGGGCCAGGCGGGCGGAGGAGAAGCGCTCGGCCGGGGGCAGGTCCTCTGCGCCGGGCGGCTCGCGCAGGAACACCAGCTCGGCGGCGTCAAAGGCGGTGGCATAGTCGTCCTGGAACAGGTTGCGCTTGCTGGTGTTGGTGCGCGGCTCGAACACCGCCACCAGCCGCCCCGCGCCCGGCCGCCAGCCCCGCACCCCGAACCCGGCCAGGGCCTGGACGGTCTCGCGCACCGCGGTGGGGTGGTGGGCGAAGTCGTCCACCACCACCACCCCGCGGGCCACTCCCCGTACCTCCTGGCGGCGCTTGACCCCGCCGAAGCCCTCCTGTACCGCCGCGGCCTGGTCCGCCTCCAGGCCCGCCGCGCACAGGGCGGCCAGGCAGGCGGTGGTGTTGAGCGCATTGTGCACGCCGGCCAGGGGCGAGTAGAAGTCCAGCTCCCGGCCGGCGGGAGTGCGCACCTTCAGGCGAGCGCCGCCTTCTGTTGCCGGCCGAGCGGCCAGGAGCCGCCAGTCGCAATCCGAACCCCGCCCGTAGAGCAGCACCGGACAAGGGGCGGCCGCCACCCGGGCGCGCACCTCCTCGCTGTCGCCCCAGGCGATGAGCAGGCCCTGGGCAGGCATCTCCGCCAGCAGGAGGTCAAAGGCCCGGCGCACCGCATCCAGGTCGGCGTAGATGTCGGCGTGGTCGAACTCCAGGCTGGTGAGCAGGGCGATGCGGGGCAGGTAGTGCACGAACTTGGGGCGCTTGTCGAAAAAGGCGGTGTCGTACTCGTCGCCCTCCACCACGAAGTGCCCGCCCCCGCCCTGGCGGAAGTTCCGGCCGCCCTGGTTCATGATGCCGCCCACCAGAAAGCCCGGGTCCCGGCCCGCATGCAGCAGCCCGCTGGCGATTAGGGCGGTGGTGGTGGTCTTGCCGTGGGTGCCGGCCACCACGATGGAGGTGCGCCCCTTGATGAAGAACTCGGCCAGGGCCTGGGGCAGGGACAGGTAGGCAATGCCTGCCCGGGCCAAGGCCTGGGCCTCGGGATTGTCGCGGCGGATCACGTTGCCCACGATGACCAGGTCCGGCCGGGGCTCCAGGTTGGCCGGGTCGTAGCCCGCGGCCACGGGAATGCCCTGTTCGGCCAAGAAGGTGCTCATGGGAGGATAGAGGGGGTTGTCCGAGCCGCGCACCATGAGCCCCCGGCGCTTGAGCGCTCCGGCCAGGGCGCCCATGGCCACCCCGCCGATGCCCATGAGGTGCACGCTTTGGATACGCTCCGGCGGATGGTTCAGGCTGGGGTCCAGGTCCATGGCATTAATCCCCTTGCAAGCCCAGCAGCGGCCAGGCCAGATCGTGCACCTGGCGCCGGAAGGGCCTGATCTTGTCGTTGTCCCGGCCCAGGGCCACCCGGTTGGTGAGAAGCACCACGCCGGAGTTGCTCTGCGGGTGCCACCACAGGCTGACCCCGGTGAAGCCCAAATGGCCCACCGTGCCCGGGGGCGGGCCGGCGCCGGCAGCGCTCTGGGGACCGGAGGGGGTGTCAAAGCCCGGGGTGCGGGTGGAGCCGGGCGTGGCCCTGTCCGGGGCAAAGAGCCGGCCGGCCCACTCGGCCGGCCAGGGGCCCTCCCCGGCCGCGGCCCGGCACAGGGCGTCCATCACTGCGGCCACCTGGCGGGCGCTGCCGAACAGGCCGGCGTGGCCCGCCACCCCGCCCAGGGCAAAGGCGTTCTCGTCCTCCACCTGGCCCTGCACCACGGGCCGGCCGGGCAGGGGCCCGCAGGGGGCGACGCGCTCCAGGGGCCAGGCCGGCTCCCGGCCCAGGGGCAGAAAGGCGGGGCCCTCCACGCCCAGTTCGTCATAAAGCGCGGCCACCGCCCGCTCCAGGCGCCAGCCGGCGTGGTCCTCCAACACCAGGCCCAAGAGCAGGTATCCCAGGTCGCTGTACAGCGCCCGGTCGCCCGGCCGGTACTCCAGGGGCTCGTTGAGCAGCATGGCCTTCAAGAACCCCCGCCGGGCGGGAGGCGGCTGGGTTTCCAGGGCGGTGTGATAAGGCCGGTGGGCCGGGAAGCCGGCCGCGTGGCAGAGGAGCTGGCGCACGGTGATGCCAGCCTTGTCCCGGGGAACCGCCGGCCCCCACAGCTCGCCCAGGGTAGCTTCCCAGGCCAGGACCTCCCGCGCGGCCAGGCTGAGGGCCAGGGGCGCGGTGGCCAGGGGCTTGGTGAGGGAGGCCAGGTCGAACACCGTGTCTGTTTCGGCCCGGCCCGCGGCCAGCTCGAAAAGGGGCGCACCCTCTCGCCACAAGAGCAGCGTCATGGCCGGCGCCACTCCCTGGGCCACGCCCCGGGCCAGGAGCTGCTCCAGGGCCCGCTCCCCACCCGCCTCAGGCAAGGTCCACCCCCACGGTCAAAAGGCCGCTCCCCGCGTCCAGCTCGGCCCGGGCGCCGATGGGAAGCGGCAGGTTGCGGGAGCCATGGCCCACGGGCAGCCCCATGACCACGGGCAGCCCCAGTCCGGCCAGGCGTTCGGCCGCTACCTGCTCGAGTTCAGCGGAATCCTCTCCCTCGCTCGCCAGCGCGCCCAGGGCCACCCCGGCCACCCGGCTGAACACCCCGGCCAGTTCCAGTTGGGTGAGCAGGCGGTCCAGGCGATAGGCCGGTTCGTGCACCTCCTCCAAAAAGAGAATGCCGCCATCCAGGGGCGGCAGCCAGGGAGTGCCCAGAAGGTGGCAGAGCATGGTGAGGTTCCCGCCCCACAGCCGGCCGGCGGCGTGGCCAGGGCCGAGCCCCCTTCCCCGCAGGGCAAGGGGCCATCCGGGACGGCCGGTCAGGAGGCCGGCCAGAGCCCGGCGGCTGGCCTGGTCCAGGCGCGGGAGTTGGGTCACCACCGGGCCGTGCAGGGTGACCAGCCCCTGGGCGGCCAGGGCGTTCAAGAGCGCGGTGAGGTCGGAAAAGCCCACCAGCAGCCGGCGGCCGGCGGCCAGGGCCGGGAGGTCCAAAAGCGGCAGCAGCCGGCTGGCGCCGAACCCACCCCGGGCGCAGAGCACCGCGCCCACCCCGGGCGCGGCCATGAGCCCGGCCAGGTGCCCGGCCCGTACCTGGTCGGCGCCGGCCAGGTATCCCCGCCGCTCCAGCACCACCGGGTCCACCCGCAGCGGCGCCTCCGGGGCCAGCTCCCTGAGCACTGCCAGGCCTTCCTCCAGCTCGGCCCGGTCCACCGCGCCGGCCGGAGCCGCCACGGCCAGGGGCTGGCCCGGCGCGGGCCAGCGGGGGCCTTGGGGAGCGTCGGCGCCAGGCTTCGGGGTCATTGGTTGCGCAGGAACAGGATGCGCAGGCCGCGCAAGGTCAGCAGCTCGTCCACATCCTGGATGGTGCGGGCCTGGGGCGCGATGACCGGGGCCAGGCCGCCGGTGGCCACCACCCGGCACTCCACCCCCCGCTCGGCGTTGATCGCCTCCACTACCCCGTCCACCATGCCGGCGTAGCCGTAGATGATGCCCGCGTTCATGGCGCTGATGGTGTCCTTGGCCACCACCACCCGGGGCTGGCGGAAGATCTCCACCCGGGGCAGCTTGCTGGCCCGCTGAAAAAGGGCCTCGCAGGAGATCATCACCCCCGGCGCGATGGCCCCGCCCAGGTACTCGCCCTTGCTGGAGATGCAGTCAAAGGTGGTGGCGGTGCCGAAATCCACCACGATCAGGTCGGCCCGGTAGCGTTCAAAGGCGGCCACCGCGTTCACGATGCGGTCGGCGCCCACCTCCTTGGGGTTGTCATAGAGGATGGGCATGCCGGTCTTGATGCCCGGCCCCACGAACAGGGGGGCCAGGCCGAAGTAGCGCCGGCACAGCTCGTCCATGGTGTTGTTGAGGGGCGGCACCACGCTGGCAATGATGGCGCCCTCGATGCTGCCCATGGCCACCGGGCTGGTGGCGAACAGGTTGCTGAACAACACGCCCAGTTCGTCGCTGGTGCACTCGCGCTCGGTGCGGACGCGCCAATGGGCCACTAGGCGGTCGCCGTTGAACACGCCCATCACGGTGTGGGTGTTGCCTACGTCGATGGCTAGGAGCATGGCCGCCCCCTATCCCTGGCCCAGATCCTGGAGCGCCGCCTCCTTCAAGGTCTCGGCGGCCTCGCTCATGAGCCCCTCGTCCTCGGCCTCCACCATGATACGCAAGAGCGGCTCGGTGCCCGAGTAGCGCACCAGTATACGGCCGCGCTCGCCCAGGCGCTCCTCCTGGGCCTTCATGGCCTTGCTCAACTCGGGGGCCTCGGCCAGGGTCCGGCGCTGGCTCACCCGCAGGTTCACCAGCACCTGGGGTATGGGCTGCATGATCCGGCGCAGCTCGGACAAGGGCTTGCCGGTGGCCACCATGACCCGGAGCACCATGAGGGCGCTCAGGATACCGTCGCCGGTGGTGTTGTGGTCCAGAAAGACGATGTGGCCGCTCTGCTCGCCGCCCAGGCTATAGCCGCCCTCGCTCATGGCCTCCACCACGTAGCGGTCGCCCACCTTGGTCCTGAGCAGCCGGATGCCCCGCTCGCGCAGGGCGATCTCCAGGCCCAGGTTGGACATCACCGTGGCCACCACCGTGGCCTGGCGCAGGGCCCCGCGGCTTATCATGTCGTCGGCACAGATGGCCATGATGGTGTCGCCGTCCACCACCTCGCCCTTCTCGTCCACCATGATCAGCCGGTCGCCGTCGCCGTCAAAGGCCAGGCCGATGTCGGCCTTGCCCTCCTGGATGAGACGTTGCAGGTTCTCCGGGTGCAGGGCGCCCACCCCGGCGTTGATGTTGGTGCCGTCGGGCTCCACGCCGATGAGGGTGAGTTCGGCGCCCAGCTCGCTGAACACCGCGGGCGCCACCCGGTAGGTGGCCCCGTGGGCGCAGTCCACCGCCAGGCGCAGGCCGTCCAGGGTGTAGTCGGTGGGGAAGACGTTCTTGAGGAACACGATGTAACGCCCCGGCGCGTCGTCGATGCGCTTGGCCTTGCCGATGGCCTGGGCGGTGGGGCGGGGGGCCTCGTGGCCGCCGGCCAGGGCGGCCAGGGCATAGGCCTCCACCTTTTCCTCCACCTCGTCGGGCAGCTTGTACCCCGAGCGGCTGAATATCTTGATGCCGTTGTCCTCGTAGGGGTTGTGGCTGGCGCTGACCACGATGCCCGCATCGGCGCGCATGTTGCGGGTGATGAAGGCGATGGCCGGGGTGGGCAGCGGACCCACCAGGCGCACGTCCACGCCCAGGGAGAGGATGCCGGCCACCAGGGCGTTCTCGAACATGTAGCCCGAGAGCCGGGTGTCCTTGCCGATGATTATCTTGCGGCGCCGGGTGTGGTTCTTGAAAGCCGCAGCCACGCCCTGGCCGATGGCCATGGCCATTTCCACGGTCATGGGGTAGACGTTGGCCACCCCACGCACGCCGTCGGTGCCGAATATTTTTTCCCTGTCTGCCATTTGCTTCCTATCGCGGGCGCATCCTTCAGGGGCCCTGCTTCTCGGGGGCCACGGCCGGGCTCTCCGGGGCCTTGCCCTGTTGCTTGGCTCCGCCCTTGGGCCGCACCTTGACCTCGGCCTCCACCACCGCGGGCTCCAGATGCAGGCTGCGGCCGCGGGGCAGGCGCAGGCCGGCCCTGATGGTGGTGTTGGCCTTGATGCCGGACACCGCCAGCGGGACGGTCCATATCCAGTCCACGTTGTCCACATCCTTCTTGGTGCCAGAGACGGTCACCTTGGGCGGGGAGAAGTCCACCTCCGCCACCTCGTAGCCCGGGGCGGGCTTGCCCTTCAGCACCGGCCGCACCGGCACCTGGCGGGTGACCCTGGCGGCCAGGGTCACGGTGAAGCGGGCCGGGCTGACCCGCATCACCGACACACCGGCGGGCAGGCGCAGGTCCTCGGGCACCACCTGGAACACATGCTCGCCCAGCCCCATGCCCGCCATGTTCACCCGCTTGACCAGGCGCTCGCTGGCCGCCCGGCGCACCAGGGCGCCAGGGCCGGTGATGCGCGCATAGACCTTGTTCACCGTGTCGTCCACCACCACCGCGTTGGCCGGGATGCCGGTGAGTTCGATGGGCACCTCCACGGTCATCTCGGCCTTGTCCTGGCCCACCACGAAAATCCACATGACAAGGGCGATGCCCAAGGCCAGGAGCTTGAGCTGCCAGTTGTGGGTGATGAACCTAAGCATCGCCGGCCGCCCTCCAGGGGAAGAAGCGGCGCCGCTTGTGGACACCCACCTCGAAAAGCTCGAACAAAAGGTTTCTCAGCGCCGCGGCGTCCAAATCCGGGGTGAGCTTGCCCTCCACCGCCACGCTCACCCGGCCGCGCTCCTCGCTCACCACCACGCACACCGCGTCCGACTCCTCGCTCAGGCCCAGGGCCGCCCGGTGGCGGGTGCCCAGGTGGCGCCCCAGGTTGGGGTTGGTGGAAAGGGGCAGCAGACAACGCGCAGCCGCGATGCGCTCGCCGCGGATGATCACCGCGCCGTCGTGCAAGGGGCCGGGCGGCTGGAACAGGCTCACCATGAGTTCACGGCTCACCCGGGCGTCCACCAGGGTGCCGGTCTCCACCAGGTCGGCGAGCCCCACGTTGCGCTCCAGCACGATGAGGCCGCCCATCATGCGCGAGGCCAGGGAGACCGCGGTGCGTACCACCTCCTCCAGGGTGTGGCCGGGGTCCACGCCGCTGGCGAAGAAGGGCCCCTGCCCCATGCGCGAGAGCACCCGGCGGATGTCGGACTGGAAGAGGATGATGATCACCAGGATGATGGAGGAGAGGAAGGAGTTCAGTATCCAGTTGATGGTTTCCAGCTTCAAAAGCTGGCTCACCACCAGGGTGACCACCACCACCCCCAGGCCCAGGATCATCTGCATGGCCCGGGTGCCCTTGACCAGCAGGATCACATGGTAGATGACGAAGCTCACCAGCAGGATATCGGCCACATCCTGCCAGCGCATCTGGCCGAACAGCGCCAGGACCTCGCCCATCTAGGCCTCTCCCCGCCGGGCCACGGCGTCCGCCACCATGACCGCGTCGCGCACCGGCTCCACCTCGTGCACCCGCACCACGTCCGCGCCCAACAGGGCGCCGGCCACGTGGACTCCGATCGTGGCCCACAGGCGCTGGTCCGCCGGCTTTCCGGTGATGAGGCCCAGCATGGCCTTGCGGCTGGCGCCCAGCAGCACCGGGTAGCCTTGGGCGCGGAGCTGGGGCAGGCCGCGGATCAAGGCCAGGTTGTGCTCCAGGGTCTTGCCAAAGCCGATGCCCGGGTCGATGACGATGCGCGCCCGCTCCACGCCGGCCGCCTCGGCGGCCGCGGCCCGTTCGGCCAGGAAGGCGCCCACCTCGGCCAGCACGTCGCCGTAGGTGGGGTTGTCCTGCATGGTGCGGGGTTCGCCCTGCATGTGCATGAGGACCAGGCCCGCCCCGCTGGCCGCGGCCACCCGGGCCATGTCCGGATCGCCCCGCAGGGCGGTCACGTCGTTGATCACCTGGGCGCCGGCCCGCAGGGCCTCCTCCGCCACCCGGGCCTTGTAGGTGTCGATGCTGATGACCGCCGAGGGCGCCTGGTCCAAGATGCCCTGGATCACCGGCAGCACCCGCTCCAGCTCGGCCTCGGCCGGGACCGGCTGCGAGCCCGGGCGGGTGGACTCGCCGCCGATGTCCAACAGGTCGGCCCCCTCGGCCAGCAGTTTCAAGCCCTGCTCCACCGCGGCGCGGGGCTCCAGGAACAGCCCGCCGTCGGAAAAGGAGTCCGGCGTGACGTTGACCACGCCCATGATCAGGGTGCGCCGGCCCCAGGGCAGTTCCGCCCGGGGCAGCGCCCAACCGGCGGCAAGCCCGGCCGGCCTGGAAGAAGGAAGGCTAGTCACCGGGAGGCTCCTCCTCGCCGGGCGTCTCCGGCCCGCCGCCTCCTTGGCCGGGCTCGTCCTTCGGCTCGGCGGGGGCCTCCCCAGGGGGCGGAGCGGGGCTGTTGTTCGCTGGCTTGGGCTGCCTCTTCCGGCCGGAGACAATGGCATCCACCGCCTCGCTGTCCAGGGTCTCCTCCTCCAGGAGCGCCTCGGCCAGCTTGTGCAGCTTGTCCTCGTTCTCCTTGATCAGGTCTACCGCCCGCTGGTGGGCCTCGCTCACCAGGCGGCGCACCTCCCGGTCGATGGCCTGGGCGGTCTGTTCCGAGTAGTCGCGGTGCTGGGATATCTCACGCCCCAGGAATATCTGCTCCTCGCGCTTGCCAAAGGCCAGGGGGCCCATCTCGCTCATGCCCCACTCGCAGACCATCTTGCGGGCCAGCTCGGTGGCGCGCTCGATGTCGTTGCCCGCGCCGGTGGTCACCGTCTCCAGGACCAGCTCCTCGGCCGCCCGCCCGCCCAGGAGCACGGCCAGGTTGTTGAGCAGGTAGGTGCGGGGATAGGTGTGGCGCTCGTCCACCGGAAGCTGCTGGGTGAGCCCCAGGGCGCGGCCGCGGGGGATGATGGTCACCTTGTGCACCGGGTCGGTGCCGGGGATGAGCTTGGCCACCAGGGCGTGGCCCGCCTCGTGGTAAGCGGTGACCCGCTTTTCCTCGTCCGAGAGGATGAGGCTGCGGCGCTCGGTGCCCATCATCACCTTGTCCTTGGCCTGCTCGAAGTCGTCCATCTCGATGCGGTCCTTGTCCTTGCGCGCCGCCAGGAGGGCCGCCTCGTTGACCATGTTCTCCAGGTCCGCCCCGCAGAAGCCCGGGGTGCCCCGGGCCAGGATGGCCAGGTCCACGTCCGGGGCCATGGGCGAGCGGCGGGTATGCACCTTGAGGATGGCTTCGCGTCCCTTGACGTCCGGCAGGGGCACCACCACCTGGCGGTCGAAGCGGCCGGGCCGGAGCAGGGCCGGGTCCAGCACGTCGGGCCGGTTGGTGGCCGAGATGAGGATCACGCCCTCGTTGGACTCGAAGCCGTCCATCTCCACCAGGAGCTGGTTAAGGGTCTGCTCCCGCTCGTCGTGGCCGCCGCCCAGGCCGGCGCCGCGATGGCGGCCCACTGCGTCGATCTCGTCGATGAAGATGATGCAGGGCGCGTTCTTCTTGCCCTGGTTGAAGAGGTCGCGCACCCGGCTGGCGCCCACTCCCACGAACATCTCCACGAAGTCCGAGCCGCTGATGGTGAAAAAGGGCACCCCGGCCTCGCCGGCGATGGCCCGGGCCAGCAGGGTCTTGCCGGTGCCCGGCTGGCCCACCAGGAGCACGCCCTTGGGGATGCGGCCCCCCAAGCGGGTGAACTTCTTGGGGTCCCGCAGGAACTCCACGATCTCGGCCAGCTCCTCCTTGGCCTCCTCCACCCCGGCCACGTCGTCAAAGGTGACCCGCCGGCCGCCGGGCTCGGTCATGAGCCGGGCGCGGCTCTTGCCGAAGCTCATGGCCTTGCCCCCGCCCATCTGCATCTGGCGCATGAAGAATATCCACACCCCGATGAGAAGCAGCATGGGGAACCAGGAAACCAGGATGCTCATGTACCAGGGCGACTCGTCGTCCGGCTTGGCGGTGATCTTGATGTCCTTGGCGCGCAGGATGTTGATTAGCTGCGGGTCCTCGGGCGCGTAGGTGCGGAAGCGGGTGCCTTCCGGGGTGGTGCCGTGGATGTCCTGGCCTTGGATGACCACGCTGGTTATCTGGTTCTTTTCCACCAAGCTCAGGAAGTCGGAGTAGGAGAGTTGCTCCGCCCCGGTGCCCGGCCGGTTGAAAAAGTTGAACAGCATGACCATCAGCAGGCTTATCACCAGCCAGAGGGCAAGGTTTTTATAGAAGGGATTCAAATGGTTACTCCAAACTCCCCAAAGTGGTGGCCCCGGGGGCCAGCCAGCCCCCATCAAAATCATTAGTATATGAAGGGGGCTCATTTGTGTCAACGAGCCTGACCCTCAAATATGCGCTTTCTCCGGGTTTTTTGCGCGCCCGCTCCGCCAGGGACCAGGGCCCGGCCCACCAGGTGCCCCGCCGGTCGGCCAGCATCACCGTGCGCCGTCTCCACCAGAGCGGCACCTTCTGGTCGATGAGGAAGCGGGAGAGGCGCTTGGCCCCGGGCGCGCCCAGGGGCCGGAAGCGCTCGCCGGGCCGGGGGGGGCGGACGGTGAGCGGCCAGGCCACCCGGCCGGCCGGGATGAAGACCTCGGGGCCCCGCGCCTTCAACTGCCGGGACGAAGGCGGGGCGGGGGCCTCCTCCACCGCCAGCCAGCAGCGCAGGTGGGGCAGCCACAGCCAGGCCGGACCTTGCAACGAGCAGGCGAACTCGGGCGGCGTCTCCGAGGCATCCAGGCGCAGCCCCCCGGCCTCGCGCCAGGCCATGAGCCCGCCGGGCAAGGTGAGCCGCCGGCCGGCCGGACCGGCGGCCAGCTCCACCAACTGGTCCAGGTGCAGGGACAACAGGTGCTGGCCGCTGCCGGTCAGCCGGCCGGCCAGCCAGCGCAGCATGCGCCGCAGGGAGGCCGCGTCCAGCTCCTCCGGCCCGTCCAGGCTCAAAAGCAACGAGGTGCCCTGGGCCTGCACCAGCTCGTCGGCCCGGGCCCGGCACCAGGCCTCCCAATGGTCCTCCTCGGCCGCGCAGAGCTGGGCCAGGCGGCCCAGCGCCTCCACTGCCCGGGGATTGAGCCGTTTCTCCACCAGGGGCAACAGCTCGTGGCGCACCCGGTTGCGCAGGGGGCCGCGGTCCTGGTTGCTGGGGTCCTCGCGCCAGGCGCGGCCCTGGCCGCGCAGCCAGGAGCGCAGCTCGGCCCGGCGCAGGCCCAAGAGCGGCCGCCAGAAGGGCGGGCTCCAGGGCCGCATGCCGGCCAGGCCGCTGGCCCCGGTGCCCGCGAAGAGGCGGGCCAAGAGGGTTTCGGCCTGGTCGTCGGCGTGGTGGGCCAGGGCGATGACCCCGGCCCCGGCCTCCCGGGCCATGTCCCTGAGCGCCGCCCGCCGGGCCAGGCGGGCCGCCTCCTCGGGCGAGCGGCCCCGGGCCTCCACCCGGACCCGGCGCTCCAAAAAGGGCAGGCCCAGCTCCCGGGCCAGGCCGGCCACGAACTCGGCGTCCTGCCCGCTGTCGGGCCGCAGGCCGTGGTCCACATGGCCCACTGCCAGGCGCCAGCCGCGCCCCGCGGCCAAGGCGTGCAGCATGCCCAAAAGCGCCACCGAATCAGCCCCACCGCTCACCGCCACCAAGAGCCTGCCCGGACCGGGAAGGCCGGCCCCCACAGCCTTGACGCCGGGTGGCTCCGGGGCTAAGCTCATAGTAACAACGAAACTTTTCAGGTAGGCACGCATCATGGATCAGGCTCGTATTGTGTCGGTAAATATTAGCAAGGACAAAGGCGTATGCAAAACGCCGGTTGACGAGGGTGAATTGCGCCCCGAGGTGGGTTTGGTGGGAGACGCCCATTCCGGCGCCTGGCATCGCATGCTGTCGCTTCTGGCCCTGGAGTCCATCCAGACCATGCGCGACAAGGGCCTGGAGGTCAATCCCGGTGACTTTGCCGAGAACATTACCACCGAAGGGCTCACCCTGCACACCCTGCCGGTGGGCACCAAGCTCACCCTGGGCGAGGTGGAGGTGGAGGTCACCCAGATCGGCAAGGAATGCCACCAGGGATGCGCCATCCGCCAAAAGACCGGCGACTGCGTGATGCCCCGCCAGGGCATCTTTGTCCGGGTGCTGAACCCGGGGGTGGTGCGCCCCGGTGACCCGGTCAGGGTCCTGTCCCCCCAGGAGGGTACTGCATGAGCCGCGTCCAGCGGCTGAGTGGAGAAGCCTGTACCTACTTCGTGCGCGAGCGCTGCACGCGCACCAAGAGCCCCGAGGAGTCGGGAGAGGCCAAGTGCGCCCTCCTGGAGCAACGGCGCAAGGTGGGGGCCCAGACCCTGGACCGCCTGGAACGCATCAAGCGCCTGGAGGACGCCAGGGACCGCGAGGTGGCGCGCCGCCACGTAATCCAGAAAAACTTGGAGGCCATGACCAAGCTCTCCTGCCCGGGCTTCGTGCCCGCGGCCGGCGAGGGACCGGTCTGCCTGCACCAACACCTGGTCTACTGCCTGCTCCTCTTGCCGCCCTGCCCGGGGCGCTGCGAGGATTTCCTGGTGCGCCGCGACCCGGCCATGTCGGCCCGGGGAACCTAGGCAGGAGCCGGTGGTGAAGGAGTTCCTCACCTGCCCCCGCTGCGGCGGCGAAGTGATCCGCTACCGCAACCCCCTGCCCACGGTGGATATCGTCATTGAGATCAAGGGCCGCGGCCAGCCCGGGCCGATCGTCTTGATCGAGCGCGCCAACCCGCCCCAGGGGTGGGCCCTGCCGGGGGGGTTCGTGGATTACGGCGAATCGGTGGAGGCTGCCGCCCGGCGCGAGGCCCTCGAAGAAACCGGCCTCGAGGTGGAGTTGGTGGCCCTCATCGGGGTGTACTCCCGGCCGGACCGCGACCCCCGCTTTCACACCCAGACCACGGTCTTCGCCGCCCAGGCGGCGGGCGAGCCCGCCTCGGGCAGCGACGCGGCGGGGGTGGCCCTTTTCGGCCTGGACGGGCTGCCCGCGCCCTTGTGCTTCGACCACGCCCTCATCCTGGAGCACTACCGCCAATGGCGCGCCGGCCGGCGGCCGGCCGCCCCCATCCAGTCAGGAGCGTTGAGCAATGAGCCAAGACCGCCCCTTGAATGACCAGGAGAAAAGGCGCCTGTTGGAGATAGCGCGCCAGACCATAGAGGAGCACGTGCAAGGCCGGCCCCACACCCCCTCCCCGCCCCCTGAACCCGGCCTGGAGGGCCTGGGCTTTCCCCGGGGAGCCTTTGTCACCATCCACCGCCGGGGTGCCCTGCGCGGCTGCATAGGCAACTTCTTCTCGGACCAGCCCCTCGCGCACACGGTGGAGGAGATGGCCGTGGCCGCGGCCAGCCACGACCCCCGCTTCCCCCCGGTCTCCCCGGCCGAGCTGGAAGAGCTGGACCTGGAGATCAGCGTGCTGAGCCCGCTGCGGGAGGTGGAGGATGTGAGCGAGATAGAGGTGGGCACCCACGGCATCTACATCGTGAGCCCCCGCGGGCGGGGGGTGCTGCTGCCCCAGGTGGCCACCGAGTACGGCTGGGACCGGGACACCTTTCTGGACCAGACCTGCCTCAAGGCCGGCCTGGAGCCGGGCTGCTGGAAGGACCCCCAGACCAAGGTGCTCGTCTTCTCGGCCCAGGTATTCGGCGAAAAGGACTTGGCCTAGGCGCTCCGGGCCGCAGCCAACAGGTCGTTGACCTTGGCCAGGAGATCGCTCAGCTTGTAGGGCTTGGCCAGGTAGGCCTGGGCGCCCTGCTCCAGGAGCCAGTTCACCTGGCCGTCGGCAAGGTAGCCACTGGAGATCAGCACCTTCACCTCCGGGTCCAGGCGCTTGATCTCCTGCAGGCAGGCCGGACCGCCCATGCCGGGCATGCCGATATCCAGGACCACCAGGTCGACCCCACAGCCCAGTTCCGTCAGCCGCTGGAGGGCCTCCTCGCCGCTGCCCGCGGTGATCACCCGGCAGCCGGAGCGTTCCAGGCTCTCGCTCACCAGGTGCAGGATGTCGGGTTCATCGTCCACCACCATCACCAGCGAGCCCCGCACCGCCTCCATCTCCCCGCGGGCAAGTGTCTCCTCTGCCGGCCGCGCCTCCTGCGCCGGGCGGGCGGCGGGCAGGTAGATATGGAAGGTGGTTCCCCGGCCCAGCCGACTCTGGCAGGTGATGTAGCCGCCGTGGCTCTTGACTATGCCGTAGACCGTGGAGAGCCCCAGGCCGGTGCCTTCGCCCACCGGCTTGGTGGTGAAAAAGGGGTCGTAGATCTGGTCCAACACCTCCGGCTCCATGCCCTGGCCCGTGTCGGCCACGGTGAGCCGCACGTAAGTTCCGGCCACCATCCCGGGGTTTTCCTTGCAAAACGCCTCGTCCACCTCCAGGTTCTCGGTCCGGATGGTGAGCTGGCCCCCGGACGGCATGGCGTCGCGGGCATTGGCGCCCAGGTTGAGTAGTATCTGCTCCAACTGGGACTGGTCCCCCTGCACTGGATACAGATCCGGCGCCAGCTCGGTCTTTATGCTGATCATCTTGGGGATGGTGCGCTCCAAGAGTTCGGCCGCCTGGCGCACCTCGCGGTTGAGGTCCACCAGGCGCATCTCCGGCTCCAGGCGGCGGCTGAAGGTCAAGAGCTGGCGGATGAGCCCGCTGGCCCGCCTCATCAGCCGGGCGATATGCTCCACCCGGCGGCGGTTGTCCCGGCCCAACCCCTCGGCCTGGGCGAGCACCTCCACGTAGCCGCCCATTGCCTGGAGGATGTTGTTGAAGTCATGGGCCACGCCGCCGGCCAAGGTGCCGGTGGCCTCCATCTTCTGGGCCTGCTGGAGCTGGCGCTGGAGGCGCCGCATCTCGCGCTCGGCCAACATCCGCTCGGTCACGTCGCGGCCCGTCCCGCTGATGTAGGGCTCGCCCTCCTTGGGGGTGACCAGGGTGGAACGGTACTCCAGGTAGCGCACCTCCCCGTTCCGGCCCAGGTACTTGGAGATGCCCTCCATATGGCCCTTTTCCTTTATGGTACGCAGGTACTCCTCGAAACCATTGCGGTACTTGGGCAACATGAACTCCGCAGCCTTGCGGCCCACCATGTAGTCGGTGGAATAGCCCAGCACCCGGGCCACCGCCTGGTTGACCGAGATGAAGCGCCCTTGCATGTCCTGGGTGTAGATCAAGTCGCTGATGGAATTGAACAGGTCGCGGAACCGCTGTTCCGAGGCCCGGGTCTCCTCCTCGGCCCGGCGGCGCTCCTCCACCTCCTGGCGCAGGCGGCGGTTGGCCTCCTGGAGTTCCCGGGTGCGCTCGTCCACCAACTCCTCCAGGTGGTCGCGGTGGCGCTTGAGTTCCTCCTCGGCCTTCTTGCGCTGGCTGATGTCGCGGTAGATGACGATGTCGCCGGCCAGACGCCCCTGGCGGTCGTAGAAACAGGCGGTCCTGAGCTGGATGTCCAACAGGCGGCCGTCCTTGGTGAGCCGCTGGGTTTCCAGGAGCACGTTCTCGCCCAACAGGGTGCGCTGCACCGCGTCGCGGGTGCGTTCCACCTCGTGGGGCGGCACGAAGTCGATCCCCCGGCCGGCCAGCTCGCCCCTGGTCCAGCCGAAGGTCTGCTCGAACGCCGGGTTCACGTAGGCCACCCTGCCCTCGGCGTCGTAGACCGAGATGGGATCGGGCGAGGATTCCAGCAGGAGGCGGTAGCGCTCCTCGCTCTCCTTAAGCGCGGCCTGGGCGGCCTTGCGCTCGGTGACGTCGCGGTGGATGACGTAGATGCCCACCAGCCGGCCGTCGCTCTGGCGGAAGGGGGTGGTCTTGAGGAGCATATCCCGGCGTTCGCCGCTCTTGGTCAGCCGCTGGGTTTCCAGCTCCACGGTCTCACCGGCCAGGGTGCGGGTGATGGCCCGGGCGGTGATTTCTCTCTCCTCCGGCGGCACGAAGTCTATGCGCCGGCCCAGGCACTCTTCGCGGGTCCAGCCGTAGGTCTGCTCAAAGGCGGGGTTCAGGTACAGCACCCGGCCCTGGGGGTCGTATAGGACAACCGCATCGGGCAAGGACTCGATGAGAAGGCGGTGGACGGCCTTGTTCTCCATCAGGGAATCAGCATCGTCCCAGCCGTCTTGGCCCTGGCGGTCACGAGGGGGAGCATCTTCCTCGCCTCGCGGATTGGGATGCTTGCTTCGCCTCATAAAACCCCGGCTATAGACATTTTAATCCAGGCTTTTCTAGGGTATGTCTTATTATCTGCCGCGGGGTGCCGGCGTAGCAAGCCCGAGCACGCAGGCTGCTGTAAAAACAGCGGCCAGTTAGGAATCAATGGCTGTTCTGGAGACGCTCCTTCAGGGCGGGGAATTTGCCGGCCAGGGCCTCGCGCACGATATCCGGCACCAAGGCGTTTACATCGCCGCCCAGGCTGGCAGCCTCCTTGATGATGGTGGAGGAAACGTAGAGCCATTTGTAGTCGGTCATCAGGAACACCGACTGCACCTTGCGGTTCAGCTTGCGGTTCATGAGGGCCAGTTGGAACTCGTAGTCAAAGTCGCTGAGCGCCCGGATGCCGCGCAGGATCACGTTGGTGCCCTGGGACACCACGTAGTCCACCAACAGGCCGGTAAAGGTATCCACCCTCACCCCTGGTATCTCCTCGGTGACCCGGCGGATCAGATCCATGCGCTCTTCCAGGGAAAACAGGCTCTTCTTCTCCGGGTTGCGGGCCACCGCCACGATGACCTCGTCGAATATCTCCAGGCCCCGGCGCACGATGGACAGGTGGCCATTGGTGATGGGATCGAAAGAGCCGGGGTAGACCGCGGTTTTCATGGTGAAACGCCTTTCTGCTTCAGGGCTCGCGTCTGAGGAAGCTCAGCTCAGTCTGTCCGTAGGTTCTCCGGTCTGCTAGCGCCAGGCCGTATTCCGGGGCGGGCCGCTCCCGGGGCGAGTGCTCCAGCACCATCCAGCCGCCCGGGGCCAGGAACTGGTAGCGGCCGGCCAGGGCCACCAGGCGCTCCACCTGGCCCTTGTCATAGGGCGGGTCGGCCAGCACCAGCTCCACCGGGCCCAGATCCAGAAGCCGCTTGCCGGGCCCGGCCGCATCGGCCTGGAGCACCTGGGCGCGTCCCTTGAGCCCCAGGGACTCCAGGTTCTGGCGCAGCACCCGCAACACCGCCCCCCGCCGCTCCACGAACAGGCACCGGCTGGCGCCGCGGGAAAGCGCCTCGATGCCCAGGGCGCCGGAGCCGGCAAAGAGATCCGCTGCCCGCTCCACCTGCACCGCCGCGCCCAGGATGGCGAACAGGGCCTCGCGCACCTTGTCCCCGGTGGGGCGGGTGTCGCTCCCGGCCGGCGCCTTGAAGCGCCGTCCGCCCAGCTCGCCGCCGATGACCCGCAGCAAGGGGGCTACCCCGCCCGCCTACAGGTAGTCGCGCAGGAGGATCTCGGCGATCTGCACCGCGTTGGTGGCCGCGCCCTTCCTTATGTTGTCCGCCACCAGCCAGAGGTCGATGCCGTTCTCCTGGCTGATGTCCTCCCGGATGCGCCCCACCAGGGTGTAGTCCTGGTGGGCGGCCATCAGGGGGGTGGGGTACTGGTTGTTGGGCAAGTCGTCCACCACCTTGACCAGCGGCGCCTTGTCCAGTATGTCGCGCACCTCATCGGCGGTGAGCTTTTTCTCGAAGGCCAGGTTCAGCGACTCGGAATGACCATAGTACACCGGCACCCGGGTGCAGGTGGCCGAGACCATGATGTCGGGCGCGTGCAGGATCTTCCTGGTCTCGTTCACCATCTTCATCTCTTCCTCAGTGTAGCCGCTATCGGTGAGCGGGCCGATGTGAGGAAAGACGTTCAGCGCGATCTGGTGCGGGTATACCTTCTTTTCCGGCTCCCGGCCCTCATGAATGGCCGCGAGCTGGTTCTCCAGTTCGAAGATGGCCTTCTGGCCAGTGCCGGACACCGCCTGCAAGGTGGTCACCACCACCCGCTTGAGGCCGGCGGCCTGGTGCAGGGGCTTTAGCACCACCACCATCTGGATGGTGGAGCAGTTGGGGTTGGCGATGATGCCCTTGTTCTTGTAGCCGGCGATGTCCTCGGGGTTGCACTCGGGCACCACCAGGGGCACCTCGGGATCCATGCGCCAGGCCGAGGAGTTGTCCACTACCACCGCGCCCTCGGCCCAGGCCTGGGGCGCCCACTTTTTGCTGGTGCCGCCGCCGGCGCTGAACAGGGCTATGTCCATGCCCTCGAAGGAGCCCTTGTCCAACACCTGGACCGGCACCTCCTCGCCCCGGAACCTCAGCTTCTTGCCCCGGGAGCGCTCCGAAGCCAAGAGCCTGATCTCACTGACCGGAAAGTCGCGCTCCTCCAGGCACTGGATCATCTGGTTTCCCACGGCGCCGGTGGCGCCGCACACCGCTACCCGGCAACTGGTTGCCATGTCGGTCCATTCCTTTCTTTACCCAAGGCGGACTCCAAGCCGGGCCCGCTCCGCCCCCCACAGGGGGCGGAGACGGACCGCAACTCTTTTTAGCCAAGCCTGGCGGGGATTGCAAGAGTTTGTGCGATATCAGGCAGCCTCGCCGCCGCCGGCGCTGGAGCACATGCCGTTCTTCAGCCTGGGCGCGTGCTTCTTCAGGTACTCCAGCCGGTTCAGGCCGTTCAGGTAGGCCTTGGCCGAGGCCACCAGGATGTCCGCATCCGCGCCCTTGCCCAACACTATGTGCTCGCCCTCCTGCAGGCGGGCGGTCACCTCGCCCTGGGCGTCCACCCCGCCGGTGACGCTGGCGATGCCGAAACGCAGGAGCTTGGCCTTGCTGCCGGTTATCTGGGAGATGGTATTGTACACCGCATCCACCGGCCCGTTGCCCGAGCCGAAGCCGGTGTGCAGCTTGTCACCCTCGCGGATGCGCACCGTGGCGGTGGGCACGGTCACCGTGCCGGAGACGATGTTCAGGTACTCCAGCTTCCAGCGCAAGGGGATGCGCAGGATCTCGTCGGCGATCAGGGCCTCCAGGTCCTCGTCGAAGACCTCCTTCTTCTTGTCGGCCAGCACCTTGAAGGCCTGGAACAGGCGCTCGAAATCCTCGGGCGACAGCTCATAGCCCATGTCCGCGAGCCGCGCCTTGAGCCCGGCCCGGCCCGAGTGCTTGCCCAGGACCAGGTTGCTCTGGCCCAGGCCCACCTCGGCCGGAGTCATGATCTCGTAGGTGAGGGGCTGCTTGAGCACCCCGTCCACGTGGATGCCCGACTCGTGGGCAAAGGCGTTGGCGCCCACGATGGCCTTGTTGGGCTGCACCGCGATGCCGGTGACCATGGAAACCAGGCGGCTGGTGGGGTAGAGCTCGTTGCGCCTGATGCCGGTGGTGAAGCCCAGCTCCTTCTGCCGGGTGGCCAGGGCCATTACCAGCTCCTCCAGGGCCGCGTTGCCCGCCCGCTCGCCGATGCCGTTCACGCAGACCTCGGCCTGGCGGGCGCCGGCGCGGATGCCGGCCAGGGAGTTGGCCACGGCCATGCCCAGGTCGTCGTGGCAATGCACCGATATCACCGCGTCTTTTATCTCGGGCACCTCTTTTATGATCTTCTGGATCAGCCCCCGGAACTCGTGCGGCAGGGCATAGCCCACCGTGTCCGGGATGTTTATGGTGGTGGCGCCGTGCTCCAGGGCCACCCGCACCGCCTGGCAGAGGAACTCGGGGTCCGAGCGGCTGGCGTCCTCGGCGCTGAACTGCACGTCGTCGCAAAGGCTCTTGGCCAGGGACACGCCGGAGCGGATCTCGGCCAGCACCTCCTCGCGGCTCAGCTTCAGCTTGTACTGAAGATGTATGTCGCTGGTGGCGATGAACACGTGTATGCGGGCGCGCTCCGCGTCCTTGAGCGCGTCCCAGGCGGCCTGGATGTCGGCCGGCCGGGTGCGGGCCAGGCCGCAGATCACCGGCCCCTTGACCTCGCGGGCGATGGCCTGCACCGCCTGGAAGTCGCCCGGGCTGGCCGCCGGAAAGCCCACCTCGATTATGTCCACCCCCAGGCTGGCCAGCTTGTGGGCCAGGCGGAGTTTCTCCTCGCGGTTCATGGAAGCGCCCGGCGATTGCTCGCCGTCGCGCAAAGTAGTGTCGAATATCAATACCCGTCCAGACATGGCTATACTCCACGTTGCAAGTTACTGAAGCGATATAGGGATTTTTGGTTTTTTTCCGAGCGGTTAGGCGGAGGTGACCCTTTCCTCCACAGTCTCGGTCTCCTCGGACGCCGCTCTTTTATGTGCCATGATACGAGCCCCCAAGGGGCCCAGCAGCACGTACAGAGCCAGCAGGGCAAAGCCCATCACCTGGGGCTGCACCGCGACCAAGACGAAGAAAAGGGTAAGGGCCACCAACCAATTGAAGGACTTGAGCCTGGCCAGGCCCAACTCCTTGAAGGAAAGGTAGTGGACGTTGGAGACCATGAGGAAGCTGAGGGCGAACACCAGCGCCACCAGGGGCCAGAAGTCCACCGGCTGCTTGTAGCCCAGCTCCCCGGCCAAAAGCACCGTGGTGGAGAGCATGGAGGCGGCGGCAGGGATGGGAAGCCCCACGAAGTGCTTGGTGCCCACATCCTCCACCTGCACGTTGAAGCGGGCCAGGCGCAGGGCGCCGCAGGCCACGTAGAGGAAGGCGGCCAGCCAGCCCAGGCGGCCAAAGGGCTCCAGGGCCCAGCGGTACATGAGCACCGCCGGCGCCACCCCAAAGGCCACCAGATCGGCCAGGGAGTCGTACTCCACCCCAAAGCGGCTGGTGGTTCCCGTGGCCCGGGCCACCTTGCCGTCCAAGCCGTCAAAGACCAGGGAAGCCAGGATGGCCAAGGCCGCCTCCACGAAGCGGCCCTCCAGGGAGGCCACCATGGAGTAGAAGCCCATGAACAGGCTGGCGGTAGTGAAGAGGTTGGGGAGCACGTAGATGGCTTTCCTACGCTCCCGCAATCTCTTCTTGCGCGTGGCCTTGCTGCGGCGTCTAGCCATGGTTCAGGCTAACTCCCCCAAAATACTGATGCCGGCTTTCACCTTTTGACCCAGGTCCACCGTGACCCGCGCCCCGGGGGGCAGGTACACGTCCAACCTGGAACCGAATCTAATCATACCAAATCTATCCCCCCGGCGCACCTGTTGGCCAGGGGCCAAGCGGCACTCGATCCTGCGCGCCACCAGGCCGGCCACCTGCACCACCTTGACCAGCCGGCCCGCTGCATCCTCCAGCACCACTTCCACCCGCTCGTTGGAGTGGCTGGCGTCGCGGCGGGCGGCATTGACAAAGGCGCCGGTCTTGTACTCCACCCTCTGCACCACCCCGCTCACCGGCGCCCGGTTCACGTGCACGTTGAACACGCTCATGAAAACCGAAACCAGAAGCGCCCGGCCGCCGGGCAGGTCCGGCGCGGCCACCTCCTCCACCGTGACCACCCGGCCGTCGGCCGGGGAGAGCACCGCCTCTGCCGGGGCAAAGGCCTCGCGCGCCGGGTCGCGGAAGAAAAAGGAGATGAAAACGGTCAAGAGCCCCAGGGGCACGGCCAGCCACCACACGCCCAGGGCGCTGGCCACCAGGGTCAGGAAAAGGTAGCCCAGCATGTAGGGCCAGCCGGCTACGGCCAAGGGAAATTTGTCTATGCGCGGCAGCATGGGGTCGCCCCTTCTCCGGGGCCTAGGCCTCGGGGTGTTCCTGGCGGTAGGCGGCCAGGATGGCCTCCATGCGGTCGCGGCCGGCCAGCTTGACCTTCTTGAGCCGTTTCACCTCCTGCTCGTCCTGGGGCGAGAGGTACACCCGCTGGCTCATGGCCTCCAGCCGGGCGTCAAGCTGCTGGTGCTCCCGCCAGAGGGCGGCCAGCTCCGGGTCCTGGGGCAAAAGCTTTTCAATGAGTTCCAAATCCCGCTTGTCCATTGGCGTTTCCGTTTGCAGCCACGTCTGCGTGCAGGTGAGCGGCGATCTTAGGGCTTGGCCGGCTCCAGGGCAAAGACACAAGTGACCGAAGCCTTGATGGTGATGCTGCCCGGCTCCAGGGGGGTGGCATTGGGCGTGGGAGCCTTGAGGGCCATGAAGGGCTGGCGGGGCTGGCGGCCCCGGCCGGCCCGGATGGAGATGATCTTGCCCAGCTTGAGCCCCGCGGCCTGGGCCAGGGCCTCGGCCTGGGCCCGGGCGTGCTTGAAGGCCGCCACCTGGGCCTGGCTGTAGGCCGCGGCCGGCTCGGCCAGGGACCACACCGGCCCGTTGATCTTGTTGGCCCCGGCCTTTATGGCCGCGTCCAGGAGCGCGCCGGCGCCCTTTACATCCTTGGAGCGCACCTTCACCCGGTTGGTGGCCTCAAAGGCCACGAAGCGGTTACGCTTGGCCTTGCGGTCCCACTCGTAGACCGCGCGCACCCGGTAGCCCACGGTGCGCAGGCTGCCTTGGCCGGCCAGGGCCTTTTGCAGGGCCTGGCTCACCCGGGTCATGGCGGTGGCGTTCTCGGCCGCCGCCTCCTGGGCGGTCGGCGCCCGGGTCACCACCCCCACCGTGAGTTCCACCATGTCCGGGGTGAACTCCAGGGCGGCCTGGCCGTTTACCTTCAGAACGGGGCCGTGGTACTTGTCCTTTTCGGCCGCCGCCGGGCCCGCAGCCATGAGCAGGGCCAGGCAGACCAGGCCCACCAGGCAGCTTCTCAACAGGCCAGCCATGTCAACCTCCTGATTTCATTGTTGCCAGCAAGGTCATTTTACCACAGGCCGGGCCGGGGCCAAACCGGCTCACTCCAAGAGCCGGTACTCGTCCAGGGGCAGGCCGAAGCGTATCTCCGCGTCCGAGGGCCGGCAATAGCGGGGCCGCACCTGCTCGGGCGGCAGGCCTCCGCCCCGCACCAGGCGCTCGTGACCCACCAGGGCCAGCAGGCCGGGCCGGGGAACATCGGCCCAGGCCGGGGCCAGCTCCCGCCCGGGCCCGGCCAGCTCCGCGGCATAGGCCCGGGCGCCCTCGCCCACCAGAAGCGCCGGCCCCTGGATCAAGCCGGACAGGCGCTCCGGGCCCAGGGCCGCGTCCTCATCCAGGCGCTCCAGGCTCCCTGCGCCCCCCTCGCCCCCCTCGCCCCCCTCGGCCCCCCCGCCCCCCTCGGCCAGGCGGAAGGGCGCCGCATAGACCAGGCCCCGGCGGGCATCCAGCACCGCCCAGGTGGTAACGCTGGGCCGGGCCGCGCCCGCGGCCAGCAGGCGCAGGGTGGAAACCCCGGCCACCGGC
>CAZUHP010000020.1:0-8667 GCA_964620595.1 uncultured Desulfarculaceae bacterium | reverse complement strand
GGGCCGGGCCGCGCCCGCGGCCAGCAGGCGCAGGGTGGAAACCCCGGCCACCGGCACCTCCAGGCCCAGGGCCAAGCCCTGGGCAGTGGCCAGGCCGATCCTGAGGCCGGTGAAAAAGCCCGGGCCCACGGTCACCGCGATGCCGTCCAGGTCCTGGCGGCGGCAGCCGGCCTGGGCCATGAGGAAATCCACCGCCCCCAGGAGCCGGCGGGAGTGGGTGACCGGAGTGGCCAGCATCACCTCGCCCAGCAGGCGGCCGTCCCGGGCCAGGGCCGCGCCGCCGGCCTGGGTGGCGGTATCCAGGGCCAGGACCAGCACGGCCCCTACCCCCCGCCTATGAGGCGGGCGATGTCGTTGTAGAAGATGACCGCCATCAGCAGGAGCAAAAGCGCCATGCCCACCTGCTGGGCCCGCTCCCGCCAGGCGATGGACAAGGGCTTGCGGCGCACCGCCTCGATGAGGAAGAAGAACAGGTGGCCGCCGTCCAGGGCGGGGATGGGCAGGAGGTTCAAGAGGGCCAGGTTCACCGAGATGAGCCCGGCCAGGTCCAGCAGGGGGGCCAGGCCCTGGCGGGCGGCCTCGCCCGCGGCCTGGGCGATGAGGATGGGCCCGCCCACGTTGTCCAGGGACACCTGGCGGGTGGCGATCTTGTACACGCTCAGCGTGATGATCTCGGCGGCGCGGTAGGCCCGTTCAAAGGCCAGGCCCACCGCCTCCAGGGGGCCCACCTCCAGGGTGAACATCTCGCCGCTGGCCATGATGCCCACCCGGTAGATCTTGTGGCGGTCGCCGAAGATGTCGGTGACCTCCACCTCGGCGGGCCGGATGGTGCGGGTGACGATATCCCGGCCGCGCTTTATCTGCAAGGTGACCGGCCGGCCGTGGCTGGCCTGGATGGCCTCCACCATGTCCCCCCAATGGTGCATGGGCTTGCCGTCTATGGCCAGCACCCGGTCGCCCTTCTTGATGTCCACCGCCGCCGCGGGCGCGCCGGCCTGGACCCCGCCCACCAGGGTGGTGAGGGTGGGCACGCCCCAGGCCACCAGCACCAGGTAGTAGACCACAAGCGCCAGCACGATGTTGGCCAGCGGCCCCGCCCCCACGATGGCCAGGCGCCAGCCCACCGGCTTTTCGCTGAAGGAGCGCTCGCGGTCCTCCGGCGCCACCTCCTCGCCGGGGTTCTCGCCCACCATGCGCACGAAGCCGCCCAGGGGTATGAGGGAGAGGCGGTAGTCGGTCTCGCCCTTCCTGAAGCCGATCAGCCGGGGGCCGAAGCCCAGGCTGAAGGTGGTCACCCCCACCCCGGCCCGCTTGGCCAGGATGAAGTGTCCCAGCTCGTGCACGAAGATGAGCACCCCCAGCACCAGTATGGCGCTGATCCAGGTAATCATGCCTTGCCCCCCCGCCCGTTGAGCCAGGCCCGGGCTTCCCCCCGGGCCCAGCGGTCGGCCTCCAGCACCGCGGCCACCGACTCGGCCGGGGCCGGCTGGTGGCGATCCAACACCTCTGCCACGCAGGCGGTGATGCCGGGGAAATCCAGCCTCCCGGCCAGGAAGGCCTCCACCGCCACCTCGTTGGCCCCGTTGAGCACCGCCGGGGCGGTGCCCCCGGCCTTGCCGGCGGCATAGGCCAGGCCCAGGGCCGGGAAGCGCTCCAGGTCCGGCTCCTCGAAGGTCAGCGCCTGCTGCTGGGTCAGTTCCAGGCGGGGCAGGTCCCAGGCCAGGCGCTGGGGATGGGTGAGGGCGCTGGCAATGGGCAGCCGCATGTCGGGCACGCCCATCTGGGCCAGCATGGTGCCGTCCACGAACTCCACCAGGGAATGAACCACCGACTGGGGATGAATCACCACCCGCACCTTGTCCAAGGGCTGGCCAAAGAGCCAGCGGGCCTCGATCACCTCCAGGCCCTTGTTCATGAGGGTGGCCGAGTCCACGGTTATCTTGGGACCCATGGACCAGTTGGGGTGCTCCAGGGCCTCGGCCGGGGTCACCTTCTGTATCTCCGCCGCGCTCTTGGTGCGGAAGGGGCCCCCGCTGGCGGTGAGCCAGAGGCAGCGCACCTCCTGGGGCCTGGCGCCGAGGAGCGCCTGGAAGATGGCCGCGTGCTCGCTGTCCACCGGCACGATCTCCGCGCCGGTCTCGGCCGCCTTGGCCATCACCACCTCGCCCCCGGCCACCAGGGTCTCCTTGTTGGCCAGGGCCACGGTGAGTCCGGCCTGCACCGCGGCAAAGGTGGGCATGAGCCCGGCCGAGCCCACCATGGCCGAGAGCACCACCTGGGCCCCGGCCCCCACCGCGGCCTCCAGGTAGGCGGCCGGGCCATGGGCCACCCGCCGGGCCAAATCCGGGGGCAGAAGGTCGCGCAGCCGCCGGGCGGCCTCGGCGTCCAGCACCGCGATGAGCCGCGGCCGGTGCTCGCGGGCCTGGCTGGCCAGGGTTTCCACCGACCGCGCCGCAGCCAGGCTGACCACCTCGAACAGGTCGGAGCGCCTGGCCACCACGTCCAGGGCGCTTTGGCCGATGGAGCCGGTCGAGCCCAGTATGGCCACCTTTCTCATTGCCACCAGAGCATCCTCATCAAAAGCATGCCCGGGCCGGCCAGGAGCAGCCCGTCCACCCGGTCCAAGAGCCCGCCGTGACCGGGGAGCAACTGGCTGGAGTCCTTGACCCCGTGGGCCCGCTTGAGCAGGGACTCCAAGAGGTCGCCCAGCACGCTCAAGGCGCCCAGGCAGAGTCCCAGGCCGGCGCCGGCCGGAGGCGACACCCCGTCCAGCCACAAGGCGGCGAACAGCGCACCCACCAGGGCGGCGCAGGCCAGGCCCCCGGCCAGGCCCTCCCAGGTCTTGCCCGGCGAGATGCGGGGGGCCAGCTTGCGCCGTCCCCAGAGATGGCCGGCAAAGTAGGCACCCGAGTCGGCCGCCACCACCGCCGCCACCACAAAGAGCAGGAGCAGGCGGCCCTCGTCCTGGGCGGCGATGAGCACCAACACCGCGATGAGCCCGCCGGCATAGACCAGGCCCCAGCCCCGCTCCCGGGCCCGGGCCAGGCGCACGGCAAGCTCCTCCGGCCCGGCCAGGGAGAGCGCCGCGCCCGCGGCCAGGGCCAGGCCCAGGCCCGCGGCCACCGCCCCCGCCCCGGCCAGGGGACAAAAGGGAAGCCCCGCCGCCACCGCCAGGCAGGCCCAGGCGTCCCAGGACCAGGGGCCGTGCTGCACCATGCGCAGGTATTCCCACATGCCCACCCCGGCCGCGGCCGCCGCCACCAGGGCCAGCAGCCACAAGGGGGCCAGGAGGATGAGCAGGGCCGCGCCCGCGGCCAGGGCCAGGCCGGTGGCCACCCTGAGGGGCAGGCCGCTGAAGCTGGCGCCGGCCCGGCTAGCCATGGTCCCCGGCCTCCAACTGCTCGCTGGTGCGGCCGAAGCGGCGCTGCCGGCGGGCGTAGGAGTGCAAGGCGGCCATCAACTCCTCCTCGCGGAAATCGGGCCACAGGGTCTCGGTGAAGTAGAACTCGGTGTAGGCCATCTGCCAGGGCAGAAAGTTGCTGGTGCGCTGTTCGCCGCTGGTGCGGATCAAAAGGTCCGGGTCGGGCATGCCGGCGGTGTAGAGCCGGGCGGCCAGGGCGGCCTCGTCGATCTGCTCCGGAGCCAGCCGGCCGGCGGCCGCCTCGGCGGCCAGCAGGCGGGCCGCCCGGATGAGTTCCTGGCGGCCGCCATAGCTGAGGGCCAGGGTGAGCACCATCTCCCGGCCGCCGGCGGTGTCGGCCATGGTCCTGGCCAAGAGTTCGCGGGTGGCCTTGGGCAGCCGCTCGATCTCGCCTATGGTGTTGAGCCGGATGCCGCGCTCCAGCATCTCGGCGCGCTCTTTCTTCAAAAAGCGGTTCAGGAGCTTCATGAGGGCGCTGACCTCGGCCTGGGGCCGGGCCCAGTTCTCCTGGCTGAAGGCATAGAGAGTGAGCCAGCCGATGCCCAGCCGGCGGCAGGCGCGCACCACCACCCGCACGCTCTCCGCCCCCTCCTCGTGGCCGCGCACCCGGTTCCACCCCCGCCGCTTGGCCCAGCGGCCGTTGCCGTCCATGATCACGGCCAGATGGCGGGGCAGGTTATCCGGCGGCGGGGCAGAGGCCTCTGCTCCCTGGCTTTGGGATGGGGTGTCTGTCATGAATGCCGATCCAGGGCCTCAAAGCCGGCCCTTGGTGATGAAATCTTCTGTAAACAAAGGTTTATAGTATCAGAGCCCACCCCGGCCAGCAAGCGGGCCGAACCGCCCTTGCCAGGGCCCCCCGCCCCTGGCAAAAATCCGCCCCCGCGGCGGGCGCCGGGGAGCGGACTGGCAGGGTCAAGTCCTGGCCAGGGCGGCTAGAACTCCATGATCTCCTTTTCCTTGGCCGCCATGAGTTCGTCCACCTTGGCCACGTACTCGTCGGTGAGCTTTTGGATCTGCTCCTGGCCGCGGAAGGCCTCGTCCTCGGATATCTCGCCTTCCTTCTTGAACTCCTTGAGCATCTCGTTGGCGTCGCGCCGGGCGTTGCGCACCGCGATCTTGGTCTCCTCGCCCATCTTGCGCACCACCTTGACCAGCTCCTTGCGGCGCTCCTCGGTGAGCGGCGGGATGGAGATGCGCACCACCTTGCCGTCGTTCATGGGAGTGAGCCCCAAGTCGCTCTTGAGGATGGCCTTTTCAATGGCCTCGCAGCTCTTGGGGTCCCAGGGCTGGATCAGGATCAGGCGCGGCTCGGGAATGGAAAGGCTGGCCATCTGGTTGAGGGGGGTGGGCGCGCCGTAGTAGTCGGCCCGCACCCCGTCCAGGATGGACAGCGAGGCCCGGCCGGTGCGCACCCGGTTGAAGTCCCGCTCCAGGGCCGCAATGGCCTTGTCCATGGCCTCTCTGGCTTCCTTCTTGGTATCCTCGATCATGCCTCAAGCCTCCACCCGGGAACCCACCGGCTCTCCGCGGAGAACCCGGCAGATGTTGCCCGGCTTCAAGAGGTCGAACACCAGCACCGGCATCTTGTTGTCTCCGGCCAGGCTGATGGCGGTGGAGTCCATCACCCGCAGATGACGGGCCAACACCTCGTCGTAGGTGATGTTGTCCAGCTTTACGGCGTTGGGATCCTTGACCGGGTCGCGGTCGTAGATGCCGTCCACCCTGGTGGCCTTCAAGAGCACCTCGGCCCCGATCTCCTGGGCCCGCAGGGCGGCGGCGGTGTCGGTGCTGAAGTAGGGGCTGCCGGTGCCGGCGGCGAATATGACCAGCCGGCCCTTTTCCAGGTGCCGGATCGCCCGCCGGCGGATATAGGGCTCGGCCACCTGGGGCATGTTGATGGCGCTCATCACCCGGGTGGGCAGGCCGCTGCGCTCCAGGGCGTCCTGTAAGGCCAGGGAGTTGATCACCGTGGCCAGCATGCCCATGTTGTCGGCCTGCACCCGGTCCATGCCCTTGGCGCTGTCCGACACCCCGCGGAAGATGTTGCCCCCGCCCAGCACCACGCCGATCTGCGGACAAAGCCCATGGCCCGCCACCAGCTCGCCGGCCACGTAGTCCAGCACCTCCTTGGAGATGCCGAAGCCGGCCTCGCCCATCAGGGCTTCGCCGGATATCTTCAGCAGCACGCGGCGGTAATACGGCTCTGCGGCCATGGGCCTCGCCTTTTCCCCCTTCCGGGGCCTTAGGACTGGGAGTCCTCGCCGAGCTGGTAGCGCACGAACCGGCGGATCATGATGTTCTCGCCGGTCTTGCCGCGCAGCTCGTTCAACAGGTCCTCCACCGTCTTGTCGCTGTCCTTGACAAAGGGCTGCTGCAAGAGGCAGTTCTCGGAAAAGAACTTCTTCAGCTTGCCCTCCACGATCTTGTCCACGATCTTCTCGGGCTTGCCCTGCTCCAGGGCCTGGGCGCGGTAGACCGCGCGCTCCTTCTCCAGCACCTCCTCCGGCATGTCCTCCGGGCTGATGCACAGGGGATTGGTGGCCGCGATCTGCATGGCCACGTCGTGGGCAAAGGCCACGAACTCATCGGTCTTGCCGGTGAAGTCGGTCTCGCAGTTTATCTCCACCATCACCCCCAGCCTGCCGCCGGCGTGGATGTAGGAGGCGATCTGGCCCTCGCTGGCCTGGCGGCCGGCGCGCTTGGCGGCCACGGCCAGCCCCTTCTGCCTCAGCCAGTCGGCGGCCTTTTCCATGTCTCCGCCGGTCTCGGTGAGGGCCTTCTTGCAGTCCATCATGCCTGCGTTGGTCTTTTCACGAAGCTCTTTTACCATCTGTGCGGTAACAGCCACGGCAACCTGCTCCTTTTATCTCGGCTCTCCGCTCCGGGGCGCCATCCCAGGCGCTGGCGGAGCGGACGGTGATATCAAAAAAACCTCCCCGGGTCCTACTCCTTGGCCTCGCCACCCTCGGCGGGGGGCGTGGCGGGGGGCGTGGCGGGGGCTTCGGCCGGGGCTTCGGCCGGGGCCTCGGCAGCCTCGGCGGGCGCTTCGGCCGGGGCTTCAGCCGGGGCCTCGGCGGAAGGCGCGGCGGCCTCGGCCTTGGCCGGCTCCTCCTCGGCCTTGCGGATCACCACCACCTCGGGTCCCTTTTCCTCGCCGCGGGCCACGGTCAGCTCGGGCATGTCCTTGGGCATCTCCACCTTCTCGCCGCGCTCCTCGGCCTGGTGGCCGCCGCGCTGCTCGCGGATGGCCAGGCCCTCGTTCACCGCATCGGCGATCTTGCCGGTGATGAGGCGGATGGCCCGGATGGCGTCGTCGTTGCCCGGAATCAGGTAGTCGATGTCCTCGGGATCGCAGTTGGTGTCCACAATGGCCACGATGGGGATGCCCAGGCGCTTGGCCTCGTTGACCGCGATCTTCTCCTTCTTGATGTCCACGATGTAGACCACCGCAGGCAGGCGGTTCATGTCCTTGATGCCGCCCAGGTTCTGCTTGAGCTTGCCCAGCTCGCGGTTCATGGACACCGCCTCTTTCTTGGGGAAGCGGCTGATGCTGCCATCCTCGAACATGCCTTCCAGGTACTTGTAGCGCTCGATGGAGCGCTTGATGGTCTGGAAGTTGGTGAGCATGCCGCCCAGCCAGCGGTGGTTCACAAAGTGCATGCCGCAGCGCTGGCTCTCCTCGTAGATGATGTCCGCCGCCTGGCGCTTGGTGCCCACGAACAGCACCTCGCCGCCCTTGGCCACCGCCTTGACCACGAAGTCGTAGGCCTCGCGGAAGAGCCGGACCGTCTTCTGCAGGTCGATGATGTAGATTCCGTTGCGGGCCCCGAAGATGTAGGGTTTCATCTTGGGGTTCCAGCGGCGGGTCTGGTGGCCGAAATGGACGCCGGCCTCCAAGAGCTGACGCATGGTCACGTAAGCCATCACTAGTCCTCCATGTCTGGTTGTTCCGCCGCCTCCTTCCCCCGGCCGGGCCCACCCGCGCGCTGGCGCTGGCACCGGGCCCACCGTCTGGAGGCGTGTGTATTGCAAACCGCAGAAGGATAACACAGCCCCGCCCGGCCCGCAACCAGCGAGCCGGCTCGAAAACATAGTCATCCCAGGCTGCTCGCCCCGCAGCATACGCGCGGGGGCAGGGCGCGTCAAGCCCTGGCCGGCTTCCTGCCACCCGGCGGGTTCCAGCCTAACCCTAGCGCTCTAATGGTTTTCGTAGTTTTTGCTTGACAAGCCGTTCTTTTACAATATTAATATAGTTAAATATATAGGAGTTCTAATACATGCTGCCCGAAGACGATTTCCTCAATGATGCCGCCGAGATGCTAAGAGTGATGGGCCATCCGCTAAGGATCAGGATCGCCCAATTCCTGGAGGCCGGAGAGCGAAACGTGGGAGACATCGCCCAGGCCATCGGCGCCAGCCAGTCCGCCACCTCTCAACACCTCCGGGCCATGCGGGTGCGGGGCCTCCTCATGGCCCGGCGCGATGCCACCTGCGTGTACTACTCCATCGCCCGGCCGGAAGTCTACAAGATCATCCAGTGTATCCGCGAAGGCCAACTCAAGGCCGCCGCAGAAAAAACCGACCAAGCCGGAGAGGCCTGACCCCCCGGCAGAAGGAGGATATGGAAATGGATCCCGAAACCAAAGCATACATCGACCAGAAGGTCCAAGAGGCCCTGGACAGCCAGATCGAGGACAAGGTCAAGGCCGCCCTCAAGGCCCAGGGCAATGACAGCCGGGCAGCCATCGTGGCCTCCAAGGGCTCCCTGGACATGGCCTACCCGCCCCTGATCCTGGCCTCCACCTGCGCGGCCCTGGACATCGAGTGCCAGATATTCTTCACCTTCTACGGCCTGGACATCATCAACAAGAAGAAATACCGCAACCTCAAGGTCCCCCCCATCGGCAACCCGGCCATGCCGGTGCCCATGCCCAACATCCTGGGCATGCTGCCGGGCATGACCGCCATGGCCACCATGATGATGAACAAGTGGATGAAGGACCAGAACGTGCCCACCATCCCCGAACTCATCGAAACCTGCCGGGAGTTCGACGTCAAGCTCATTGGCTGCCAGATGACCATGGACGTGATGGGCGTCAAGAAGGAGGACCTCATCGACGGCATCGAGGTGGGCGGGGCGGCCTACTTTTTGGAGTACGCCTCGCGCAGCAACATCACCCTGTTCATCTAGCCCGCCGGGCGCCCCTCCCGGCCTAGCCGGGGGGGGCGGGGGCGACGGGGGGCGG
>CAZUHP010000019.1:0-54548 GCA_964620595.1 uncultured Desulfarculaceae bacterium | reverse complement strand
GGTCACGTCGCCGGTGGCCACCACCTGGTCGTACTGGGTGCCCGGGTTGGTGCCGCCCAGCTCCACGGTCATGGCGGCCCCGCCGGCCAGGTTGAAGTTGCCCACCGTGATGACGCCGGCACTGGCGCCCGGGCTCAGGGCGTTGGATATGGTCAGCAGGCCCGCGCCGGTGGTCACGGTGCCCGAGCCGGTGAGGGTGGCCACGGTCTGGTTGTTGCCGTTCAGGTCAAAGAAGGCCCCCGCGGCCACGGTCAGGGTGGTGGTGGTGGGCAGGCGGTCGTTTCCCCCGATCCGCAAGGTGCCCGCGTTCACGGTGGTGGTCCCCAGGTAGGTGTTGGCCCCGCTCAGGGTGAAAACCCCGATGCCCGTCTTGGTCAGGCCGCCGTTACCGCTTATGACCCCGGCATAGGTGGTGGAGGCGTTGTTGCCCCCGGTGGTGAGGGTGGCGTTGCCCAGGTTCACGGTGGTTCCGCCCGCGCCGGCCAGGGAGCCGATGGTCTCGGCGCTGCCGCCGAGGTTGACCGCCCCTCCGTTGACCACCAGGGAGCAGTTATCGGGCAGCCGCTCGTTGGTCGAGGTGGCCAAGGTGCCGTTGTTCACGGTGAGGGAGCCGTTGAAGGTGTTGTTGCCGGACAGGGTGAAGGTGCCGGTCCCCTCCTTCACCACATTGCCGTTTTCGCTGATGACCCCGCTCAGGGTGCTGCTGCTGTTGTCGCCGCCGGTGGTGAGGACGCCCCCCCCCAGGAGCACCCGGCCCCGGCCCCTGATATGGCCCACGGTGTCACCCAGGCCGTTCAGGTCAAAGGTGGAGCCGGCTTGATCCAGCCACACCTCGCCATTGTCGGGCAGGTCGCCCACCCCCACCAACTTGATGGTGGCGTTGTCCTCGACCTTGGTGCCCCCGGTGTAGGCCTGGCCGCTCTGTATCTCGCAGACCGTGCTGCCCGCGCTGAGGTAGGTCACCCCTCCCCCGCCGCCGATGGACCCCCCGATCACGTGGGATACGCTCGAGTTGGCGGCGCCGCCGTGCAAAAAAAGAACGATACCGGCGTTCACGGTGATAGCCCCATTGAGGACCAGGGGACCATCCGACACCCAGAAGTAGGCGCTGATGGGAAGGGTGAAGTCGTTGTTGATGGTGAGGGTGTGGGCGCTGCGGTTGTCTATGCCGTTGGCATTCAGCGAGAAGGCGTTGCCGGAGATCGTGACGTCCCCCCCCAGGCCGGCCTCGGCGGAGATGTTTATACCCGTCAGACCGGGGATGGAGTTGGCGTTGTTCAAGCGGGCCACGCTGTTGCCGTCGAAGATTATGCTGTCGTTGTTGCCTGGGACGTTGCTTCCCAGCCAGTTGCCGCCCGTACTCCAGCTGCTGTCCCCGCCGCCGCCGGTCCAGGTGCGGTCGGCGGCCAGGGTGGCGGGCGCGGCCAGGACCAGCCAGGCCCAGGCCAGGGTCAGGCACAGGCTAAAGAGTAAAAAAGGATGGGACCCGCCCGTGGCTCGTTGGTTTGACAAAGGGCAGTGCATGGCAAATGCTCCTCATCAATAAGGTATCAGTGGGGCCGGGGCTCAAGCGCCCTCTGAATCGCCTTTTTCAACGAGCTGGGGGAATGGCCACCGCGGTTACATCCAAAACGTTCCGCCATGGCCCTTGGAGATCACAGGTGGGTGAGTCGGGGGCGCCCTGGCCGTGCCGAACAGATCAGACGCTATGGGTGGGACCGCCCCCCCAGCGGCTAAAACGGTCGTTTGGGAATGAACCTGCAACCAAGAGGGACGACCGTAAACCTATGTTGACATGGATCAACACCCAAAAACCATAACTTTTTGCGCGAATCATGTTGAAAACCTGCGGGTTGGCTGAAACCAACCGTGGCGGAGAGCAGGGACGTTGCCCGGGGCGCGGGGCAGGGTTTGGCATGGGAGGCCCTCTCCACAACTGGTATAAGGTTTGGCCGGGGAGCCGGCCTCTGGTTGACAGGGGTGAAGTTTCCCTACAGTATGGTAGCGGCGGCAAGGCAAGCGCCGCCGGGCCCCAAAAAAAGGGCCTTGCCCAGACCGGCAGACAACCTTACTCGACAACCTCAACCATAGAGCAAGGCGCCTTGTCTATGGCGGCAGCAGCCCATGCTTTCACCATCACCCGAGCCACCAGTGGTGGGCTTTGCGGTCAAGGTCCCGTCCCAGGCACCGGGTGATAGCAAAAGGTCAGGGGAACTCATGAGCCAGGATCGCCCTCCTTGCCAGCCCTTGGGGCCGGGACATGTCATGGTGGTGGACGACGAGGCCTCGGCCCTGAAGAGCCTGCGCCGCATCCTGGAGAAGGAGGGGCACCGGGTTTCCACCTACAGCAACCCGGTGCGCGCCCTGGAGCGCCTGGCGCGCGAGCCCTTTGACCTGCTGGTGACCGACCTGCGCATGCCCCACCTGGACGGGATGGACCTGTTGGAGCGGGCCAAGCAGACCGCGCCGGGCCTGGAGGTGATCATCATCACCGGCTACGCCAGCCTGGAGGGGGCGGTGCAGGCCACCAAGAAGGGCGCCTACCATTTCCTGGCCAAGCCCTTCACCCCGGAACAGGTGCGCTCGGTGGTGGCCCAGGCCCTGGCCCAGAAGCAACTGCGCGACCAGGCCCGCAGCCTGAACCAGCCGGCCGGAGCCGGCGGGCAGGCTCCGCTGCTCATCGGCCAGAGCCCCCAGATGAGGCAGGTGGCCGAAATAATCTCCCAGATCGCCCCCACCGAGTGCAACGTGCTGATCACCGGCGAATCTGGCACCGGCAAGGAGCTGGCCGCCCGGGCCATCCACGCCCAGAGCCGGCGGGCCGAGGGGCCCTGGGTGGCCTTCAACTGCGCGGCCATCAACCCCAACCTCATGGAAAACGAGCTGTTCGGCCACGAGAAGGAGGCCTTCACCGGCGCCGGCCAGGCCAAGGCCGGGCTCCTGGAGGCGGCCCATGGCGGCACGGTGTTCCTGGACGAGATCGGGGAGATGCCCCCGGCCATGCAGGTGAAGCTCTTGCGGGCCTTGCAGGAGCGCGAGGTGCTGCGGGTGGGCGGCACCAAGCCGGTGCCGGTGGACGTGCGGGTGGTGTCGGCCACCGCCCGGGACCTCAAGGCCGAAACCAGCCTGGGCGCCTTCCGCCAAGACCTCTACTACCGCCTCAACGTGGTGAGCCTGACCCTGCCCCGCCTGGCCGAGCGCGAAGGCGACATACCCCTTCTGGCCTTCCACTTCCTGGAGATGTTCAAGCGGCGCATGAACAAGGCGGTGCGGGGCATCGTGCCGGAGGCCCTGGAAATCCTGGCCAGCTACGCCTACCCCGGCAACGTGCGGGAGCTGATGAACATCATGGAACGGGCCGTGGCCCTTTGCGACGGCGAGCTGATCCGGGTCCGCGACCTGCCCCCGGATCTGGCCACGGTGGAGCTGGCCAGCTTCAGCCGGCCCAGCGGCGCCCCCCCCACCCTGGAGGAGCAGGAGCGGAGCTACATCGAGCACGTGCTCAAGCTGACCGGGGGGGTGCGCACCCGCGCCGCCGAGATCCTGGGCATCGACCGGGTGAGCCTGTGGCGCAAGATGAAGAAGTACGGCCTGGGCTGAGGCGTTGCGTTTTACAAACGCAACGCTGTAAAAATGCAACAATTCGTTCCCAAGGCTCGGCTTGGCGCCTTTTGGCGGGCGGGCAGACCCTCCTTGTTGCAATCAGCAGCATCCCATCCCGCGGTCCCCTTCCGGGGTTTATCGTGATATAGCCTCTTATTCCAGCCGGTTATCCCATAATCCCCTCCCTGGTACGGACTTTGCCTCTCCCTTGGCACCCAAGGAGATATGGATCGAGCATGTTCCAGAGAGTTCTGGTTGTGATGGAAAACGAGCAGATATGCCCCCCGGCCGTGCGTTATGCCCGGGAGCTGGCCCAGCGCATGGACGCGGAGGTGACCTTGCTCATGCTGGTGGAGATGGCCTTCTTGGATCACACCTGGCTGGGTTCCAAACGCAGCGCCATCAGCGAGCTGGACGAGCGGATCGGCAAGCTCCTGTCCGAACTCACCGCGGATTTCCTGCAGGAGGGCATCACCACCAGCGCCGCGCTCCGGGTAGGCGACCCCAGCCAGGAGCTTCTCAAGTTCCTGGCCGAGCGCCAACCCTTCCAGGTGATCATCTGGGGCAGTGGCGAAGACCTGCCCGCCGGCACCCGGCGGAGCCACTGGCTGGCCAAGGCGGCCACCTCTCTGGAATGCCCGGTATGGACTGTCAGTAGCCGCCGGCCCCATGGCTGAGGCCGCCGGCACATGTACCCGCAATCACAATCCTGCGGTGCCTAAGGGGAACTTTCATGCCACAGCTCACCTCTGACATGATACTCGTCATGCTGATGATCGGGGTCGCGATCTTCCTGTTCATCGTGGAATGGGTGCGGGTGGACGTGGTGGCCATCTTGATGATGGTCATCCTGCCCTTGCTGCACCTGGTGACCCCCAAGGAGGCCTTCTCTGGCTTGTCCAGTAACGCGGTGGTCTCCATCATCGCGGTGATAATCATCGGCGCGGGCCTGGACAAGACCGGCATCATAAACCGGCTGGTGGGCCCCATAGTACGCCTGGCCGGCAACAGCCAGTCGCGCATCATCATATTGATCTCCATCACCGTGGCCGGCATCTCCAGCTTCATGCAGAACATCGGCGCCGCCGCCCTGTTCCTGCCGGCGGTGCAGCGCATCAGCAAGAACCTGAAGATACCCATCAGCAACCTCCTGATGCCCATCGGCTTCTCGGCCATCCTCGGCGGCACCATCACCCTGGTGGGCTCCAGCCCCCTGATCCTCTTGAACGACCTCATCGCCCCCTTCAAACTGAAGCCCTTCGGCCTGTTCGAGGTGACGCCCATCGGCCTGGCCCTGTTGGCCAGCGGCATCGCCTGCTTCGTGCTGTTCGGCCGCTTCATCCTGCCCGGCGGCAAGTCGGAGGAGGCCGAATCCACGCTCGAGGACGAATCTTCCGACAACCAGATCATAGAGGAGCTGGGCCACCCCTGGGAGCTCAAGACCCCCGATGATTTCACCCACTACCGCGAGCCGGTCACCGTGGACCACATCCGGCGGCGCTACCTGGTCAACGTGGTGGCCCTGACCGAGCCGCCGGATTTCAAGGTGCTCAGCCCGGCCCCGGGCCAGGAGATACGCTCCGGGGTGGAGCTGGTGGTCTACGGCCGGGAAAAAGACGTGCGCCGCCTGGCCGAGGAGGAGGGTATGATCATCAAGGAGGACCTGGAGGTCTTCAAGGGTGATCTGGCCGAGCACGCCTCGGGCACGGTGGAGGCGGTGGTGGCCCCCCGCTCGCCCCTGGCCGGCAAGACCCTGAGCCAGGTGGACCTGGCCGAGCGCTTCCGGGTCACCCCCCTGGCCGTGTACCGCCAGGGAGAGATATACCGGGCCGAGCTGGGCCAGATTCCGCTCCGGGTGGGCGACGCCATCCTCCTGCACGGTTCCTGGAAACACCTCCAGCTCTTGCATGCCGAGGGCAGCCTGCTGTTCACCACCCAGCTCGACGTGGAGGAGATGCGGCCGGAGAAGGCCATGTTCGCCGGCCTCTGGCTGGCAGTGGCCCTCACCATGGTGATCGTGTTCAAGATACAGCTCTCGGTCTGCCTGATGACCGGCGCCCTGGGCATGATCATCACCCGGGTACTTTCCATCGACGAGGCCTACCAGGCGGTGGATTGGCGCACGGTGTTCCTGCTGGGCGGGCTCATCCCGCTGGGCATCGCCACCGAGAAGACCGGCACCGCCGCCTGGATCGCCCAGACGGTGCTCCACGCCATCGGCTCGGTGGAGCCCATAGTGCTGCTGGCCGTCATCGGGGTGCTCTCCACCGTGTTCACCCTGGTCATCAGCAACGTGGGGGCCACGGTGCTCCTGGTGCCCCTGGTGGTGAACATGGCCATGGCCGCGGGCGCCGATCCCCGCATGGCCGCCATGGTGGTGGGCCTGGCCACCAGCAACTCCTTCATCTTGCCCACCCACCAGGTCAACGCCCTGTACATGGGGCCGGGCCGCTACCGCAGCATCGACTTCATGAAGGCCGGCACCCTCATCAGCATCGTGTTCCTGGTGGTGATGATCGCAATGCTATACGTATTCTTCTAAGGAGACAGGTAAGATAAGCCATGGCCATCATAACCATATCCCGCGGATCATACAGCAAGGGCCGCGAAGTGGCCGAAAAGGTCGCGGAGCGGCTGGGCTACAAGGTGATCAGCCGCGACCTGCTCATCGAGGCCTCGGACCGTTTCAAGATCCCGGAGGTCAAGCTGGTGCGCGCCATTCACGACGCGCCTTCCATCCTGGACCGCATCACCCATGGCAAGCAGTGCTACCTGGCCTATATCCGCAGCGCGCTGGCCAGCCGGGCGGTGGCGGACAACCTGGTCTACCACGGCCTGGCCGGACACCTGCTGCTCAAGGGAGTGCCCCACGTGCTCAAGGTGCGCATCCTGGCCGACCTGGAGGCCCGGGTGCAGGCGGAGATGAAGCGCGAGGGCATCAGCGAGAGCGAGGCCCGCAGCCTGCTGCTCAAGGACGACGCCGAGCGCCGCAAGTGGACCCAGAGCCTATATGGGGTGGACCCCTGGGACGCCTCCCTGTACGACCTGGTCATCCATGTGCACAAGCTCACGGTGGACGACGCGGTGGACTTCATCGTGCAGGCCGCCGGCAAGAAGTGCTTCCAGGCCACACCCGAATCCCAGCAAAAGATGGAGGACCTGGCCCTGGCCTGCCAGCTCAAGGCCGCCCTGGTCGATGAAGAGTGCTTCGACGTGGCGGTCACCTGTGATTACGGCAACGTGGTGGTCTACACCAAGCAGAGCGGCCGGCACAGCCATAGACTGGATGAAAAACTGCGGCGGCTGCGTCAGAACATCCCCGGCATCAACCACCTGGAGGTGCGCACCGGCCAGCCCGTCCCGCCGTCCGCCGTGTAGGGCGCTTGCCAGAGAGGATGAACGCCATGCCCGTGATAACCATTTCAGCCGACTTTTTCGAGCAGGGCCAACAGATCGCCCAAGAAACCGCCAAGGCCCTGGGCTATGAATACCTGGGCCGGGAACTCCTGGCGGAGTTGGCCCGCGAGCACGACCTGGCCGAGGAAGACCTGGTCAAGGCCCTGGACGAGCCGCCCGGTTTCCTGGGCATGCGGACGCGCCGCCGCCAGCAGCTCCTGGCCCACATCCAGGCCGCCTGCCTGGAAAGGCTGCTGGCCGACAACATCGCGTGCTATGGCTTGGGGGCCCACCTGTACGTGATCGGGGTCAGCCACGCCCTGCAGGTACGCATCCTGGCCGACCCCGAGCAGCGGGTGGCGGAGCTGACCAAGAGGCAGGGCATGCCCCAGGAACGGGCCCGCAAGCAGGTGCAGCGCGAGGACGAAGGCCGCCAGCGCTGGTCAAAGGAGTTCTTCGGCCTGGACGAAACCGATGCGAGCCTCTACGACATGGTGCTCAGCCTGGCCACCCTGGAACCGGAAAAGGCGGTGGAGATCATCTGCGACGCCGCCGGCTACCGCAAGTTCCAGCCCATGACCTATTCCCGCAACTATCTCCGGGACAAGGCCCTGGCCAGCAAGGTCCGGCTCAAGCTCATGGAGCGCTTCCCGGATATCCGGGTGCAGGCCTCGGACGGCACCGTGGTGGCCCAGGTGCAGTCCCTCAAGCGGGACCAGCGCAAGAAGCAGGAGGCGGTGCGCGAACTGGCCAGCCAGGTGCCGGGGGTCAACTACGTGGAGGTGCACATAATCAGCAATTTCTTCGAGCAGGCCGCGGAGAGCGAGCGCTAGGCGCGCTTTAGGGATGCCCTGCCGCCCGCCCTGGCCTTATTATGGGTTTAGGAGGTAATATCATGCCCGACACCTTGAAGGTGCTTCTGTTGGACGACGAGCCCATCGTGGGCCGCCGGCTCAAGCCCGCCCTGGCCAAGATAGGCTGCGAGGTGGAGGTGTTCGAGGAGCCGGAACGGGCCCTCGCCCGCTTGCAGCAGGAGGAATTCGACATCGTGGTCACCGACATCCGCATGGACGAAATCGACGGCTTGCAGGTGCTGGAGTTCGTGCGGGAAAAATGGCCCCGCACCAAGGTGATAATGATAACCGGCTATGCCATGATGTCCCTGGCCCGGGAAGCCATGGAAAAAGGCGCCTTCGACTTCATCGCCAAGCCCTTCCGCCCCGATGACCTGCGCAAGGTGATCGCCAACGCCGCCCGGGAACTGGGCTCCGAGATAGACTTCGAGGCCGCCGCCGACAGCGGCGCCTAGCGGTCGCATCCCCGGTACGTCGTGAGCGCCACCGAAAGCCCACCCCCCACCAATCCCTCCAGCCAGGAGAGCAACGCCCCTCCGGGCCGCTCGGACGTGGCCCACAAGGCGGAAAACATCCGCCGGGCCTTGTTGGACCGCCCCCGCTTCACCCTGCGCCTGCAAATGTTCATCGGCTTCTTCCTGGCCTTCTCGGTGGCCGTCATAGTGGCCGCGGCCCTGGTGGCCAACTTCCAGCGCATGGAGCGCAAGATCCGCTTCCTGGAGATCGTGAACGATTACGTGATGGAGGTGGAGCAGGCCCGGCGCTACGAGAAGAACTTCTTTCTATACGGCACCAACCTGAGCGACGCCCTGGAAAAGGTGTTCCAGGCGGAACAGATACTGACCCGCAACAGCGGGGAACTGGCCGCGGTCATGGGCGCCGACTGGAACCGGATCATGCTGCCCAACCTGCGCGCCTACCAGAGCCTGTTGGAGCAGTTGGGCGAGTTGGAGCGCCGGAAATCCTCCCCCTCCCTGAAGCGCCTCAAAAAGGAGCTGCAGACCAAGGTGCGCCGGCAGGGGCAGCAGATGGTGTCCGCCGCCCAAAAACTGGTGAGCAAGGAAAGGGCCTCCCTGGCCGCCACCACCGCCCATTCCCGCCAGATACTCATCTACTCCCTGATCCTGCTGCTGCTCATCCTGGTGTTCAACGCCTACCTGCTGGGCAGCCGCATGCTGCGCTCCATCAACCGTTTCGGCCAGTACGCCCATCGCATCGCCTCCGGCGACTACACGCCCATCACCCCCCGCCGCCGCTACCGGGACGAGTTCACCGACCTGGCCCTGGCCATCAACACCATGATCGAGGAGCTGGAGACCCGCGAGGCGGTACTGATCCAGTCCCACAAGATGCGGGCGGTGGGCACCCTCACCGCCGGGGTGGCCCACGAGCTGAACAACCCCCTGAACAACATCACCCTCACCGCCCACGTGCTCCAGGAAGACTACGACAACCTGGACGACGAAGAACGGCGCGAAATGGTGGACGACGTGGTGAACGAGGCGGGGCGGGCCAAGAAGATCATCAGCAACCTGCTGGACTTCGCCCGGGAAACCAGCTCCCAGTTGGAGCCCCTGGACCTGCCGCGCCTGCTCAAGGAAACCATCGACCTGGCGGCCAACCAGATAAAGCTCTCGGGCATCAAGATAGAATTCCAGGCCACCGACAACCTGCCCCGGGTGCACGGCGACAGCCAGCAGCTCCGGCAGGTGTTCCTGAACCTGATCCTGAACGCCATCGACGCCTCCTCCAAGGGCGGCAAGATCCAGGTGCTGGTGGTGCCGGCCGACGAGCCCAACTACCTGGCCGTGAAAGTAATCGACTTCGGCACCGGCATTCCCGAACATATCCTGCCTTCCATCTTCGACCCCTTCTTCACCACCAAGGCCCGGGGCAAGGGCACCGGCCTGGGGCTGAGCGTGTCCCAGGGCATCGTGGCCAAGCACGGCGGCCGCATCCTGGTCAGCAGCCAGGTGGACCAGGGCACCACCTTCACCGTGGTGCTGCCGGTGACCACCATACCCGCCCAGTTGGAGGAGTTGGACCGCGACCAGCCGGCCTGAGCCCTTCACCCCCGGCCTGGCCGGACGGGGGGCGACGGGGGGCGACGGGGGGCAACGGGGGGGCGACGGGGGGCGACGGGGGCGCGACGAGGGACAACGGGGGCGCGACGGAGGCGACGGCGGGGTGGGAAAGCCGCTCTCGCGGCCGGCGCGGTTGACCCGGGGCGCGGCGCCGGGCTAGACTTTGGGCACAGCGGTTATGAAAATCGCAGGGTCCCCAAGGACCCGCTCTCCATTGCGCCCGGGCTCTACCGGGCCAGAGGGTCGGTGGTGCCTGCCAGTCAAGGCAAAGCGGATTTTCACCACATCGGAGTGGTGCTCCTGTCAGAGGACTACCGGGTCATCGGCATGAACGCCTTTGCCCGCCAGACCCTGGGGCTCTCCCGCGCCGAGATGGGAAAGTCCGTGTACGACTACCACCCCCCTCGCAGCAGGCCCAAGATAGGAGCCCTCTTGGGGCAGTCCCGCCTCCCCCGCCCTCCCCGTTCCCGGCCGCCCGAGGTCCCGGTGGCCATGATCATCGACGTGCTCAGCAAGGTGCTCATGATAAGCGTGAGCCGGCTGGAGATGGTGGATTCCGCGGCCGGGGCCTGCTTCGTGGCCTGCTTCGTGGACGTGACCGAACAGACCGGCGCGGAGCTGAACCCCCGGAGCGGCCTGGTGCAGCTCAAGAAGTTCCCCATCTACGACCGGGGCTCCTTCTTCTTCCTGGACACCGCGGCGATCTACTTCTTCCAGTCGGACGGCAACTACTGCAAGGTGCGCACCGGCGAGGGCCTGCACCACATCCACGCCACCTTGAAGTACATCCTGGAGCGCCACGCGGGGCCCACCTTCTTCCGGGTGCACAAAAGCTACGTGGCCAACCTGGATCACGTCAAACAGATAAAGCGGGACCGCCGGGGCCGAACCTTCGTGGTCTTCGACCGCCAGGGCATACCCTCCATCCCCCTGGCCCGCCGGCGGGTGGGGGAGCTGAAACGGGCCCTGGGCCTGGCCTGATCCGCTCATCATCCCTACCCTACCGTTCATCAAAAAACCTTTGTCTCCCGCCCCGCCCCCCTGAAAAATGGTACCCAGCAGTTTGGCTCGGTCCCCTCCCTCCCCTCTGCCAGTTCCGCGCCCGCCCGGCGCCGCCGGTTTCGCGCCCCAATGCTCCACCCGCGCCAGGGAGAGGGCCGCTCCGACCGCCCCAGCCCCAGTCCCAGCCGGGAGGTATGGTCCATGCCCGCATACGTCATCATAGGCAACGGCATCGCCGGAGTGAGCGCCGCCGAAACCATCCGCACCTTGGACCCGGAGGCCTCGCTCACCATGATCGCGGCAGAGGAGTTCCCGCCCTACAGCCGGCCCCTGATCAGCCTGGTGCTGGAGGGCGCCCTGCCTCCGGAGCGCCTGCCCATCCGCCCCCCGGACTTCTACCAGCGGCTCGGGATCGAGGCCCTCACCGGCCAGCGGGTGGTGGAGATAGACCCGGCCCAAAAGCGGGTGCTCACCGACCAGGGCCGGGCGGTGGCCTACGACCGCCTGCTCATCGCCAGCGGCGCCGATCCCCGCCCCATCCAGGCGGCCGGCCTCGAGCTGGAGAACATCTTTTTCATGCGTACCGAGGCCCAGGTGCGCGGGATGCTGGCCGCCCTGCCCCAGGTGAAACAAGCCCTGGTGCTGGGCGGCGGCCTGGTGGGTTTCAAGGCGGCCTACGGGCTCTTGCACCGGGGAGTCAGGGTGACCATGCTCATCCGCTCCGGCCACCCCCTGGCCATGCAGGTGGACCCCGCCGCCGGCGAGCTGATCCTGGGGGAGCTGGTGGCCCGGGGCCTGGAGGTGCGGGTGGAGGTGGAGGTCACGGCCTTCGAGGGCCGGCAAAAGGTGGAGGCGGCCCTGCTCTCGGACGGCAGCCGCCTGCCCTGCCAGATGGTGGTGGTGGGCAAGGGGGTGACGCCGGCCCTGGATTTCGTCCCCCGCCGGCAGATCGAGACGGACCTGGGCATCCTGGTGGACCAGCACCTCAAGACCAGCGCCCCGGACATCTACGCCGCCGGCGATGTGGCCCAGGCCTGGGACCTGGTGCGCCGGGAGCCCCGGGTCAACGCCATCTGGCCGGTGGCGGTGGAGCAGGGCCGGGTGGCCGGGGCCAACCTGGCCGGCCGGCCGGTGGCCTACCGGGGCTCGATGGGCCGCAACGTGATGCGCATCTTCGGCCTGGACCTCATGACCGGCGGGCTGGTCAACCCGCCGGGCGGAAGCGGCCACCAGGTCCTGGTCCGCCACGACCCCAGGCGCCGGACCTACCGCAAGCTGGTCCTGGAGGACGGCAGGCTGGTGGGCCTGGTCCTGGTGGGCGCGGTGGAGCAGGGGGGGGTGCTGCTCGGTCTGATCCAGCGCCGGCTGCCCCTGGCGGTGCCCCCGGAGCGGCTCTTGGAGCCCTCCTTCAACTTCGCCAGCTTGCTGCCCTGAACGGGCCGGGAAAAGGAGGCTTTTTGCCATGAAAGAGGTGATCGTAAACCCGGAAAGGTGTGTGGGCTGCATGCAGTGCATGCTGGCCTGCGCCGTGGCCCACTCCGAGGCCAAGAGCCTGTTCGCGGCGACCTTGGAGACCCCCCGCCCCAGGCCGCGGGTCCACGTGGGGGTGGGGCCCTACAACCAAGGCTTCCCCAACCGCTGCCGCCATTGCGACCCCGCCCCCTGCCAGGCCGCCTGCCTGCCCGGGGCCATCTTCCGGGACCCGGAGCGGGGCACGGTGCTCATCGACCCGGACAGGTGCATCAACTGCGCCTCCTGCGCCATGGCCTGCCCCTTCGGGGTGCTGCGCTTCCACCAGGACCGCGAGGCGCCGCCCGGCAAGGCGGTGGCGGTCAAGTGCGACAACTGCGACGAGCGCCAGGACCAGGGCCTGATCCCGGCCTGCGTGGAGGCCTGCCTCACCGGGGCCCTCACCTTCGAGGAGCCGGACAAGGCCCTGAAGCGCAAGACCGACCAGGTGAGCCGCTCGGTGTGGCGGGAGGAGGGCGGGCCGGACATCGGCGGCCTGCCCGCCGGCCTGGCCCTGTTGAACGCGGTCAAGAAGGCCGCCAGCGAAATCAACCGCCGCTGAGGCGGATGCCAAAGGAGACGAGCAAATGGCAGTCGCGGACAAGAAGTTCGAAGAATACACCATCACCACCGACGGCCAGATCATGCTGGCCAAGGCGGCCCAGGACCAGGTGGAGACGGTGTGGGACCGCCACGCCGCCCAGCAGCCCCACTGCGGTTTCTGCGAAACCGGCCTCTCCTGCCGCATCTGCGTCATGGGCCCCTGTCGCATAGACCCCTTTGGCGAGGGCCCCCAGCGGGGTGTCTGCGGGGCGGACGCGGACATAATCGTAGCCCGCAACCTGGGACGCATGATCGCCGCCGGCGCGGCCAGCCACTCGGACCACGGCCGCGACCTGGTGGAGGTGCTCGCCGAGGTGGCCGAGGGCAAGGCACCGGGCTATGCCATCAAGGACCCGGACAAGCTGCGCCGGGTGGCGGCGGAGTACGGCATCGCGGTGGAGGGCAAGGACGATCTGGCCCTGGCCGGGGAGCTGGCCGCGGCCATGCAGGAGGACTACGGCACCCGCAAGGCCTCGCTCACCCTGCTGGCCCGGGCCCCGGAGAAGCGCCGCGCCCTGTGGGAAAAGGTGGGCATCGTCCCCCGGGGCATCGACCGCGAAACCTCGGAGATGATGCACCGCACCCACATGGGAGTGGACAACGACTGGGTCAGCATCCTGCTCCACGGCCTGCGCAACGCCCTGTCCGACGGGTGGGGCGGCTCCATGATCGCCACCGAGGTGTCGGACATCCTCTTCGGCACCCCCCAGCCGGTCACCGGCCAGGTCAACCTGGGGGTGCTCAAGGAGGACCAGGTTAACATCATCGTCCACGGCCACAACCCGGTGGTCTCCGAGACCATCGTGGCCGCCTGCAGCCTGCCCGAGATGCAGGAGCTGGCCCGGAAGCAAGGGGCCAAGGGGATCAACCTGGTGGGGGTGTGCTGCACCGGCAACGAGCTGATGATGCGCCACGGCATCCCCATGGCGGGCAACCACCTGACCACCGAGCTAACCCTGGTCACCGGCGCGGTGGAGATGATGCTGGTGGACTACCAGTGCATCATGCCCGCCATCAGCCAGGCGGCGGCCCGCTACCACACCAAGATGATCTCCACCTCGGACAAGGCCAGGTTCCCGGGCATGGAGCACCACGAGTTCAGCCCGGAGACCGCCATGGAAAAGGCCACCGAGCTGGTGAAAATGGCGGTGGAGAACTTCGCCCGCCGCGACCCCGACAAGGTGTCCATCCCCGTGAAGCCCCAGGAGGTGGTCTCCGGCATCTCGGTGGAGGCGGTGATCGCCGCCCTGGGCGGCTCGGCCGAGCCCTTGGTCGAGGCCATAAAGGCCGGCAAGATAAGGGGCGCCGTGGGGGTGGTGGGCTGCAACAACCCCAAGATAAAGCAGGACTACGGCCACGTGGGGCTCATCACCCGGCTCATCGCCAACGACATCCTGGTGCTGGACACCGGCTGCGTGTCGGTGGCCACCGCCCGGGCGGGGTTCAAGACCATGGAGGCCCTGGAGCTGGCCGGGCCGGGCCTCAAGGAGGTCTGCGGCGCCCTGGGCATACCGCCGGTCCTGCACGTGGGTAGCTGCGTGGACAACGTGCGCATCCTGGTGCTGGTCTCGGCCCTGGCCAACGCCCTGGGCTGCGACATCAGCGACCTGCCCGTGGCCGGCTCGGCCCCGGAGTGGTACTCGGAAAAGGCGGTGGCCATTGCCTGCTACTTCGTGGCCTCGGGGGTGTTCACCCACCTGGGCCCCATGCCCCCCATCGCGGGCAGCATGAACGTGGTCAAGCTCCTGACCGAGGGCCTGGAGGTGGTGGTGGGCGCCACCTTTGCCGTGGAGCCCGACCCCGAGAAGGCAGCCAGGATACTCACCAGCCACATCGAGGCCAAGCGCAAGGCCCTGGGGCTGGACTCCCGCTGAGACACGCCCTGCCCCGCGGCCCTGAGTACGGGCCGGGACCCCCTGGGTCCCGGCCTTTTCTTTGGGCAGGCCGCCGACTGTTGCTAATAGAAACATTTTGCTCCGCGCCCGTTGCTGATATATAATCGATTGTGAAAAATGGTATTTATGCGCGCTGGCCCCGAAAGCCCTGTTGCACAATGCAACAAAAGGTTCGACTCCCGACCACCTGGCCTACCCGATAAATTACCAGCGATGACAGCAGGTTACCCCGCGGGCCCCATCTTGGCACGAATCTTACATGCGCTATAGGCGTTTTGCCCTTTTCCCGCCGGGCGGAAGCCCGGCCCACGAGGTAGCGGCATGACGCGGCTAGAACAACCCCTGCCACCTGCGTTTAAGGCCGGCCCCCGGCGTGGCGAGGCTGCGCCATGCTGAACGCCCTGGGCAAGATCAGGGTGCGGCTGGTGCTGTGCTTTGCGGTGGCCTTTGCCAGCATGGCCCTGTTCGGCGCCATCAGCTACCACTACTTCGCCCAGATGGAGCGCAAGCTCTTTTTCCTGTCCAGCGCGGACAGCCTGCTCAACACCGTGCTGGAGGTGCGGCGCTACGAAAAGAACTACCTCCTCTACCACCACGAGGAGGACTTCCAGCAGGCGCTCATCTACCTCGGCCAGTTCGAGCAGCTCATGACCAGCAGCCGGGACCACATCCACCAGAGCGCGGGCTCCGGGGCGTACCAGCGCCTGAGGAGCCTGGCCACCACCTACCGCCAGACCCTCAGCCGGCTGCACCGCCAGCTCTCCGGCCGGGGCGGCCCCGCGGCCGCCGGAACCGGGCTCCCACCCCGGGAGGCCCTGACCGGCGAGCTGCGCGCGGCAGGCAAGGAGCTCATCCTGCGGGCCGAGGAACTGGCAGGGAAGGAACGCCAGGAGATGCAGGGCCTCCTGCGCGATTACCAGCCCTTGCTGGTGGTGTTCCTGGTCTGCCTGGGCGCCATCGGGGTGGCGGTGGTCTACCTGCTCCTGGCGCGCCTGGTGCGGCCCCTGCAAACCATCGAGGAGGCCACCCGGGTGGTGGCCCAGGGCGACTTCCGGCCCATACCCTGGGCCGACCGCAGCGACGAGATAGGTACCCTGGTGCAGGCGTTCAACCGCATGGTGGTGCAATTGCACCACAACTCCGAGCAGATGATCCAGACCGAGAAGCTCACCGCCCTGGGCACCCTCACCAGCGGCGTGGCCCACGAGCTGAACAACCCCCTGAACAACATCTCCACCTCCTGCCAGATATTGCAGGAGGAGATGGCGCCCAGCGCCTCGTCCTACCACAAGGAACTCCTGGCCACCATCGAGCAGCAGGTGGCCAAGGCCCGCGACATAGTGGGTTCGCTGCTGGAGTTCGCCCGCCAGCGCGAGTTCAGGCTCAGGCCGGAGGACCTGCGCTCGGTGGTGGAGGAGGCCCTGAAGCTGGTCAAGGGAGAGCTGCCCGCCGAGGTGGAGGTGGTGGTCAAGGTGCCGGCGGGCATCACCCTGGAGGTGGACAAGGGCCACCTGGTGCAGGCGCTGCTGAACCTGATCATGAACGGCATACAGGCCATGGAAGGCGGCGGACGGCTCACCATCCGGGGCGGCCTGGATGGGGAGAGCGGCGAGGTCGTGCTGGAGGTCATAGACACCGGCGTGGGCATCGCCCCCGAGGTGCTGCCGCGCATCTTCGACCCCTTCTTCACCACCAAGGAGGTGGGACGCGGCACCGGCCTGGGGCTCTCCCTGGTCTATGGCATCGTGGAGCGCCACCAGGGCCACATCCAGGTGGAAAGCAAGCCCGGCCGGGGGGCCCGCTTCACCATCCGCCTGCCGCAGAAGGCTGAATAGACATGGCGCGCAAACCCCGCATACTCATCGTGGAAGACGACGCCGTGGCGCGCAACAATCTCCAGCACATCCTGGAGAAGAGCGGCGAGTACCAGGTGCGTACCGCCGCAGACGGCCGGGAGGCCCTGGCCCTGCTGGCCGACGCGGACTATGACCTGGTGCTCACCGACCTGCGCATGGAAAAAGTGGACGGCATGGACGTGCTCAAGGCGGTCAAGCAGCGCCACCCCGACACCGAGGTGATCATGCTCACCGCCTTTGCCTCGGTGGAGTCGGCCATCCAGGCCATGAAGCAGGGAGCCTTCCACTACATCGCCAAGCCCTACAAGATCGACGAGGTGCGGGCCCAGGTGGCCCACGCCCTGGAGAAGGCCCGGCTGCGCGAGGAATTGAAGGCGCTGCGCCGCGACCTGAAGGCGCGGGAGGGCATCAACTTCATCGTGGGCAAGAGCCCCCAGATCCAGCGCCTGGTGAAGACGGTGCAGCAGATCGCGCCCACTGACTGCAACGTGCTCATCATCGGCGAAACCGGCACCGGCAAGGAACTGTTCGCCCGGGCGGTGCACTATGCCAGCCCCCGGGCGGACCAACGCTTCGTGGCCTTCAACTGCGCGGCCTTTGCCGAGGAGCTTCTGGTCAGCGAGCTGTTCGGCCACGAGCGCGGCTCCTTCACCGGCGCCATCGCCACCAAGCAGGGACTTTTCGAGGCGGCCGACGGCGGCACCATCTTCCTGGACGAGATCGGCGACATGCCCCCCACCATGCAGGTCAAGCTGCTGCGGGTCATCCAGGAGAAGGTGGTGACCCGGGTGGGCGGCACCGAGCCCATCCCGGTGGACGTGCGCATCGTGGCCGCCACCAACCAGGACCTAAAGCGGCTGGTGGAGGAGGGCTCCTTCCGTTCGGACCTCTACTACCGGCTCAACGTGGTGACCCTGGAGGTGCCCCCCCTGCGCGAGCACAAGGACGACATCCCCCTGCTGGTCCACTACTTCGTGCAAAAGCACGCCGGCCAGCAGGGAAAGGAAATCGCCCGCATCGCGCCGGAGATGATGGCCCGCCTGCGCTCGTATGATTTCCCTGGCAACGTCCGCGAGCTGGAGAACCTGATCGAACGGGCAGTGACCCTGGGCAGGGGCGGCACCCTGACCGTGGCCGACCTGCCCGACGAGTTGGCGGCCCCCCTCCCCCTTCCCCCTGGTGCCGAGGAGGAACGGCTCCCCACCCTGGAGGAGCGGGAGCGGGAGTACATCAAGATGGTGCTGGTGCGTACCGGCGGCAACAAGACCCGGGCGGCCGAGATCTTGGGCATAGACCGGGTTTCCTTGTGGCGCAAGATCAAGAAGTTCGGTCTGGAGGAATAAATGTTGTACATATATCCCCCTAGAATGAGGCAAAACCCATGTTGACGCGCATTCTACCCTTCCTAACCTGGTTCAAAGGCTATAACCTGACCACCTTCCGGCTGGACGTGGTGGCTGGTGTCACCGTGGCCCTGGTGCTGATACCCCAGTCCATGGCCTACGCCCAGTTGGCCGGCCTGCCGGCTTACTACGGGTTGTACGCCGCTTTCCTGCCCCCCATGGTGGCGGCCATGTTCGGCTCCAGCATGCAGTTGGCCACCGGCCCGGTGGCGGTGGTGTCCCTGATGACCGCCGCCTCCCTGGAGCCCTTGGCCACCGCGGGCAGCGAGGCCTTCATCGCCTACGCGGTGCTCCTGGCCTTGATCGTGGGAATCTTCCAGTTCCTGCTGGGCGTCCTGCGGCTGGGCCTGGTGGTCAACTTCCTCTCCCACCCGGTGGTCAACGGCTTCACCACCGCGGCGGCCATCATCATCGCCTCCTCCCAGCTCTCCAAGATGTTCGGGGTGTACGTGGACAAGGCCAGCCACCACTACGAGACCATCTACCGGGTGTGCGTGGCGGCGGTGCATTACACCCACTGGCCAACCCTGGCCATGGGGGTCGGCGCCTTTGTCATCATGTACGGCCTGAAGCGCCTCAACCCGCGCATACCCTACGTGCTGGTGGCGGTGGCGATGACCACCCTGATCTCCTGGGCCACCGGCTTCCAGCACGACCAGCGCGTCCCCCTGTCCGCCATCGCCTCCCCCCAGGTGCACCAGGAGGTGAAGGCCTTCAACCAAACGGTGGCCAGGATCAACCAACTGGGCGCCAAGCGAGCCGAGTTCAACCGGCTGGCCCAGGCGGCGGAGAAACAAAAGGGCAAGGACTCGCTGGAGGCCATCAAGTACCAGCAGGAGGCCAGACTGGACACCATCAAGCTCGAACAGGAGAAGAAGCGGGCCCACCTGTTCCGCAAGCGCCTGCGCCATTACCTGTTCGCGGGCGTGCCCCAGCCTGACGGCAGCTACCGCTTCTACCTCGAAGACCAACTGCCGGACGGCGCCGAGACCGACGGCCGCGTCTGGCGCATCAAGGTGGGCAACCGCCAGATCAAGGAAGACTCGCTGCTCATGACCGGCGGCGGCGCGGTGGTGGCCGACATCCCGCCCGGCCTGCCCACCTTGAGCCTGCCCGCCTGGGACACCGGCTTTGTCATCCAGATGTTCCCCTATGCAGCCATCATCTCGCTATTGGGCTTCATGGAGGCCATCAGCATCGCCAAGGCCATGGCCGCCAAGACCGGCCAGCGCCTGGACCCCAACCAGGAGCTGATCGGCCAGGGCCTGGCCAACATCATCGGCAGCCTGGGCAAGAGCTACCCGGTGTCCGGCTCCTTCAGCCGGTCGGCGGTCAACCTGCAGGCCGGCGCGCGCACCGGGCTCTCCAGCGTGGTGACCAGCGTGATGGTGATCATCGTGCTCCTGTTCTTCACCCCGCTCCTCTACCACCTGCCCCAGGCGGTGCTGGCGGCGGTGATCATGATGGCGGTGGTGGGGCTCATCAACGTCTCCGGCTTCATCCACGCCTGGAAGGCGCAATGGTACGACGGCGCCATCTCCATCATCACCTTCGTGGGCACCCTGGCCTTCGCCCCCCACCTGGACAAGGGCATCATGATCGGAGTGGTGCTCTCCCTGCTGGTGTTCCTCTACAAGAGCATGCGGCCCCGGGTGGCCAACCTCTCCATGCACCCGGACTGCTCCCTGCGCGATGCCGAGCACTACAAGCTGCGCGAGTGCGAGCACGTGGCGGTGGTCCGCTTCGACGGGCCGTTGTTCTTCGCCAACGCCAGCTTCCTGGAAGACCAGATCAACGAACGCATCCGCACCATGCCCAAGCTAAGGCACATCCTGGTGGTGGCCAACGGCATAAACGACATGGACGCTTCCGGCGAGGATGCGTTATCGTTGATTGTAGACCGGGTACGCAGCGCCGGCTATGACATCAGCTTCTCCCACATCAAGGAAAGCGTGTTGGAGACCATGAAGCGGACCCACCTTCTGGCCAAGATCGGGGAGGACCATATCTATCCCCTGGCCGCCACGGCAATCGAGGCCATCCACGCGGACGCTCATCGTGATTCCCAGGAAAAAGAGTGTCCCTTGCTGTCTGTCTGTCCCCTGGAGTCCCTCCGGGAAAATGGGATGGAGTAAGTTATGCCAACGGTAAGCATCTTCAGCGGCACATTTTGTAATGGGCTCGAGGTGGCCCGGGCCGTGGCCGGAGAACTGGACTGCCGGCTGCTGGACGACGAGGCATTGATCGCCGAAGCGGCGGCGCAGGGGAGCCTGAGCGAAGCCAAGTTGCGCCGGGCCATGTCGGGCAAGGAGTCGGTGTTCAACCGCTTTTCCCGCGAAAAAGAGCGCGGGGTGGCGCTCCTCAAGGTGACCCTGGCCAGGCTCCTGCAAGACAACAACCTGGTCTTCCACGGTTTCGGGGCCCTCTTGGTGCCCCGCGACATCGGCCACGTGCTGGACGTGTGCCTCATCGCCGAAACCAGCTACCGCCTGGGCCGGGCGGCCGAGGCCCACGGCCTGGGCCAGAAGGAGGCCCAAACCCGCCTGCGCAAGGCCGACCAGGCGGCCGTCCTGTGGGCTGATTACCTTTGGGGCAAAGACCCCTGGTCCGCCGAGCTGTATGACATCCTCATACCCATGGACAAGACCGACCCCCAGCAGGCGGTGAAACTGATCTGCGACCACGCCCGCAGCGAACCCCTGCAACCCAGCGAGGCGTCCCGCGGGGCCGCGGCCGACTTCCTCCTGGCCGCCCAGGTGGAGCAGGTGTTGGTCGAGGCGGGCCACGACCCTCGCCATGCCAAGGCCTCGGCCCAGGGGGGCAAGGTACGCATCGAGATCAACAAGAAGGTGGTGCTGCTGGGGCGCCTGGAGGAGGAGCTGGCCAAGCTGGCCCGCAAGGTCCCCGGGGTGGCGGAGGTGGCGGTGGAGGCCGGGCCCGGCTTCTACCAGGCCGACGTGTACCGCCAGGTGGACCTGGAGCTGCCCTCCAAGGTGCTTCTGGTGGACGACGAGCGCGAGTTCGTGCAGACCCTCTCCGAGCGGCTCCTGATGCGCGAGATCGGCTCGGCGGTGGTCTACGACGGCGAGGAGGCCCTGCGCCTGGTGGCCGAGGACGAGCCCGAGGTCATGGTGCTGGACCTGAAGATGCCCGGCATAGACGGCATCGAGGTACTCAAGCGCATCAAGAAGGAGTACCCTCAGGTGGAGGTTATAATCCTCACCGGCCACGGCTCGGAGGAGGACCGCGACCTGTGCATGCAGCTCGGCGCTTTCGCCTACCTGCAAAAACCGGTGGACATCGAGAAGCTTTCGGACACCATGAAGCAAGCCTACGAAAAGATACGGCGGGAGAAGGCATAGCTTGGGCCTTTGGCGCAGGATAAGACCGCCCTTCTGGGACCAGAAGGACACCGGGGCGGAGCTTTTGAACTACCGCCGGCTGTGGCAGAGCACCTTCTGGTCCGCCCTGGCGGTCAGCCTGCTGCCCTTGGCCTTTTTGGCTGCCATCAACTTCTACCAGTTCGAGGAGCAGTACCAACTACAAAAAAGCGAGATCACAGGGCAAGTGCAGCGCCTGCTCTCCACCACCAAGGTGCAGATCGCCTATTTCCTGGAGGAGCGGCGCGCTGCACTCGCCTATGTGAACCAGGAGCACAACTTCAAGGACCTCAGCGACCACGCCCATCTCGCCCGCGTGTTCCGCAACCTCAAGAAGGCCTTCGGCGGCTTCGTGGACCTGGGGGTGATCGACTCGGCCGGGGTGCAGCGGGCCTATGTGGGCCCCTACAACCTGGAGGGCCACGACTACCGGGACCAGGACTGGTACAAGGAGGTCCTCCTGCGGGGCATCTACATCAGCGACGTGTTCCTGGGCCACCGCAACTTCCCCCATTTCGTGATCGCGGTGTACCAGGACCGCGACGGCCACCAGCCCTATGTGCTGCGCGCCACCATCGACACCGGCCGCCTCAACGAGCTGATCCGGGCCATGGACCTGCGCCCTTCCAGCGACGCCTTCCTGATCAACCGCAAGGGCGTGTTGCAGACCCATTCCCGCCGCCACGGCGGCATCATGTCCCGCTTCCCCCTGCCCCTGCCCCTACCCCATGACCTGCGCGAGGGCAGCATCACCGAGACCAGCGACTCCCTGGGGCGGCTGCTCATCGTGGGCCTGGCCGAGGTCAGGGACAGCCCCTTCATCCTGGTGATGGTGAAACAGCCCGAGGTGCTCCTGAAGAAATGGGGGCTCCTGCGGATCAACATCATCGCCCTGGTGGTCATAAGCGTGGTGGCCATCCTGGCCGTCATCTGGAAGGGCTCCACCTACCTGGTCAGCCGGGTCTACGAGGCGGACATGCGGCGGGCCGCGATGCTGCACGAGGTGGAGTACACCAACAAGCTGGCCTCCATCGGCCGCCTGGCCGCGGGCGTGGCGCACGAGATAAACAACCCCATCGCCATCATCAACGAGAAGGTGGGGCTCATGAAGGACCTCCTGGAGCTGAGCGAGGACTTCCCCCACCGGGAGAAGTTCCAGCGCCAGGTGTCGGTGATCCTGGACTCGGTGAAGCGGGTGAGCGTCATCACCCACCGGCTGCTGGGCTTCGCCCGCCACCTGCCGGTCAAGACCGAGGAGATACACCTGGACGTGCTGCTGAGGGAGGTGCTGGGCTTCTTGGGGCGGGAGGCCGAATACCGCAACGTGGACATCAACCTGAACATCCCGGCCGACATCCCCACCATAGAGAGCGACCGGGGCCAGCTCCAGCAGGTCTTCCTGAACATAATCAACAACGCCCTGGGCGCGGTTCCCGACGGCGGCGAGATACACATCGCCATCGCCTCCAATTCGCCGGACACGGTGGCGGTGAGCATAGCCGACAACGGGGTGGGCATCCCGCCCGAGCATCTCAAAAACATATTCGAGCCCTTCTTTTCCACCAAAGGTGAAAAGGGCACCGGCCTGGGGCTTTCCATCACCTATGGAATCGTGCAGAAACTGGGAGGCCGGGTAGAGGTGGAGAGCCAAGTGGGCGAGGGCACCACTTTCACGGTGATCCTGCCCATCAAGAAAGAATCCAAGCCGGCCTGAAGCCGCCGACAGGTGGAGGGAACTATGAAGGTTCTTTTGATCGACGACGAAAAGGAGTTGGTGGCCACCCTGGCCGAGCGCTTGGAACTCAGGGGGGTGGACAACGCCTGGGCCACCAGCGGCGAGCAGGGCGTGAAGATGGCCCTGGCCGAGCCCTACGACTGGGTGGTGGTGGACCTCAAGATGCCCGGCCTGGGCGGCTATGAAGCCATCCGCAAGATCAAGGAGGGCCAACCTTCTTCGCGTATCATCCTGCTCACCGGCCACAGCGCCAGGGAGGACCTGGAGCGCGCCCTGGAGATGGGGGCGGATTGCTACCTGGTCAAGCCCATAGACATCAATGACCTGCTGGCCAAGATGCAGGAGGGAAGCGAGACATGAGCGCAGAGGCTTCCCAGCGGGAGCTGGCCTTCTTCGGCCGGATCACCGCCAGCGTGACCCACGAGATCAAAAACGAGCTGGCGGTCATGAACGAGCAGAGCCGGCTCATCCAGGAGCTGTTGCAGATGGCCCGCCAGGGCGGGGCGCTGGACCCCGCCCGCCTGGAGGAACTCATCGGCCGGGTCATCGTGCGCATAGAGAGGGCCGACCAGGTGGTGCGCCTGCTCAACACCTTTGCCCACAGCGCCGACCAACCCCAGCGCAGGGTGGAGGCGGGCCGCGTCCTGGAGCTGATGACGGCCCTGGGCCGGCGGCCGGCCCGGCTCAAGGGGGTGGATTTGACCCTCCAGGCGCCGGAGCAAGAGGTGAGCCTGACCACCAGCCCCTTCCTCCTGGAGGAGGCCTGGTTCTGCTGCCTGGACGCCTGCCTGGCCTGCCTGGACGGCGACGCCGGCCTCACCGCCGGCCTGCGGCCCGGACCGCCGGGAGGGGTGGAGTTCTGGTTCCGGTCCGACCGGCCCCTGGCCCCGCCCCGGGAGGCAGGCCCCCCGCCCGCCCTGCTCAGCGACCTGGAGGCGTCCCTCGAGCTGGAGGACGGGGTCCTGCTGCTCAGGGTGGCGGACCAGGCCGGCTGACCCGAGGCGCGGGCCGAGCCAGGGGCACCGGCAAGCTACCCGCCGCCCCCAGCCCCCGGCCCTTGCCCCGAAAGAGAGGAGCCATGACCGAAGCAAGCGTTCTCATCGTTGACGATGAAAAGGAGTTCCTGGAGGGCGTCAGCGAGCGCCTGCGCAACCGCGGCTACCAGGTGGACTCCGCCGGCAACGGCGCCGAGGCCCTGGACCGGCTGGAGCAAAGCACCTATGACGCCATAGTGCTGGACCTCCAGATGCCGGGCATGGACGGCATCGAAACCCTGAAGCGTATTCGGGCCCAGCACCCGGACATGCAGGTGATCCTGCTCACCGGCCACGCCACCTTGCAAAAGGGGGTGGAAGCGGTGAAGTTGGGGGCCCTGGATTTTCTGGAAAAACCCGCCGAGATCGACCAGCTTACCGCCAAGATCAAGGAGGCGCGGCACAACCGCCTGCTGCTGGTGGAGAAGCAGCGCGAAAAGGCGGTAAAGGACGCCCTGATCAGGCGGAGCTGGTAGGGAGTCCCGGGAGCGGAGGCCCCGGCAGGGACGCTTCGCACCTCGGCCTGCGGATTGGCAGGGAAGGCCCCTCTTTCAAGGCGCCAGCCGGCCACCACCCGGGGATGGCCGCGCTGGCCTGTCTTTGTCCCTCCTCATGCACCACGCGCCGGTGCCTTGGCCGTCAAGGTAGGCTGACGCCGATCTGCTGGCCCATGCGCACCTTGACCATGTGCTGGTCCAGGGGGAGGGTTATCTCCGCCCGGTCCGGCTCGAACAAAAGGATGATGGCCGAGCCGCCGTAGGCAAAGTGACCCAGCTCCTCGCCCTTCGTCACCACCTCGCCGGCCGCGCGCCTGAACTCGATGGAGCTGATGGTGAACATGCCCACGCAGACCATGCCCACGCACCCGAAGCGCTCGGTCTCAAAGATGTAGTACCCCCGGCGATGCTGGAAGAAGGAATCCACCCAGCCGGTGTCCATGCCGTAGTACAACCCGGCCAGTTGCTCGGCGGCCAGGACGCTGCCGCCCACCGGGGCGTGGAAGTGATGGTAGTCCGTGGTGCCCAGCATGCACAGCACCGCCTGGCCGCCCATAAAGCGCTCGGCCAGGGGGGAGCCGCCCAGGAGCTCGCTCAGATGCAGGCGGTCCCCCTTGACTTCGAATACGGTCTTCGCGCTGATCTGTTGGCTGATGGGTATCAAGGTGCTGTCGGCCGGAGAGGTCAACACCGAGGCGTCTCCACTCCCGGAGATGGGCCGCACCTCGGGGCGGATCCTCCGGGTGAAGAAATGGTTGAAGCTCTGGAACCCGCCGGGCGGCACCAGGTAGTCACTCAAGTTGATGGCCGGGTCCTCCAGCCAGGCCGGCAGGGCCGCCGCCGAGGCCGGGCTGTCCATGAACCGCCCCCGGGCCTCCATGAACTCGGCCAGCCAGGCGGTGAACTCCGGAATCAGCACCAGATCCCGGCCCGGCGAGGCCCCGGCCAACTCGTAGAAGCGGTCCATGTAGGTGCGGGCGTTGTCCGGCGTGGGCAGGAAGACCAGCCACTGGTCCAAGAAGTCGTACAGGTCCCACTTGGTCTTGCCGTGCCAGAAGCTGGTCTCCTCCTGGGATTCCAGGGTATGGTCCAGTTGGTATCCAATTTCCGGGACGATGACGGCCAGGTGCATCAGCTCGGCCACCACCGGCGAGTACACGGTCGCAGCGGACTGCGCCCAGACCGCAGCCGGCAGGGCCAAGCCCAACGCCACCAGCCCGGCCACACTCAAACGAAACAGCTTGCGCATGCTCTTCTCCGACTCAAGACAAAAGAAAAATAACAGGCTCCCTACGAGCTTGGGGGAGCCTGCCGGTTTTCCCATGGATGCAGCACTCCAAGGTTGCTTTTCCCTTGTCAATCTCCCATGGATCATGCCGGCCGTCAAACAGGAATACAACTGCCGGGCAGGCAGCCCGGCAATCGGGTCCCAGCCGGCACCCGAGCTGCAAGGGGATGGTCCGATATCAGGGATGAGCTGGAAGCGGGCCCCTGAATCGCCGCCTGAACAGGAGGCGTTCCTCCGCCCCGGGTATGGCCGAGCACGACCACAGGGGACCCTATACCCCCTCCCACCCGTGAGCAACGCCCTGGCTGGCAGCGGCTAGGTCTTGCGCACCAGGCCCTTCATCACGCCCAGGATGCGGGGCGCCTGGTCGGGCCTCACCCGGATGCTGGGCATGGCCTGGTTTGCCGGGCGCAGCTCGATCTCGTCCTGGTGGGGGTAGAACTGCTTGAGCGTCACCTCGTCGTTCAAGAGCACCGCCACCACCTCGCCGGGCCGGGCCTCCTGCTGGGCCCGGAGGATCACCATGTCGCCTTCCTGGATATGGGCCTCCACCATGGAGTCTCCCTGCACCCTGAGGGCAAACAACCGGCCCGAGCCGAAAAAGGCCGGGTCCAGGCCCAGCACCTCGTCCGCCTCCTCCACGGCCAGCACGGGCTCGCCCGCGGCGATACGCCCCAAAAGGGGTATGCCCTTGGGTGTGAGCACCTCCAGGGCGCGGGGCTTGCCCGGAACCGAGCGCAGGTAGCCCTTTCGCTGTAGGGCCTTCATGTGGTCATGGGCCGCGCGCGGCGAGCGGAAGCCGAAGTTGGCGGCAACCTCGCGCACGGTGGGTGGGTAGCCGTGCTCATCCAGATATTGGTTGATGAACTCCAGCACCTGGGCCTGACGGGGGGTAAGGCCGCGGGTCATGACATAACCTCCTCGTGGGTGACAGCGGCTCGGGGCCCTGCCGCGCCAGTGAGTGTCATTCCAATACTATACGTAGGTTGATAATGCTGTCAAGCCATTTGTGCACAAGCTGGTGGCGGGAACCACCACCGGGCAGGATATAATATAAGCGGCTCATCCGGTAATGTCTGGGCGACAGCCACCTTGGCCTTGGGGCCCGCCCTGTCCGCCCAGGGGGCTGGATGATATTGCGCCGTCTTTGCGAGGGAAAATGATATGCTTCCTTCCCTGTGGCCAGTGTCACCGGGCGGCCTGAGCCAGCCGGGCCGGGGTGCATCCCAAGCCATATCATTTTCCTCGCAAAGGCGAATAGGCGATCATCTTCATCCCGGGCCGGCCCTGTCAAGGCCGTAGCCCTGAAGGGTGGCCCAGGGGCCAGCCTTGACAGGGCCGGCGCGGGATGATTTCTGGAAACGCCCCGCCATCCGCCGGAAGAGCCAAGAAGTCACGCCCCCGTGCTCACGACCCCCGGGGAGCACCCGCCCCGGGAATGCTGGCTGGAGATTCACGCGATGCCACCCGAGCAGGCCCTGACCACAGAGATGATCCTGGTGCTGGTCATGATCGGGGTGGCCGTGCTCCTGTTCATAATGGAGTGGGTGCGGGTGGACGTGGTGGCCATCATCATGATGGTGGCCCTGCCCATGCTGGGGCTGGTCACCAGCGCCGAGGCCTTCTCGGGCCTGGCCAGCAACGCGGTGGTGTCCATCATCGCGGTGATCATCATCGGCTCGGGCCTGGACCGCACGGGGGTGGTGAACCGCGCGGTGGGGCCCATCATGCGCCTAGCCGGCAGCAGCCGCTCGCGTATCGTGGGCCTCATCTCCCTCACCGTGGCCCTCATCTCCAGCTTCATGCAAAACATCGGCGCGGCGGCCCTGTTCCTGCCGGCCCTGAAGCGCATCAGCCGCACCGCCCGCATCCCCCTGTCCCGCCTCTTGATGCCAGTGGGCTTTTCGGCCATCCTGGGCGGCACCATCACCCTGGTGGGCTCCAGCCCCCTCATCCTGCTGAACGACCTGCTGGCGCCCTACGACCTGCCGCCCTTCGGGCTGTTCGCCCCCCTGCCCATCGGCCTGGCCCTGGTGGCCGCGGGGGTGGCCTATTTCCTGCTGCTGGGCAGGTGGATTCCGCCCGAGCACAAGGAGGAGGGACGCGCGGCCACGGGATTCGACCCCCTGGAGGCCTACCCCAAGGTCAGGGAGCTGTTCGAGCTGGTCATGCCCCCGGAGCCGGAGCACGAGCCCACCGTGGCCAGCCTGTGCGCCAACTTCCAGGTTCACACCGTGGCGCTCTCCTATGACCAGGGGCACTCCAAGTACCTGCCGCCGGATCGGGACAAGCCCATAAGCGCGGGCTCGGTGCTGGCGGTCTACGGCACGCCCAAGAGGGTGCGGGCCATGGCCGATTTCTACCACATGCGGCTCAAGCCGGAACTGGAGGTATTCAAGCAGGACCTCTCGCCGGAGATCGCCGGGGTGGTGGAGGCGGTGGTCACCCCGCGCTCGGAGTTCGCGGGCAGGAGCCTGGGCGAGATCCTCTTCCGCCGTCATCACCTGGTGGCGCCTTTGGCGGTGACCCACGGGGACAAGATACACTACTCCGACCTGGGGCACATCGTGCTGCGGCCGGGAGACACCATCCTGTTCCACGGCACCTGGGAACGCTTCCACTTCCTGCGCACCCGGCGCAACTTCATCTTCACCCATCCCCTGGACCACGAGATACTGCACCCCCAGAAGGCCCTGGCCGCGGTAGCCTGCTTTGTGCTGGCCACCGCCCTGGTGCTGTTCACCAGCCTCAAGTTGTCGGTGTGCCTCATGGCCGGGGCCCTGGGCATGGTTCTGAGCGGGGTGCTGACCATGGACGAGGCCTACCGGGCGGTGGATTGGCGCACCATCTTCCTGCTGGCCGGTCTGATACCCTTGGGCATCGCCACCGAGAAGACCGGCACCGCCGCCTGGCTGGCCCGGGAGGCGATCAGCCTCTTGGGGCACCCATCGCCGGTGGTGCTCTACCTGGTGGTGGGCGCGGTCTCCACCCTGTTCACCCTGGTCATCTCCAACGTGGGCGCGGCGGTGCTGCTGGTGCCCCTGGTGGTGAGCCTGGCCCGGGATCTGGGGCTGGACCCGCGCATGGCCGCCCTGGTGGTGGGCCTGGCCACCTCCAATTCCTTCATGCTGCCCACCCACCAGGTCAACGCCCTGTACATGGGGCCCGGCCGCTACACCAGCCGCGACTTCCTCAAGGTGGGCGGGGGCATGAGCCTGGTGTTCCTGGTGGTGATGACCCTGATGATCTGGCTGTTCTATTGAGGCCGCGGCAGGGAGAGGGTGCGGCCGAAAAAGGCGCCTCCAGGACGAACCCGGCACCAAGGGCCGCCGGCAAAGAGACCGGCCAAGGGAGCCAGGTTCACCACCCGCATTCTCTCGCCCCCCACCGCCCCCCGTCTCGCCCCCCCGTCGCCCCCTGTCGCCCCCCGTCGCCCCCCCGTCGCCCCCCTAGGCGCCCAGCCAGCGGGCCAGGGCCAGGCCCAGCAGCATCAGGGCACCGGTGGCCAGGTGGGTGAGGATGGTGAGCGCCTGGGCCGGCACCAGGGCGCGGGGGTCGTCATGGCGGCGGTAGGTGATGAGCACCGCCTTGGCCGCGGGCAGGGCGGCGGCCAGGGCCAGGTAGAGCCAGGGCGACAGCCCCAGGCCGTGCACCAGCCAGGCCAGGGTGGGCCAGGGCGCCAGCATGAGCAGCAGGAAAACGTGGCGCGAGGGGGATATGCCCAGGCGCACCACCAGGTTGCGCTTGCCCGCCGCCGCATCGGCGGCCAGGTCGGGAAACTGGTTTATCCAGAGCACAGCGGTGATCTGCCAGGCCTGGGGCAAGCCCAGGCAAAAGGCCACGGCCAGGAACTGGCCATAGAGGGCATAGCCGGCGCTCAGGGTGAGCACCGGCCCGAAGATGAGGAAGATCACCGCCTCGCCCAAGCCCCGGCTCATGAAGGCCACTGGCGAGGCCGAGTAGAGGAACCCGCCCAACAGCCCCACCGCGCCCATGGCCAGCACCCAGGGCCGCCCCCACATGGCCAGCAGCACCCCGCAGGCCACGGCCGCCAGGTAGAAGGCCAGGGCCAACAGGAGCACCGCGCGGGAGGTGAGGCGGCCTTCCTGGATCACCCGGCTGCCCCCGGAAAAGGGGGTGGCCAATTGGTTGCGGGGGTCGCTGCCCTTGGCGTCGAAATAGTCGTTTATCAGGTTGGAGCCCAGGTGCAAAAAGGAGACCCCGGCCAGACAGGCGGCCAGGGCGGCCCCAAAGCCGGGCGCCTCCGCCCCCCGCCAGACCGCCACCACCAGGATGGGCAAGAGCGATCCAGTGAGAAAAGGTAGACGTACTGCCTGCACCAGAAGGGGGGGAGCCATGAGCCTCCTCGATAGTGAGTGGGGCGGACACACTTTATATCACAAGGTGGCGGGGTAAGGGGAGGAACAATCCCCGTCCGCGCCGCCGGGCCTAGCGTTGCAGGGCGGCCGGCCCTTTTTGCAACATCAGCTCGGCGTCGCGGCGGCCCAGGTCAAAGGCGGCCTGCAGGCCCTGGGGGTTGGTGTAGTCCCACTTGCCCACCGGCACCGGCCGGGAGGGCTGCAGATACACCCGGTCGCGGTGGCCCCGGAGCAGCTCGGGGGGGTAGCGACGGGTGAGCAGCACCAGGGCCGGAAACTCGTGGGGGGCCAGGGCCGCGATGGGCACGTTGTCGATCAGCCCGCCGTCCAGCACCGGCCTGCCCTGCCGGTACATGGCCGGCACGATGGGCGGGGTGCAGGAGGAGGCCAGGATCAGCTCGGCCAAGTCCTCGGGCGTGGCGCAGTCGCTCACCGGCACCACCTGGGGCCGGAAGCCCGCCTTGAGGGCCCACTGGGGGTGCAGGGGGTGGCGCAGGTGCTTTTCCAGGGTGTAGGCCGCAAAGCCCAGCAGCACCCCCATGACCGGCCCGGCCCAGGCCGGCGGCCGGGCCAGGAGCACCCGCAGGTCCGGGCCTTTTTTCAGGGTGTCCAGGGCCTGCTGGTCCAACAGGTCCAGGAGCGCCTGGCGGTAGATGCCCAGGTGGGGGAAGAGGGGCCGGCGGCTGAACAGGTTCTCCAGGTAGAGGTTCTTGGGGTTGGCGCCGGTGCGGGCCTTCATGTAGGCCATGGATTCGCCGGTGCGGCCGGCCAGCAACATGGCCGCGATGCAGGCGCCGGCGCTCACCGCGGCCACCACCCGGGGCGCCAGGCCCAGGGCCGGGGCGGCCACCTCCCAAAAGCCGGCCTGCCACAGACAGCGGTTGCCACCGCCGGCGAACACCACCGAGTAGAAGGGAGGGAACTCCTCCTTGACTTGGCTGTTCATGGCGGCGCGCCTAGAGGATGGGCTCGGCAAAGCCCAGGCGCCACTGGGTGCCGAAAAGCCCCACCGTGGTCCAGTAGTTGCGCCGGCGCACCGGTTTTGCCAGCTCCTTGCCCAGGAAATGCTCCTGGCCGAAGCTGCCCTGGGGCTGGGCCAGGATCCTGGCCACCACCTCCCGCACCTGGGGGCGGCTCCGGTAGAGCGGCGTGCGCAACACGTTCAGCCCGATATAGTCCAGCACGCTGCTATAGAGCACGGTGCCGTCCTTTTGCAGCAGGTAGAACTTGAGCCCGGCCGCGGCGGTGATGTGGTCCAGCACCTGCTTGGCAAAGGGCGCGGGGTGGAAAGTGACGCTCAGGGCGCCGCGGAACTCGCCCTGGGGCCCCAGGATGGGCCGTTGCAGGGCCACCGCCCAGTAGCCCTCCACGGTGTGGAAGAGCCGGCTCAACACCGGCTGGTGCTTGTCTAGCATCAAGCGGACCTGGGGCTGGGCTGATATGTCCGAGCCCTCGTAGTGCCGGTACTCGGCCGGCTTGACCGTCATCATGATCCCCTTGGGGCTCACGGTGGCGGCCGAGATGACCTGGGGCTCCTTGACCCGCAGCCAGCTCAACACGCTTCCCGCCCGCGAGCTGTCCAGCTCCACGCGGGAGAGCTGGCGGGCCGCCTCGGCCAGGTGCTGGTCCAGGCGCTCCAGGGCGGCCTGGATGTCGGCCCGGGCCTTCAAGAGCACGGGAGGCAGGCTCTCCTCCGCCCCCGTCGCCCCCGTCGCCCCCCCCGCCCGGGCCGGGCCGGCGGCCAGGAGCAACACCATCACCAGAACGAGTGCGAACCACAAGCTAGCGCGTGCCGGTTTGGGCAAGGGCATGGCCGTCCTCCCTAGGTTGGAGAAGCGCCGCCCGGGGAGATGGGCGGACGCAGTGCGGGCTGTGCCTAAGTTAGCAAACCAACGGGGGGCAGACAATAGGCTTGTGCCGGCCGCGGCCAGGGCGCGGCCAGCCCCTCGGTGTTGTACAATACAGGGGGGCTGCTGTGGGGCCCCGGCGGCCGGGCACGGCCGGCAAGCCATATGCCTGCCCCCAACCGGCGGGAGAGAGCCATGAACTCGAAACCGGACCTGCCCTTCAAGGAAGCGTGCATACAGAGCGGCGGCCACCTGTGCCCCCGCTGCGGGGCCGAGGACCTGGAACTTACCGGCGAGGCGGCGGCAGAGGACTACATCATAGAGGACAACGTGTGCCGGGCCTGCGGATACCTGGTTCACCATATCTATATCCTGGAAAACGGCGGCGTTTCCGAGACCCACCTGGGCTTTGGCCAGGACAACTGCCACGGCGACGTGCGTATCGCCTGACAAGGGCCCGTATACTTGCCCCCCGCCCCCCCCGCCCCCCCGTCGCCCCCCCGGCTGCGGGGCAGGAAGCGGCGCCCCCAAAGAGGGCTTCTACTTGCCGGCGATAAAGGCTAAGCTGGGGGCGACGGGGGGTAGGGGGGAAATTCCCACCAAGCCCCGTGCGGGAGCCAGGAAGGCAAGGAGGTTGGCAAGGGTGAATTCTTTCAAGGTACTGGTGGTGGACGACGAGCGGGAATTCATGCAGACCCTGGTGGAGCGCTTGAGCCTCCGCAACCTGGCGGCGGAGGGCGTGGAAAGCGGGCCCGCCGCCCTGGAGCGCCTGGCGGCGGGAGACATGGACGTGGTGGTGTTGGACGTGAAGATGCCGGGCATGGACGGGGTGGAGACCCTGAAGGAGATCAAAAAGCGCCATCCCTTGGTGGAGGTGGTCATGCTCACCGGCCACGCCGACTTGGCGGCCTCCATCGAGGGCATGGCCAGCGGCGCCTTTGACTACCTCCTGAAGCCGGTGGCCATAGACGAGCTGATCCAGAAGATCCAGGACGCCTATGAGATAAAGTCTCTCAAGGAAAGCAAGATCCGCGACCTGGAGGCCGTGGCCCAGGCGCAGGACAAGGGGAGCTGAGATGCCAGGAAGGGCCACAGGGCCCCGCACTTGAACGGAAACGCCACTTGAGGGGGGAAAAGTTACGGCAAGGCCCTGGGAGTCGAGGGCAAGGAGGTAGCTATGTCCCGTAAACAAGCCTGGTGGATGGTGGTGGCGGTGCTGGCCATCTTGATCGGCGTGGGCCTGGGGCTCATGCGCCAGGGCGTGTGGAACCCCCTGGGCGAGCATTCCCCCTGGGCCAAGGAGAGCAAGCCCTTGTCCGCCGAGAACGCCAGCCGGGCATTACCGGGCGACCAGGATACGGCGCGGGCCTCGGCTGCCTCCTCCAGCGCGCCGGCCGGGGAGGAACTGGCCTCCCTGCGGCGCCAGGTGGCTGAGCTGAAGGCCCGCCTGGCCGAGGCCCAGGCGCTGCGGGACGAGCTGGAGCGGGTAAGGAAAGAGCTGGCCGAGGCCCGCCGCCAAGCCCAGCGCCGCAAGCCGAGCTACCGTGTCTCCAAGCCCATCTTCTTCGGCCCGGGCCAGAGCAGCCTGGACGCGGCGGACAAGAAGATAGTCCGCCAGGCGGCGCGGGAGATCAAGGCCACCGCCGGGGTGGAGGTGACCGTGGAGGGCCACGCCGACAAGCTGCCCATGACCCCGCCCACCAAGAAGCGCTACGGCGACAACCTGGGGCTCAGCGTGGTGCGCTCCCTGAACGTGGCCCGGGAATTGTTCCGCCAGGGGGTGGCCCTGGACCGGGTGATCGTGATCGGCTATGGCACCACCCGCCCCCTGGACCCCTCCCAGGCGCCGGGGGGCAAGGTCAACAGCCGCCGGGCGGTGATCCGCCAGAAGATACCCCAGCCCTGAACCGGCCGCCCCGGCTGGCCGGCCACGAAGGAGCCTCATGCCCTCCCATGAGCTGGAACTCATGCCCCTGGAGCTGGCCGTGTGCCGCCTGGCTCCAGAGGAGCCGCCCCCGGCCTGGGCCCTGGAGTCCGGCTTCTACTGCCTCATGCGCACCCCGGAGGAGCTGTCGATCATCTGCCCCCAGGAGGCGGTGCCGGCCGGGGTGCGCCGGGTGGGCGGCTGGCGCTGCCTGAAGGTGCGCGGTCCCCTGGACTTCGGCCAGGTGGGGGTGCTGGCCTCCCTGGCCCAGCCCTTGGCCGCGGCCGGAATTAGCATCCTGGCCCTGGCCAGCCATGACACCGACTATATACTGGTGCCGGCTGCCGAGCTGGAAAAGGCCCTGGCCGCCCTGGCCCAAGCCGGTCACGCTGTGCGTTAAAGGCGTACGACCAACGGAAAACCCGTCTTGACAGCCAAGCGCGCCGTGGATAGGCTCAGCAAGCTGTCCCGTCCCAAGCAGCAATGGACTAGCAGACATGGCAAGCATTTTCAGGAGGGATACAAGCATGAAAAAGGTGGTTCTGGTGGTATTCATGGCCCTGGCCCTGGCGCTCACCGCGGGCGCGGCCTCGGCCAAGGTGGTCATCAAGCTGGCCAACGCCGGCCCGGACAACCCGGACAACCGCACGGTCAAGGCGGTGGAAATCTTCAAATACCTGGTGGAAAAGGGCACCAAGGGCGAGGTGGTGGTCAAGGCCTACCACGCCAGCAAGCTGGGTGACGAGCGGGAGGCCCTGGAGGGCATCCGCATGGGCACCATCCAGATGGGCACCTTGACCTCGGGCCCGGTGCCGGGCTTCTTCCCCGAGGTGATGGTCTTTGACATCCCCTTCCTCTTTTCCAGCGCCCCGGCGGCCTGGGAGTTCTTCCAGAGCGACTACGCCAACCAGTTCAAGGAGGCCTTCCGCAAGAAGACCGGCGTGCGCATCCTGGACATCACCGAGAACGGCTACCGCCACTTCACCGACGCGGTGCGCCCCATCCACACTCCGGCCGACATGAAGGGTCTCAAGATCCGCACCATGCAGAACCCGGCCCACATGGCCATGGTCAAGGCCCTGGGCGCCGAGCCCACCCCCATCCCCTTCAGCGAGCTGTACATGGCCCTGCAGCAGAAGGTGGTGGACGGCATGGAGTGCCCGGTGGTGCTGATCCACGACATGAAGTTCTACGAGGTGCAGAAGTACATGGTCCTGGACGGGCACCTGTACAATCCCTTGTTCATCTTCATCAACGACAAGTTCTTCACCAAAAAGCTCACCCCGGCCCAGCAGAAGGTGGTGGCCGAGGCCGCCAAGGTGCTGGCCGCGGTGCATGACGGCTTCTCCCAGTTGGCCAACCGCGAGGGCCTGGCCAAGCTCAAGGCCAAGGGCATGAAGATCTACCAGCCCACCGCCGCCGAGCTGAAGCAGTTCCGCGACCTGGCCCAGCCCGCAGGGCTCAAGTTCATCGAGGAGAAGGTGGGCAAGGCGCCGGTGCAGAAGGCCCTGGCCGCCGCGGCCGCGGCCGAGAAGAAGGTGGGCGACCGGGCCGCCAAGATCGTGCAGGAGCACATCGACCTGGCCCAGGCCAAGTACAAGGAGATCAAGAAGTAGGCTCCCGCCCTGCTTCATAGGAGCAGCCCCGCGGCCGCGAGAGGGCACCGGCCCTCTCGCGGCCGCCCAGCGACCCGCCCATGACCAAGCTTTCCTATCTCATAAACCGGCTGGCCAATGCCCAGGTGCGCCTGTGCTCCTGGGCCATGGTGGCCCTGGGGGTGGTGATGACCCTGGTCATCCTGCTCCAGGTGTTCTTCCGCTACGTGGTCTACCTGCCGGTGCCCTGGACCGAGGAGCTGGCCCGCTACCTCATGGTGTGGATGGGCATGCTGGGCGCGGTGGCCGCCCTGCGCCAGGGCCGCCACATCGGCGTACGGGTCCTGGTGGAGCGGCTGCCCGCGGGCACCTATGACAAGGTGGTTCCCCTGGTGCAGGCCGCGGAGATCGCCTTCCTCCTGATCTTGGCCTGGCAGGGCTGGGAGTTCATGAGCTTCAACCTGGGCCAGAACTCGCCGGCCCTGGAGATACCCATGATAGTCCCCTACACCGCCATTCCCCTGGGGTGCCTGATGATGGCGCTCAACGTGGTGGCCGACATCCTGCAGGACCGCTGGCCCACCTCCCAGGGCTCCGACGCCAACATCGCGGCCGCCACCCTGGCGCCCAAGGTATTCGGCCCCGCCTGCCGGGCGGAAGAGGAGTAGGGCGGTGCTGCTCACCCTGGCGGCGGTGTTCCTGGTCAGCCTGGCCCTGGGGGTGCCGGTGGCCTTTTGCCTGGGCTTCACCTCCCTGGCCGCCCTGTGGATGCTGGACGAGCCCCTCATCATCCTGGCCCAGCGCATGTTCACCGGGGTGGACTCCTTCCCCTTGATGGCGGTGCCCTTCTTCGTGCTGGCCGGCGAGCTGATGAACCGGGGCGGCACCACCCGGAGGCTCATCGACTTCGCCAACGTCCTGGTGGGGCGCATCCCCGGCGGCCTGGCCCACACCAACATCGTGGCCTCCATGTTCTTCGGCGGCATCTCCGGCTCGGCAGTGGCCGACGCCGCGGCCATGGGCACCATCCTGGTGCCGGGCATGGTGCGCAAGGGCTACACCCCGGGCTTCTCCGCCGCGGTGACCGCCGCCTCCTCCACCATGGGCCCCATCATCCCGCCCTCCATCTTCATGGTCATCATGGGCGTGACCACCGGCCTGAGCATCGGCGGGCTGTTCGCGGCCGGCATCGTGCCCGGCCTGATGTTGGGCCTCGCCATGATGGGGCTCAGCTACGTGATAGCGGTGCGGCGCAACTACCCGCGCGAGGAAGAGCCGGTGACCCTGGCCCGCTTCTGGCGCCACCTGCGCTCGGCCGGGCCGGCCCTGGTGGCGCCCTTCATCATCCTGGGCGGCATCCTGGGCGGCATCTTCACCCCCACCGAGGCGGCGGCGGTGGCGGTGCTCTACGCCCTGTTCCTGGGGTTCGTGGTATACCGCCAGCTCACCCTGCGCGACCTGTTCGAGGTGCTCACCTCCAGCGGGGTGACCACCGCGGTGCTGCTGCTCATCATCGGCATGGCCAACATCTTCGCCTGGGTGCTCTCGGCCGAGGAGATACCCCAGAAGATCGCCACCGCCATGCTGGGGCTCACCACCAACCCCTACCTGATCCTGCTGCTCATCAACGTGTTCCTCATCTTCATCGGCATGTTCATGGAGGGCGGCGCGGCCATCATCATCCTGGCGCCCACCCTGCTCAAGGTGGCGGTCACGGTGGGTATCGACCCCCTGCACTTCGGCCTGATGATGGTGCTCAACATCGTGGTGGGCCTGCTCACCCCGCCCCTGGGCGTGTGCTTGTTCGTGGTCTGCGGGGTGACCGGCCTCTCCCTGGGGCGCATCACCCGGGCGGTGGTGCCCTTCTTGGTGGTGGAGTTCGCGGTGCTCCTGGTGGTCACCTACCTGCCGGCGCTCATCCTGGCGGTGCCCCACTGGCTGGGCTACGGGTAGGCCATGGAGCGCAAGGTTTCCCAGGTGGTGCGCCAGAGCGCGCCCTCGGTGATCCGGGAGATGTTCCAACGCGCCGCCGGCCTGGAGGGGGTGATCTCCCTGGGCATCGGCGACCCGGACTTCGACACCCCGGCCCCGGTCTGCCGGGCGGCCCTGGAAGACGCCCTGGCCGGCCACACCCACTACGTCTCCAGCCAGGGCGACCCCGAACTCCTGGCCGAGCTGGCCGCCTACCTCAACCAGCGTTACGAGTTCGGCCTGGCGCCGGAGGACATCGTCATCACCAGCGGAGGCATGGGCGCCCTGGCCGCCTGCATGCGGGCGCTGTTGGACCCGGGCGACGAGGTGGTGCTGCCCGAGCCCTTCTTCCCGGACTACGAGGCCCACGTGCTCTATGCCGGCGGCCGCCTGGCCCTGGTGCCCACCCGGGTGGAGGACGGCTTCGTGCCCCGGCCCGAGGCGGTGGCCGCGGCCCTGGGCCCCCGGGCCAAGGTGCTGCTGCTCAACTCGCCCAACAACCCCACCGGCGCGGTGATACCGCCGGAGGTGCTGGCCGAGCTGGCCCGGCTGGCGGTGGAGCGCGACCTGGTGGTGATCTCGGACGAGGTCTACGACCGCCTGGTGTACCAGGGCCGCCACCAGTCCATACGCAACCTGCCCGGCATGGCCCAGCGCACGGTGGTGATCGGCTCCTTTTCCAAGTCCTTCGCCATGACCGGCTGGCGCCTGGGCTGGGCGGTGTGCCCGCCCTGGTTCCGGCCCCACCTCCTGAACGTGGTCACCCACAACACCTCCTGCGCTCCCTCGGTGTCCCAGCGGGCGGCCCTGGCCGCCCTGCGCCAGCCCGCCCAGGTGGTGGAGGAGATGGCCGCCGAGTTCGGCCGGCGCTGCCGCACCGCCTACCAGGCCCTGGCCGGCCTGGAGGGCGTGACCCTGGCCCCGCCCCGGGGATCGTTCTACCTGTTCCCCAAGGTGGCGGCCATCAAGGGGCCGGCCCGGGAGTTCTGCCTGGAGCTCTTGGAGCGGGAGCGGGTGGTGGTGGTGCCGGGCGAATCCTTCGGCCCCTCGGGCCGGGGCTGCCTGCGCCTGGCCTGCACCGTGGCCGAACCCCTGCTCAGCCGGGCATTGGAACGCCTGGCGCGCTTCATCCGGGGCCATGGCGGCTGAGCCCCGCACCCCCCCGGCCGGCTCGAGCAGCCGCCTGGCCGGCCTGCGGCGGGAGCTGCACGCCTTGGCCGAGCCCCCGGGCGAGGAGGCGCGCACCGCCGCCTTCATGGCCGAGCGGTTCGCCTCCTGCCGTCCCGCCCGCCTGCTCACCGGCCTGGGCGGCCATGGCCTGGCCGCCCTGTTCCGCGGCCGGGAGCCCGGCCCCCGGGTGGGACTGCGCGCCGAGCTGGACGCCCTGCCCGCGGCCGGCGGCGCCCGTCACGGCTGCGGCCACGACGGGCACCTGGCCCTCCTGGCCGGGGTGGCGCTCCACCTGAGGGAACACCCCCTGGCCCGGGGCGAGGTGGTGCTCCTTTGCCAGCCCGCCGAGGAGACCGGCCAGGGCGCGGCCCGCCTGCTGGCCGACCCCCGCTGGCCGGAGCTGGCCCCGGAGTTGGTGTTCGCCCTGCACAACCTGCCCGGCCGGCCCCTGGGCCAGGTGGTCCTGCGCTCCGGCCTCATGTGCCCGGCCTCGGTGGGGATGCGGGCCTGGCTCCGGGGCGTGTCCAGCCACGCGGCCCAGCCCGGGGAGGGCCGCAGCCCGGCGCCGGTCATGGCCCGGCTGCTGGCCGAGCTGCCCGGCCTGGCCAGGGAGGGCGAGATGCTCACCCTGGTGCACGCCCGCCTGGGCCGGGAGGGGTTCGGCAGCACCCCGGGCGAGGCCCTGGTCTGCGCCACCTTGCGCGCGGCCGGGAGGGAGGCCCTGGCCGCACTCAAGGAACGAACCAGGGAGCTGACGGCCCGCCTCTGCCAAGAAACCGGCCTGGATTGGCGGATGGAATGGCCCGAGCCCTTTGCCCCCACCCGCAACCACCCGTCCGCAGTGGAGCTGGTGCGGCGGGCCGCGGCCGGCCAGGGCCTGGCCCTGGCCGAGCCGGGCGGGCCCATGCCCTGGTCCGAGGACTTCGGCCGCTTCACCGAGTCGCTGCCCGGCGCCCTCTTCTGCCTGGGCGCCGGCCGGGATCACCCTCCCCTGCATGCCGAGGACTACGAGTTCCCGGACGCACTGCTGGCCCCGGGCCTGGGCCTGTGGCTGGAGGTAATCAGCCAGGCCACCGCCCGCCCCGCGCCGGCCCGCGCCTAGGGCCCTCCCCCTGGCGCCGCCAGCCCCCGCCCCCCCGCCCGCCACCGCCCACGCCCCCGTCGCCCACCCCCCGTCGCCCCCCCGCCCCCCTTGGACGGGCGGGCCAACTGGTGCTAGGCTAGATAAGTAGCGCTTCCCGCGGCCCCAGGGACCAGCGTGCCCGCTCCATCCCAACAGGAGGCCCCCATGCTTTCAGCGCCCAAGCTCCTGAGCAGACTGGCGACAGGGATCATGCTCCTGGCCTGCTTGTGGGCCCTGCCGGCCTGGGCCGGACCGCCCCCGGCCAGGATCACCAACTCCCTGGGCATGGAGTTCGTGCTCATCCCGGCCGGGAGCTTCATGATGGGCAGCCCGAGGCACGAACCCGGCCGCCAGGGCAACGAGCACCGCCACCGGGTGACCCTGACCAAACGCTTCTACATGCAGACCACCGAGGTGACCCAGGGCCAGTGGCACGCGGTCATGGGCCGGGGGCTGATCGACCTGCACAAGGGGCCGGCCAACCTGCCGGTGACCCGGGTATCCTGGTTCGAGGTGCAGACCTTCCTGGACCGGCTCAACGCCAAGGGCCAGGGCACCTACCGGCTGCCCACCGAGGCGGAGTGGGAGTATGCCTGCCGGGCCGGCACCCAAACCGCCTACTGGTGGGGCGACGAGATCGACTGCTCCAAGGCCATGTACGGCAACAATCCCCAGGGCGTGTTCGTGTGCCAAAAATACCTGGCCAAGAGGGGAATCGCGCCCGGGGGCCCTGCCCCGGTCAAGAGCTTCCCGCCCAACCCCTGGGGGCTGTACGACATGTCGGGCAACGTATGGGAGTGGTGCCAGGACTGGTTCGCCTACTACCCCCGGGGCCAGCTCATCGACCCCCAGGGCCCGGAAGACGGCAGGGTCCGGGCCCGCCGGGGGGGAAGCTGGTTCGCGGGACCGGCGGTCCTGCGCTCGGCCAACCGCAACTTCGCCAACCCCGCCTTCAAGGAGATAACCCTGGGCTTCCGCCTGGTGCGCGAGGTGGACTAGAGGCGGAGGCAATGCCCGCGGGGCCCACCGCATCCCACCCCGGGGAGGGCGTCCCCCCGCGGGGCTGCCGGGGCTCACCCGCGGGCAGGCGCCAAAGGGGCCGGTTTAAGTACCGGGCGGCTTCCCTGGTCTCGACCAGGGAAGCCGCCCAGGCTTTTGGGTGCTAGAAGTTTATGAACAGGCCCAGGAAATAGCCGCCGGCCACCGCGGAGCCGATGACACCAGCCACGTTGGGCCCCATGGCATGCATCAAGAGGAAGTTGCGCTTGTTGTTGTGCTGGCCCATGTGGTGCACGATGCGGGCGCTCATGGGCACGGCCGAGACGCCGGCGGCGCCCAGCATGGGGTTGAAGGGCTCCTTGGAGAACTTGGCCATGATCTTGCCGAAGATCACCCCCGCGCCGGTGCCCACGCAGAAGGCGGCCAGGCCCAGGAACAGCACCAGCAGGGTGCGCGGGTCCATGACCCTCTCCGCGGGCATGGAGGCGCCGATGCCCAGCATGAGCAGGATGGTGATGATGTTGATCAGCTCGTTCTGGGCGGTGTTGGAGAGCCGCTCCACCACCCCTGCCTCGCGGAACAGGTTGCCCAGCAGGAGGAATCCCACCAAGGGCGCGCTCTTGGGGATCAAGAGGATGATGATCAGCATGGCCACGATGGGGAACAGGATGCGCTCGGCCTTGGAGACGGGCCGCAGCATGGGCTTCATGAACACCGACCGCTCGGCCTTGGAGGTCAGCAGGTTGATGATGGGCGGCTGGATGATGGCCACCATGGCCATGTAGGAGTAGGCCGCGGTGGCGGTGATGCCCATGATGTCCGGGGCCAGCAGCCCGGTGGTGTAGATGGTGGTGGGCCCGTCGGCACCGCCGATGATGCCGATGGAGCAGGCCTCCTTGAGGGAGAACCCCCAATCCGGCACCAAAAGGCCCACTGCCAGGGCGCCCAGGAAGCTGGTGTAGATGCCCACCTGGGCGGCGGCGCCCAGCAGAAACGCCTTGGGATTGGCGATCAAGGGGCTGAAGTCGGTGAGGGCGCCGATACCGAAGAAGATGAACTGGGGAAGGATGGTCCAGGTGTACAGGCCATACTTGAGGATGATGCCCAACACGCCGGCCATGCCCGGGGCCATGCCCGGGGCGGGCTGGGTGGTCAGGCCGGTGAGCGGCAGGTTGGCCAGGATCATGCCCGCGCCGATGGGCAGGAGCTCATAGGGCTCCCATTCCTTCTTGATGGCCAGGGTGATGAAGCCCAGGCCCACCAGGATCATGATGATGTGGGGCAGGTCCAGGTTGCCGAAGCCCACCTGCACGCCCAGTATCTTGAGCACTCCTTGATGAGACTCGATCCAGTTCATGACTTGGCCTCCCCGGCCTGGGCGGCCTCTTTCTTCTTGGCGGAGTTGGCAAAGACCTTGCCCAGCAGATGGGTAACCACGGCCAGGAGGGACATGATGAAGAACACGGCGAGCAGCCCTCCGCCCACGATGCGGAAAGCCTCGCCCCAATCAACCGGTTGCATTGTAATCCTCCCTAATTGACAGAAGCCCGGCGTATCCGGGCCGGAACCAGCACGGCACCTGAGGTTGTGCAAACATGGTTCGCCTTAAGGGTCCGATTCTATGAAGGCGGCCCCCGACTGTCAATAGATGAATTTTATGTATTGAATTCGGCTAGATACGCCGCGACAACCCGCCTGGCCCCTACTTTGGGCCGCCATCCGGCGGGCAGGGCGCGGCCTATTTGTCCGTATCGCTCTGCAGCACCGCCAGGAAGGCCTTCTGGGGTATGGGCACATCGCCCACCAGCTTCATGCGCTTCTTGCCCGCCTTCTGCTTTTCCAGGAGCTTGCGCTTGCGGCTCACGTCGCCGCCGTAGCACTTGGCGGTCACGTCCTTGCGAAAGGCGCTGATATCGGCCCGGGCGATGATGGTGCTGCCGATGGCGCCCTGGATGGGCACCTTGAACTGCTGGCGGGGTATGGACTCCTTGAGCTTGTTCACCGCGTGCAGGGCGCGGGCCCGGGCGCGGTCGCGGTGCACCAGGCTGGCCAGGGCGTCCACCTTTTCCCTGTTCACCAAGATGTCCAGCTTCACCAGGTCGGTGGGGCGGTAGTCCAACAGTTCGTAGTCAAAGGAGCCGTAACCCTGGGTCACGGTCTTGAGCTTGTCGTAGAAGTCGTAGATCACCTCGGCCAGAGGCAGCTCGATGCTCAGCTCCACCCGGCCGGGGGAGGGGTAGTGGAAATTGGATTTTTCGCCCCGCCGCTCCAGGCACAGATCCATGACCGCCCCGATGTAGCGCTCGGGCATGAAGATGGAGGCCTTGATGTAGGGCTCCTCGGCGTGGTCTATGGTGGAGGGATCCGGGTAGTTGGCCGGGTTTTCCACCTCCAGCATCTCGCCGGTGGTGAGGTACACCCGGTAGCGCACGCTGGGCACGGTGAGGATGAGGGAGAGGCCGAACTCCCGCTCCAGGCGTTCCTGCACCACCTCCAGGTGCAAGAGGCCCAGAAAACCGCAGCGGAAGCCGAAGCCCAGGGCCTGGGAGGTGTCCTTCTGGTAGACCAGGGCCGCGTCGTTCAGCTTGAGCTTTTCGATGGCGTCGGCCAGGTCCGGGTAATCGTCGGTGGCCACCGGGTAGATGGAGCTGAACACCACCGGCTTCAGCTCCTTGAAGCCGGGCAGGGGTTCGTCCGCCGGGCGCTGGGCGTGGGTGATGGTGTCGCCCACCCTGGTGTCGGACACGGTCTTGACCCCGGCGATCACATAGCCCACCTGGCCGGCGCGGAGTTCCTTGGTGGCCACCCGGCCGGCGCCGAAGATGCCCACCTCCTCCACCTTGTACTCGCCGCCGGTGTGCATGAAACGGATGGCCTCGCCGGGCCTCAGGGTGCCCTCCTTCACCCGGATGAACACCAGGGTGCCCCGGTAGGGGTCGTACTGGGCGTCGAAGATGAGGGCCTGGAGGGGCGCTTCCGGGTCGCCGGGGGGCGGGGGCAGCTCCCGCACGATGGCCTCCAGCACCGCCTCTATGTTCACCCCGTCCTTGGCGCTGATGGCGATGGCCTCGTCGCCGTCCAGGCCCAGGTCCTCGCTTATCTGCAGGCGGGTGCCTTCCACGTCGGCGGAGGGCAGGTCTATCTTGTTGATCACCGGCACCATGGCCAGGTCCTGCTCCAGGGCGAGGTACATGTTGGCCAGGGTCTGGGCCTCCACCCCCTGGGAGGCGTCCACCACCAAGAGCGCGCCCTCGCAGGAGCTGAGGGCCCGGCTCACCTCGTAGGTGAAGTCAACGTGGCCCGGGGTGTCGATCAGGTTCAGCTCGTACCGGGCGCCGTCCTGGGCGGTGTAGGGCAGGGTGATGGCCTGGCTCTTGATGGTGATGCCGCGCTCCTGCTCCAGGTAGAGATTGTCCAGGTACTGGTTGTGGAAGTCGCGCTCGCCCACCACCCCGCAGTGCTGGATCAGCCGATCGGCCAGGGTGGATTTGCCGTGGTCGATGTGGGCGATGATGCAGAAGTTTCTGATGTGGGCCTGGTCTGTCACCTGGTTTCGCTCCCGTTGGTCCTTGCCAGCAGAACATAACCGGCGCGGGGCCTTTCGTCAATCACCCCGGGGCGCGGTTCCTTGCCAAAGGCGCGGGAGGGGGCCCATAATGGGGCATCCCCCCACACTCCAGCCCAGGAGGCAAACCATGACCCGACGCCTGGCCCCCTTGACCCTGATCCTGGCCCTGGCCCTCGCCCTGGCCCTGAGCGCACCCCCGGCCCAGGCCGGCCCGGTGCTGGACCGCATCAAGCAGCGCGGCCTCTTGGTGGTGGGCACCGACCCCACCTACCCGCCCCTCAGCGTGCGCGCGGCCGACGGCACCATCATCGGCTACGAGATGGACCTGGCCCGCTACCTGGCCAGGGCCCTCAAGGTCAAGCTGGAGATCAAGGCCATGCCCTTCAACCAGCTCCTGCCCGCCCTGCAAAAGGGCGAGGTGGACCTGGTGCTCGCCGGCATGACCATCACCCCCCCGCGCAACTCGCGGGTCATGTTCGCCGGCCCCCACCTGGTCACCGGCCAGAGCGTGCTGGTGGACAGGAAGCTCGCCCTGACCATCAAGAGCCCGGCCTCGCTCAACCGGCCCGACATAACCCTGGCCGTGGACAAGGGCTCCACCAGCGAGATGGCGGCCAGGGACCTTCTGCCCAAGGCCAAGCTGGTGATCGCCGCCAACCAGGAAGACGCCCTGAAGATGCTGCTCGAGGGCCAGGTGCAGGTGGTGATGGCCGACTATCCCTTCTGCGCGGTGGCCAGCTTCCGCTACGCCGACCAGGGCATCGTGACCCTGGACAAGCCCTTCACCTTCGAGCCGTTGGGCATCGCCCTCAGCCCTAAGGACCCGCTCCTGCACAACCTGGTGCAAAACTTCCTGTTGCTGCTTCAGGGAAGCGGGCGCCTGCAGGAGTTGCAGAAGCACTGGTTCAAGGACGCCGGCTGGATGAAACGCCTGGCCAAGTAGGCCCAGGCCGCCGTCATCTTGCGCTGAAGGTGAGGTCGCCGTAATAGGCCGTGGCCTGGCCGCCGGTGTTGTCGGTGTCGGTCATGATGGCCACCGCCCCCAGGGTGGGCGGCTCCTCGCCGAAGAGCCGTTTGTAGTCCTGGTACACGTTGCGCTCCTCGCGCACCCAGCGGCCGGCCTGCCCGGGGCCCGACTCCACCGCCAGCATGATCACCTGGCTGGAAAAGGCATTGGGCACGGCCTGGCCCCGGGGCAAGCGGTTGGCCCAAATGTAGTTGATGCCCCTGGTGTTCCAGAAAAGAAAGGCGGGAAACACCACGTACACCCGGGCCGGGTAGTCGTCGCCCCCCTTGGTGTGGGCATCGCCCTTGGGGAGTATGCCCTCCACCTTCCAGGACCAACGCAGCACGGGGTGTTTCTTGAGGTCGATCTCCACCTCCTTGAACAGCCCCGAGGCTCCCCCCTTGCTCACCGCCTTGAGCACCCGGCGGCCGCCGTCGTCCACCAGGGAATAGGTGGTGTGGCCGGAAAAGAACTTCTCCTCCCAGCCCTGGAGGTCGCCGGTGCTGAAGGCGCCCACCCGTATCTCCCCTGCCGCGGCAACCGGGGCCGCCGGGAGCAGGCAGGCCAGGCAGAGGGCGGCGGCGAGGACAAACACCCTGGGCATCATTGGGCTCCCTTGGCCGGGGCCCGGGCGGTGAGGCCGGTGCAGGGGCAGTGGATCACCACCCCTTGCCAGGGGCCGCCGGTCCGGGCGGCGCGGCTCATGGCCCGCCAGCCCGGACATCCCCGGCAAAGATGATAGCCGACCCGCAGGCAAGGCGGCTGCCCGCCCCGGCGCAGGATATCCCATGAATCCCTAGGAGTCATATCGTTAATTATAGACGAAAGAACGAAACCGGAAAGGGGACGGCCCCTGCTTCGGCCAAGAGCCCCCTGGCCGGCCCTGGTTGGGCCTACCCCCCCAAGGGCGCGGTTGCCTCTTTGCCCGGGGCGTATATACTCCCCTCATGAGCGAATCGTTGTGCATGCCCGCCGAGGGGCTGTCCTGCTTTGCCTGCTGCCCGCCCATCCGGCCGGCCGGATATGACCATGCGGACGACCGCGGCTCCTGGCGGCGCCTGTTCTCTGAAAACCGCGCCGCCTTCCTGGCCGGCGAGCTGCCCCGCCGTCCCCTCACCGGCTTCTCCTGCCCGGGCCTGGGTTTCTTGGACTCGGCCGGCCGCCAGGTGGGCTGCCTGCTGCACCCGGCGCGCAACCAGGGCCGCGACCTGCGCGGCCCCACCGGCTACCGCGACAAGTGCGCCCGGGAGTCCTGCCCCGAGTCGCGGGCCTATGCCACCCTGGCGGGGGAGGTGCGGGCCGCTCTCATGGACCTGTGCACCGGGCTGGACCCTTTCGCCTTTTCCTCCCGCCGGCTCAACCCGGTGATGCGGCTGTTGGGCTTCGGGCCGGAGGTGGCGAGGGCCGCGGCCGGGCTGGGCCCGGCCGGCCGCGAGGAGCTGGCCGCCTGGCCCTGGCTGGGGCAGGCCGATCCGGCCCAGGGCTGGCTCCTGGCCCGGCTGCTGGAAAAGGAGGGGCCGGGGCTGCTCTTGGACCCCGGCCTGGCCGGGCGCCTGTCCGCCGTGGCGGCGGAACTGGCCAAGCGCCTGGGGCCGGCGCCCCCGGCAGAGCAGGGCACGCCCCTGTTCGCCCTGTGCGACGAGTGGGAGGCGCGTTTCTGGCGTCTGGTCAGCGGGCGGCGGCGGGCGCGGCGGGCGGAGCTGGAGGCCTGGCGCGCTTGGCTCGCCCCCGGCCCCTCCCCAGGCAACCGGGGCGCAAAATTGGTACAATAAGCCCTAGCCCTGTATCTCACCAACAAGGAGATCGTCATGGAAGAATGCACCGTCAACCTGAAGCGTGTCATGGCCCCGGTGGACCTGTCGTCCTACTCCGAGGCCACCTTCACACACGCCCTCACCCTGGCCCGGGCCCTGGGCGGCGAGCTGATCCTGCTCAACGTGATCAACGACCGCGGCCTGGAGCAGATAGAGCGCCTCGGCGCCCAAGGGTTCGGTGTGTCCAAGGAAAAATACATCGAGACCATCCAGGCCGACCGCAGCGCCGAGTTGGAGAAGGAGTACCTCTCCCGCGCCGGCGACATCCCCTGCCGCCTCATCTTCCGGGTGGGCCTGCCCTGGGAGCAGATCATCCGGGCCATCAAGAAGGAGGGCGCGGACCTGGTGGTGATGGGGACCAAGGGCCGCGGCAACCTGGCCGGCGCCCTGTTCGGCTCCACCGCGGAAAAGGTGTTCCGCCACTCCCCCTGCCCGGTGGTATCGGTGCGCGGGCCGGAGCACTGCCGCCTGCCCGGGTAGCAGCCCTGCTTCAAACAGGCACGCCGGGGAAGCCTCTCCCAGGTCAAGGGAAAAGGCTTCCCCGGCTTTTTTGCGCGGCCTGGGGCACGCCGCCCGCCGGGTTCTCGCCGGGAAACCGCGCGAGCACCCGGCCAGGGGGACGCCCTCGCCCCCCCGCGGCAGGCGCGGCGGCCTAGCAGATGCGGGGGAGGGGCTCGCCGGAGAGCATGTCCAACACCCGGCGGCCGCCCACGGAGGTATTGATCCACACCCGGCCGGCCGGGGCCTCGGCCACCCGGCCGATGAGCGCGGCCCGGCCGCCCTTGGGGTGGGCCTGCATGGCGGCCAGGGCGGCGGGGGCCTGGTCCCCTTCCACCACCGCGATGAGCTTGCCCTCGTTGGCCAGGTAGAGCGGGTCCAGGCCCAGGAGTTCGCACACCCCGCTCACGGCCGGGTCCACCGGTATGGCGTCCTCGTCCAGCTCGATGGCCACCTTGCTGGTGGCGGCGATCTCGTTCAGGGTGGTGGCCAGGCCGCCCCGGGTGGGGTCGCGCAGCACGTGCAGGCCGGGGCAGGCGGCGACCAACTCGGCCGCCATGCCGTTGAGGGGCGCCGAGTCGCTGGCCAGCGGTGCCTCCAGGCCCAGGCCCTCGCGCTGGGCCATGATGGTCACCCCGTGGTCGCCCATGGTGCCCGAGACCAGCACCGCGTCGCCGGGGCGGGCCAGGTGGCCGCCGATATCCACCCCCTCGGGAATGACCCCCACCCCCGCGGTGTTGATGAAGATGTGGTCCGCCTGGCCCCGGCCCACCACCTTGGTGTCACCGGCCACGATGAGCACCCCGGCCGCCCTGGCCGCCTCGGCCATGGCCGCCACCACCTCCTCCAGCACCTCCACCGGCAGGCCCTCCTCCAGCACGAAGCCGGCGGTCAGCCAGAGAGGCTTGGCCCCCCGGCAGGCCAGGTCGTTCACCGTGCCGTGCACCGCCAGGGAGCCGATGTTGCCCCCGGGGAACACGATGGGGTCCACCACGAAGGTGTCGGTGCTGATGGCCAGGCGGCCGGGCGGGGGGTCCACCACCGCCGCGTCGTCCAGGGTGTCCAGCACCGGGTTGGACAGGTGGCGGGCGAACACCCGCTCGAGCAGCTCGTGGCTGGCCCGCCCTCCTGCGCCGTGGTCCAGTAGGATCGTATCGCTCATGGTCAAACTCTTTTCGAATCAGATGCCGCAAAAAGCCTTGCCAGCCCCGGGAAGCGCCGCCCCTACTCCCGCCGGTACTTGAACCAGGCCGCGCAGGTGCCTTCCTGGGAGACCATGCAGGGCCCCACCGGGCTGGTGGGGTTGCAGGCGGTGGCGAACAGCTTGCACTCCGGCGGGCGGCAGAGACCGCGCAGCACGTCGCCGCAGCGGCAGGCCGGCGGGTCCTGGGCCGGGGGCACCTCCAGGTCGAAGCGCTTGCGCGCGTCCAGGTCGCTGTAGTCCGGGCCGGGCTCCAGGCCGCTGGCCGGTATCACGCCCAGGCCGCGCCAGGCCGCGTCCACCGGCTGGAAGACCTGCTCCATGAGAGCGCGGGCCTGGGGGTTGCCCTGGGGGGACACCGCGCGGCGGTACTGTATCTCCACCTTGGCCTGGCCGGCCTCCACCTGCCGCACCAGCATGAGGAGGGTGGCCAGGATGTCGGCCGGCTCGAAGCCGGCCACCACGCAGGGCAGGCCGTGCTCGGCGGCCACCGGCTCGTAGCAGGCGGTCCCGATGACCGTGGTGACGTGGCCCGGGCAGATGAAGCCGTTGAGGCCCAGCTCCGGGCCGGACAGCAGCGCGGCCATGGCCGGGGGCAGCAGCTTGTGGGCGGCCAGCACGCTGAAGTTCTTCAAGCCCTGCTGCTTGGCCATCATGAGGGCGGCGGCCACGGTGGGCGCGGTGGTCTCGAAACCGATACCCAGGAACACCACCTGGGTTTCGGGCTCGCGCCTGGCCAGCTCGATGGCGTCCAGGGGCGAATACACGATCTCCACCCTGGCGCCCCGGGCGCGCTCCCGGGCCAGGGAGCTGTGGCTGCCCGGCACCCGCATCAAGTCGCCGAAGGTGGCCACGATGATGCCCGGCTCCCTGGCCAGCTTCACCGCGCGGTCTATCTCCTCGGTGGCGGTGACGCACACCGGGCAGCCCGGGCCGGAGACCAGCTCCACCGTGGGGGGCAGCATCTGGGTGAGGCCGTGGCGGGCGATGGACATGGTGTGGGTGCCGCACAGCTCCATGAAGCGCACGGGCTTGGTGCTGGCGGCGGCGATGGCCTCGGCCAGGCTCCGGGTCAGCTCGGGGTCGCGGTATTCGTCTGCATGCTTCAACTGGCTTGCTCCTTAGTCTGTGGGGCCCAGCACCACCTCCTGGCCGGCGTCCAGGCCCCGGGCCCAGGCCGCGGCCCCGGCCAGGGCCTGGCCCAGGGAGAGGCCGCCGTCGCCGGCCGGCATTTCCTCGGGCGTATACACCTCCAGGCCCGCGGCCTCCAGGCGGGGCGGCAGGCCGCTCAACAGGGCGGCGTTCATCAGGCACCCCCCGCCCAGGCACACCCGGGACGCCCCGGCGGCCCGGGCCCCGGCCAGGGCCCAGGCGGCCAGGCCCTGGATGAGCCCGGCGTGGAAGCGGGCCGAGACCCGGGCCGGGCCGGCGCCGGCCAGCACCTCCTGGACCAGGGCGCGCAGGGCCTCGCGCCAGTCCAGGACGAGCAGGCCGTCCCGCTCCAGGACCTGGAAAGCATAGCCCTCCCCGGCCGGCGCGTCCATGGCCTGCTCCAGCTCGATGGCGGCCTGGCCCTCGTAGGCCACCGAAAAGCGCAGGCCGCAGAGCGCCGCGGCCGCGTCAAAGAGCCGGCCCAGGCTGGAGGTGGCCGGGGTGTTCAGCCCCCGCTCCTTCATGCGGCCGATGAGCGGCAGGTGGCCGCCGAAGCGGCGCACCAGCTCCAGGTCCAACTCCGCGGCCGCCGGCCCGTAGAGATCGGCCAGGAGGCCCAGGGCCACCCGCCAGGGCTCTTTCACCGCCGCCTCGCCGCCGGGGAGATGGAAGCGCAGGAGGTGCCCCAGGCGGGTGTAGGCCCGGGGCCGGGCCAGGAGCAGCTCGCCGCCCCACACGGTGCCGTCCGGGCCGTAGCCGGTGCCGTCCAGGCTGAGGGCCAGCACCGGGCCCCTGAGCCCGTGCTCGGCCATCACCGCCAGGGCGTGGGCGTGGTGGTGCTGCACCCTGACCAGGGGCAGGCCGCGCCGCGCCGCCTCCTCCCGGGCCCAGCGGGTGGAGAGATAGTCCGGGTGCAGGTCGCAGACCAGCACCCCGGCCGGGGCCTCCAGGATGCGCTCCAGGTGGCCGGCGGTGAGCTGGAAGAACTCCAGGGTCTCCAGGTTTTCCAGGTCGCCCACGTGCTGGCTCACAAAGGCCTCGCGCCCGCGCAGCAGGCACAGGGTGTTCTTGAGATGGGCGCCGGTGGCCAACACCGGCGGGCAGCCCTCCGGCGCCAGGCCCTCGGCCAGGCGCAGCGGCACCGGCACGAAGCCGCGGGAGCGGCGCATCTGGCGCAGGCGCCCGCCCACCACCCGCACCACCGAGTCGTCGGTGCGCAGGTAGATGTCGCGGTCGTGCAGGAGCAGCTTGTCGGCGATGGCCCCCCGGGCGGCGGCCGCGCCGATGCGGCGCACCGCCTCCTGGTTGTCCAGGCAGATGGGCTCCTCGCTCACGTTGCCCGAGGTCATGACCAGGGCCTTGAAGCCCTCGTCCATGAGCAGGTGGTGCAGGGGGGTGTAGGGCAGCATGACGCCCAGCAGCCGGTTGCGCGGGTTCACCGCGGGCGCCACCCCGGAGCCCGGCCGCTGGGGGCAGAGCACGATGGGCCGCTCGCGGGAGGTGAGCGCCGCCTGGCTGGCCGGGTCCAGCTCCACCAGCTCCCGGGCGGCGTCCAGGTCCGGCACCATGAGGGCCAGGGGCTTTTCCTCCCGGTGCTTGCGCGAGCGCAGCCGCATCACCGCCTCCTGGCTGAAGGCATCGGCCGCCAGGTGGAAGCCGCCCAGGCCCTTGATGGCCACCACCTCGCCGGCGCGGAGGGCCTGGGCCGCCTCCCGGATGGGGTCCGGGCAGTCCAGCTCATGGCCCGCGGCGTCGGCCAGCCACAGGCGCGGGCCGCAGGCGGGGCAGGCGTTGGGCTGGGCGTGGAAGCGGCGGTCGGACGGGTCCTGGTACTCGGCCAGGCAGTCCGGGCACATCTCAAAGACCTTCATGGTGGTGAAGGGCCGGTCGTAGGGCAGGTCCTGGATGATGGTGTAGCGCGGGCCGCAGTGGGTGCAGTTGATGAAGGGATAGCGGTAGCGGCGGTCAGACGGGTCCCGCAGCTCGGCCAGGCAGGCCTCGCACACCGCCACGTCGGGCGAGATCAGGGTGCGCCGGGTGCCGGCCCGGGACTCCTGGATGGCAAAGCCCTCCTCATCGGGCAGGGGCTCCTCCTCGTCCCAGTTCAGCGAGCTGATCCGGGCCAGGGGCGGGGCCTCGGCCACCAGGCGCCGGAAGAACTCGCTCACCTGGTGGCCCGGGCCCTGCACCGCCAGCTCCACCCCGGCCGCGGTGTTGGTCACAAAGCCGCTCAGCCCCAGCCCGCGGGCGAGGTTGTAGACAAAGGGGCGGAAGCCCACCCCCTGCACCACGCCCTCCACCTGGCCGCGCACCCGCAAGGGGCCGCTGCCCGCCGGTGGGGTCAGCTCCTGGTCCACTCCTTGAGCCACGACACCCAGGCCTCCACGCCCTCGCCGGTGCGGCAGGACAGGTCAAAGATCTTCTGCTCGGGGTTCAAGCGGCGGCAGGTGTCGTGGATGCGCCCCAGGTCGCAGTCGATGTAGGGCAACAGGTCGATCTTGTTGACGATGAGCACCCCGGCCTCCTGAAAGAGCTGGGGGTACTTGCTGGGCTTGTCGTCGCCTTCGGTCACTGAAAGCACCGCCACCTTCATGTCTTCGCCCAGGTCGAACTCCACCGGGCACACCAGGTTGCCCACGTTCTCCACCACCAGCAGATCCAGCTCGGCAAGGTCAAAGGCCGCCACCACCTGGCTCACCATCTGGCCGTCCAGGTGGCAGGCGCCCTTGGTTTCGATCTGCACCGCCTTCACCCCGCAGGCTGCCACCCGCTGGGCGTCCTCGGTGCTCTGGATGTCGCCTTCCACCACCCCCACCGCCAGCTCGTCCGCCAGGCGGGAGAGCGTCTGCTCCAAGAGGGTGGTCTTGCCCGCGCCGGGGCTGGAGATGATGTTCATGACCTTGACCCCGGCCTCCCGGAACAGGCGGCGGTTGGCCTCGGCTATACGTTCGTTGGCCTCCAATATGGGCCGGCTCACTTCGATCTCGGACATGGCGTAGAACCTTTGGCTGGCTCGGGGGGAGGCGGGCGCGGAGCCCGCCCAGGCGCCGAAAATACTACCCCGGCAATTTTATTTAAAAACAATCGGTTATCCGCTGCGGCCTCTCCGGGCCCGCACGTCTATATACCACGAACTGCGCTGACAGTAAAAGAGAGCGGCCAGGGGACGCCCCGGGCGGCGGCAAGGGAGCGCGGCGCGGCCCCGCCCTTTCTTGACGCCCGGGGCTGCCGGATTAACTTGAAATTGAAACGCCCCCCTTCAGCAAGACACGGCCGTTTCCTGCCCCGCGGCTCGGGCTTGGCGCCCTGTTCGTGAATGTGTTTTTTCGGAGGAAAAACATGTTTGGGAAAATGAGGGTGGGAACCAAGATCGCCACCGGGTTCGGCCTGCTGCTGGTCATTGCCCTGGTCATGGGGGGATTGGCCCTCTGGAACATGCGCGAGGTGGGCCGGGAATCCGCCCGGGTGGCCCAGGACTACGTGCCCCAGGTCAAGCTTTTCTCCCAGATCCAAGCCGCCTCCCTGGAAGCCATGGCCAATTACCAGGCCTTCATCCTGAGCGCCGACGAGAAATACCGCCAGCAGGGGCTCAAGGCCATTGCGGCGGTCAAGAAACTGTTCGACCAGGCCCGGCAACTGGCAGAAGGCTCCCAGGTGCTGACGGACCTGAAGGGCCAGATAGACGAGGCGGCGGCCAAGCTCAAACAATACGAACAAACCGCGGAAAAGGCCCGCCGGCTCAACCAAGCCCTGTTGCAGGCCCGCCGCACCCTGGACTCGGCGGGGGAGAGATACATAAGGGCCTGCAACGACTACCTGGACGGCCAGAACCAGCTATTGAACCAGGAGATCCGCTCCGGCGCTGGGCAGGAGGTCCTGCTGGAGCGCATCCGAAAGATATCCCTGGCCAACAAGCTCCTGGCCGAGGGCGGCCTGTTGCAGACCGAAACCTTGCAGAGCCAAATCGACCGCAACCCCCAGTTGCTGGAAGCGGCGGTTAGGGATTTCGACAACATCGCCGAGCTGATCGGCATGATCAAGGCCGCCACCAGCGAGCCACGCTACCTAAAGCTGGTGGAGGATATAGAAAACAGCGCCGACCTGTACCAAAAGGCCATGGACCAGCTCCGCCAGGCCTGGAACCAGGTCCTGGAGGTGGAGG